>JAFRFG010000014.1 GCA_017434455.1 Thermoguttaceae bacterium | reverse complement strand
TTGGTGTAGATACCGCCGCCGACACGGGCGAAGAGCGCCTGAGAAGAAGCGCCCATACCGAAGCAGAGCATCACGACGGTGATCTCGGTCAAGCTCATGGTCCAGTTGAAGCTCGGGAAGACCCAGTACAGGGCGCCGAACCAAAGGACGATGTCGAGAAGGCCGAGGCCGACGACCGTCAGACCCATCACCGCGCCGGAACGGAAGGCGACCTGAAGCCCCTGGTTGAGCGACTTCATCGCGCCGGCGGCCGTACGGGAGGAGGCCCAGGTGGCGGTCTTCATACCGCACCAGCCGGCCAGACCGGAGAAGAAACCACCGGTGAGGAAGGCCCACGGGACGATCTTGTTCTGGACGCCGAGGCCCCAGGCGAGGAACATCAGGAACGCCCAAATGACGACGAAGAAGATTCCGACGACCTTGTACTGCTGCCACAGATAGGCGTTGGCGCCTTCACGCACGGCGGCGGCGATGGAGATCATCTCCTCGTTCCCCTCGTCGGCCTTCATCATTTGCTTGAAGAACTTCCAAGCGAAGATCAGCGCGGCGAGCGAGCCGCAAAGCCCGAGAACCCAAAGCAGGCCGAAAAGGCTGCAGAACGGCTTGCGGGCCTCGCCGGCGGCAGGCGCGGCGGCCGCATCGGCGGCCGGGGCTTGCTCGGCGGCGGTTTCAGCGACAGCGGCTTCAGGGGCCGGGGCGTCAGCGGCAGGGGCCGCTTCTTCGGCGGCAGCGGCGGCCGGCTCTTCAGCCGGCGCGGCATCTTGGGCGCGCAGGACCGAATTCGAAACGAAAGCGAGGGCCAGCGTCATCGCGACAGCCGCCGTCGTCAGTCGAATCGCACGGAAAAAACTCGCGGTTTTCGTCATACGAAATCTCCCGTTTAAAATTTTTGACCAAGCGCCGCCGGCCCGGCACATTCTCTTTAAGCGAAAGCCGCGGCGCGTAAAACTGTGGTAATTCTCTTAGTTTCGCCGGTCCTCGGCCAGGAGGGTGACCCTCCCGATCCCTTTTCTATAGGGGGGAAGACAAAGCGAAATTGCCTTAAATTATCCCCCAAACGGGGAGTCTGTCAATAAGAGTAATAGGACCGGGCGCGGGGTGGGGAGCCTCTCCCCGGGGGAGGGGGAAGCGGGGGTGGGAGAATGGCCAAAATAACGAAGGTTTTAGGGATTTACCATTTATTCTCAACGAACCAAACGAAACGGGAAAAAGGAATCTGATTCTTTTAAGAATCTTCTTGACTAGGCCCCGGGGGCGCTTTATTATTTATGGTAGTAATGGTAGTAACGATTATTACGGCTAAAGGATGAAAAAATCGGCCTTAAAAACGGCGTATTTTATCTATATTAACAAATATCGCTAAAACCCATTTTTTCAAGTTTTTTCGTCCTCCGGCTGCGTAGATAATCTCACCACAGGCAAATAACTCAAAACAACATAAACAGCGTCTTCAGGCAAGAGGGTTGATATGATCGTTCGCTCGGGTGTTGGCAATCCGGTTCTTCTTTCCTCGCTCCTCGATGCCGGGACCTTCCCGGCCGACTTGGCCTTTTACTCACTGGCGACCTCGCAGGACGAACTGATGCGCGGTGCCCTTTATTTCTCGCTGACCGACAGCCCCGAAGTCCTCGCTTCCGAGGTCGAGGCGGCGCGGCGCTGCGGGGCGGCCGCCGTCATCTGCAAGATGGGTCTGGGCGCCGAAGGGCTCTCGTACCCGATGATGCCGGTGATCGAGGTTCCGAATGTCCGCCGCCTGTACGCCGAGGCCGCCGAGGCGATCTTCGATCGTCCGGCTTCCAAGCTGAAGCTCATCGCCATCGCCGGGACCAGCGGCAAGACCTCGACCTCTTACATCGTCGCCGGGATGCTTGCCGAAAGCGGTCATCCGGTCGGGCTGGTCGGTTCGCTCGGTGTCTACAACGGTCAGAAGCTCCTGGCCTGCCGCCAGACCCCGCCGGACGCCTATGAACTGGCCGATCTGCTTCATCAGATGGTCGAAAACGGCTGTACCCACGCCATCATCGAGGTCTCCAGCCGCGGGATCGACGAAGAGCGCATCGGCGGCCTGAAGTTCGACGCCGTCTGCCTGACGAACATCCGGCGCGACCACCTCGATATCCACAAGTCGGTCGACATCTACCGCCGCGCGAAGATGCGGATCTTCGACTACGCCAAGCCGGACGCGGTGGTGATCTGCAACTCCGACGACCGGGTGACCTCGGCGGTGCTGCACCTGATCCAGAACCCCGCGATGACGATCGGGATGAATCCCGACACGGCGATGATCACCGGGATGCGGGTGGAGCAGAGCCGCTCGGAGCAGACCTTCTACATCGTCGCCGGCAGCGACGCTATTCCGGTCCGCAGCAAGATCATCGGCAACGAGCATATCTACAACTGCCTGACCGCCGCCGCGCTGGGGGTCAGCTGGGGGATCGATATCAAGACGGTCGTTCGCGGAATCGAGCGGATCGAGCATATCCCCGGCCGTTTCGAGCGGATCGACTGCGGCCAGCCGTTCAGCGTCTTCGTCGATAACGCCGATACGCCCGAATCGTTCGCGTCGATCCTCAAGACGCTGCGCGATGTCACCGAGGGGACCCTCTACTGTGTCCTCAGCGCGCCGGAAGACCGCGACCGCAGCAAGCGCCCGCTGATGGGCCGCCTGGCCGAGTCGCTCAGCGATGTGGTCGTCGTCACCTCGAATCGGGATGAGTCCGATACCGACAGCATGAACGATCTGCTCCACGGGATGGAGACCCCGTCGCGAAACGTCCAGAAGATTCGCCGCCGCTGCGAGGCGATCACCTGGGCGCTTTCCAACGCCTCTCCCGAAGACGCCGTGGTGGTGGTCGGCAGCGATATCCGCCCCGACGCCGACCCGGAAGAGGTCGTCACCGACCGTCAGTTCGTTCGTCATTGGCTCTACGAAAATCAGCCCTGTCTGGAGCCGTACTGGTTCTAGTTTGGCTGGAAACGTTTGTGATTGTCTTTTGTAGGGGTACAGAAAACCAATCACAAATTAGGGGAGGGTCGTCCAGGCGGTGTCCATCAGGCCGCCGAAGGCGATACCTCCCCTTTGTTTGTTTTCTTGACGGTGTTGTTTTTTGATCGCGGGAATCAACGGCTTTAAGAATGCTGCTCAATATCCTCTACCTTCTGCTTTTGGTTGGGTTCTCTCCGGTACTGCTGCTGCGCGTGCTGCGCGGAAAGTACCGCCGCGGGATGGCCGATCGCTTCCTGGGGCGCGCGCCGGTTCTGGGGCCCAAAGGCGCCGGGGAGGGAAGGGGGCCGCGGGTCTGGTTTCAGGCGGTGAGTGTCGGGGAGGTGAACCTGCTTCGCCCGATTTTGCGGGAGCTCAAACAACAGGCGCCCGACTGGGAGGCGGTCGTCTCGTCGACCTCCCAGACCGGCTATGATTTGGCGCGCCGGCTCTTCCCCGACCTTCCGGTCTTTCGCTGTCCGCTCGATTTCACCTGGAGTGTTCGCCGGGCGCTTAAGGCGGTCGACCCCGATCTGCTGGTCCTTGTGGAACTGGAGCTGTGGCCGAACTTAATTCGCGAGGCGAAAAAACGCGGCGTCAAGACGGCGATCGTCAACGGGCGGATCTCGGACCGGAGCTTCTCCTCCTATCGGCGGATCCGTTTCTTCCTCAAAGGGGTCTTTCGCTCGCTCGACCGCGTGATGAGCGGCTCGGCCGAAAGCGGCCGGCGGTTTGTCGAGCTGGGGCTCGACGAGAAGAAACTGCGGGTGACCGGCTCGATCAAGTTCGACGGCGCGCAAAGCGACCGCGCCAACGAAAAGACGACGGCGCTTTCCCGCCTGGCGGGGATCACGCCGGAAGATAAGGTCTTTCTTGCCGGCAGCACGCAGGCCGGCGAGGAGGCGATGGCGCTGGTTGCCTACCGGGCGCTGGCCGGGGAGTACCCGAACCTGCGGCTGATCGTGGTTCCCCGTCATCCGGAACGGTTCGAGGAGGTGGCCGAGACGCTCTCCCGTTCGGGGGTACCGTTTGTTCGGCGCAGCGCGCTGGAGGACCCTTCGGTTTCGCGGCAGCGAAAGCGGGTGCTGCTGGTCGATACGATCGGGGAGCTGGGCGCCTGGTGGGGGACCGCGTCGATCGCCTTTGTCGGAGGGAGCATGGGATCGCGCGGGGGGCAGAATATGCTCGAACCGGCCGCTTACGGCGCGGCGGTGAGCTTTGGGCCGAATACCCGCAACTTCCGGGAGATCGCCCAGGGACTGCTGGCGGCCGACGCCGCCCGGGTGGTTCATGACGGGGAGGAGATGACCGGGTTCGTGCGGCGGTGTTTGGCTGATCGGCCGTTCGCCGAAGGGCTGGGCCGGCGGGCCGCCGAGCTGGTGAAGGCGCAAAAGGGAGCGACCGCCGCTAGTGTGAGGGAGCTGGTGGGGCTGGTGCGGGATTAGCGGTGCGTGGGGTCGGCGGCTCAATTAGGGGGCGCCGGTTTTTTCTAGTGGGCTCTGGCGGGGCCAGAGCAGTTCCTATTCACCGCCGCGAGCGGCGGTGGTAGGTACGGGGGCGGCGCCCCCCGTTCCCCTGCTTGCCCCCCCTCCCCCCGAAGGGGGGCGACCGCCGATGGTTGTTCATGGGAAGCAGTGTTTGTTGCCCCCCCAAGCCCCCCCACTATGGGGGGGTGTTCGATGTTGTCACCCCTCCCGGCCCCCCCTTAGGGGGGGCGTATGCCCCGCTTGCGCGGGGCACGACCGCCGGCTGATTAGCTGAACATCGCCAGCAGCTCGTCGAGGGACTGTTGGAAGGTTGAGGGCTCGTCAACGTTTTGGCACAGCCAGCGGTCGATGATCGGCTTCATGGCGATCGCCTCGTCTATCGCGGGGTTGCTCCCCGCGTGATAAGCGCCCACCGAGATAAGATCTTCGTTATCGGCGTATATTCCCAGCAGCCGCCTCATCTTCTCGGCGGCGGCCAAGTGTTCTTTGGTGCACAGGTCGGGCATCAGGCGGCTGATGCTTTCGATCGGGTCGATCGCGGGGTAGTGGCCACGGGTGCTCAGCTTGCGCGACAGCCAAATATGCCCGTCCAGCAGGCCGCGGACCGCGTCGCAGATCGGGTCGTTCTTGTCGTCCCCCTCGACCAAGACCGTCATGAAGGCGGTGATGCTCCCCACCGCGGCGCGGCCGGCCCGCTCGACTAATCTCGGCAGAAGGGTGAAGACGCTCGGCGGATAGCCGTGCGTCGTCGGCTCCCCGGCGGCTAAGCCTATCTCGCGCTGCGCCATCGCCAGTCGGGTGAGGGAGTCGAACAGGAACAGGACATCTTTCCCCTGGTCGCGGAAATATTCGGCGATCGTCATGGCGGTATACGCCGCGCGAAGGCGCTGCAGGGCCGGTTCGTTCGAGGTCGAAACCACGACGACGCTTTTTTTCCGTCCCTCGCGGCTGAGGTTCCGTTCGATGAAATCGTTCACCTCGCGGCCGCGCTCACCGACCAGGCCAATGACGATCACGTCGGCGTCGGTGTAGCGGGTCATCATGCCGAGCGTCATGCTTTTTCCGACCCCGCTGCCGGCGAAGATCCCGATCCGCTGCCCACGGCCGACCGTCAAAAATCCGTCGATCGCCCGGACCCCGGTCGAGAGGATCGTATCGATCCGCGGACGGCTGCAGGCGTCGGGGCACTGGTGGGTATAGCGCGCCCGGGCGGGAAGCACCGGCGCGGGAAGGTCGTCGATCGTTCGGCCGAAAGCGTCGACCGTTCGGCCGAGCAGCTCGTCGCCCACCCTCAGCCACGGAACCGTCTGAACCAATTCGATCCGGCTCCCGGAGCGAACCCCCGTCAAGTCGGCGTAGGAGTAAAGAAGCGTCTTATCCCCACGAAAACCGATCACCTCGGCGCGGATGGCCCCCCCGCCGGGCTGGAGAATCTTCGCGATCGAGCCGATCGGCGCGGGGAACCCCGTCGCCGAGACCGTCATCCCCTCGGTCTGTGTGACGCTGCCGATCAGACGGGCGGGCGTCACGCTTCGGATCTGCTCAAAGACGGTATCTTGACTCAAAACCATTCCTCCCGAGAACCGGCCTTCTCATAGTCGGTCCTAGTATCTTAACTGGACAGCTCGGTGATAATCCTCTCCAGGCGCGATTCGATCCGCTGGTCGACGATCCCCTGCGGGGTCTCGACGACACAGCCGCCCGGATGGATCCGCTCATCGGGCTGGATGTCGACGCGGGTCATCGCCGCGAACTCCGTCAGGAGCGCGTCGACCCGCGGGCGGAGAAGTTTCAGGTCGTCGGGATTCATTCGAATCTTCACCGTGGTGCTTCCGACCGCCAGCTCCAGCGCCTCGCGCAGAAGAGATAAGGGAAGATCGGGGACTTGCGACAGCTCGCGGCCGATCGCCTGATGCGCGATCGCCGCGGCGATCTGCAGGGCGTTCGATTCCCAATTTTTGAGAAGCTGCAGGCGTGTTTGGCTCAACTGCCCGACCAGTTGGGTGAAGGCGCTGCAAAGCGGCGCGATTTCCCGCTCGATCTGCTGCTCTCCGGCAGCCTCGGCCTGTTGTTTCGCTTGGGCCATCCCGTCGGCGTAGCCGGCCCGGTGCCCCTCTTCTTTCCCCTCGGCGTACCCGTGTTGGTAATTCTGCTCATACGCCTGGTCATCGAGCCGGGTCTCCCGCTGGCGCAGCGCCTCTTCGCGCGCGTCGAGCTGGGCCTGCAGGGTGTTGAGCATCTGCTCGGTCGCGGCGAGATCCTCTTCGGCCTGACGCCGATATTCGGCGATCTCCTCGGTGGTCTGTTTGGCGATTCGGCGGGCCTGTTCGCGGATTTGAGTAAGATAATCCCCCGTTCGGCGCTCTAAACTGGCGAAGACAAAGGGACTCTCCCCGGCGCCGCCGCGCGGCGGCCCGTCGGGCAGATTGTCCGGTGCTCCGGAGTGACGGTCCGAATTACTCATCGCGGCAATACCTCCTTCCCCATCGCGCCGGGCCACCCCAAGTGACGGCCCAGAAGCTCCCCGATCGACAGATCGACCCCGTCAAGACGCTCCAGTCGGCGGCGGATCTCGGCGCGCTGTTCTTCGGGGAAGCATCGCAGATACTCCTCGGCCTCTTCCCGGGACAGCGGCCTCAGCCAGGCGGCGATCGTCTGCGGACGCTCCCCGGCGGCGCGCCGGCACTGCGCGAGGATCTCCTCACGCGGCAGCGACGGGGTGTCGCCGCCCCACGGCATCGCCGGTTCGTCCGCTCCCTTTTCTTTTGAGGCGGCCGGTTCGCTGGGGCCGATCTTCCAGCCGATGGTCAGCCGGCGGCGCGGGCGCTTGATCGGAGCGGGCTGCTCGGCGGGGGAGTCCTCTTCCCGCCGGATGGGGATCGGCGCCGGGGTGAAACGGGGAACATGCTCCTCTTGCTGCGCCGGGTCGATCCGATAGAGGATCTCGTCCTCGTCGTTATCGGCTGGGGTGTCGTCGGCCGGGGTGTCGGTTGTTTGTTCATCAAGCGCCGGCCCGTCAAATGTTTGACCATTAAGTGTTTGATTGTCGTTGAGACCCCCGTCGAGAACATCATCGAGGTCGTCGTCGAAGCCGTCGGCCAAGAGCCGGTCGAGGTATTCTTGCCGCCGCTGCTCGTCGAGACGCTTTTCCTCGGCGTTTCGCGGCTCGGCGGGCGTTTCGGCGGACGGCCGCGCCGGCGCCGCCTTGGGCGTTCGCCAGGCCGTGAGAAAATCGCTTTGAAGCGCCTCGTCGGCGCGGTCGCCGGCGGTCAGGCCGGATAACTCGGCGCGAAGCGCCCGGGCGATTTCACCGGGGAGCTGCGCGATCACCCGCTCCCGGTCGGCCGGGGGCATCGCCGCGGCGAGCCGTGCCGCTTTTTTCAGTCCTTCCCGGTCCACGCCTTTTCGTCCTTCACCGTCCGTGCCCATTCCCCCCTCACGCTCCGGTTTGAATCCATTGTTCCAGAATCTCGGCGGTCCGTTTCGGATCGCTTTGAACGCGGTCGATTACCTCTTCGCTCAGACCGCCTTCATCACCGGCGGCCCGCGAATGCTTTCGCTCGGCCGCTTCGCTTCGCGCGGGAGAGGTTCTCCGCCGTCTGGCCCGGAGGGAAGAGGCGATACGGGCGATCACCAGCAAAAGCGCCGCCGCGCCCCCCGCGGCGATCAGCGCCGAATAGCGCTTCAGGCGGTCCCAAAGGGAAGGCGCTTTTTGGAGCAGGGAAGAGAGGTTCTCGCGCAGGGCGGTTTTCCATTCGGCCGACGGAGCGCCGGCGATGTTCTCCTCGCCGGCACTGTTTTCGGCAGCGGCGTTGTCTTGAGCGCCGGCATTGTTTTCGGCGCCGGAGGGATTTTCATCGTCGTAGAGTTTGATTTGGATCGAGCGGTTCTCGGGGCGGCCGACCGCCGAGTCGGCCAATTCGCCGGCCGTCCGGCGGATTGTCTCCAAAACGCCGCGTCCCCTTTGGCGGACGTAACTTTCCGGCACCGAGACCACGACCGTCATTTTTTCCATCCGCGAGACCGGCTCCGCGCCGCGCAGCGGACTTAACGCCGTCGGAACCTCGGCGATGCTGTTGGGCCGAAAGACGAGTGTCCCGGCCTGGCCGCCCGAGGCGATGGAAGGAAGATGGTCGCCGCGCGGCCCGGCCAACGACGGCGCGCCGCTGGCCTCGTCGGGGGTGAACGTTTGGTTCGGGGCGCTGTCCTGCGGCGCGCGCTGGCTTTCCAGCGGGGCGTTTTCGGGGAGGGCCTCGGCGCCGGAGGTCGTCAGCTCGATCCTGGGGTCGACCTTCAGCCCGGGGATCGGACCGAGCGCCTCTTGGAATTTTCCCTGCCAGCGCTGCTCGGCTTCTCGGCGCTGCTCGGCCAGACGGATCGTCTCGCACTGCCCCACGGCCCGGTCATCCCCGAGGAACGAACAGCCGCTGCGCAGATCCATAATAGAAATGTCTTCGTTGCTGGCGATCCCCAGCTGATGTTTCGCCGCCAATGTCACGGACGAGACCAGTTCCGGGGTGAGCCCCCCTTCGTCGGAGGTTCGAATGCCGATCGTCGCCGTGGTGACCGTTTTGGGCGCCAGCTCGCCGCGCTCCCGCCGGGTGCAGACCCCGACGGTTGCCGACTCGATCGGTTCGAAGCGGGAAAGGGTCTGCTCCAGCTGGCGGGCGCTGGAGTACAGGTCGCGCATCCGCGTCTTGCTCTCGGACTCGAACGAGGAGATTTCCTCGATGGCGTCGCGCTTCACATCGCTCGGCGAGGAGGGGAGCGCCTGGTTTTCGCTCAAGAGCTGTTCGCATCGCGCGCGCCGGGCCGCCGGGACATAGAGACGGTTGTTCTCCCAGTGGTAGTCGCTGAAGCGCGCCTTGGCCAGCGTGGCCGAAACGGTTCTTTGATCGTCGGCGCCGTAGACCCAGCCGCCGAAGACCGCCTCCTCGCCGGAAGAGCCGCTGCCGCCGCGATAGACGAAGAGCGTGTAAACAACCCCGGCGGCCAAGGCCATGGCCAAAACGATCGTGATTCCCGCCGCTGGCATGAGTGAAGAACGTGTCCGGCGGCTGTCGGTGGTATTGCTCATATCGACAGTATTTGTCTTTCGCGTTTTTGAATTCGCTAGTTATTTGTGTTCGCGTCCGGCGACCGATGCCTGTATTTCCCCCTTAAGTGAGAGAGAAGAGGGCTCGGGAGCATAACCTTTTTTTACGGATCATCCAAGAGCGGTTTTGGCGGCGGGCGAAGCGGCAAATTCCAAAAAATTCCGCCTTGCCCCGGATCGCGATATAGGTTAATCTCCGCCCGCGCTTTGCCCTAAGGTCCGGGCAGGGCGCCTGTGTGATAATTCCGTTGATAAAGAATCGAATATGATCGTCAGAAGCAGAAAAAAGCACGTTTCGCGTGACGGTTTCCTCGCGGGAACGCTCGTCGCGGCCGTGTTCCTTTTCTCCTGCGCCGCGCACGCGCAAGTTACCGCCCTGACCCCCGAAGAGATATCGGGAATCTCGGTTCGCGACATCGACGCCATCCATCAGATGTCCCGCTCTTACGCCCAAAGCCCGGACGGCGGCGAGGTCCCCAAAAGCGCCGACGACGATTGGTTCCCCGATATGTCGCTGGCCGCCCCCAGTGTCTCGCAGATTCTTTCCGGCACGGGGGACCAGACGGCCGACGGACAAAGTGCCGATAACGATCAAAACGGCAATCAGAACAGCAATCAGAACAACAACGCTAATCAGAACAACAGCGGCCGGAACGTGAACAGCGCCGCTGCCGCCGCGGTTTTGTCGATGACCTCCGAGGGAGTGAACTACGTCAACGGCGATGTCGCCCCGGCGGTAGCCGCCGCGACGACCGGCAGCCGCGTCAGCTTCGATACGATGACCCCCGGGATCACCACCTTGGGCGATTCGTCGATCCCCGCGTTTGACGCCCTGTCGATCGAACCGGTCAGTCAGGCACCGGCCGGTTCGGTTTCGGTCGATCAAACGCCGGCCGGCCCGATGCCGGCGAGCGATCCGCTTCCGATCGGCGCTGCCGCCGACAGCGGTGTGGTCGCTTTCCCCGCGATCACCGAGACGGTGACGATCCCCGCCGAGCGTCCCGCCGAGAACAACACCGCCGAAAGCGCCGCGGCCGCCGCGCCGGGCGATTCGGTCTCGTTCCCGCTGCCGGATATCGGCGGTGATGCCACCGCCGTAGCCGAAACCGCCGCTGCCCCGGCCGCCCCGAGTACGGCTGTTCCCGATGCCGGTGTTCCTCTGTTGGCCTCGGGGGCCGCCGCGCCGCTGAGTGATTTTGGCGCCGCGCCCGCGGACGCTCCCGCCGAGCAGCTCCCCCTGACGATGCCCGAGGCTGCGTCCGAGCCGCTTCCCGCCCCACCGGCGGCGATGGATACGAAATCGGCTCCCGCCGAGCCGATGCCGCAGATCGAGAAACTCCCCGATCCGGAGGGGAAGATCGTCGCCGATATCCTCTGCAGCGAGGGGCTGGAGATGCCGATCGCCCGCTTCAACAAGCTGATCAAGACGAAGATCGGAAGCACCTTCTCGCAGCAGCGGCTCGAGGAGGATAAGCGCGCGCTGCTTCAGACAAAACAGTATGTCGATGTTCTGGTCTCGACCTCGATGATCCCGGACGAACCTGATAAGGTGATCGTCAACTTCGACTTCACCCCGCGGCGCCAGATGCGCTACATCAAGGTGATCGGCAACAAGAAGTTCTCGAAGACCGAGATCCTCAACGAGCTGGGGATGAAGCGCGGCGAGTCCCGCATGGACCCGTACGATGTCGAGAACGGCCGCCTGCGAATCATCGAGCTGTACAAGTCGAAAGAGTACTCCGAGCCGCACGTCGAGATTCTCCGCGGCAATCGGCCGGAAGATATCGGCGTCGTCTACCTCATCGACGAGGGGATGAAGCAGCATGTTCTCAAGACCCGCTTCTCGGGAAATACCGTCGTCAGCTCCGCGCGCCTGAAGAGCCTGGTCTCCGAAAAGCCGGGAGTGCTTTACCTTATCGGCGGTGATTTCAGCCGCGAGCGGCTCGACGACGACGTGACGAAGCTGCTTGAGTACTACCGCAACCTCGGCTACTTCGACGCGCGGATCGACCGCGAGTACGAGGAGGGGAACTGGTACGGCGGTCTGGGGCGCGACAACGCCTGGATCACGGTCCACTTCATTATCGACGAGGGACCGCGCTACAGAATCCGCAACTTCCTCTTCGAGGGGAACCGGGTTCTTTCGTCCGATAAGCTCCGCGATATGCTCAACGTCAAGGAGGGCGATTACTTCAATCAAAGCGAACTGGAGGGGGACCGGATCAAGCTGGCCAACGCCTACCAGGATATCGGCTACGTCCGCGCCGAGGTGACGCCGTCGCAGATCTTTACCGAGAAAGAGGCCGAAATCGACATTCGCTACCGAATCGACGAAGATTACCGCTATCGCATCAAAGACATCGTCATTCAGTACGAGGGGGATGAGTCGCGCACCAAGTCGTCGGTCGTGATGAACCTGCTCGACTTCGCCCCGAGCCAAATCGCCGTCGGGCCGAAGATCCGCAGCTCCGAGGCGAACCTCCAAAGAAGCGGCTACTTCAACGACAAGGCCAGCGACGGCCCGCTCCCGTCGATCGCGATCGTCCCGGAAGAAGAGAACCTCTACTTCTCGCAGGTCACCGCCGCCGACGGGACCCGCGAGACGGCTCCCTCGGTCGACGACTATATTCCGGCCAAGAAAGAGAAAAAGGGAACGACCTTCCTGGGGCTCAAATCACTGTCGCTCGGCAAGCCCGATTCGGCCAAATCGGATTCGGGGATTTCGAGTGACAGTATCAAGTCGCCGTCCCAGAAAGAACAAAGCCCCCGGGAAGGCAGCGCCCAGAAGCCGGTCGTCGACCCGGACGAATCTCCCCTTCCGTCGTACGGCAGTTCGATTGTCCGCGGCCAGATGCGCGAGAATATCCCGACGTCGTTCTCCAACTCGACCACCACTCCGGGCTCGAGCTATACCCAGTCGGGGAGCAGCGCCTGGAACGGCTCCAGCTATATCAGCTACCCCTCTTCGGGGACGGCCAATAAGTACGCCGATACCTCGAAGTACAACAACAGCGCCGAGGCCGACACCACCGCCCCGCCGCTGGCCACCGCGATGGCCGGCACGGGGAGCGCCTCCGGCGGCGATAATCTCCCGGGACTTTACAGCGGGACGATCAACGGCGAGATCAACCCGTCTCAGGTGGAGTATAACGCGGTGGCGCCGGGGTTCTCGACCGGCCGCGACGCCGTCTTCCCCGGGTCTCAGCAGCAGCAGTATCTCGACAGCCAGGTCGGCAATGGGGCCGGGACCGACCCGATCCGCAACGCGACGGTGATCGCCCGCATTATGGAAGGGCGCACCGGGATGCTCCAGGCATCGGTCGGCGTCAACTCGAACTACGGCCTGATCGGGAACGTCAGCTACACCGAGCGGAACTTCGATATTCTCCGCTGGCCGACCGCCTTCTGGCGCTCCGACGGATGGGCCGACGCCTTCCGCGGCGGCGGGCAGATCTTCCGCGTCGAGGCCTCGCCGGGGACGTCGCTGCAGCGGTACTCGATCTCGTGGGATGTCCCCTACATCTTCGACTCGCGTTTTAACTTCGGGGTGACCGGTCTTTACGCCGACCGCTACTTCGACGACTGGTACGAGACCCGCGCCGGCGGCGACCTGCGGCTGGGACGCAGCTGGACGAACCGGTTCTCGACGACGCTGGATCTGGGACTTTACGACGTGCGGATCTATCGGCCGTCGACCGAGATCATCCCCGATCTGAACGATGTCCTCGGGCATAACGCGCAGTACTCCATCGGCCTGACGGCCAGCTACGATACGCGGAATCACCCGTATATGCCGTCGCAGGGGTATGTGATCACCGGATCGGCCGAGCAGGTTCTCGGGGCATATTCTTACCCGCGCCTGTCGTACGACGCCCGGACCTACTTCACCCTGCATAAACGGGCCGACGGCTCCGGGAAGAAGGTCCTCGGCCTGCGTTCGGCCGCCGGGTGGTCCGGCGACAACACGCCGATCTACGACCGCTACTACGGCGGCGGCTACTCGAACCTGCGCGGTTTTGAGTACCGCGGCGTCACCCCCCGATACGGGTCGACCCATTACGGTATCGGCGGCAAGTTCGAGTTCTACAACTCCGCCGAGCTTCTGGTCCCGATCTCCGGCGGCGATGAGCTGCAGCTGGCGTTCTTTGTCGATTCGGGGACCGTCGCCGAGAATATCAACAAGTGGGGGAACTACCGCGTCGCGCCCGGTGTCGGGCTGCGCATCGCCATCCCGATGCTCGGGCCGGCCCCGCTGGCGATCGACTTCGCCTTCCCGGTCAGCAAGTCGGACGAAGACGATACCGAGGTGTTCAGCTTCAGCATTGTCGGCAGCCGGTAAGAAAACCCCGGTCAGAGGAAAAAACGCGGCGCAGAAAAAAGCCGCCTGAAAAAACCGCGCTTCCCCGCGAAAAGGGAGGCGCGGTTTTTTATGTATGTTGCCTAGACTGCCATTTAGGCATCCTTCCCGCCGGTCGAAAGAAAATATCCTTCGGTGAGAAAAAGGGCAATATCGCCGGCGTTTCGATCGGCTTGAGAAGGGGCTGCCGGCCGCCCGGGCGGGGTGCCGACCGGGGCGGTTGGCGGGATGATTTCGCCAGCGGGGGGGGAATTTCGCGGAGAGGAAAAATTTTAGGGAACAAAAAACCTCTCAATTGGTTGACTTTTACGGCCCTTTCGGGTAAACTTCTATTTCGTGGGATTATCCGTGTTTTAGACTCGGGCGGTCCAACATAGCCACAGTTGTAATAAAAATCGCCCGGAACAATCCGTTTTTTATTGGAGACGGCATGATGAGTATTGCTGTTAGTTTGCGTAAAAAAGAAAAGGCACGAGGTTTTACGCTCGTTGAGCTGTTGGTCGTCATCGCGATCATCGGTATCCTCATCGGGCTTCTCCTGCCCGCTGTTCAGGCCGCGCGTGAGGCCGCTCGCCGGATGAAGTGCACCAACAACCTCAAGCAGCTTGGTTTGGCGTTCCAGAACTACAACGACATCCACGGCGTTCTGCCGAGCCCGCGTGTCCTCCGCTCGGCGGAATATACCCCCGAGGGTTACTGGTGCGACGACTGGTATTCGCCGGTCGGTATCGGTGGTTTCTTCTCGATTCTCCCCTTTATGGAGCAGAACACGTTGTATGACCGCCTCAACACCGACCTGCACGACAACCTGAAGTGGTATAACAAGCATGGGGTCTGCAACCAGAACCGCTACTACTATCAGATGGACGGGGGCAACAGCTATGTCTCCGCCTTCTGCTGCCCGTCCGACAAGAAGGGGGGCGAGGCCTATACCTATCAGAACGATGTTTACGGTATCGGCTACAACGATGTCACCGGTCCGACGGACTACGCTCTTTGCGATTCGTGGGTAACCTTCTCGACCGGTACCAGCGCGGCCTATATGCTCAGCGAGGGCGATCCGGACGAATGGCAGATTGAGCCGAGCCGAATGGCCAGCGGTTCCCTCTTCGTCCCGAAACATTGGACGAATTTCTCCAAGATCACCGATGGTACCTCCAACACCATCCTCTGCGGCGAGATCGCCATCACCCCGTCGACCTCGGCTTATACCACGCGTCAGCCGGTACGCGGCGGCGTGGCTGTCGGGCCGGGCAAGTCCCTGAAGGCCGTCGACAACGCGTACATCAATCCGTCGCTGTGCCTCAGCGTTCGTGATTCGACCGATTTCAGTATGATTGACCCCACGTACACCGGTAACTACGCGTCGTACCGCGGCTGCTCCTTCCTCGAGAGCGCTCCCTCCTGGACCGGTTTTAACACGATTCTTCCGCCGAACTCCCCGAACGTCGCGGCGCGCTATACCGACCAGTGGGCGCAGGCCATCGGTTACGACGGCGTCTTCTCGGCGCAGAGCTATCACCCCGGCGGGGTGAATGTCGTCCGCGTCGACGGTTCGGTGACTTTCGTTTCCGACGGTGTCAATTGCGGCGAAAACGTCAAGGAGCGCGTCTACTTCGGCACCTCGCCGAACCCCACGTACTACGACGACTTCACGGGCAAGAGCCCGTTCGGCGTCTGGGGCGCGATGGGGACTCCGTCCGGCGGCGAGGCGAGGGCGCTGTAAAGCGCTTAGCCCTTCGTCTTAGGGGTATCGAGCAAATACGTGAGCGCCGCCGATTCGGGCGGCGCTTGCCGTTTTTTCCCACAAAGTATTCACCAAACAACAGGTCGAGACGATGAAACATTCCCTTCCCCTATTCGGTCTTCTCCTCGCCGTCTTGGTGGTGGCCGGCTGCGGCGGCCCCGCCAAGCCGGACGGTTTCCCGAAGATTCACCGCTGTGTCCTCACCTTCACGCAGGGGGGCCAGCCGCTTCAGGACGCTAAGATCGTTCTTTCCTCCGCCGACGGCCAGAACACCAGGTGGCCCGCCGCGGGCAATACCGACGCCAACGGTCAGGCGGTGATCGTCACCTACGGCCAATTCAAGGGGCTCCCCGACGGCCAGTGGAAGGTCGTCATCGACAAGACGGTTTCGGAGGATGAAGACGGCAATCCGGTTCTTCCTTTAACGCATCCGGCCCCCGGCAAGGAGCTGACCGAGGAGGAAAAGGAAGCGCTGTACGCCGAGCGCCTGGAACGAAAGTATATGACCGTTCTTTTGTACAGCACGGTTCCTCTGGAATACACCTCGGCCGATACGACGACGCTCCAGTTCACGCAGAAGGGAAAGACCGAGCAGACCTTCGATCTCGGAGAGCCGGTCCACGAGCTGATCCCCGAAGACGAACCGGAAATGAGTCCTCCCGCGGATCTGCCCAACACGACACTCGAATAGGTCCCTTAGAGGATGATGTTCCTGTAAACCAAAAACCGCGCTTCCCCGTAAAAAGGGGGGCGCGGTTTTTTCGCGCGTGTTCCCCACAGAATCTTCGTCGGTTATAATTTCCGTCGGCTCAAAGAAAGAACCTTGGGTGATTAAACAACTATGCCGCTGACGTTTCGATCGACTTGTGAAGAGGATACCGGCCGCCTGGGCCGGGCGCTGGCCGAGGCGCTTCCCCCCGGGACCGTCGTCACCTTATTGGGAACCTTGGGGGCGGGGAAGACCCGTTTGGTTCGCTGTGTCGCCGAGGCATTGGGGATTGATCCGGAGACGGTGGTGAGCCCGACTTTTGTTTTGGTTCGGGAATATCAGGGCCGGCGGCAGCCGCAAGGGGTATTCCCTCTGTATCATTTCGACGCCTACCGGCTTCGGGACGAGGATGAGTTTGACCAGCTCGGCCCCGACGAGTACTTTGACGGCGGGGGGGTGTCGTTTGTCGAGTGGGCCGATCGGGTCTGGCTGAGTATTCCCCCCGATCATCTGGAGATCGCCATCGCGGTCACAGGGCCGCGGTCGCGCGAAATGACCATCGCCGCCCGCGGGGAATTTCCTTCGGCGGTGGTCGAGGCGATCGGCGAAAAGATTACGTAAGGGGTGGGGAAAACCGCGGCGACGAAAAAATTTTTTAGAAAACCTCTTCAAAACATAAAAGACCTTTCTCTTTTTGTTGACTTTCGATTTGTCGTCGGATAAGCTTTTCGTTGCAAGGTTCTCTGTGTTTTTTGGTTGGGCGGTTCACATGGCTGACGTTTGCCGAAAAAAATCGCCCGGGACAATCCGTTTTTATAGGAGACAAGACAATGAGTACGACTGTTTGTTTTAGAAGGGAGAGGGCTCGGGGTTTCACGCTCGTTGAGCTGCTGGTCGTCATCGCGATCATCGGCATCCTCATCGGGCTTCTCCTGCCCGCCGTTCAGGCCGCGCGTGAGGCCGCTCGCCGGATGAAGTGCACCAACAACCTCAAGCAGCTCGGGTTGGCGTTCCAGAACTACAACGACGTCTACGGCGTTCTGCCCAGTCCGCGCGTTCTCCGCTCGGCCGAGGTTACGCCCGAGGGCTGGTACTGTGACGACTGGTATTCGCCGGTCGGCATCGGCGGCTTCTTCTCGGTTCTCCCCTTTATGGAGCAGAACATGCTGTATGACCGCCTCAACGCCGATCTGCTCAACAACAAGAAATGGTACGACAAGCACGGGGTCTGCAACCAGAACCGCTATTACTACCAGATGGACGGGGGCAACAGCTATGTCTCCGCCTTCTGCTGCCCGTCCGACAAAATGGGCGGCCAGGCCTATACCTATCAGAACGACGTTTACGGCATCGGCTACTTGGATGTCACCGGTCCGACCAGCTACGCCCTGTGCGATTCGTGGGTAACCTTCTCGACCGGCAACAACAAGGCCTACATGGTGGACGAGGGCAATTCGGAAGAATGGCAGATTATGCCGAGCACGATGGCCAGCGGCTCTCTCTTTGTCCCGAAACATTGGTCGAATTTCTCCAAGATCACCGATGGTACCTCCAACACCATCCTCTGCGGCGAGATTGCCATCACCCCGTCGACCTCGGCCTATACCTCGCGTCAGCCGGTACGCGGCGGCGTGGCGGTCGGGCCGGGCAAGTCCCTGAAGGCCGTCGACAACTCGTACGTCAATCCGTCGCTGTGTCTGAGCGTCCGAGACTCGACCGATTTCAATATGATTGACCCCACCTACACCGGCAACTACGCGTCGTACCGCGGCTGCTCCTTCCTCGAGAGCGCTCCCTCTTGGACCGGTTTTAACACGATTCTTCCGCCGAACTCCCCGAATGTCGCGGCGCGCTATACCGACCAGTGGGCGCAGGCCATCGGTTACGACGGCGTCTTCTCGGCGCAGAGCTATCACCCCGGCGGGGTGAATGTCGTGCGCGTCGACGGCTCGGTGACCTTCGTCTCGGAAGGGGTTAACTGCGGCGACAACGTCAAGGAACGCGTTTACTTCGGCACCTCGCCGAACCCGACGTACTACGACGATTTCACGGGCAAGAGCCCGTTCGGCGTTTGGGGCGCGATGGGGACTCCCAGCGGCGGCGAGGTGAAGGCACTGTAAAGCGCTGTTAAAACGCTCTGCTCTCCCATTTCGGGTGAAGGCCTCCTTAGGTTTTTAGGCCTTCACCCCCGGAGGGGAGCGAGCAAGAGCGCGGGCGCCGCCGATTCGAGCGGCGCTTGCCGTTTTTTCCTGCCAGAGTATTCACCAAATGATAGGTCGACACGATGAAACATTCACTTTCTATATTCGGTCTTTTCCTCGCCGTCTTGGTGGTGGCCGGCTGCGGCGGCCCCGTCAAGCCGGACGGTTTCCCGAAGCTTCACCGCTGTATCCTCACCTTCACCCAGGGGGGCCAGCCGCTTCAGGACGCTAAGATCGTTCTTTCCTCCGCCGACGGCCAGAACAGCAGGTGGCCCGCCGCGGGGAGGACCGACGCCAACGGTCAGGCGGTAATTGTTACCTACGGCCAATTCAGGGGACTTCCCGACGGTCAGTGGAAGGTCGTCATCGACAAGACCGTTTCGGAGGATGAAGACGGCAATCCCGTTCTTCCCTTAACGCATCCGGCCCCCGGCCAGGTCCTGACCGAGGAGGAGAAGGCGGCGCTGTACGCCGAGCGTCTGGAACGCAAGTACATGACGATTCTTATGTACAGCACGGTTCCCTTGGAATACACCGAGGCCGAAACGACGACGCTGGAATTTACGCAGAAGGGGAAGACCGAACAGACCTTCGATCTCGGCGAGCCGGTCCATGAATTGATTCCGGACGACGGCCCGGAAATGCGTCCTCCCGCGGATCTGCCCTGACGCGCCGGCGCGAATCGATCCGGTTAGGCGGTGAAGCAGAACATCCCCGGGGAAGCGGCGGCTTCCCGGGGATGTTTTCATAAAACACAGCCCGAATATCCTCGAGGAAAAGGACAACAATCAGATGAAACATATTTTCTTTTGCGTCTCTTTGGCGCTGGTGTTCGCCGCGCCGGTCGCCGCGCTGATGGCCGGCGATATCGCTCCCGACCGGGAGAAACTCGCCCGGGTGGCCGACGGCACGATCACTGCCGCCCGGGCCTCGTGGTGGGGGTTCCGCGAGGAGGACTCGACCGAAATTTTGCAGGCGGCGCTCGATTCGGGAGTCCGTGTCCTGACGATCGACAAACAGGAGACCCCCTGGATCGTCCGTCCGCTGAAGATCCCGAGCAATATCGAGGTTATCCTTGCCAACGGGGTGACGGTCGAGGCAAAAGAAGGGGAGTTTTTCGGAATTTTTGACTCGCTGGTGACCATTACCGGCGAGAATGTTACCCTGCGGGGCGGGTGGGGGTCGGTCCTGAAGATGCGCAAGAGCGATTACCAAAACCCGCCGTACAAGCCGTCGGAATGGCGGCACGCCGTTCGGCTGCACGGTGTGAAGAACGTGGTCATTCAGCATCTGATGATCAGCTCCTCCGGCGGCGACGGCATCTATGTCGGCGCCGGTGAAGACGGCGGTCCCTGCGAGAACCTCGTCATCCGCGGTGTTTATTGCGAGGACAACAACCGGCAGGGGATCTCGGTCGTCTCGGCGCGCGGTCTGCTCATCGAGGACTGCGCCTTGACGCATACCCGCGGTCTGCCGCCGCAGGCCGGGATCGATATCGAACCGAACAAACCGGATCAATGCCTGGTCGACTGCGTCGTGCGCCACTGCGTGATGGCGGATAACGCCGGGGACGGGATCGAAATCTATCTTCCGAACTTAAACGCCGATTCCGAGCCGATCTCGGTCACGATCGACAGCTGCCTGTCGCTGCGCAACGGCCGAAACGGACTGTCGCACCTGATCGAAAACGGGGACGGCCGCTCGGTCGCCGGGGAACTGACGATCCGGAACTGTTCGCTTTGGAACAATCACTTCGGCGTGGAGCTTGCCTCGAAGGGGATCGACGCCCACGCGATGACGATCGAAAATCTGGTCGTTGACTGCGGTACCGATTCGGACCCGAACCAATCGCCGATCACGGTGATCACCTGTCTTCCCGATCAGTACCCGATAGGGAAGATGGTCTGGGACGGGATCACCGTCATCGACCCGCTCGGGCGCGAGCCGATCACCTATATCGACCGGACGCCGTTTAAGTACGGGTTCTTCGATATTACCGGGTCGCTGACGCGCAAAATCAGCGCCGAGGAACCCGGCGTCACCGAGACGATCGACGCGGCCTGGCTGAGGAAGCACTTCCCCGGCAGACGCGACAGCGGCTTTCCCGTGACCAAGGTTGACCGGGCCAAGGTTCGCCCGGCCAAAAGCGCCGCGGCGGCCGGCAGCGCCGAACAGCCCTCCCTTCTTTGGGTATACGACAGCGGGGAATGGCTCTTCTTCGCCAAAAGCGGCGAGCCGGTGACGCTGACGATGCGGCTGCTTCCCCCCGTCGACCCCGCCGCGAATCGCGATGTTCGGGAGGTCGCGCCGGTGCTGATCGACCCGGACGGGAACCGAACCACGCTGGAGCCGTACGGCGCCGAGGGACGCGATTACACGATCACCCCCGACAAAGACGGAATTTGGACCGTCAAAGCCAAATCGCTCGACGGCGCCTCGGCGCTGGCCGCCTGTTCGGCCCCGAACGCCGCGACGTTCTTCCCGGAGGGGAGCTTTGACTGCGGCGAGGGAACTTACTATTTCGCCGTCCCCGAAGGGACCGAGCGGTTTGCCCTCAGTGTGAATCAGTACCAGCCCGAAGAGGGAACGGTCGTTCTGACCGACCCGAACGGGAAGGTTTGCCTCAAGTCCGACCGTGTCGACGGTTCGGCGCTGTTTGAAGGGGACGAGGCGATACCCGGCGTCTGGAAACTGCGGGTCGCCAAAACGGGAAAAGACCCCAGCGGGTTCTTCCTGACGTTCTACGGCTTAGCGCCGCTGGTCAGTGTCGAGCCCGACAAAACGCTCGAGCTTTTGCCGTAAGCGTCCTTGCCGTGCGTACCTTGTCCGTACCGGCAAAACATTGGTGAAAGAAAGGTTTTTATGATGCGAACCGCGCTTACCCTTTCGCTGTGCGCCTGGCTGTGTATCGCCGCGTCGGTGACCGCGTCGCTCGGCCAAGAGCCCGAATCGGCCCCTCCGGCGGCCGGCGGCGATTTCTATCCGATCTATGTCTGGGACCACATCGGCCAGTGGGGGAACGATTTGAGCGATCCCGAGCGGCTCGCCTTCCAGGAAACGATGCTCGGCGGCATGGCACAGTGCGCCCTGACGATGCCGGGGTTCATCTCGCCGCAGCAGCTCCCCCTGACCGAGAAGTACGGATTTAAGACGATCATTCAGTACTATGAGGATCTGGAGGAGCAGATTCAAAAGATCGGCGGTTCGGATTTCGCGAACCTGACCGACGAGCAGGCCGACACCCTGGCCCGGGAGATGACGGCCGACACCAAGGACAACCCGAACGTTCTGGGGTATTACCTCTGCGACGAGCCGGGGGCCGACCAGTTCCCGGGCCTGGCCCGGCTGACGGCGGCGATCAAAAAGTACGCCCCGGGGAAACTCGCCTACATCAATCTCTTCCCGACCTACGCCTCGACGATTGGCGCCGACCGCGACTCGCAGCTGAAGACCCACACCTATGAGGAGTACCTCGAGCGGTACGTGCAGGAGGTCAAACCGATGTTCCTCAGCTACGACAACTACATGGTCGAGTATTCCGAGGATATGATCCTCCCCGATCGGGCCGACATCTACTGGAATAACCTTCTGGAGGTGCGGCGCGTCGCGATGAAGTACCATCTCCCCTGGTGGAATATCGTCAGCTCTCTGGCGATTCTCCCCGAGTCGACCCCGCCGACCCCCGCGCGCTTGGCTTTCCAGGCGTATACCTCGCTGGCCGCCGGCGCCAGCGGACTGGGATGGTTTCTCTATTATCCCTGCTGCGGGTTTGAGTTCGCCCCGGTCGACCGCCATTGGAATCGGACGATTGTCTGGGGGTACCTGCGCGAGGTCAATCAGCAGATTCGCACGCTGGGGACCTATCTGAATCGTTTTCGCTCAAGTGATGTTTGGTTCTCCACACCGACCGTACGGCCGAACCTTCCCGAGAACCCGAAGACCCTCCTGTCGGATTTGAAGGTCTCGTTTACCGAGCAGGGACCCAAAGATCACCCGCCGTGCGTGATGGTGGGGCAGTTCGAGGCCAAAGAGGGGGACGAGCGTGTGGTGATGTTCGTCAACCTCGATTTCGCCAACGCCGTGAAGGTCGAGCCGGCCTTCCTGGAAGGGGAGGTGACGCTGCGCTCGATTTCGCCGGAGGACGGGACGGTGCAGAAGATGCCGTCGCACGGCTGGCGGATCCTCCCGGGGCACGGGATATTGCTCACCATCGAACAGCCGCGGTAATACTTCGGCGCGGGAAGAGGAGGACAGACAAATGACGACGAATCATAAGCATCCGGGTGATATCAGGCAGTCTATCGGCCCGAGCGCGCTTTTGGCGCTCTTCGCGGCGCTGCTACTCGCGGTACTGTTTTTCGCGGCGCCGACGCGGTCGGAAGAATCGAATGGTGAGGGTTTTGTCGAGTCGACCAAGCTGGTCGACGACATCGTCGAGCAGCTCGAGGCCCGCGGCGACGATGAGGATGACGAGGAAGAGGAGGAATTTCACTGCGAACTCGATCCGAACGCCACCGCCGAGTCGCTGGGGCTGACACCCCTTCAGCTGCCGGACGATTTCTTTCCGATCTATTCCTGGGACGGTCCCTGGGGGTGGGGAATGACCAGCGAGGATACCGAGCTGATCGAAAGGAATCGAAAGATCCTTCGGGCGATGGCCGAGTGCAATATGACGATGGTCCATATCCCTCCCGATCTGGTCCCGATGGCCCGGGAAATCGGTTTTCGCAAAGTGCTCATCTCCCCCTACGCGGACGACGAGGAAGAGCGCGTCAAAATGAAACTGCCGCGCTACGCGGCGGGGCTTTCCCCAAAACAGGCGGAGATCTACGTGCGGGAGATGTCCCAATCGACCATCGACGATCCCGAGGTCATCGGCTACTATATTCTCGATGAACCGTCGGCCAATGCCTTTGAAGGGCTGAGCAACATTGCCGAGGCGATGAGAAAAATTACCCCGGGGAAGCTGCCGTTCATCAACCTCTATCCGAACTACGCGCCACCGGAGGCGCTGATGACCGACTCGTACGAGGATTACCTCGAGTACTATGTCCAGCGGCTCAAACCGATGTTCCTCAGCTACGATAACTATATGATCGAGTGCTCCGAGGAAATGACGGTCCCCCCCCGGGCCGTCCCCTGGTGGACCAATCTTCTGGCCACGCGCAAGGTCGCCCGGAAGTACGGTCTCCCCTGGTGGGTGATCGCCAGCTCGATCTCGCAGCTCCCCGAATCGGCCCCGACCGGTCCTTCCCGCCTGGCGATGCAGGCCTATACCGCCCTGGCCGCCGGCGCCGATGGGATCAGCTGGTTCCTCTTCTTCAAGTATCTCGACTGGGATGAGACCCCCTGCGATAAACGAAATCACTGCCGCCGTTCGGTCCAATGGGGCTATATGCGGACGATCAACGAACAGATCGAGACGCTCGGGGTCTTCCTGAAGAAATATCGTTCCTCCGAGGTCTGGTTCACCCGGCCCGCCCCGGTGGAGGGGCTGCCCGAAAACCCGAAGACCCTTATCGCCGATCTGGGATACCATTTCGCCGACGCCGTGAAAGACCTCCAGCCGATGGTAATGGTCGGGGAGTTTACCGCCAAAGACGACGAAGACAAACACGCCGTGATGTTCGTCAATCTCGACCGCGCCCGGAACCTGAAAGTCGAGCCGACCTTTGTCGGCGGAAATAAGGTCGTCCGCTGCGTCTCGCCGATGGACGCCTCGCTCAGCGGAGAGCCGGACCGCGGCTGGTGGGTCCTTCCCGGCCACGGTCTGCTTTTGACGGTGGAGCCGCAGAAGTGACGAACCCTTGAATCGACAGTGAAGGAATGAAAAAAGCCGCGCTTTCGAAGGCGCGGCTTTTTTTCATGCGATGGCGAAGGGGAAGAATTACCACTTCAGCCCGAACTTGCTCCCTTCGCTTGAGGGGTTGTTGGTTCCCCCCTTGAGCTTCTTTTCGTTGACCCTGTTCTCCTCGATCCGCTTGTAGGTCTCGGCGACCTCGGCGTCGATCTTCGCCTGCTCTTCGGCGGCGGCCTTTTGGGCCTGTTCCTCGGCCTGGCGGGCCTCGATGGTACGGGGGTCTTCGGCCGTCTGCTTGATCGACAGACCGATGCGCTGCTTTTCCTCGTCGATCGTGAGGATCTTCACGTCGACGAAGTCGCCGACGTTGAGGACATCCTCCACCTTATTGATCCGGGCGTAGGAGATTTCGCTGATATGGACCAGCCCCTCGACGCCGGGTGCCAGCTCGACGAAGGCGCCGAACGACATGATCGAGACCACCTTGCCGCGGGTCGTCTGGCCGACGGAGAAGGTCGCCGGAACCGCTTCCCACGGATGCGGGAGCGTGTCGCGCAGCGACAGGGAGATACGCTTTCGGCCCGGGTGCTTCGGGTCGTCGCCGATGCGGGAGATGACCACCTTGACGCGGTCGCCGACGGCCAGAAGGTCTTCGACTTTCTCGACCCGTCCCCAGCTCATCTGCGAAATCGGGATGAAGCCCTCCAGGGCTCCCATATCGATGAAAGCGCCGGCGCCGATGATATTGCGGACCGTTCCCTCGACCACCTGGCCGATCTGGATCTTCTCGAGCGCCTCGGCCAGGGCGGCCTCACGCTCCTGCCGCATCACGTTGCGGCGGCTGAGGATGAGCGAACGGCGTTCGGGGTTCGCCTCGATGATTTCGCACTTCCACTTCTCGCCGACGAACGGGGAGGGATCTTCGATGCGGAAGGTCGCCATATGGCTCATCGGGATAAAACCGGGGAGACGCCCGACGGTGCACTTGAGCCCCTTGGTCTCGATAACTTCGGTGATCAGCGCCTCGACAATCGCCCCGACCGTGGCGGCCGACCAGTCGGCGACCTCGGCGGCGGCCATCGGGAGGGAGACGTCGTAGAGTCCCTCGGCCTTGTCGTACTTGGTAACGACCAGCGGCAGGGTGTCGCCGATCTTCGGGAGATCCTCCCCGTCGAACTGCTTGACCGGAAGGGCGCCCAGATCGCGCGCGCCGAGGTCGACAAAAACGGTTTCGTCGGTGATCTTCACCACGCGGCCGTCCATCTTGGTCGACTCTTCGATGATTTCGCGCGAGGCAACCGAATCGGCGTTGGACATCACCTCGTCGGCCGTGGTGTCGGAAAAGAGCGCGTCCAAAGCGGCGTTCTCCTCGTCGTCATCCTTGGCGCGGCGGCTCGGGACGGGAACCGTCCGCTCCAGCCGCATCGCCGGCTGACGGGCGGGGGAATCGGCGCCGAAACGCTCGCGGGACTGATCGCGTCCGCCCCGCGGGCGGTCGCCGGAACGCGGGCCGTTTTCCCCATCGCGCCGCGGGGGGCGCGGCGGCTTCTGCGCGTCGCCGCCGTTCGGCTGGTCGTTGTTTCGCGCCGTCCCCTTGGCCGCGGCGCGGCGGGCGATCTCTTCGCGGGTGACCACCGGGGCGTTGGCGGCCATCTGGTCGTAGGTGCGCAGCGGCGCTTGGCCGGCTTTGCGCGTTTCGGGATCACGCTGAGAACCGATCAGAATCGTTTTTTTCTCGGGTTCGGTAGGATTCTCACCAGCCGCGGAAACTTCGGGACGCTCTTCACTCATGGGTTAAGTCTGGTTTAGTGGTTAACAGTCTGAATGGATATTGCTCGGCCGCTAAAAAAGCGACCCCTTTATTGAAAAACGGCACGACCCCGGCGCGCCTGCGCCACATACGCGCACGCGCGCGAACTTGGCAGGCGGCGCCAAGAGGGCGGCCGTTAGAGTACTGTACTGATGCGACTCCCAGGGGGACATTATACCCTTTGCGCGGCGATTAAAAAGACGATGCGCCGGAAATTTTCTCAAATCCCCAATCCCGCTTCTATTTTGCCAAGAGTCCCCACAGTCGCGCCGCCTCGTCGGGGCAGCGGCGGGCGATATCGTTGATCTGCCGCCGATCGTCGGGAAGAACATACAGCTCGCGCCTGAGCGTGCCGCCAGTGTCTTCCTCGGCGCGGAGGATCCAATCTTTCGTGATAACTCCCCGGCATTTTCCGGTCTTCTGAAGGAGATACTCCCTGGGGATGCCCCGGTCGGAGGACTGGTCCAAAAGGCCGCGCAGCGGGACGCTGCCGCCGGCGGCCAGCGCGGCGATGCTCTCCCGCAGGTCGGCCGGTGTCGTCAGCGCGTTGGTGCGCTGGGCGGCGGCCGGTTTATCAGGAAAGCTGATTAAAAGCGGAAGATGGAACTGCTCGCTGTAAAAGAGGGGCCGATCTTCCGGGGCCGGACCGACCACGCCATGCTCCCCCAGGGGGAAGCCGCGCGGGGAAGTCAGAACCAGGCAGCTGTTGTCGTACCGCCGGTTACCGGCCCAAGCGGCCAGGAAGATCTCCAGTCCCTGATCCCAGAGCGAAATCCCCGCGGCGTAGCTTTCGGCCGCGGCGCAGAGCTCGTCGTAGTCGGGGAGCGGCTCGTCGACCGCGCCGCGGCGGTCGCGGATGAACGGAAAGGCGATCGACGGCGGCGTTGTTCCGGCGTACGGCTCGGGGTCTTCCTCGTCCTCGACAAAGAGGGCGCGGTGCTCCAGAGGGAAGTCCCACACCCCTTCCAGCCCCACGGTCGAGGCCCAAAAGAAGAGCGGTTTTCCGTCGGCGTCCAGGCCGCCGACAAGATCGGCCATCGTGGAAAAGAAGCCGTAAAGCGCGGTCTCCTCGATCGTGTCGGCCAGATGTTTTTGCCCCGCCGGGAAACGAAGAACCCGCTCGAAACCGAAGCCACGCTGCTCGCCGCCTGTGTCCCCCTGCTTCAGATAAACCGTTTCGTAACCGGCGGCGGCCAGTTCCTCGGCCAGTGTCGGTCCCGTGCCGGAAGGAGCGCTTCCCAGATGCGCCGTCTCGACCTCGCGCGTGTCGGTCGAAGCGGCGTAGTGGCTGTCGAACAGCGCCGAGTTCGACGCCAGGCGGTCGAACGAGGGGGTCTCGGCACTGGCGCAGCCGTAGGCCCCCAGAGAACCGAGGGCCAAACCGCCGGTTTCGATCACGATGATATCGGGCTGTCGGCTCATTATGTCAGGTAATCTCCCCGTGTCTTAAGAGAAGTCGTAAAACGCCGATCCGATCCGCAGCATCGTCGCTCCCTCCTCGATGGCGATCGGGTAATCGTCGCTCATCCCCATCGACAGCTCCCCGCCGAAGGCATCGCCAAAGGCGCCGCGGCACTGATCTCGAAGCCGGCGCAGCAGGGCAAACTGCCGGTGGATTTCGTCGGGGCGCCCCTCCAGGGCCGCCATTCCCATCAGGCCGCGCACGCGCAGCTTCGGCGCCAGGGTGAGAATCTTTCCGACGGTATCGAGCGTTTCCTCGGGGGAAAGGCCGTGCTTGGTTTCCTCGCCGGAGATTTTGACCTGAACCAGCGCGTCGACCCCTGAAGGGGGGGCCAGCCGGGCGATCTCCTCGGCCAGTGCCAGGGAGTCGACCGAGTGGATCAGCGCCGCGCGGCCGACGACCATTTTGACCTTGTTTTTCTGGAGTGTTCCGATCAGGTGCCAGCGGATCCGCTGGTCCCGGACCGCGTCGATTTTTTCGCGGAGCTTTTGCGGGCGGTTCTCGGCCAGATCGAAGCATCCCGCCTCGGTCAGCGCCTCGACGAACCCCTCGTCGGGGGCCGCGTACTTGGTGACGGCGATCAAGGTGATCTCCTCGGGCCGACGGCCGCAGCGGCGCGCCGTCTCGGCGATCGTCTCGCGCACTCGGGCCACCCTTGCGGCCACTTCCGCGGGCGTGTTGCTCATCCCTGCTCTCCCGTTCCCTGACCGGCGGCGCCGCCTTGCTGATCGTCGGCGCCGCTTTGCTCGGTGCCGCCGTTTGGCTGAGCGTCGCTGCCCTGCGGCTGGGTCTCTTCGGCCGGGGGCGCCTTCGGGGCGTACTTCTCGCGAAGTTTGTCGACACGGCCGAAGACGGCCCCTTCAACCTGTCCGTCACCGTCGATCATCACCTCGATCGCCATCGCCGTCCCGAGGCGGTAGGCCAGGTCGGCGACGACCGGGGCGAGCGTATGAACGATCTTTTCCCGTTTTGTGTCGCTGTCGGCCGACTGGAACCGCGTCTGGACATCGCTGTCGGCGAACCTCGGCACCAGCGCGCTGAGAAAGCCGAAATGACCCAGCGGCGGATCCGGATAGTAGCGCTCGATCGGGAGAACCACATCGGCCTCGACCAGGGTGCGCGCCATCATGATCGGGTTTCCCTCATCGTCCTGCGCGAGCATCGCGCAGGCGTTCGGCCGAGCGGGGTAGAACCCCTCGAAGATCTCCTCGCTGCGGACCTTCTCGGGGAGAAGGGCCCGCAGGCGGCCGGAATGGGTCTCGCGCTCGAACTCCCCGGCGGTTAAGAGAATGGTCAGGTCGCCGGCTTTGCAGCCGGCCTCCAGTAGGTGCTCGACCAGCGCCGCGAGGAGATGCCCATGCTCGACGATGTAGGCGTCGGGGACGATCACCACCGAATCCCCCTCAAAAACAACCTCCGAGAGGGGAGGGAAGCTGACCGCCGAATCGAACGCCTTTTGCAGAATCTTTTTCATCGCGTTTTTTCCCCGATGGACTTCTTCAAAATGTCCTTTCGATTATCGTCTTTTTGATTGCGTTGGCAATACGCTTAAGGGTACCGTTAAACGTACTTAAGGACGCCGGGCCGCGCCGAGAACGCCGCGGCCGTTCCCTTTAAAAAAGAGAAATTCCTATTAAGATTATAGGTGGTTCATAATCGGTTAGAAGTCACGCAAACCATTCTCAAAGGAGAAACACGCCGATGTTTTCAGGTATCGTTGAGGCGCTCGGAGAAGTCGCCGCCATCATCCCCGAACCGCCGGGGTGCAAGATCGTCGTTCGCGACGCCGCGATTGCCCCGCAGGTCGACGTGGCCGATTCGGTCGCGGTCAACGGCTGCTGTCTGACCGTCATCGAGAAAGAAGGGGATACCTTTGCCTTCCAGGCCGGTCCCGAGACGCTGGCCCGAACCAATCTCGGCGAACTGAAAAGCGGCTCGCCGGTGAACCTTGAGCTGGCGCTGAAGGTCGACTCGCGGCTGGGCGGGCATTTTGTCAGCGGCCATATCGACGGCCAGGCGGTCCTCGAGAAGGTCGACGATATGGGGGACTGGCAGGATTACTACTTCCGCGTCCCCAAAGAGCTGGCGCGCCAGATGGCGTCCAAGGGATCGGTCGCCGTCGACGGCGTCAGCTTGACGCTGGTGCGCTGCGAGCCGGAGCTGTTCTCCGTCGCGCTGATTCCTTATACCCTCAAGGTGACGACCCTCGGCCGCAAGAAGGTCGGCGACCGCGTCAATATCGAGACCGATATCCTCGCCAAATACGTCCAGCGCCTCGTTGAGGCCCAGGAGTGGGAATGACCGGATCGTCCAATAACCAGACGCGCACCTACCTGATGCGGCGTTTCGAGACCCTCGGGATCCACCCGCGCGGCCGGCTGGGGCAGAATTTCCTCATCGACCTGAACCTGCTGCGGCTTTTGCGCGACACCGCCGAGCTGGATCAAAACGACGTCGTTCTGGAGGTCGGGACCGGGACCGGTTCGCTCACAGGTGCGATGGCCGAGCAGGCCGCCGAAGTGGTGACCGTCGAGGTCGATCCGATCATGCACGAGATGGCGAAGCAGGAGCTCTGCGACCGAGAGAATATCCGTTTTCTCTTCGCCGATATCCTCAAGAACAAAAACACCCTCAATCCCGAGGTGCTCGATGCCGTCGCCGAAGAGCTTGCCAAGGGGGAGAACCGCCGCTTTAAGCTGTGCGCCAACCTTCCCTACGCCGTGGCGACCCCGCTGCTGTCGAACCTCTGTCTGACGAAGACCCCGCCGGTCTCGATGACCGTCACCATCCAAAAGGAGCTGGCCGATCGGATCGTCGCTAAGCCCAGGTCCAGCGCCTACGGCGCGCTGGGGGTCTGGATGCAGGCGATCGGCAACCCGCGCATTGTCCGCGTCATGCCGCCGTCGGTCTTCTGGCCCCGGCCGAAGGTCGACTCGGCGATCATTCAGATTGTCGACAGCCCGCAGAAGCGCTCCCTGATACCGGACCTGAAGTTCTTCAACCAGTTTGTCCGCGCCCTGTTCTTCCACCGCCGCAAGTTTTTGCGCTCGGTCCTCTCCAGCGCCGTGAAGGGGCGGCTGAGCAAGGAGCAGGTCGACGAGATGATGGCGTCGCTTTCCCTGGGCGATACCGCCCGGGCCGACGCCCTTCCGGTCAGGAAGATCGTCGATCTGGCCGAACAGGTTCGGCGGCTTCTCCCCGACGGGGCGCTCTACCTGCTGGAAGCGGACAAATCGGGAAAAAAGAACCGCCGAGACGCCGAAGGGGAGGAAGAATAACCCCCCCGGGGGGAGGCCCTCGGCGCGTGGGAAGGGCCGTTTTTGCCGCTCTTAACGGTTTTTTCTCCCCAGCCCTTTGACAATGGCCAGGCGTTGGAATAAAATAGGAGGACTGTGGGGGAAGAGCTTTCCTCTTGAAAGCTCCGGTGCTTTTTCAAGCGCCGATTCAACGCAAAAACAAGATATGTAAAGAGGGATACACCTATGTTCTCACCGAGTCCCGTCCAGCTGATGATCGTCCTGATCATCGCTCTGCTGCTTTTCGGCAACCGTCTTCCCAGCGTGATGCGCTCCCTCGGCAAGAGCGTGACCGAGTTCAAAAAGGGTGTCAACGGCATCGAGGACGGTGTCAAAGGCGCGATGAAAGACGCCGACAAGCAGGCCTCTCACGACAGCGACAAAGATTCTTCCGAAGAGTAAACGCTCTTTTCTGGAAGGGCAGTCCGTCCAAAGAAAGAGTACGCCCCAATCGATCCCCCAAAGGGTCGGCTGGGGCGCGTGTTTTTCTTGAGGGGTATCTCGCTCCCCCCGGGAGGAACGGCAGGAGACTTTTCTCAAAAGGACACTCGCCGCGTAACCTCCAAAAAGACTTATTTCTCCCCGATTTTGCCGTCCTCCATGCGGAGGATTCGGTCAAATACGTCGAGCGCGCGCGTGTCGTGTGTGACGACCAGCACGGATGTTTGGAAGTCATGAGCGACGCGCTTCATCATCTCCATGACTTTGCGGCCCATCACGCTGTCCAATGCCGCCGTGGGTTCGTCGGCGAAAAGAAGTTTCGGACAGTTGGCCAATGCCCTGGCAATGGCGACGCGCTGCTGCTGCCCTCCCGACAGTTCGGACGGTTTGAAGCCCTGCCGGTTCTCCATCCCGAACTGTTCCAGCAGCTCCATGGCCCGCCTGCGGGATTTGCCGCCGGAAATATCATCAAGTTCCATGGGCAGCTGAACATTTTCCCGAGCGGTAAGGAATGGGAGCAGGTTCGCCTTCTGGAAGACGAAGCCGATATTGGAACGGCGAAACGCGCGCACGTCCGTTTTGTAACCATTATCGAAGACGACCGTCCCGTCGATCACGATGCGTCCGGAGTCGGGCGGCCGAATGAGGCCAAGCGCGGTGAGCAGCGTCGACTTGCCGGCACCCGAGGGGCCCAGCAGCGCCACGACCTCGCCTGTGTCCAGGGAAATAGCCACGTTATCCATAGCCGTGACGCCGGTGTCGCCTCGGCCGTATCTCTTGCAGAGATTCTCGGCAAGGAGGGCTTGTTTCATGACAGTACCTCCCCCGCGTCTGTCAGCATCGCCTTCACCACGCCCGCCACACTGGCGAGGATCGAGACACCAACGACGATGCCGAACAGAAGCCACAGGTCGGCGGCGACAAGGACGACGCGGCGCGGGAAGTGCGGATAGGCCCACTGCCCAAGGAAGCGGGCGACGCCGAAGGCGATACAGCCAATCAGCAGCGCCTGTGTCAGAATCATCTCGATCATGACCCCGTTTCTGGCGCCGAGCAGTTTCAGCATCGCGATGTCATGGACCTTGTCCATCGTAAGCATAAAAAGCACCAGCGTCATTACTACCGTCGAGACGATCAGCAGAATGGTGCGGAACAGCCGAATTTGGCGGCGCGAACGCGCGACGAAGCCGCCCAGCATGATTTGCCGCTGCTCGTCGGCGGTGTAGGCCGAAACATCGGGAAGCTCGCGGATGCGGCGAAGCACCTCCTCCTTGTTCCACCCCTCGCGGACCTTCACAAGAACAGCGCTGATGCGCCGTCCCGGCAGTGCCGCGGGACGTTTCGACGCGCTTCGGAGTATTTCCACGTGTTCGGCCGACGTACTGCCGTACGGCATAGCATCAAAACGCCGTACCCGCGCCTCACGCTCGCTGCGGATCCCCTCCGCGGGTATGTCGTTCCTGATGGACAAGGCGTCGTCGAGGGAGACAAAAACCATCGCGTCACCCGACGGCGCGTTCATCTGGCCTGTGATGCCGACTACCTCGTAGGTGTCCTTGCCAAGGCGGATCCGCGTCCCGAGGGGAAGCTGCGCGGATTTGTCGGCAAGCATCTCGAAATGACTCTCGCGGAGGGGCCGCCCCTTGAGCAGGGGAAGCCATTGTCCGTCGTCCGGCAGCCCTTGGATGGTCATGCGGATGACTCGTCCCTGAAAATCGCGCTGGACCGTATGGGAGATAAACGCGCACGCCGATTCCACGCCCTCTATCGCGGCAATGCGGTACTCCATGTTGCGCGGCAGACTCGACACTTCCGCGAAGGGGCCCTTGGTCTGTTTCTGGACGACCCAGATATCCGCGCCCGCGCGGTCGATAATCAGCGTGGCCTCTTGGATGAGCCCCCTGTAGATGCCGCCCATGCCCATCACGACCATCAGCAGCAGACTGATGCCGAAGGTGGTGAGCAGGAATCTCCCGAACTTGAAGCGGATGTCCTTGAGGGCGAGGTTCATTGCCCGTGCACCTCCGCTTTTCGTCCGATATGCGGCAGATGCTCATCCGGGCTGAGAACGAGTCTGTCCTCCAGAGAGAGTCCCTTCGCGATTTCCGTCATCATCTTTGTCTGAAGGCCGAGTTCCAGCGCACGCCTGACAATTTTGCCGTTCTCCAGCGCCAGAACAAAGGGACTGTTCTTTTCCCAGCGAATCATCTTTGTCGGCACACAGATTCTGTCCTCCAGTTCCCCAATCATAATATGGGCCTCCAGACGCTGTCCCAGCGTCCAGTTTTCCGGCAGCTCCTCCAGCGCGAGATCGACCAGGAACTCCCGCGTCTCGCGGTCTGTCTCCCTGGACAGACGACGCACCGCGGCGGGATAAGTCCGCTGCGGCTGCGATCGGAAGACTACCTGCGCCTTCTGCCCAACCTTCAGCTTCGAGACAGTCGTCTCGTCAACCCATACCGTGGCCCATATCTCATTGGTCGCGGCGACCTCCATGATAGAGACCCCCGGATTGACCACCGCGCCGCATTCGCGGTTGCGCCGTACGACCACCCCGTCGAAGGGCGAGGTCAGCGTCGTCTCCGCCAGTTTTGTCCGGTTGTATTCTATTTGAGCGGACTGCTTAGCCATCGTCAGTTCCGCTTCGCTCTTTTGGGCCTGTACCCGTTCAAGGGCGAACGCGGCCACTTTCCGAGCCTCGGTTCGTTTGTCGAAGTCCTCCTGCGTCTCAAAGTTCGCTTTGAACAGGTGTTCACTGCGCTGAAAGGCAAGTTCGGTGTAGTCGCAGGTCGCCTGCGCGGAGGCGATTTCGGCCTCCAGTCGTTTGATCGTCGCTCTGGTTACCTCCAGCTCGTTCTCGGATACCTTGAGCTGCTGTTTCAAATCGTCCGCCACCATCGTACAGAGCGTCTGTCCCGCTTTGACCGTATCCCCCTGGTCGGCGAACAGTTCCGCGAGCTGACCGGTATTTCTCGGGCTGATGGAGACGACGGACTTCACCTCCAGGGTTCCCGTACCAAACACGGTCTCCATCAGAGACTGCCTTTTTGGGGAGGTCGTCTGGACGGGGATGGGCGACAGGCGGAAATGGTAATAGGCGGCTCCCGCCGCGGCCAGAAGCAGCAGAAGTTTAACCGCGGTCTTTAGATGGTGTCTCATGGCACGGTTTCCCTTTCGCGCGGCAGCGGCAGCTGCCCTTTGTATGGCACTGGCAGTCTCGGCAGGGAGCCGGTTCGACCGCGGACAATTCGGCGAAGCGGGCGGCCAGAGCCCGTATCGCTTCCCGGTTCGCGTGATAGTGGACAAAGTAACCCTTCCGCTCCCCCGTCACGAGCCCCGCTTGCCGCAGTACGCGGACATGCACGCAGATGGTCGGCTCGGAGACGTGGAAATGGTGTGCCAGGGCATGGACGCACATCGCCTTTTTGAGCAGCATGCGTACGATTTCCAGTCTCGTGTCATTGGCCAGCGCCTTCAATGTTTTCACCGTATCCATATCTTCCGTCTCCCTCCTTCGAAGGTGTTTTCGATACGTCCCCGTTATTATAGCGCGGCTGCGGCTGATTAGCAATCTGGCTAATCAGATTTATCGTCGGGTGTTGCCGCGGGGAAGGTAATGACCGTTCTGCTTCCGCGGCCAAAGAGCTTTCGGGGGGGGCGGAAAAGCGGTCCCGGAAACGGGGCTCCGCGAGACGCGGAGGGTGAATCGTGAAAAAAGAACAGGGCGGACGGCGTTTAAAAAAGAGGCGGCCGGAAACGAAACAAGCCCGCCAAATCTGTGAACTTGGCGGGCTTGGCAAACGGAGCTAGTGGAGGATAACGGGCTCGAACCGATGACCTTCTGGCTGCCAGCCAGACGCTCTCCCAACTGAGCTAATCCCCCGGGGTGAGACGGCAAGGAGTATACGCTTTTCCGGCCCCCCGTCAAGCGGGGCAAAGGGGAAATTTTTCCTCATTTCCCCGCGGGTCCCCATTCTCACGGGAAGCATCCCTTTATTTTAGGGGATAAAAAGCATAAAATAGAAGCCGAAGACCAAAGCGCGGAGTTTTGTCCGCGGCCGTTCGGTTAAGGCCGCCTTCCGCGCGTGAGGAACACTTAAGAACTCTCAGAAAGCACGTCGATGAAATCGTTCGACTGGGTCCGCTCCCTAAAAGAACAGCGGCCGCTGATCGCGCCGTCCCTTTTGGCCGCCGATTTCGCCCGCCTGGCCGATGAGGTGCGCCGAGTCGAGGACGCCGGCGCCAAGGTTTTGCACGTCGACGTGATGGATGGTCATTTCGTCCCCAATATCAGCATCGGGGTGCCGGTCGTCGCCTCGCTGCGGAAGGTGACGAAGCTGCCGCTGGATGTCCACCTGATGATCTCCGACCCGGCGCGCTACGCCCAGCCGTTCATCGACGCGGGAGCCGACACGCTTTTGTTCCACATCGAGGCGGTGCCGCAGCCGGAGGCGCTGCTGGAGTCGATTCGCTCGAAGGGGGCCGCCCCGGGGCTGGTTCTCAATCCGGGGACTCCGGTCGAGGCGGTTCTCCCGTATCTCGATTGGTGTGACCTGGTTTTGACGATGTCGGTCCAGCCGGGGTTCGGCGGGCAGGCGTTTAAAAGCGAGGTCCTCGATAAGGTCCGCGCCCTGGCAAAGGCCGTCCGCGGCGATACCATTCTGTCGATCGACGGCGGGATCGGCCCGGATACGGTCGCCGCGGCCGCCGCGGCGGGAATCGACCTTTTTGTTGCCGGAACCGCCGTCTTTGGTGCCGATAACTATACCGAACGAATGAACCGGCTGCGCGATCTGGCCCGGCAGCAGTACTGAACCGACCCGAAGGGATCACCGATATGTCCGAACCGACTCCATCCGCCGAAAACCGACGCAGCATCCCCGAGGGACTGTGGATCAAATGCCCCGGCTGCGGCGCGACGATCTTTCGCCCGGAGGCGCTCAAGCGGCTGAACGTCTGCCCCGAGTGCGAGTACCACTGGCCGCTGTCGGCTCAAGAGCGGATTGCTCAGCTGCTCGACGAAGGGACCTTCGAGGAATGGGACGCCGATTTGACCCCGGCCGACCCGCTGGCGTTTCGCGACCGCAAGAGCTACACCGAGCGTCTGGCCCACGACCAGGCGGCGACCGGCCTGAACGACGCGGTGATCACCGGGCAGGGTCGTATCCGCGCCCGCAAGGTCGCCTTCGGCGTGACCGACTCGCGCTTCATTATGGGGAGCATGGGCTCGGTCGTCGGCGAAAAATTAACCCGCGCCATCGAGCGCGCCCAGGCCGGCAGTCTGCCGCTGGTCATTGTCTCCGGTTCGGGGGGCGGTGCCCGTATGCACGAGGGGATCCTCTCGCTGATGCAGATGGCGAAGACCTCCGCCGCCCTGGCCCGCTTCCGGGAAAACGGCGGGCTGTTCATCTCGGTGCTGACCAACCCGACGATGGGAGGGGTCGCCGCCAGTTTCGCCTCGCTGGGCGATTTGATTTTCGCCGAGCCGCGGGCGCTGATCGGCTTCGCCGGGCCGCGGACGATTAAAGCGACGATCAAAATGGAGCTCCCCAAGGGGTTCCAGACCAGCGAGTTTCTCCTCGAACACGGCTTCATCGACCGAATTGTCAGCCGCGGGAATCTGCAAAGCGAGATCGCCCGGGCCATCGACTACTGCAATAAGTAACCGCCGCGAAAAGGTGATTTGCCGCGGGTAAGTAACCGCCGGGGGGGTACGCGGCCACCCCCGTAAAGATTTCGCTTGACATAATCTAGAAAACCTGCTACTACTTTTCTAATTAGGTAAAGTGCGTTGTTTAAGGCGCCGCTATTACGAAAACGATAACGATAAGCATTAAGGATGGTCGCGTGAGTTATCATTCGATTGTTTTGGTCAAGCAGGTTCCCGACACGGCCAACGTGACGGGCGACGCGATGAAAGAGGACGGAACCGTCAATCGAGCCGCTTTGCCGGCGATTTTTAACCCCGAAGATCTTCATGCCCTCGAGGCGGCCCTGGAGATCAAAGACCGTTTCGGCGGGACCGTGACGGTCATCTCGATGGGGCCCCCCAAGGCCGGCGATGTGCTGCGCGACTGCCTGTACCGCGGCGCCGACCGCGCGATTCTCGTCAGTGATCGGCGGGCCGCCGGAAGTGATACCCTGGCGACCAGTTACATTCTCGCCCAGGCTGTGAAGACCGTCGGCGGTTATGATTTTGTCTTCTGCGGACGTCAGGCGATCGACGGGGACACCGCCCAGGTCGGTCCTCAGTGCGCCGAGAAACTCGGCCTTCCTCAGGTCACTTATCTGGAAGAAATCCTCGAGGTGAAGGACGGCACCGCCGTGTTAAAGCGCAATGTCGGCAACGGCTGGGAAGTCGTCCGCGTGAGGCTTCCCGCCCTGGTCACCGTGATCGATACGGCGAACAACCCCCGTCCGCGCCGCGCCAAGCGGATGATGCGCTATAAGTTCAAGCGGACCGCGCTGGAATTCCCCGCCGACTCGCCGCAGCTGGCCGAGGCCAAAGAGAAGGGAGATCTGCTGGAAACCTGGTCGCTCGACGATATCGGCGCCGATCTTCAGCGCTGCGGGTTCGCCGGTTCGCCGACCAAGGTCCATAAGATTCAGTCGATCATCCTCACCAAAGAGGGCTCCGTCTCGATCGAGCCGACCGCCGAGGGTATCCGCGCGATGGTGCGCGAGCTGATCGACGACCGGACCCTTGGCTAAAGGCGCGCAACAGTACGAAATAAATAAAATTCCCATTCTCCGAACAGAAGTATCAATATGGCAGATCAAACGAACCAACCTCAGCGGAAGAATCTCGAAGGCGAAGTCTGGATCTTTGCCGAGCAGGAAGAAGGCGCCCTCCACGATGTCGTCTTCGAGCTGTGCGGCCGTGCCCGGGCGCTCGCCGATCGGCTCGGCGTCAAAGTCGGCGCCGTCCTTTTGGGCGACGATGTCGAAAAGCTCGCCGCGAAACTTTACCCCTACGGCGTCGATAAGGTCTATGTCGTCGAGGATCAGCGGCTGCGCTATTTCACCAGCGCTCCCTACGCGCAGATGGTGACCGGGCTGATTCAAAAGTACGCGCCGCAGATCGTGCTGTACGGCGCCACGCCGCTGGGACGCGACGTCGCCCCGCGCATCGCCTCGGCGACCCTCTCGGGCCTGACGGCCGACTGCACCGACCTGAAGATCGACGACGTCCCCGACGCGAAGACCAAAGAGGTTCATAAGAACCTCCTGCTTCAGATCCGTCCGGCGTTCGGCGGCAATATCATCGCCACGATCGTCAACCCCGAAGGATGGCCGCAGATGGCGACCGTCCGCGAGGGGGTCCTCCCGCTGGTCGACCCCGATCCGGCCCGATCCGGCGAGGTGGTGCGCGAAGAGGCGGCGCTGGCCGACACCGCGTTCGCCGTCGAGGTGATCAAGCGCGAGATTCAAAAGAAAACCCTCAACCTGAAGGGGGCCCGCATCATCGTCGCCGGCGGCGCCGGGGTCGGGAGCAAAGAGAATTTCCAGCTCATCTATAAGCTCGCCGAGGCGCTCGGCGGTGCGGTCGGCGCCAGCCGCGCGGCGGTCGACGGAGGGTTCATCGGCCACGAGCATCAGATCGGTCAGACCGGAACCACCGTTCGTCCGGCGCTGTATATCGCCTGCGGCATCAGCGGCGCGGTGCAGCATCGCGCGGGGATGGAAGATTCGGCGAAGATCATCGCGATCAATACCGACCCGGACGCCCCGATCTTTTCGGTCGCTCACTACGGGATCGTCGGCGATCTGAACGAGGTCATCCCGATGATCATCAAGGCGGTCGCCGCCCGCGGCGCGGAGTAAAAAGGTAAAACAATCGAACCGAGTCGAACGAGAGAAAGTATCGAACGATGAATAATTTTTTCCAGGATAACCGTGATATTCAGTTCCTCTTTGAGTACTTTGACCTCAAAGAGCTCGCGGCTCTTCAAGAGCGACAGACACCGAACGGCGAGGCCGACTACCTGCCGCGCGGGCTCGACGACGTGATCGACAACTATCGCCGCGTTCTGGAACTGACCGGCGAAATCGCGGCCGAGACCCTCTTCCCGAACGCCGAGACGGTCGACGCCGAGGGGAATACCCTCAACGAAAACCAGACCGTGACGTACCACCCGCTGGTGCAGATGAACCTCGACCGCCTGGCTCAGGCCGATCTGATGGGGTTCACCCTGCCGCGCAAGTACGGCGGTCTGAACTGCCCGGTGCTGATCTACACGATGGCGACCGAGATTGTCTCGCGCGCCGACTGCTCGTTTATGAATATGTTCGGTCTGCAGGGGATCGCCGACACGATCTACGCCTTCGCCTCCGACGAAATCAAGGACGCCACCCTCCCGCGCTTCGCCACCGGCGAGGTGACCGGCGCGATGGTGCTCACCGAGCCGGAGGCGGGGAGCGACCTTCAGTCGGTCCGTCTGCGCGCCGATCAGAAGGAAGACGGCTCGTGGGTGCTCAACGGTGTGAAGCGGTTCATCACCAACGGCTGCGGCGAGATCCTTCTTGTTTTGGCCCGCAGCGAACACGAGATCGCCGACGGCCGCGGGCTGAGCTTGTTCATCGCCGAGCGCGACGATACCGTGAAGATTCGCCACCTCGAGAGCAAACTCGGGATCCACGGGTCGCCGACCTGCGAGATGACCTTCACCAATACCCCGTGCAAGCTCATCGGCGAGCGGCAGCGCGGCCTGATCACCTACGTGATGGCGCTGATGAACGGCGCGCGTCTGGGGATCGCCGCCCAGTCGCTCGGGGTCGCCGAGGCCGCCTCGCGGCTGGCCCGCGAATACGCCGCCTCGCGCGAGCAGTTCGGCGCGCCGATCGAAAAGCTCGCCCCGGTCGCCGAGATGATCTCCGACATGCGTATTCAGATCGAGGCGGGGCGCGCCCTGGCCTACGAGACCGCGCGCGTGTGTGATATCGAGAACAACACCAATCGCCTGCTGGAGCGCGCCGCCGATACGCTCGACCCTGCCGAGGCGAAAGAGATGAAAAAGACCTCGCGCCAGCTCAAGAAGCTCAACTCGATGCTCACCCCGATGAGCAAGTTCTACTGCAGCGAGATGTCGATCCGCGTGGCGAACGACGCCATCCAGGTGATGGGCGGCAGCGGCTACATGAAAGACTACCCGGCCGAGCGCTACGCGCGTGACGCGAGGATCACCACGATCTACGAGGGGACCAGCCAGCTGCAGGTCGTCGCCGCGATTCGCGGTCTGACCAGCGGCGCGTTCGGGAGCTACCTCGACGGTTTCGAGACGACTGTCTACGAGGCCGCCGAGCTGGAGGAACTCAAGGCGAAGCTGATCGCCGCCCGCGCGCTGCTCGATGAGGCGATTGCCCAGGTCAAGGGAATGGGGAGCGATTATCTCGATCTTTCCGCCCGCAAGCTGGTCGAAAGCGGCGTCGTCATTTTGATCGGCCATTACTTCCTCGGCCAGGCCGCCAAGAACGACTACAAGAAGAAGGTTGCCAGTTACTGGATCGCCACCCGGATGCCGCTGGTCCGCATGAACTGCGAGAAGGCGATGTCGGGGAACAGCCAGGCGATCGACGACTACCTCGATTTCGCCGGGTGCTGAAAAAGCGCTGGGGCTTTGCGTAAACCGCGCGCCGCGAAAGCGCGCGGTTTTTTTATCGATGGATAAAAGTATTCACAGGGAGAATATCTCGATGAAATACCGATTCGGAATGTTCGCGGCTTTTTTGTGCGCGATGGTTATTGCCCTGTCCGCTCGGGGGGCGCAGGTGACGATCGATTCCCCGCAAAAACTCGTTGAAGGGGTGGTCACGGTCGACGGGGAGATTTCGCTCGATCTGAACTTCTGCGGCCGGGCGGTTCTCATCGATTCGCCGCTGGGACTGACGTTTGAGGACGGGGCGTACGGCCCGCTGGCGCTTTTGAGGACCGAGACGCGTCAGATCAACAGCCGTTGGGAAAATCGGTTCGGGCGCAGCCGCGACGTTCGGGACCGCGCGGCGGAGGTGACTGTCTATTGCAAAGAAACGACGGCCCCGAATCGCCAGATCGCGGTGGTTCTGCGCGCCTATGACGACGGTTTCGCTTTCCGATACGTCATCGCGGTGGAAGGGGAGAACTGGGTTCTGACCGAAGAAAAGACCCGCTGCCGGTTCGATTCGGATCTGACCTGCTGGGCGGCAAACGTGAAGAAGCTGGACACTTCCAGCGAGGCCAGGTACGAGAAGACGCGCCTCGGCGAACTGTCGGCGGAGGGAATATACACCTTTCCGCTGGTCGTGACCGGAGGTTTCGGCTGCGCGGCGCTGGCCGAAGCCGGCGTCACCGATTGGCCGAAGGCGCATTTGCGTTCGGTTCCGGGAGAAAACGCCGTTTCGGTCGGATTCACCCCGCGAAAAGACGGCCGTCACCTGGCGGCGGGAAATTGGCCGCTTCAAACGCCGTGGCGGGTGGTCCTGCTGGGGAAAACGGCGGTCGATCTGGTCAATAATTCCGGGGTGATTCTCAATCTCAATCCCCCCTGCGCGATCGCCGAGGACGATTGGATCCGGCCCGGCGCGTCGAGCTGGGATTGGTGGGCGCACAGCAACAGTGACCTGACGATCGAACACTTTAAGGAGAAGGTCGATCTGGCGGCCCGGATGGGATGGCCGTACACGACGCTCGACGCCCCGTGGTACGGCTCCCGAGGGGTCAAACGGGAAAAGGTGATGTTTGAGGGGGAACTGCTCGATCTTCCGAAAGACGGCCGGGTCGATATTCTTTCCGGCCGCGAGGACTTTGATATTGACGAGGCGCTTCGTTACGCGAAGGAGAAGGGCGTCGGGGTTTTCCTCTGGCTGTACCGCGCCGATTTAAGGGCGTGCGGCGAGGAGCGCGCCTTCCGGTTCTACCATGACAAGGGCGTGGCCGGACTGAAAATCGACTTTCTCGATCGGGAGGATCAGGAAATGGTCGAGTGGGTCACGAAGACGCTGCGGCTGGCGGCCAAGTATCACCTGATGATCAACTTTCACGGCATCTATCCGCCGAGCGGCGTGAACCGGACATGGCCGAACTTTATCACGCAGGAAGGCATTCTCGGAAACGAGTACAACAAATGGAGCGATCAGGTGACACCGGTCCATTCGCTGACCCTCCCCTATACCCGGTATCTGCTCGGTCCCGGGGACTTCACGCCGGGCGGATTCCTCAATCGCCACCGCGAGACGTTCAAAGCGCAAAATGGTGCGGCAAACGATGCCTGTCAGATGGGGACGCGCGCCCTGGCCCTGGCGCAGTGCGTGATTTACGATTCCCCGCTCATGACGCTGTGTGACACGCCGGAACATTACCTCGACGCAGCGGGGACCCAGATGCTCAAGAACCTTCCCGCCTGCTGGGATGAAACTATCGCGCTGGCCGGTGAAATCGGCGATTATATCGTGATGGCGCGGCGCAGCGGCCGGATGTGGTATCTCTCGGCGATGAACGCCGGGCCGCGGCGCTCGGTCGATGTGACGCTCGATTTCCTCCCTGAGGGGACGGCCTGGAACGCGGACCTGTATACCGACGCGCCGGATTCGGACGAAAACGCCGAAGCGCTCGCGGTTTCCCGTGAGGTGTTTCGAGCCGGCCAGACCGTGACGATCGACATGGCCCGAGAAGGGGGATGGAACGCGGTCCTGACCGAGGAGTAATCGATCCTTCCCGGCGGGCCTCGGCCTGTGTACCCCCCCTCCGCGGTTGTGTATAATGCGGACGTGGGGGCCGGGGCTTCCCGCTCGGGCAAGGGGGCCGACAGGCCGTCTCAGCGAAAGAAGGTTGGGAAAAAATGGAAAAAGCAAGGCGTGATTTTTTAAAGGCCGCGGCCGCTCTTCCGATTCTTTGGAAAACGATGGCCGTCTACGGCGACGAAGGATCCCTGCGCGACGACGTCGAGGAGACGCGCCTGATCAACCAAGACCACAAGTGCCGGTTTAACCTGGCTCGATACGCGGCGCCGGCGATGGAGAATCTTCGTGTCGGCTACATCGGCATGGGGAATCGCGGTTTCGCCTCGATGCAGCGCCTGGCGAAGATGGAGGGGGTCGAAATCCGGGCGATCGCCGACTGCTACGAATACCCGATCGCGCGGGCGAGAGATTATCTGGCCGGCATCGGCTGCCGGCCGCCGGCGGAGTATTACGCCTCGGAAGATACCTGGCAGGATTTAGTCGCCCGGGACGATCTCGATTTGGTGATCGTCACCACGCCGCAGTGGTGGCACGCCGAGATGGCCTGCGGCGCGATGGAAGCGGGCAAACACGCGGCGACGGAAGTGCCGCTGGCCTACACGCTGGCCGACTGCTGGCGGGTGGTCGAGACGGCCGAGCGCACCCAGCGTCACTGCGCGATGCTGGAGAACTGCTGCTACGACTTTTTCGAGGCGCTGACCGTTAATATGGCGCTTCAGGGGGTCTTCGGCGAAATGGTCTACGGCGCGGGGGCGTATCTGCACTATTTCCCGCTGTCGGTCATCTTTGAGGAGCCGATGCCGCCGTTTTCGAAAAAAGTGGGCCCCTATCGGCTGGCTTTAAGTCACATGGAAAAGGGAAACCGCTATCCGACGCACGGTTTCGGCCCGGTCTGCAAGGCGATGCGGATCAACGCCGGGGACCGCCCCGACTATCTGGTCTCGATGGAGACCGATGATTTTGTCCTGAAAAAGGGATTCGAGGAAATCCTCAAACAGGGGAACGAGTACCACAAGCAGTTTGCCGGAAGGACCTTCTCGAGCAATCTCAATATTTCCCTTGTTCGAACGGTCGGCGGCAAGGGGCTTCAGATTCAATGGGGGCAAACATCGCGGCGGCCCTACTCCCGAATGCACGAGTTAAGCGGGCTGGACGGCTACGTGCAGAAATACCCCCTTCCGGGACGCATTTACTTTGGCGACGAGCCGGTCGGTGAAGATCGGATGAGGGAACTGGAGGAGCAATACACGCCGGAATTGATCAAGACCCTTCAGGAAGACGCGATCCGGTTCGGCGGCCACGGAGGGATGGATTTCATCTGCGATTATCGATTGGTTGATTGTCTGCGCAACGGGCTGCCGCTGGATATCACCGCCTACGACGCGGCCGCCTGGAGCGCAGTAACGCCGCTGAGCTTGTGGTCGGCGACACACGGCTCGCAGCCGATCCCGTTCCCCGATTTCACCGGGGGAACGTGGAAAGAGAACCCGCCGCTGGATCTGTCGCTGCGAGGCGGCGGAACGACAAAGGTCAAGGCGGATTAAAACATCGGGGCGCGAACATTCTGTGTTCTTTGAAATTGCCCGGCGGCACCATCAGCGAAAGAAGGTTGGAAAACCATGGAAAAAGCAAGGCGTGATTTTTTAAAGGCGGCGGCCGGCCTTCCGATTCTTTGGAAAACAATGGCCGTCTACGGAAGCGAAGAGCGTCTGCGCGACGACGTGGACCAGACGCGCCTGATCAACCAAGATCACAAGTGCCAATTTAATCTGGCCCGCTTCGCGGCGCCGCCGATTGAGAATCTTCGGGTCGGCTATATCGGGATGGGGAATCGGGGGCTCGCCTCCATCCGGCGGCTGTCGAAGATCGAGGGGGTCGAAATCCGGGCGATCGGCGACTGTTACGAATACCCGATCACACAGGCGCGGGACTATTTCGCCAGCATCAATTATCCGCCGCCGGCGGAGTATTACGCCTCGGAAGATTCGTGGCGGGACTTGGTCGCCCGGGATGACCTCGACCTGGTGATCGTCACCACGCCGCAGTGGTGGCACGCCGAGATGGCCTGCGGCGCGATGGAAGCGGGCAAGCACGCGGCGACGGAAGTTCCCCTGGCCTTCACGCTGGCCGACTGCTGGAGGGTGGTCGAGACGTCGGAGCGGACGAAGCGGCACTGCGCGCTGCTGGAGAACTGCTGCTACGACTTCTTCGAGGCGATGACGACGAATATGGCGTTGCAGGGGGTCTTCGGCGAACTGGTCTACGGCGCGGGGGCGTATATTCACTATATCAGCCCGATCTCGCGGGTCTTCGACGAGCCGATGCCGCCGTTTTCGAAAAAAGCGGGACCCTATCGGACGATCATGAGCGTCCTGGAGAAGGGGAACCGCTACCCGACGCACGGCTTCGGCCCGATCTGCAAGGCGATGCGGATCAACGCCGGCGACCGTCCCGACTACCTTGTCTCGATGGAGACCGACGATTTTGTCCTGCGCAAGAAATTCGAGGAAGTCCTTAAAGAGGGGAAACAGTACCACAAGCAGTTTGTCGGAAAGACCTTCTCGAGCAATCTCAATATCTCCCTCGTTCGAACGGTCGGCGGCAAGGGGCTTCAGGTTCAGTGGGGACAAACCTCGCTGCGGCCCTATTCCCGAATCCACGAGTTAAGCGGGCTGGACGGTTATGTCCAGAAATACCCGCTCCCCGGGCGCATTTATTTCGGCGACGAACCGGTCGGTGAAGAGCGGATGAGGGAACTGGAGGAGCAATACACGCCGGAATTGATCAAGACCCAGCAGGAAAACGCGCTGAAGTTCGGCGGCCACGGGGGGATGGATTATATCTGCGATTATCGGCTGATCGATTGCCTGCGCAACGGGCTGCCGCTGGATATCACCGCCTACGACGCGGCCGCCTGGAGCGCGATCACCCCGCTGAGCTTGTGGTCGGCGACACACGGTTCTCAGCCGATCCCGTTCCCCGATTTCACGGGGGGGACGTGGAAAGAGAACCCGCCGCTGGATCTGTCGCTTCGCGGCGGCGGAACGACGGCCGTCAAGGCCGATTAAGGGGCCTGTTCCCGTGGGCATACCGAAAAAACGGAGGGATTCCCTCCGTTTTTTTATCCAACCGGATAAGCGAACCGTGTTACCACGACCGCTCTCCCGTGGCCTGGTTGACCCGGATCTTCAGCTTCGATCCCTCGGTGACGATTTTGCCCGCTAAGATATCCTCTTCGGTAATGCGGGCGGCCATAATCTCGCGCTGGCCGTAACGGTCGTGGTCGTAGGTCAGGAAGATGGTGCCGTCTTCGGTCTGGTTCCCGTCGGGGTACGAGACGTTGGTCCGCTCGTCGATGACCAGCCCGTCGCTCCAGGTGGCGCCGTCATCATCGCTCAAGAAGGCCATCATGCGGGTGCGGCCGACATCGCTGTCGATCGGGCCGTTCTTCACCAAAATCAGTCGGCCCGAGCGGAGGCGGCGGACGAAGAAGCGGCTGGAGGTGTGCTTAATGGGGGAGGGGGTCAGGTCGGGCCAGGTGACGCCGCCGTCACGCGAGACCGACTCGCCGATGCCGTATTTGGTGCGGGCGAACATCTTCAAGGAACCGTCCTTCATTTCGACGATATTATGTTCGTCGTACTCCGAGACCTCTTTATCGGCCCACGAACGGCCGAGGAAGGAGAACGTCTTCCCTTGATCTTCCGAGCACCACAGCGAGGCGCCGATCCGCTCGGGGGGGACCAGGTGCTGATACTTCCCCGAGATCCGCCAGATCGAGACCGGCAGGAGATACCGGCCGCGGGAATCGACGATCGGCTTGCACATCATGATCCCGTCACAGATGCGGCGCGGCTCGGACCAGACGGCGTCCTCTCCCGCTTCGGGGTTGTCGGTGGTGATCGCCCACACGCCGACGCGCCCGTCCCATTCCCGTTTTTCCCCCGAGTAGTCCTGCTCCCCCTGCGACCAGAAGAGCCAGAACCGCCCGTTCGGGTCGAGCCACATCGAGGCGTCGAAGGCGCGGACCATCCCCGGCGGGTCGATGGCGAAGATCGGCTTCGACCAAGTTTCCCCCCGGTCGGGGCTGGTCACCAGCAAAATGTAGTTCTCTTCATCCTCGGTCCGGCCGCCGGAGTACCAGCAGATCCAAATGCGGGAGTCGGAGGTCGCCTCCAGCGAGGGGATCCCCTGCCAGCGGCGCTGCGAGTCGGCGTACTTCTCGGGGACCGGCCGAAGGATCGGCGGAGGCACCAGCGGATCGTCCGCGGCGCACCTTCCGGCGCACAGCGCGGCGGCCAGACAAAGGGACGCCAGGAGCCATTTCGTGATCTTCATTGCTTATTGTTCTTTCTGCAGAGTGGTTTTAATTCGGGGAAGGACCGGCCGCCTGATTGACCAAAATCTTCAGCTTCGAGCGTTCCGAGACAATTTTCCCCGCCAGGATATCTTCTTCGGTGAAACGGGCGGCCATAATCTGGCGATCGCCGTAACGATGGTGATCGTAGGTCACGCAGATAATGCCGTCGGCGTTTTGGTTCCCGTCGGGGTACGAGACTTTGTCCCGTTCGTCGAGGACCAGGCCGCCGCTCCAGGTGGCGCCGTCGTCATCGCTTAGAAACGCCATCATGCGGGAGCGGCCGACATCGCTGTCGATCGGCCCGTTTTTGACCAGCAGCAGCCGGCCGCTTTTTAAGCGGCGCACAAAGAAACGGCTGGAGGTATGCTTGATCGCCGAAGGGGCCAGATCGGTCCAGGTGAGGCCGCCGTCGCGCGAGACGGTTTCGCCGATGCCGTATTTGGTACGGGCGAACATCTTCAAGGAGCCGTCCTTCATCTCGACGATATTCTGCTCATGGAAGAGCGAGACATTCTTTTCGACCTTCGAACGGCCTAAGAAAGAGAAGGTCTTCCCCTGATCTTCCGAGGCCCACAGCGCGACACCGGCCTGTTCGTCGGGGACGGTGTACTTCCCCTTAAACAGCCAAAGCGCCACGGGGAAAAGATAGCGGCCGCGCGCGTCGACAATCGGCTTTCCCATCATAATGCCGTCGCAGATGCGCCGCGGCTGGGACCAAACGGCGTCTTCCCCCGCCTCGGGGTTGTCGGTGGTGATCGCCCAGACCCCGGCGCGCCCGTCCCAGATATACGATTCTGACGACGGGGGGAGTTCCTCCCCCTGAGCCCAAAAGAGCCACAGCCGTCCGGTCGGGTCGAGCCAGATCGCCGGATCGAAGGCGCGCACCACCCCCGGAGGGTCGATCGCCAAAAGCGGCTCGGACCAGGTATCCCCCAGATCATTGCTGACCGCCAGCAGGACATAGTTCTCTCCCCCTTCGGTCACGCCGCCGGAGTACCAGCAGACCCAAAGCCGGGAATCGCCGTCGGTCTCCAGCGAGGAGATCCCCTGCCAGCGGCGCTGCGAGTCGGCGTACTTCTCGGGAACCGGCCGGAGGATCGGGGGCGGGGCGAGCGGATCGACCGCCGGCTCATCGGCCGTCAGGCCCGCGGCGGTTAAAAAGAAGCAAGCGATCAGAAGTTTCGTGATTTTGGTCATGGTACGGTTCCAGAGTCGTTGGGTTTTGTGTCAGAAGAATTATTGCGGCGCGTCTTTCCCCCAGATCTCCAATTCCGCCACGCCGTTGTCCCCCAGGGGGAAGCGCTCGGAGAGGTTCTTGAGCGTGACACGGTCGGTCGTTACCTTCGGGAACGAAAACTCCTGCGGCTGATCGGTGGCGGCCAGCGTCAGATCGATCGTCGAGCCGTCGGCAAATTCCAGCGCCGCCGATTCCCACGTCTTCGTCTGGTTCTCGTCCAGATGGAGGGTGAGCACCGCGCGGTCGATCTCGACGGGGCGGCCGAATTCGATCGTCAGCGCCGAATCGGTCCGGCGGCCCGGCCGCCAGAAATGTTCCCCGTCGGTCTTTCCGTCGATCGCGCAAACCGGGGAGTACTCCGGCCGATACTGCTGGTGCGCGTTCGATGTGGCGCGGGGGTAGCTTCGCAGATGGTAGGCGTAGGCGTCGGGGTTAACCGCCAGATTGCGGACCGGATTCCCGACGACGTTCGAGCCGCCGTTGGCGCAGACCCCCTCGGCCCGGCCGAAGATCGGAACGGTCCGCGGGAGACTGTCGAGGTACTCGACAAACGCTTTTTGTGTTTCCTGGCTGCCGAAGTTATACCGCGGGAAGGCATCGATTCCAAAGTCGGTACCGTCGGCGAGGTGCTCGCGGTACTTTACGAGATTGGCGGTTTCGACCTCGGCGTTCTTAAGCCGCTTCGCCTCGAAATAAAGGTAAATCTCCCGCATCTTATCCCGATAGACATACCACGGGGTGAGCCCCGAGTGGACATCGTGCCGAAGCTGGTCCCAGATATTGCGCTCCATCCAGCTGCCGCAGAACGGGACGTTCAAATCGATCCAGCAGGCGACGGTTTCTTTTTCTTTTTGCGAGAGCCGCACGCCGTAGTGCGACGGCTCCAGATAGTTCATCAGCGGGCTGGAGCTCGAGCCGTAAGAGTAGGGGGGGAGCATCGCACAAAGCGACGAGACGTGCAGCCAGTTGATGATCCCTTTGCCCGCGTACTCGTCGGCGCTGTAGCCGTCGCGGTTCGGGTTCGGGACATTGTTGATATCCCCGCCGAAATAGTCCAGATAGACCGGGTCTTCCTTCGCCTGAGCGATATCGGCGTGGGTCGATTTAGGGATCTTCGCGTTATACCCGAAGTCGGTCAGGTTGATGTACGACTCGGTGAACATGCGCCCCGGCGTCCCCTGCGTTTTGCCGAAGCCGTAGGGACGCTTCGTCAGCCGCCATTTGGCCCGGTTATAGATCTCGTCGTTGGTGATCGGCCGGTCGTCCCCGAGCAGCGACAGCGGGACATCTTTCTTGTCGGGGTTCTTCCCGCCGGCGTGGCAGCAGACGCAGTGCCGGTCCCAAATCGGCTGGACCTCGCGAACATACGAAAAGCCGGTCGGAACATCCATTCCCTGCGGCGCGTTGGTCCCCAGGTACGCCATCGCCTCTTTCTCGTCGTCGGACAGGAACCGCTCCATCTCCTGAACCGGTTCCTCGCCCGGGGCGAAGAAGGGGGTGAGTTTTTGCGCCGGCTTGCCGCTGGCGATCGTCGCGGGGCGCTCGCTGGAATAGGTCGAGTTTTTATCCTCATGACAGCCGATGCACGAGAAGGTCTCTCCCGGGAGAACGACCGCCCAGCTGCGCATATTCTGGATCATTTGCCCTTTTTCGTCGAGCATCTGGAAAAAGACCGGCACCCGCGCGGGAACCTCGAACGAACAGCTTCCGTCCTCCTCGACATCGGCGGTCCCCAGGACATGACGAACATCGTAGCAGCCGTTATTGATGGCGCACGGCGAGGTCTGGTGCCCTCCCCACGGATGAAGGCCCAGCGCGACGGTCCCCTTGGCGCGGTAATCGAGGGCGACGACCCGAATCTTCTTCGCCGTCCCCCGCTCGACTCCCTCCATGCCGGGGCCGTAGTAGACATCCTGTACGTAGAAGGTCCCGGTCGTTTTTGTCTCGTCGACCTGGGAAACGCGCGCGATCGGTTTTTCGCGCGCCTGCAGCGCCACCGTCTGTCCCGAGGAGATCACCGGGTCGTAGACCAGCAGCTCACGCTCGCCGTCGGCGTTCATCCAGTAGATGCCGAACGGCGGGCTGCCTTTTTTATCTCCTTTGATCCCTTTTAGCCCGCGTATCGGCCCCCCCTCGGGCATATACGAGACGAGGAAATTTTCCTCATCCAGCGGCCACGGATATTGGAACTGTTCCCCGTCGGTGCCGTGAATAACGTTGCCGCCGGCGGTTCCCACCCCCTCCTCAACCGGATAGGGGCGCAGCGGGGCCATATATTGAATCCCCACCCCCGCCTCGGTCCCTTCCTTGCGGTCGATGACGATCAGCTTCCCCCGCTGGTCGATATGGTGCGCCCCCGAGATGGCGAAGACCTTCGTCGATCCGGGGACCGAGCGGGCGTGCAGAATCGCCGCGGGGAACTGTGAGTTATTCCCATAGAACTCGGTCTGGTTCGTTCCGTCGGGATTCATCACAAACAGACTGTGCAGATAGCCGGCGTGTCGGTCAGAATATTCCCAGCGGGTATAGATCACCCGGCCGTCGCCGGTCATGTGCGGAAAGACCGTATGCCCATGGTCATAGCCGAGCCGGCGAATGTACCGTCCCCGCGCGTCGCAGGTGTAGAGGTTGCAGACGCTCGACCACCAGCAGGGGGCCGACTGCACGCAGCGGGTCGAGGTGAAGATCAGATTTCCGTCCGGCAGCCACTCCGGTTCCATATCGGCGGTGCCGGGGCCGAAGGTGATCTGCCGGAACTCGCCGGTGGCCAGATCCATCGTGTAGAGGTGAAAATCGTCCCCTCCCTCGGCGTCGGTTTTGCGCATCGAAAAGGCGAGGGTCTTCCCGTCGTACGAGACGCACGGGTCGCGAACCACGCCGGTCGGGTCGTTTAGGAGCGTTTCGGTGCGAACCGTTCCGTCCGGCTCGATCCGGAGTTTCTCCAGCGACGAGCCCATCCGGTAGTCGCCCCCCTTCTCGCGGAAGATGGCGTCGGTCAGATGGTCGGTCATCGCGAACATCGCCTGGGCGTCGCCGAAGACAAAGTGCTTGGCGAAGATATACTCGCGCGGGAAGTCGTCGAAGACACGAAGACGCTCGCGTCGGCGTTCCGTACAAGCGTCGATGTAGAGTGCCTTCCACGCTTCGTCGGCGGCATTCACCCCCCGGGTTCGCAGGTCGTCCAGGCGTGAAGCGAGCGCGTCGCGGGCCGGGCTGTCGAACGCCTCCAAATCATCCAGGACCTTTTGAACCAGCGCCGATTCTTTCTCGGCCCCGCCTGTGTCGGTGAAATAGTCGTCGACCGCCAGCGTGCCGGCGTCCTGATAGAGCCAGTCGCGCAGGAGCCGCTGCCGCGGATACGGTTCATCGGCCGAAGCCGCGGCGGCCAGGGCAAAGCAGCAAAGAATCGGAAGAATCACCCGGGCGATCGATTGGTGTTTCATCAAATCCTCGTTATGTCGTTGTTGTGGCGTTGTGGATGGTGAGGGGACGCGCCGTCTGCCGGCCGCAAAGAACCATTTTACCTTCCGGCGCGGCCCGGCGCAACTTGCCGGCGCGCCGCGCTGTCCCCGGCCTGAAGCCGTTGAAAATCGCTCCCCGCCCCGCTAAAATCTAGAGTTAAGAGAGCCCAAAACGGACGTGGCGGGCTGTTTCCCGTTTTCAGCATGAAGCGCGCAGCCGTGAGGAATTTTGAACCATGAAACCGCCCGTTAAGTTATCCCCGCGCCTGTTTCTTTCCGCGGCGCTGTTCACATTGGCCGCCGCGTCGCTGCCGGCGCAGGAGGTCTTCCCCCTCGGCTCCGATCGGGAGCTTTTCTGTGACGATACGATGGTCGCGTCGATGAGCGACTGTCAGATCCTGGTCCATCAGCCGGTGCCGCAGGAGATCGCCATCACGTGCGATCAGCCATGGGAGGGGAACAGCTGCGGCTACTGGACCGTTCTTTACGACGATCAGGCGCGCCTGTATCGGGCGTACGCACAGGGGTGGGCACAGGGGGACGGGGTCCATCCGTCCCATCCGCTGGTGATCATGACCTTCGAAAGCGAGGACGGCATCCATTGGACCCGCCCCAACATCGGGCAGTTCGAATGGGAGGGTTCAAAAGACAATAACATCATCCTCAACGAGACCGCCATTCACGCCGAGTGCCACGACTTCTCCCCCTTCATCGACACGAACCCCAACGCCAAACCCGAGGCGCGGTACAAGGGGATCGGCAAGGGGATGGATTCCAAGGGGCTCTTCGCCTACCAGTCGCCGGACGGGCTGCATTGGACGCCGATGAGCACCGAGCCGGTCTACACCGACGGGGCGTTCGACACGCAGAACATCACCTTCTGGTCCGAGAAAGAACAAAAGTACATCCTCTACTACCGGATCTTCTCGGAAGGGGGGTACTCGGGGACACGCATGATCGCCCGCGCCGTTTCGGACGATTACCTTCATTGGACGAACGAGGGGCCTTTAGTCTTCCCCGAGGGGGAAGGCCCGGTTCCCGAGGCGCAATATTATGTCAATCAGATTCGCCCCTACTATCGGGCGCCGAACGTCTACATCGGTTTTCCGGCGCGCTACGTCGACAACGGTCTTCAGCGCGCGACCGAATCTCTTCCCCAGTGGGACCGCCGTCAGGAAAGGATGACACAGGAGCGGCGTTACGGGACGGCGGTGACCGACTCGGTCTATATCACCAGCCGCGACGGAAAGCATTTCCGCCGGTCGAACGAGGCGTTCCTTTCGCCGGGGCTTAAGACCAAGGACAACTGGGCGTACGGCGACAACTACCTCGCCTGGACGGTGATCGAGACCGATTCTCTGCGGGACGACTGCCCGAGGGAGCTTTCCCTCTACGCGACCGAGTCGTCCTTCACGGGGACGGTTTCGAGGATGCGCCGCTTCACGCTGCGGATCGACGGCTTCGGCTCGGTCCACGCGAAGAACACCATCGGCGAGATGGTCACGCGCCCGTTTACCTTTTCCGGGAAGGAACTGTCGCTTAATGTCGGTACGGCCGCGGCGGGGTTCGTGAAGATGGAATTTCTCGACGAGGCGGGAGAGCCGATCCCCGGGTTTACCCTGGAGGAGTGCGACATGTTCTTCGGCGATACGCTCGATTGGCGCTGTTCTTGGAACGGCAGCACCGATGTTTCTTCCCTGGCGGGAAAGACGGTCTCGCTTCGCTTTGTCATGCGCGAGGCCGATTTGTACTCGATGAAGTTTGAGGAATAAGAACCGCCGCCGGCGTTTCACCCCACTGAATATCAATACAGGAAAAGGCGTTCAATGAGTTTGCGAACTGTTCTGTTGGGTCTGTTGTTCGGTTTGTCGGCTTGTCTGTCGGCCGCGGCGCAGGAGGTCTATCCGCTGGGCGACCAGCGTGAAGTGTTCTGGGACGATACGATGGTCGCTTCGATGACCGACTGCGAGATTCGAGTCCATCACCCGGTGCCGCAGGAGCTGGCGTTTGTCTGCGATAAGCCGTGGGAGGGGAACAACTGCGGCTATTGGACGATTCTCTATGACGACCAGGCGAAGATCTATCGCGCCTACGCGAAGGCGTGGTCGATCAATAACGGGGCGCAGCAGGGGCATCGTCTGGTGATCACGACCTACGAGAGTGAGGACGGGATCCATTGGACCCGCCCCAATCTGGGGTTTTTCGAGTGGGAGGGATCAAAGGAGAATAACATTGTCCTCAACCAGACCGCCAATCACGCCGAGTGCCACGACTTCTCCCCCTTCATCGACACGAACCCCAACGCCAAGCCGGAAGCCCGCTATAAGGCGGTCGGCTTTACGATGGATCTGTCGGGGCTGTACGCCTATCAGTCGCCGGACGGTATCCACTGGACGCCGATCAGCGACAAGCCGGTTTATACTGACGGGGCGTTCGACACGCAGAACATCACCTTCTGGTCCGAGAAAGAACAAAAGTACATTCTCTACTACCGTATCTTCTCGGAGGGGGGCTTCAATGGAACCCGTATGATCGCCCGGGCGGTTTCGGACGATTACCTCCATTGGACGAACGAGGGACCTTTGGTCTTCCCCGAAGGGGAAGGGCCGGTTCCCGAGGCGCAATACTATACCAATCAGATTCGGCCCTACTACCGGGCAAAGAATATCTATATCGGTTTTCCGACCCGCTATGTCGATAATGGGCTGATCCGCGCGACGGAATTTCTGCCGGAGTGGGACCACCGTCAGGAACGAATGACCCAGGCGCCGCGCTACGGCACGGCGGTGACCGATGCGCCCTATATCACGAGCCGGGACGGGGTTCATTTCCGCCGCTCGAACGAGGCGTTTCTCCCGCCGGGGCTCAAGACGAAGAACAACTGGGTCTACGGCGATAACGGTATTGCCTGGACGATGATCGAGACCGACTCGCTTCGGGACGACTGCCCGAGGGAACTGTCGCTCTTCGCCTCCGAAATGTCGTTCACCGGAACGACTTCGCTGCTGCGCCGCTATACGCTGCGGATCGACGGCTTCGGCTCGGTTCACGCGAAGAACAAAGTCGGCGAGATGACCACGCGCCCGTTCACCTTCACGGGGAAGGAACTGTCGCTTAATCTCGGGACGGCCGCGGCCGGGTTTGTGAAGATGGAATTCCTCGATGAAGCGGGCAATCCGATCCCCGGCTTCACGTTGGACCAGTGCGACATGTTCTTCGGCGACACGCTCGACTGGCGCTGCGCGTGGAACGGCAGCACCGATGTATCGTCCCTGGCGGGGAAGACGGTCTCGCTGCGTTTCGTCATGCGCGAGGCCGATTTGTACTCGATGAAGTTTGAGGAGTAGTTTTCTCCGCTGAAGTTTTAACGGACGGAAAAACAGGTATTTCGATGAGATTTTTATCGGCGTGTTTGGGGCTGTTTTTGGGTCTGATGATTTGCGTCTCGGCTTCGGCGCAGGAGGTCTTCCCGCTGGGATCCGACCGCGAGCTGTTTTGCGACGACACGATGATCGCCGCGATGACCGACTGTCAGATCCTGGTCCATCAGCCGGTGCCGCAGGAGGTCGCCATCACGTGCGATAAGCCGTGGGAGGGGAACAGCTGCGGCTACTGGACCGTTCTTTACGACGACCAGGCGCGGCTGTATCGGGCGTACGCTCAAGGATGGTCACAGGCCGACGGGGTGCATCCGTCCCATCCCCTGGTGATCACGACTTACGAAAGCGAGGATGGGATCCACTGGACCCGCCCCAATCTCGGCCTGTTCGAGTGGGAGGGTTCGAAGGAAAACAATATCATCATCAACGAGACCCCCATTCACACCGAGTGCCACGACTTCTCCCCCTTCATCGACACCAACCCCAACGCCAAACCCGAGGCCCGGTACAAGGGGATCGGCCTGACGAGGAAAGAGGGGCTCTTCGCCTACCAGTCGCCGGACGGCATCCACTGGACGCCGATGAGCGACAAGCCGGTCTACACCGACGGGGCGTTCGACACACAAAACATCACCTTCTGGTCCGAGAAAGAACAAAAGTACATTCTCTACTACCGAATCAATCCTCGCGACGCGCGGCGCATCGCCCGCGCGGTCTCGGACGACTATCTGCACTGGACGAACGAGGGGGAACTCGACTTCCCCGAGGGAGAGGGGCCGGTTCCCGAGGCGCAATATTATACCAACGGCATTCGCCCCTACTATCGGGCGCCGAATATCTACATCGGTTTTCCGGCGCGCTACATTGACAATGGGCTGATGCGGGCGACCGAGTATCTCCCCGGGTGGGACCTCCGTCAGGAACGGATGACGCAGGAAACACGTTTCGGGACGGTGGTTACCGACTCGGTCTATATCACCAGCCGCGACGGACTGCACTTCCGCCGGTCGAACGAGGCGTTTTTGCCGCCGGGGCTTAAGACCAAGGACAACTGGGCGTACGGCGACAACTACCTCGCCTGGACGGTGATCGAGACCGACTCGCTTCGGGACGACTGCCCGCGGGAGCTGTCGCTTTACTCTACCGAATCGTACTTCACCGGGACGGCCTCGCCCCTGCGCCGTTACACGCTGCGGATCGACGGTTTCGGGTCGGTCCACGCGAAGAACACCATCGGCGAGATGGTCACCCGCCCGTTTACCTTCGATGGGAAGGAGCTGTCGCTGAACCTCGGCACGGCCGCGGCCGGGTTCGTGAAGATGGAGTTCCTTGACGCATCGGGCAACCCGATTCCCGGGTTCACCCTGGAGGAGTGTGACATGTTCTTCGGCGACACGCTCGACTGGCGCTGCTCGTGGAACGGCAGCACCGATGTATCGTCTCTGGCAGGGAAGACGGTCTCGCTGCGGTTTGTCATGCGCGAGGCCGATTTGTATTCGATGAAGTTTGAGAAGTGAGTTTTACCCCGAGAAGAAGGTATTTCGATGAATTCGCGACGTCTGCTGTTGGGGCTGTTATTTGGCCTGATGGTTTGTGTGTCGGCCGCGGCGCAGGAGGTCGTCCCGCTGGGATCCGACCGCGAGCTGTTTTGCGACGACACGATGATCGCGTCGATGAGCGACTGTCAGATCCTGGTTCATCAGCCGGTCCCCCAGGAGCTCGCCATCGATTGCGATAAGCCGTGGGAGGGGAACAACTGCGGTTACTGGACGGTCCTCTACGACGACCAGGCGAAGATCTACCGTGCCTACGCGAAGGCGTGGTCGATCGATAACGGGGCGCAGCAGGGGCATCGTCTGGTGATCACGACCTACGAGAGTCAGGACGGGATCCATTGGACCCGCCCCAATCTGGGGTTCTTTGAGTGGGAGGGGTCGAAGGAGAATAACATCGTCCTCTTCGAGGCGGCCAATCACGAGGCGTGCCACGACTTTTCCCCCTTCATTGACACGAACCCCAACGCCAAGCCGGAAGCCCGGTATAAGGCGATCGGCACTTCATTTGTCGGCGGGGGTCTGTTCGCCTATCAGTCGCCGGACGGTATCCACTGGACGCCGATCAGCGATGAGGCGGTCTACACCAAGGGGATGTTCGACACGCAGAATATCACCTTCTGGTCCGAGAAGGAGCAAAAGTACATCCTTTACTACCGGATCTACTCGGGAGAGAGGTTTTCGGGAGCCCGCATCATTGCTCGGGCCGTCTCGGACGACTATCTCCACTGGACGAACGAGGGGCCTATTGTTTTCCCCGAGGGAGAGGGTCCGGTGATGGAAGCGCAATATTATGTCAACCAGATTCTCCCCTACTATCGGGCGAAGAATGTCTATATCGGTTTTCCGGCGCGGTACGTCGACAATGGGCTGATCCGAGCGACCGAATTTCTGCCGGAGTGGGACCGCCGCCAGGAACGTATGACCGTCTCGCCCCGCTACGGGACGGCGGTGACCGACTCGGTCTACATCACCAGCCGCGACGGGGTTCACTTCCGCCGGTCGAACGAGGCGTTTCTTTCCCCGGGGCTCAAGACGAAGAACAACTGGGTCTACGGCGATAACTACCTCGCCTGGACGGTAGTCGAGACCGACTCGCTGCGGGACGACTGCCCGAGGGAACTGTCGCTCTTCGCGACGGAAATGGCGTTTACCGGGACCACTTCTCACCTGCGCCGCTTCACGCTGCGGATCGACGGCTTTGGTTCGGTCCACGCCAAGAACAAAATTGGCGAAATGACCACGCGCCCCTTCACCTTCACGGGGAAGGAGCTGTCGCTCAACCTGGGCACCGCCGCGGCCGGTTTCGTGAAGATGGAGTTCCTTGACGCATCGGGCAACCCGATCCCCGGGTTCACCCTGGATGAGTGCGATATGTTCTTCGGCGACACGCTTGATTGGCGCTGCTCGTGGAACGGGAGCACTGATGTTTCGTCGCTTGCGGGGAAGACGGTCTCGCTGCGCTTTGTCATGCGCGAGGCCGATTTGTACTCGATGAAGTTTGAGGAGTAAATTCCCCCGATTAAATGCTGACTGACAAAAGAACAGGTATTTCGATGAGATTTCTATCGGCGTGTTTGGGGCTGCTTTGGGGCCTGACGATTTGTGTGTCGGCCGCGGCGCAGGAGGTCGTCCCGCTGGGATCGGACCGCGAACTGTTCTGCGACGAGACGATGATCGCGGCGATGAGCGACTGTCAGATCCTGGTCCATCAGCCGGTGCCGCGAGAGATCGCCGTCGATTGCGACAAACCATGGGAGGGGAACGCCTGTAACTACTGGACGGTCCTCTACGATGATCAGGCGAAAATTTACCGCGCCTACTCCCATGGGTGGACCGTCGGAGACGGGGTCCATCAGCCCCACCGTCTGGCGGTCACGACCTACCAGAGCGAGGACGGGATCCATTGGACACGCCCCAATCTCGGTCTGTTCGAGTGGGAGGGATCGAAGGATAACAACATCATCATGCTCGAGGCCGCCGATCACACCGATTGTCATGATTTCTCTCCCTTCATCGATACCAACCCCAGCGCCAAACCCGAGGCCCGGTATAAAGCGATCGGCCTTTCGATGGGGCTCAAAGGCCTGTTCGCCTACCAGTCACCGGACGGAATCCATTGGACGCCGACCAGCGAGGAGCCGGTCTATACCGACGGGGCGTTCGACACGCAGAACATCACCTTCTGGTCCGAGAAAGAACAAAAGTACGTTCTCTACTACCGGATCTTCTCGGAAGGGGGCTACAACGGAACCCGCATGATCGCCCGCGCCGTTTCGGACGACTACCTCCACTGGACGAACGAGGGGCCTTTAGTCTTCCCCGAAGGGGAAGGGCCGGTTCACGAGGCACAGTACTATGTCAATCAGATTCGTCCCCACTATCGGGCGCCGAATATCTATATCGGTTTTCCGTCGCGCTACGTCGATAACGGTCTGACCCGCGCGACAGAATATCTGCCGGAGTGGGACCGCCGTCAGGAACGAATGACCCAGGCGCCGCGCTACGGGACGGCAGTGACCGACTCGGTCTATATCACCAGCCGCGACGGGCGGCACTTTCGCCGGTCGAACGAGGCGTTCCTTTCGCCGGGGCTTAAGACGAAGGACAATTGGTCGTACGGCGATAACAACCTCGCCTGGACGGTGATCGAGACCGACTCGCTGCGGGACGACTGCCCGCGGGAGCTGTCGCTCTTCGCGAAGGAATCGGCTTTCACGGGAACGTTTTCGAGAATGCGCCGCTGTACGCTGCGGATCGACGGCTTCGGTTCGGTCCACGCGAAGAACACCATCGGCGAAATGACCACGCGCCCATTCTCCTTTACGGGGAAAGAGCTGTCGCTCAACCTGGGCACCGCCGCGGCCGGGTTCGTGAAGATGGAGTTCCTTGACGCATCGGGAGAGCCGATTCCCGGTTTCACGCTGGAGGAGTGCGATATGTTCTTCGGCGACACGCTCGACTGGCGTTGTTCGTGGAACGGCAGCACCGATGTATCCTCCCTGGCGGGAAAGACGGTTTCGCTTCGCTTTGTCATGCGCGAGGCCGATCTGTACTCGATGAAGTTTGAGGAGTGAGTTCCTCGCTTAAACGCTGACTGACAAAAGAACAGGTATTTCGATGAGATTTCTATCGGCGTGTTTGAGTCTTTCTTTGGGACTGGCGCTTCTTGTGTCGGCTTCGGCGCAGGAGGTCTTCCCGCTGGGGGCCGACCGCGAGCTGTTCTGTGACGACACGATGATCGCAGCGATGAGCGACTGTCAGATCCTGGTTCATCAGCCGGTGCCGCAGGAGCTGGCGTTTACCTGCGACAAACCGTGGGAAGGGAACTGCTGCAACTACTGGACATTTCTTTACGACGACCAGGCGAAGATCTATCGCGCCTACGCCGTGGGGTGCTCGCAGGGGGACGGGGTACATCCGCCCCATCGGCCGGTAATCGTCACCTACGAAAGTGAAGACGGCATTCATTGGACCTGCCCCAACATCGGCCTGTTCGAATGGGAGGGGTTGAAGGATAACAATATCATCCTGTTCGAGGCTGCCGATCAGACCGAGTGCCACGACTTCTCCCCCTTCATCGACACGAACCCCAACGCCAAGCCGGAGGCCCGGTATAAGGCGGTCGGCCGTTCGTTGGGATTCCAGGGGCTGTTCGCCTATCAGTCGCCGGACGGTATCCACTGGACGCCGGCCAGCAGCGAGCCGGTCTACACCGACGGGGCGTTCGACACGCAGAATATTACCTTTTGGTCCGAGAAAGAACAAAAATACATTCTCTACTACCGCATCTTCTCGGAGGGGGGGTACAACGGAACCCGCATGATCGCCCGGGCGGTCTCGGACGATTACCTGCACTGGACGAACGAGGGGCCTATTGTTTTCCCCGAGGGGGAGGGGCCGGTTCCCGAAGCGCAATATTATACCAACGGGATTCGTCCCTATTACCGGGCGAAGAACGTCTGCATCGGTTTCCCGGCGCGGTACGTCGACAACGGACTGATCCGCGCGACCGAATTTCTGTCGGAGTGGGACCGCCGCCAGGAACGCATGACGCTGTCTCCCCGCTACGGAACGGCGGTGACTGACGCGGTCTATATCACCAGCCGCGACGGAAAGCATTTCCGCCGGTCGAACGAGGCGTTCCTTTCCCCGGGGCTCAAGACGAAAGACAACTGGGTCTACGGCGATAACTACCTCGCCTGGACGGCGATCGAGACCGACTCGCTGCGGGACGATTGCCCGCGGGAGCTCTCCCTTTACGCGACGGAGTCGTACTTCACGGGGACGGCCTCGGGGATGCGCCGCTTTACGCTGCGGATAGACGGCTTCGGCTCGGTCCACGCGATGAACAAAATCGGCGAAATGGTTACCCGCCCGTTTACCTTCACGGGCAAAGAGCTCTCGCTTAATCTCGGCACCGCCGCGGCCGGTTTCGTGAAGATGGAGTTCCTCGATGAAGGGGGCAACCCGATCCCTGGTTTTACCCTGGACGAGTGCGATATGTTCTTCGGCGACACGCTCGACTGGCGCTGCTCGTGGAACGGGAGTACCGATGTTTCGCCGCTGGCGGGGAAGACTGTCTCGCTGCGCTTTGTCATGCGCGAGGCCGATTTGTATTCGATGAAGTTTGAACAGTGATTTTACCCCGAGAAGAGGTATTTCGATGAATTCGCGACGTCTGCTGTTGGGGCTGTTATTTGGCCTGATGGTTTGTGTGTCGGCCGCGGCGCAGGAGGTCTTCCCGCTGGGGGCCGACCGTGAGCTGTTCTGTGACGACACGATGATCGCCGCGATGTCCGACTGTCAGATCCTGGTCCATCAGCCGGTGCCGCAGGAGGTCGCCATCACGTGCGATCAGCCGTGGGAGGGGAACGGCTGCGGCTGCTGGACGATTCTCTACGATGACCAAGCGAAGATTTACCGCGCCTACGCGCACGCGTGGGCGATCAACAACGGGGTACATGAGGGGCATCGCCTGGTGATTGTCACCTACGAAAGTCAGGACGGTATCCACTGGACCCGTCCCAATCTCGGGCTGCACGAATGGGAGGGATCGAACCAGAACAATATCATACTTTACGAGACCGCCAGTCACGCCGAGTTTACCGATCTGTCCCCTTTCATCGACACCAGTCCCAACGCCACGCCCGAAGCCCGCTATAAGGCGGTCGGTTTCACCGTGGATATGAAGGGGCTGTTCGCCTATCAGTCGCCGGACGGCATCCACTGGACGCCGATGAGCACCGAGCCGGTCTATACCGACGGGGCGTTCGACACGCAGAATATCACCTTCTGGTCCGAGAAGGAACAAAAGTATATCCTCTACTACCGCATCTTCTCGGAAGGGGGCTACTCGGGAACCCGCATGATCGCCCGCGCTGTCTCGGACGATTACCTCCACTGGACGAACGAGGGGCCTCTTGTTTTCCCCGAAGGGGAAGGCCCGGTGACGGAGGTGCAATATTATACCAATGGGATTCTTCCCTACTACCGGGCGCCGAATGTCTATCTCGGCCTTCCGGCGCGGTATGTCGACAACGGACTTCTGCGGGCCAGTGAATATCTGCCGGAGTGGGACCGCCGCCGGGAACGCATGACGCAAGAGTCCCGCTATGGGACGGCGGTGACCGATTCGGTCTATATCACCAGCCGCGACGGGATGCACTTCCGCCGGTCGAACGAGGCGTTCCTTTCACCGGGACTGAAGACAAAAGACAACTGGGTCTATGGTGATAACTATCTCGCCTGGACGGTGATCGAAACCGACTCGCTGCGGGACGACTGCCCAAGGGAGCTGTCGCTTTACTCGACCGAATCGTACTTCACCGGGACGATAACGCTGCTGCGCCGCTATACGCTTCGGATCGACGGCTTCGGTTCGGTTCACGCGAAGAACACCATCGGCGAAATGGTCACCCGCCCCTTCACCTTCACGGGGAAAGAACTGTCGCTCAATCTGGGCACTTCCGCGGCCGGGTTCGTGAAGATGGAATTCCTCGACGAAGAGGGCAATCCGATCCCCGGGTTCACGCTGGATGAGTGCGACATGTTCTTCGGCGATACGCTCGATTGGCGCTGCTCGTGGAACGGGAGCACCGATGTTTCCGCGCTGGCGGGGAAGACGGTCTCGCTTCGTTTCGTCATGCGCGAGGCCGATTTGTATTCGATGAAGTTTGAGGAGTAAAACCCACAGCTTGCTTTCACCCCAAGATAAACTAAACAAAGAGGTAAACGATGAATTTGCGAAATATGCTGTTGGGACTGTTGTTGGGTCTGACGGCCTGTGTGTCGGCCGCGGCGCAGGAGGTTTATCCGCTCGGCGACCAGCGCGAGCTGTTTTGCGACGAGACCATGATCGCGTCGATGAGCGACTGTCAGATCCTGGTCCATCAGCCGGTCCCCCAAGAGATCGCGATCAAGTGCGACAAGCCGTGGGAGGGGAACGCCTGCGGTTACTGGACGATCCTCTACGATGACCAGGCGGGCCTGTATCGCGCCTACGCGAAGGCGTGGTCGATCAACAACGGGGCGCAGGATGGGCATCGGCTGGTGGTCACCCTCTACGAAAGTGAAGACGGCATTCATTGGACGCGCCCCAACCTTGGCCTGTTCGAGTCTGATGGGTCGAAGGAGAATAATATTGTCCTTTATGAGGCCGCCGATCACACCGAGTGCCACGACTTCTCCCCCTTCATCGACACCAACCCCAACGCCAAGCCGCAGGCCCGGTACAAGGCGGTCGGTCTTTCGTTCGGGCTCAAAGGGCTTTTCGCCTACCAGTCGCCGGACGGCATTCATTGGACGCCGATCAGCGACGAGCCGGTCTACACCGACGGGGCGTTCGACACGCAGAATATCACCTTCTGGTCCGAGAAAGAGCAAAAGTACATTCTCTACTACCGCGTCTTCTCGGAAGGGGGCTTCGAGGGAACCCGCATGATCGCCCGGGCGGTTTCGGACGATTACCTCCACTGGACGAACGAGGGGCCGATTGTTTTCCCCGAGGGGGAGGGACCGGTCCCCGAGGCGCAATATTATACCAACCAGATTCATCCCTACTATCGGGCGAAAAATATCTGCATCGGTTTTCCGACCCGTTACATCGATAACGGGCTGATCCGCGCGACCGAGTTTCTTCCCGAGTGGGATCGCCGTCAGGAACGGATTTCCCAGGCGCTGCGCTATGGGACGGCGGTGACCGACCTGGTCTATATCACCAGCCGCGACGGGACACATTTCCGCCGGTCGAACGACGCGTTTCTGTCGCCCGGGCTTAAGACAAAGGACAATTGGGTCTACGGCGATAATTACCTCGCCTGGACGATGATCGAGACCGATTCGCTTCGGGACGACTGCCCGAGGGAGCTGTCGCTCTACGCGACCGAGTCGTATTTCACCGGGACGGCTTCTCACCTGCGGCGCTTCACGCTTCGGATCGACGGCTTCGGCTCGGTCCACGCGAAGAACACCATCGGCGAGATGGTCACCCGCCCGTTCACCTTCACGGGGAAGGAACTGTCGCTGAACCTCGGCACTTCCGCGGCGGGGTTCGTGAAGATGGAGTTCCTCGATGAGACAGGAGAACCAATCCCTGGGTTCACGCTGGACCAGTGCGATATGTTCTTCGGCGACACACTCGACTGGCGCTGTTCGTGGAACGGGAGTGCCGACGTTTCTTCCCTGGCGGGGAAGACGGTCTCGCTGCGGTTTGTCATGCGCGAGGCCGATTTGTATTCGATGAAGTTCGAGGAGTAAAATCCACCGATAAAGTTTCACCCCAAGATAAACTGAGCAAAGAGGTAAACGATGAATTCGCGAAATATGCTGTTGGGGCTGTTATTGGGTCTGACGGTCTGTCTGTCGGCCGCCGCGCAGGAGGTCTTCCCGCTGGGGGCCGACCGCGAGCTGTTCTGTGACGACACGATGATCGCGTCGATGAGCGACTGTCAGATCCTGGTTCATCAGCCGGTCCCCCAGGAGGTCGCCATCATGTGCGATAAGCCGTGGGAGGGGAACAACTGCGGCTACTGGACCGTTCTTTACGACGACCAGGCGAAGATCTTCCGCGCCTACGCGAAGGCGTGGTCGATCAACAACGGAGAGGTAGAGGGGCACGGCATCGTGATCACGACCTACGAGAGCGAGGACGGGATCCACTGGAAGCGCCCCAATCTCGGCCTGTTCGAAAAAGAGGGGTCGACCGATAACAACGTCGTCATTAACGAGGCGGTCGATCATACCGACTGTCACGATTTCTCCCCCTTCATCGATACGAACCCCAACGCCAAGCCGGAGGCCCGGTATAAGGCGGTCGGTCTTTCGATGGGGCTCAAGGGTCTGTACGCCTATCAGTCGCCGGACGGGATCCACTGGACGCCGATGAGCGACGAGCCGGTCTACACCGACGGGGCGTTCGACACGCAGAACATCACCTTCTGGTCCGAGAAAGAACAAAAGTACATCCTCTACTACCGTATCTTCTCGGAAGGGGGATACAACGGAACCCGTATGATCTCCCGAGCGGTCTCGGACGACTATATCCACTGGACGAACGAGGGAACACTGATCTTCCCCGAGGGGGAGGGGCCGGTTTTCGAGGCGCAATACTATACCAACGGGATTCGCCCCTACTATCGGGCGCCGAATATTTACATCGGTTTTCCGGCGCGCTACGTCGATAACGAGCTGATCCGCGCGACCGAATTTTTGCCGGAGTGGGATTTCCGTCAGAAACGCATTTCGCAGGCACAGCGCCTCGGGACGGCGGTGACCGACTCGGTCTATATCACCAGCCGCGACGGGATTCATTTCCGCCGGTCGAACGAGGCGTTCCTTTCGCCGGGTCTTAAGACGAAGGACAACTGGGCCTACGGCGACAATTACATCGGCTGGACGATGTTCGAGACCGATTCGCTTCGGGACGACTGTCCCCGCGAGCTGTCGTTCTTCGCGACCGAGAGGGTATGGGCCGGAACGGCTTCATGCGCGCGCCGCTATACCCTGCGGATCGACGGTTTCGGCTCGGTCCACGCGAAGAACAAAATCGGCGAGATGACCACGCGCCCGTTTACTTTCACCGGGAAGGAGCTTTCGCTCAACCTGGGTACCGCCGCGGCCGGTTTCGTGAAGATGGAATTCCTTGACGCATCGGGCAATCCGATCCCCGGCTTCACGCTGGAGGAGTGCGACATGTTCTTCGGCGACACGCTCGACTGGCGCTGCTCGTGGAAGGGCAGCACCGATGTATCGTCCCTGGCGGGGAAGACGGTCTCGCTGCGGTTTGTCATGCGCGAGGCCGATTTGTATTCGATGAAATTTGAGGAGTAAGCGGCCGCCGGAGCATCCCCTCCCAAGATGAAGCATGAGAGGTATTCAATGAGTTCGCGAAGAATCCTGTTGGGGCTGTTTTTGTGTCTGCTGGCCTGCGCGGCAGCCATGGCGCAGGAGGTCTATCCGCTGGGGTCTGACCGCGAGCTGTTCTGCGACGAGACGATGATCGCGTCGATGAGCGGCTGTGAGATCCTGGTCCATCAGCCGGTACCGCAAGAGGTCGCCATCACGTGCGACAAGCCGTGGGAGGGGAACAGCTGCAACTACTGGACGATCCTCTACGACGACCAGGCGAAGATATACCGTGCCTACGCGCAGGGATGGACGGCCGGCAACGGAGTCCAGCGGGAACATCGTCTGGTGATCATTACCTTCGAAAGCGAAGACGGTATTCATTGGAAGCGCCCCAACCTGGGACAATTCGAATGGGAGGGCTCGAAGGAGAATAATATCACGCTCTACGAGGCGGCCAATCATGAGGCGTGCCATGACTTCTCCCCCTTCATCGACACGAACCCCAACGCCAAGCCGGAGGCCCGGTATAAGGCGATCGGCACCTCCTTTGTCGGCGGGGGACTGTTCGCCTATCAGTCGCCGGACGGACTGCGCTGGACGCCGATGAGCACCGAGGCGGTCTATACGGACGGGACGTTCGATACGCAGAACGTCGCCTTCTGGTCCGAGAAAGAACAGAAGTATGTCCTCTACTACCGGATCTTCACCGAAGGAGGGTTTTCGGGAGCCCGCACGATCGCCCGGGCGGTTTCGGACGATTTTCTCCACTGGACCAACGAGGGGGAGATCGTTTTCCCCGAGGGGGAGGGTCCGGTTCCGGGGACGGAATATTATACTAATCAGATTCTCCCCTACTATCGGGCGAAGAATATCTATATCGGTCTCCCGGCACGCTATGTCGACAACGGTCTGACGCGGGCGACCGAATATCTGCCTCAGTGGGATCGCCGTCAGGAGCGAATGGCCTTGTCGCCGCGCTACGGCACGGCGGTGACCGACTCGGTCTATATCACCAGCCGCGACGGAAAGCGTTTCCGCCGGTCGAACGAGGCGTTTCTCCCGCCGGGGCTCAAGACGAAGGACAACTGGGCGTACGGCGATAACTACCTCGCCCGGACGGTGATCGAGACCGACTCGCTTCGGGACGACTCGCCGAGGGAACTGACGCTCCTGGCCAAGGAATCATCTTTCACCGGAACGGTCTCGAGGATGCGCCGCTATACCCTTCGGATCGACGGCTTCGGCTCGGTCCACGCGAAGAACGCCATCGGCGAGATGACGACGCGGCCGTTTACCTTCACGGGGAAGGAACTGTCGCTGAACCTCGGCACTTCCGCGGCGGGGTTCGTGAAGATGGAATTCCTCGATGAAGAGGGAAACCCGATTCCCGGGTTCACGCTGGAGGAGTGCGACATGTTCTTCGGCGACACGCTCGACTGGCGCTGCTCGTGGAACGGCAGCACCGATGTATCGTCCCTGGCGGGGAAGACGGTCTCGCTGCGGTTTGTCATGCGCGAGGCCGATTTGTATTCGATGAAGTTCGAGGAGTAAGAGGCCGCCGGCGCTTCACCTCCCAAGATAAAATATAAAATAAGAAAGGGTACTCAATGAGTTTAAGAAGTATTCTGTCGGGGCTGTTTTTTGGCCTGCTGGCCTGCGCGCCCGTCATGGCGCAGGAGGTCTATCCCCTCGGCGACCGGCGCGAGCTGTTCTGCGACGACACGATGGTCGCGTCGATGAGCGACTGTCAGATATTGGTCCATCAGCCGGTCCCCCAGGAGGCCGCCATTACGTTCGATAAGCCGTGGGAGGGGAACGGCTGCGCCTACTGGACGTTCCTCTACGACGACCAAGCGAAAATCTACCGCGCCTACGTGAAGGCCCGATCGATCAACGGCAGGGTGCAGGATGAGCACCGCGCGGTGATCACGACCTACGAAAGCCAGGACGGGATCCATTGGACCCGCCCCAATCTCGGTCTGTTCGAGTGGGAGGGGTCGAAGGATAACAATATCGTTATGTTCGAGGCCGCCGATCACTCCGAGTTCCATGATTTCTCTCCCTTCATCGACACGAACCCCAACGCCAAGCCGGAGGCGCGGTATAAGACGGTCGGCCTGGCGCTGGGAAGCGAGGGTCTTTTCGCCTACCAGTCGCCGGACGGGCTTCACTGGACGCCGATCAGTGACAAGCAGGTCTACACCGAGGGGATGTTCGACACGCAGAATATCACCTTCTGGTCCGAGAAGGAACAAAAGTACATCCTTTACTACCGCATCTTCTCGGAAGGGGGCTATAACGGAACCCGCCTGATCTGTCGGGCGGTCTCGGACGACTACCTCCACTGGACCAACGAGGGGGAAATTGCCTTCCCCGAAGGGGAGGGCCCGGTATTCGAGGCGCAATACTATACCAACCAGATCCGCCCCTACTATCGGGCGCCGCACATCTACATCGGTTTTCCGGCGCGCTATGTCGATAACGGGCTTTTGCGCGCGACCGAGTTTTTGCCGGAGTGGGACTTCCGTCAGGAACGAATGACGCAGCACCCCCGCTACGGCACGGCGGTGACCGACTCGGTCTATATCACCAGCCGCGACGGGTTCCACTTCCGCCGCTCGAACGAGGCGTTCCTGCCGCCGGGGCTTAAGACGAAGAACAACTGGGTCTACGGCGACAATTACATCGCCTGGACGATGATCGAGACCGATTCGCTTCGGGACGACTGTCCCCGCGAGCTGTCGTTCTTCGCGACGGAAATGTCGTGGGCCGAAATGACCGCGTACGCGCGGCGCTACACCCTTCGGATCGACGGCTTCGGTTCGGTCCACGCGAAGAACACCATCGGCGAGATGACCACCCGCCCGTTCACCTTCACGGGGAAGGAACTGTCGCTGAACCTCGGCACTTCCGCGGCCGGTTTTGTGAAGATGGAGTTCCTCGATGAAGAGGGAAACCCGATCCCCGGGTTCACCTTGGACCAGTGCGACATGTTCTTCGGCGACACGCTCGACTGGCGCTGCTCGTGGAACGGGAGCACCGATGTATCGTCCCTGGCGGGGAAGACGGTCTCGCTGCGGTTTGTCATGCGCGAGGCCGATTTGTATTCGATGAAGTTTGAGTAAACAGAAAGTCCGGAAGAGTTTTTCAATGAGTTTGCGAAACGTACTGTGGGGACTGTTGTTGGCCCTGATGTTTGCCGTGACAGCCGCGGCGCAGGAGGTTTATCCGCTGGGGGCCGACCGCGAAGTGTTCTGGGACGACACGATGATCGCGTCGATGAGCGACTGTCAGATCCTGGTCCATCAGCCGGTGCCGCGGGAGGTCGCCGTCACGTGCGATAAGCCGTGGGAGGGGAACAACTGCGGCTACTGGACGGTTCTCTACGACGATCAGGCGAAGATCTACCGCGCCTACGCCCAGGGCGTTTCGTTCGACAGCGGGGGGCAAAAAGGGCATCGTTTAGTGATCGTCACCTACGAAAGTGTCGACGGGGTCCATTGGACCCGTCCCAACGTCGGGCGGTTCGAATGGGAGGGATCGAAAGACAATAACATCATTCTTTTCGAGACCGCCAGTCACGCCGAGTGCCACGACTTCTCCCCCTTCATCGACACGAGCCCCAACGCCAAGCCCGAGGCGCGGTATAAGGCGATCGGCTTCACGATGGATCTGTCGGGGCTGTACGCCTATCAGTCGCCGGACGGGCTTCACTGGACGCCGATCAGCGACAAGCCGGTCTACACCGACGGGGCGTTCGACACGCAGAACATCACCTTCTGGTCCGAGAAGGAACAAAAGTACATCCTCTACTACCGGATCTTCTCGGAGGGGGGGTACAACGGAATCCGGATCATCGCCCGGGCAGTCTCCGACGACTACCTTCACTGGACCAACGAAGGGCCGATTCTCTTTCCCGAGGGGGAGGAGCCGACGGAAGGGGCGCAGGATTATGTCAATCAGATTCTCCCCTACTATCGGGCGCCGAATATTTATCTCGGTTTTCCGGCGCGCTACGTCGATAACGGTCTGATCCGGGCGACCGAGTACCTGCCCGAGTGGGAGAGCCGTCAGGAGCGAATGAAACAGGCGCAGCGTGTCGGCACGGTGGCGACCGACTCGGTCTATATCACCAGCCGCGACGGGATTCATTTCCGCCGGTCGAACGAGGCGTTCCTTTCGCCGGGGCTTAAGACGGCGGGCAACTGGTCGTACGGCGACAACTACCTCGCCTGGTCGGTGGTCGAGACCGACTCGACCCGGGACGACTGCCCGAGGGAGCTGTCGCTCTACGCGCCGGAATCGTGTCTTACCGGAGAGGTCTCGCGGCTGCGGCGCTACACGCTGCGGATCGACGGCTTCGGCTCGGTCCACGCCAAGAACAAAATCGGCGAGATGACCACGCGCCCCTTCACCTTCACGGGGAAGGAACTGTCGCTGAACCTCGGCACTTCCGCGGCCGGTTTTGTGAAGATGGAGTTCCTCGATGAGGCGGGAAACCCGATCCCCGGGTTCACGTTGGAGGAGTGCGACATGTTCTTCGGCGACACGCTCGACTGGCGCTGCTCGTGGAACGGCAGCACCGATGTATCGTCCCTGGCGGGGAAGACGGTCTCGCTGCGGTTTGTCATGCACGAGGCCGATTTGTATTCGATGAAGTTTGAATAAAGAGCAATTTTGGAAGAAAAGAGGTATTTCGATGAAATCGCGAAGTGTACTGTTGGGGTTGTTATTTTGTCTGGCGGCCTGTGTGTCGGCCGCGGCGCAGGAGGTCTATCCGCTCGGCGACCAGCGCGAAGTGTTCTGGGACGATACGATGGTCGCGTCGATGAGCGACTGTCAGATCCTGGTCCATCAGCCGGTGCCGCAGGAACTGGCGTTTGTCTGCGATAAGCCGTGGGAGGGGAACAACTGCGGTTACTGGACGATCCTCTACGACGATCAGGCGAAGATCTACCGCGCCTACGCTCAGGGGTGGTCGATCAACAACGGGGTCCAGCAGGGGCACCGCCTGGTGATCGTCACCTACGAAAGCGAGGACGGCATCCATTGGACCCGCCCCAACGTCGGCCAATTCGAGTGGGAAGGATCGAAAGAGAATAACATTATTCTTTACGAGACCGCCTGTCACGCCGAGTGCCACGACTTCTCCCCCTTCATCGACACCAACCCCAACGCCGCCCCCGAGGCGCGGTACAAGGGGATCGGCTTCACGATGGATCTGTCGGGGCTGTACGCCTATCAGTCGCCGGACGGGATTCACTGGACGCCGATCAGCGACAAGCCGGTTTACACCGACGGGGCGTTCGACACGCAGAACATCGCTTTCTGGTCCGAGAAAGAGCAGAAGTACGTTCTCTACTACCGGATCTTCGCGCATGGGGCCCGCGCGATCGCGCGGGCGGTTTCGGACGATTTCCTCCACTGGACGAACGAGGGGGAGATCGACTTCCCCGAAGGGGAAGGCCCGATTCCCGAGGCGCAATATTATGTCAACCAGATTCTCCCCTACTACCGGGCGAAAAATATTTACCTCGGTTTCCCGGCGCGGTACGTCGACTACGGGCTTCTGCGCGCGACCGAATATCTGCCGGAGTGGGACCGCCGTCAAAAACGGATGACGCAATCGTCCCGCTACGGGACGGCGGTGACCGACTCGGTCTATATCACCAGCCGCGACGGCTTCCACTTCCGCCGGTCGAACGAGGCGTTTATGCCCCCGGGGCTCAAGACGAAAAACAACTGGGTCTACGGCGATAACTACATCGCCTGGACGGTGATTGAGACCGACTCGCTGCGTGACGACTGCCCGCGTGAGCTGTCGCTCTACGCGACGGAACTGTCGTTCGCCGAGACCTCGTCGCTGGTGCGGCGCTTCACGCTGCGGATCGACGGCTTCGGCTCGGTCCACGCCAAGAATAAAATCGGCGAAATGACCACGCGTCCGTTTACCTTCACGGGGAAGGAGCTGTCGCTGAACCTCGGCACTTCCGCGGCCGGGTTCGTGAAGATGGAATTCCTCGATGAGGCGGGCAACCCGATCCCCGGGTTTACTTTGGATGAGTGCGACATGTTCTTCGGCGATATGCTCGATTGGCGCTGCTCGTGGAACGGCAATACCGATGTATCGTCCCTGGCGGGGAAGACGGTCTCGCTGCGGTTCGTCATGCGCGAGGCCGATTTGTACTCGATGAAGTTTGAGGAGTAAAATCCGCCGCCGGCGTTTTAACCGACCCGCTTAACCAACCGGAAAAAGAAGGCCTGTCGATGAGATTTTTATCGGCCTGTATGGGATTGCTTTGGGCGCTGGCGCTTCTGGTGCCGGCCGCCGCGCGCGAGACGATATCGCTCGACGGCACGTGGAAGTTCGCCACCGACGGCGGCCAGGTGGGTGAAGCGCAAAGTTGGTTCGCCCCCGGCGCCTCGATGGCGGCGATGCCGCTGGCCGGGTACGCCCCTCGGGCCGACGGAACGATTCAGGTGCCGGGTATTTGGGATCAGCAGGGATACGGGGTCGATACCGAGAAGATCAAGCATCATTTCGTCGGTTTCGGCTGGTACAAAAAAAGCGTGGATATCCCGGCGTCGTGGGAGGGAAACGATATTTTCCTGATCCTCGGCGGCATCTCGCGTCAGGCCCGCGTCTGGATCAACGGCACCCGTGCCGGAGAAGACCTCATCGGTCCGGTCGGCTCGTTCACCGTCGATATCACCGGCCTGGTCAAGTACGGGGAAGAAAACGACATCACGATCCGGGTCGACTCGCACCAGCATTGGGAGGTCGACGCGATCCTGGGCGGTTCTTCGCTGAACGACTACATGGAGATCGAGTGGGGGGGCCTGTGGGGGCATGTGACGCTTCAAGCGCGGCCGAAGGAGCGGATCGAGGATCTTTACCTGATGACAAGTTTGGCCGAGTCGTCCTGCACCGCCCAGGCCGATTTGATCGGCAAAACAAGCGCCGACGCGGTGAAGATCGAAGTCTTTGACGCCGAGGGCGAGCCGGTCGCCGAAGGCACCGCGCAGATTACCTCCAGCGAGCGCGTCTCGGCCAGCGCGGTGATTGCCTCCCCGATGCTCTGGTCCCCCGACACCCCCTATCTCTATACCGTCCGGCTGTCGCTTATGGCGGGGGAGACGGTTCTCGATTCGCTGGAAAGCCGCTGGGGGATGAGGGAATTCACCAAGGAGGGGACCCGGCTTTTGCTCAACGGCAAGCCGATCTACTTAACCGGGTACGGCGACGACCACATCTACCCGTACGAGTACTCGATGCCGACGAACAAACAGATGTATAAAGCGCGGCTGGCCGTGATCAAATCGTTCGGCTTCAATCATGTCCGCAACCACAGCACGATTTTGCCGCATGAGTATTACGAGGCGTGCGACGAGATGGGGATGATCCCGACCGGGGAATTCCCGATCGGCTATCCCGAGCAGCTCCCCGGGGGGTCGCTGTGGCTCAAGAAAGTCCCGGCGGGGACACCCGAAGAACCGGCTCTGGACACCTATCGCGACCGATTCGCCCAGGTCGTGCGCGAGTACCGCAACCACCCCTCGATTCTGATCTGGATCATGGGGAACGAACTGTGGGGGGGGATGTCGATCCGGCACGATTTCCAAAAGATCGCCAAGACGCTCGACCCGCGGCGGTTCTTCTCCGATTCGGACGGGGAATGGTGGACTTTTTTCGAGCAGACACAAAGCCCGTCCGATACGCTCGATCTGGGGTTCGTGATGTTCAACGAATGGTGGGCAAACCCGCTTTTGCCCGGGAAGTACGACATCCATCATTTCCCGATGCCGATCATCACGCACGAGACGGGGAACTACATTACCTTCTCCCGCCCCGACCAGATCAAGCTGTTCGACGACGGCGGTTTCGCCGGCAACCCGTCCCTGGCCGGGGCGAAAGCCCCCCTTTACTGCTCGTACAAGCCGTTCTGGATGAGCGAAGGGGCGGCGAAGCTCGAGGAACTGGGGATCAGCGATGAGGAGGTCGAACAGTGGGCCCGGGCGTCGGAAGAGATGTACTATCTGCACCACAAGGCGAACGTCGAGTCGACGCGGCTCAACCCCGAGATCACCGGCTATCACTGGTGGCTGTTCCAGGACTACTGGACGACGAGCAACGGGCTGGTCGATCTGTTCTTCCGTCCGAAATCGATCGCCCCCGAACGGGTTCGGCTGTTTAACGCGCCGCTGGTGCTGCTCCAGGAGGGGCTGCGATTCTCGTACCGAGGCGGCGAAACCGCCGAAATGACCTTCTCGATCTCCAACTACACGGCCGAGGCGATCACCGGCGAGCTGGTCTGTACCCTCCGCGCGGCCGGCGGGGAAAGTATCCGCCGCTTCCCGGTCGAGGATCTTAAGCCCGGGGAACTAAGGAAAATCGGTGTCGTCAGCCAGACGCTTCCCGACCCGGCGGCGCCGAGCGACGTGACGATCGACGCGGTTTTGACGAACAGCGCCGGGGCGGCGCTGCAAACAAACCGCTGGAGCGGCAAGATCTGCCCGAGCGCCGACAGCGTAGTCCCGGAGGGGAAAAAGGTTTACGCCTCTGACGATGTTCTGGATATCTTCGGCGGCAGCGGCATGGAGCCGATTCCCGCGCTGGAGACCCTCCCCAGCGACGCGGTCTATGTGACCGGCTATATCGAGCCGCGGCTGGCCGACGCGCTGGCGCGCGGCGCCGGTCTGGTCGTCCTCGAGGAGTCCCCGAGCAATCCCCCGCAGGAGCGGGCCGGGTGGTGGCTCTGGGATCAGGACGACGGACACCCGTTCGACGGGGTCAAGATCGAGTATAAGCAGACCTGGTGGAAAGGGGGCGAAGAAGAGGATAAGAACCACGTCGGCACCTTCGTCTATGACACCCCCCTGACGCGGGAGCTGGCCGCCGGCTCATGGTGCGGTCCGGAGTGGTACTATCTCTTAACCGGCGCGACAAAATACTATCTCGATAAAATGCCGTCCCGGCCGCGTGTTCATATTCGGGCGCTTCCGAGTCTGGTTCGGGTCCAGGACACGGCGATTCTCTTCGACGCGTCGGTCGGCCGAGGGACGCTGGTCGTCTCGGGGCTGAACCACTTCGCCGCGAAGGGGCGCCCGGAGAACAGCGCGGTCCTGCGGGCGATGATCCGCTGCGCCGCCGAGGAGAAGCCGGCCGTCCGGTGGCCGCCCGAGGCGATCGCCCCGAAGGCCGCCCTCCCCGAGGGGACGGTTTTGGGCTTCGTTCGGACCATCCCCTCGAGGTTCGAGACAGCGATCTGGAAATCGTGGAAATCGGACAATGCCCGCAATCATGTCTGCCGTCAGACCAGCAGGGATAATATTCTTTCCTGGCTGAGCGCCCCGGTCGCGTCCGAGCAAGAGAATGTCACGTTTGTCTTCGCCGGGGGCATCGGCTTCCGGGACGATCCGGACGCCGGCGGTTTCGCGCTTGAGGTCAACGATCGGGAAGTTTTGCGGTTTAATCTTCCCCCGGTCGGCGCCCTGCCGGAAGCGGAAGGTCACACGAGTACCTGCCAATGGACCGGCGCTTTCGGCGCGGCGCTGTCGCTGGAGATTCTCCGTTTCAACGGTCAGGACGCCTTCGGCCGCTTTCGTCTGACCGTGCCGAAAGAGCTCTTGTCGGGGAAGAATTTCGGCGAGAAGATTTCGGTCCGCTCGCTGGGGGAAGGTTCCCGGCGCTGGTTCTCCGTGGTGCCGATGTTCGACCTGACCGACTAACCCGCGCGCGGGGCGCAAAGGACCCCGCGCGGAAGAAAAATCAACCTTAAACGAAAAACGAGTATTCTATGAGACATTTACGGGCGTTTTTAGGACTGTTGTGGGTATTGGCGCTTCTGGCGCCGGCCGCCGCGCGCGAGACGATATCGCTCGACGGCACGTGGCGCTTCGCCACCGACGGCGAGCAGATCGGCGAGGCGCAAAACTGGTTCGCCCCCGGCGCGCCGATGGCGGCGATGCCGCTGGCCGGGTACGCCCCCTGGGCCGACGGAACGATTCAGGTGCCGGGCATTTGGGATCAGCAGGGATACGGGGTCGATACCGAGAAGATCAAGCATCATTTCGTCGGTTTCGGCTGGTACAAAAAAAGCGTGGATATCCCCGCCTCGTGGGAGGGGAATGATATCTTCCTGGTGCTGGGGGGCATCTCGCGTCAGGCCCGTGTCTGGGTCAACGGCGCCCGCGCCGGGAAAGACCTCGTCGGTCCGGTCGGCTCGTTCACCGTCGATATCACCGATCTGGTCAGGTACGGGGAAGAAAACGATATCACGATCCGGGTCGACTCGCACCAGCATTGGGAGGTGGACGCGATCCTGGGCAGCTCTTCGCTGAACGACTACATGAAGATCGAGTGGGGAGGCCTGTGGGGGCATGTGAGCATCGAGGCGCGTCCGAAGCAGCGGATCGAGGATCTTTACCTAATGACTGATCTGGCCGAGTCGTCCTGCACCGCCCAGGCCGATTTGATCGGCAAGACAAACGCCGACGCGGTGAAGATCGAAGTCTTTGACGCCGAGGGCGAGCCGGTCGCCGAAGGGGTTTCGAAGATCACCTCCGACGAGCGCGTCTCGGCCAGCGCGGTGATCGATTCCCCCAAGCTCTGGTCCCCCGATACCCCGTATCTCTATACCGTTCGGCTGTCGCTTATGGCGGGGGAGACGGTTCTCGATACCTTGGAAAGCCGCTACGGGATGCGCCGGTTTACCGCCGAGGGGAACCGCCTTTTGCTCAACGGCAAGCCGATCTACTTAACCGGGTACGGCGACGACCACATCTACCCGTACGAGTACTCGATGCCGACGAACAAACAGATGTATCTGGCCCGCATAGCGATCATCAAATCGTTCGGCTTCAATCACGTGCGCAACCACAGCGCGATCCTGCCGCATGAGTACTACGAGGCGTGCGACGAGATGGGGATCATCCCGACCGGGGAGTTCCCGATCGGCTACCCGCAGCAGCTCCCCGGGAACAAATGGTGGGAGGCGAGTGTTCCCGAGGGGACGCCGCACGAGCCGGTTTACGATACCTATCGGGAACGGTTCGCCCAGGTCGTGCGCGAGTACCGCAATCACCCCTGCATCCTGATCTGGATCATGGGGAACGAACTGTGGGGCGGGATGTCGATCCGGCACGATTTCCAAAAGATCGCCAAGACGCTCGACCCGCAGCGGTTCTTCAGCGACTCCGACGGGGAAGTTTCCCATTATTTTCAGTCGGACGAGTATGTGATCGGCACCTACTGGATGACCGAGAACAAGCCGATCACCAAGAAGGGACGCGACCGGGACACGCTCGATCTGGGGTTCGTGATGTTCAACGAGGGGGCGACCCCGCTTCTGCCCGGCAAGTTCGCCGCCCGCGATTTCCCCAAGCCGATCATCTCGCACGAGGCGGGGAACTATATTACCTTCTCCCGACCCGACCAGATCAAGCTGTTCGACGACGGCGGCTTCGCCGATAACCCGTCGCTGGCCGGGGCTCATCTCCCCCTTTACTGCTCGTACAAGCCGTTCTGGATGACCGAAGGGGCGGCGAAGCTCAAGGAGCTGGGGATCAGCGGCGAGGAGGTCGAGCAGTGGGCCCGCGCTTCGGAAGAGATGTACTATCTGCACCACAAGGCGAACGTCGAGTCGATGCGGCTCAACCCCGAGATCACCGGCTATCACTGGTGGCTGATTCAGGACTACTGGACGACGAGCAATGGGCTGGTCGACCTGTTCTTCCGTCCGAAGTCGATCGCCCCCGAACGGGTTCGGCTGTTTAACGCGCCGCTGGTCCTGCTCCAGGAGGGGCTCGACCTGTCGTACGAGGGGGGACAGACCGACGAGATCAAGCTGTTTGTCTCGAACTACACGGCCGAGCCGATCACCGGCGAGCTTGTCTATACCTGCCGTGCCGCCGACGAGGAAAACACCGAGCGCTTCGCCGTTGACGACCTGCGGCCCGGGGAACTTCGGGAAATCGGCGTCGTGAACCAGACGCTTCCCGAGGCGGCGGAACCGACCGAAATGACGATCGACGCCGCGCTGGTCAGCGGCGGGGAGACGCTCAAAACCAACGGCTGGCGCGCCAAGATCTTCCCGAGCGCCAAAAACGTGGTCCCGGAGGGGAAGAAGGTTTACGCCGACAATGATGTCCTGGAGCTGTTCCCCGGCGGGGGAATGGAGCCGATCCCCGCGGACGGGCCCCTTTCGAGCGACGCGGTCTACGTGACCGGCTATATCGAGCCGCGGCTGGCCGACGCGCTGGAGAAGGGGGCCGGCGTGGTTTTGCTCGACGCCCGCTCGCTGTTCGAGGGGATCTCGATCAACTACCAGCAGACCTGGTGGAAGGGGGGCGATGAGGAAAACGAAAACCACACCGGCACCTACGTTTACGATACCCCGATGACGCGCCGGCTGGGGATCGGCGAGTGGTGCGCGCAGGAGTGGTATTACCTCTTAAACGGCGCGGCGAAGTTCTATCTGGATAGGATGCCGTCGCGGCCGAACGTCGAGATCCGGGCGCTCCCCAGTTTGGTTCGGGTGCAGGACACGGCGGTTCTGTTCGACGCGGCGGTCGGCCAAGGGACGCTGGTCGCCTCGGGGCTGAACCACGCCGGCGCGAAAGACCGCCCCGAAAACCGCGCGGTCTTAAAGGCGATGATCCGCTGCGCCGCCGAAGAAAAGCCGGCCGTCTCGTGGCCGCGCGAGGCGGTGATGCCGACCGTCTCGCTCCCCGAGGGGACCACGCTGGGGTTCGTCCGGACGCTGCCGTCGAACTTTGAGTCGTCGCTTTGGAAATCGTGGAAGGCCGACGACGTGCGCAACTTGGTCTGCCGGCAGACGAGCAAAGAGAACGTTCTTTCGTGGCTGACCGCCCCGGCCCCCGCCGACGCGGAAAGCGTCACGTTCGTCTTCAGCGGCGGCCTCGGCTATCGGGAGCAGCCGGAAACCGGCGGTTTCGCGCTGGAGGTCAACGGTCAAGAGGTCCTCACCTTCGACCTTCCCCCGGCTAGCGCGCTGTCGAAAGCGCGGGGCAAAACGAGCGTTTACCGGTGGACCTGCGATAACGGCGTGACGCTGTCGCTGGAGATTCTGCGCTTCACCGGCCAGGATACCTTCGGCCGTTTCTCGCTGAGTGTGCCGCGGGAGCTTCTGTCCGGAGAGGCCGGCGGCGAGAAAATCTCCGTCCGCTCGCTGGGGGAGGGCTCCCGCCGCTGGTTCGCCGTGGTGCCGATGTTTGATTTGACCGACTGATTTTGGCGTTGGGGCCGGCGCCCGAACGGGGGGAATTTTCCCCCCGTTTTTTTATGAAAGCCCATCATATCTCCACGGTTCGTCCCTATCATCTAATACGAGAGCGGAAAGGGGTTCCGCCGAAACTATCAGTGTTACAGCGTTCTATAAGGAGACATACTATGACGAACCAAAATCCGTCCCATCCGACCAGTGCCAACAGCGCCGCGGGGACCCCCGCCGCACAGCAGGTCACGATCTGCTGTCCGCCCGGCGTTTCCGAGGTGACGATCACCATCCGCTTCGCGCCGGTCAGCCAGGCGCTCCCGTCCGGCAATGCCGCCGCGGGAGCGGCCCCCGAGAACCAACAGGAGAAAAAGCCCCGCCGCCGGTTTGGCTGGGCCCCCGACCTGGGCACGTTGTTGGAGGGGTCGTCGTTCGGCCAGCCCGAATGATTGCGGAGCTGGGATTCGATGCGGATTTTGGGGAAATTCGAATTTTTTTCGGGTTTCCCCCAAATTCTTTGACAAAATACTTGACACAAGCACAATGTTTGCTTTATAGTTACGGTAGGGGAGGGGGGGCTGTCTCCCTCGCAACGTGAACCCGGAAAAACTGCCTCCCATATACCACCTGACTAAATTGAATGGAGAGGTGAATTGTGGGAAATGGCCGATGATGAGTATTCATCGGCATCTTAGCGTATTTGTGGCTATGGCGACAATAATGTTGCCTGATGTCTGACGCGCTGGATGGATTGCCTTTGAAATTGGAGTGAGTATCACCCCGTTAAAATAGAAAAAATAGGAAGAAGAAAGAATGACGAACAACCAGATACAATTGTGCACTAAGCTCGTGATTGATATCAGCGGCACAACATTTATAATCCCTTCTTACCAACGTGGGTATAGGTGGGGTCAAATTGAGGTTGAGAGACTTTTGGACGACGTGTATGTGAACTGTAACTCAGGAGGGAATTATTGTCTCCAGCCCGTTGTTGTTCTCAAACGCGGTGATAATTGTTATGAGTTGATTGACGGTCAACAACGAATGACGACGTTGTTCCTGATCTTTCGTTACATTGCAAATACTGATCCGCTCCGTGCAGAAGCTGCGCCTACGCTGAAATTTGAATACGAAACTCGAAAAGAGACCGCTGATTTTCTACATAATATTACTACATCCGATGATAATCAAATATGCGGGTGTGATAAAAACATCGATAATTGGTTCATCTCAGAGGCTTATAAGAAGATTAAGGAATGGTTTGAACAGGATAAGGAACGGTCGGGACTAGCGAACCGCATATTGCATTTCTTTAGTTTCCTCACTGAGAAAGTGAAAATTATCTGGTACGAGGTCGGTGAGAATGAAGACCCTATATCTCTTTTTACAAGATTGAATATAGGAAAGATTCCGTTGACGAATGCGGAACTGGTAAAGGCATTGTTTTTGAGTAGCAGTAGTGCGGGCATAACAGAGCGTGAAAAACAAGAAATTTCCCTGCAGTGGGACAACATAGAGAGAGAACTCCAGGAAAAATCTCTTTGGTTCTTTCTAACTAATAACAGCCAATCCAGTTACCAGACTAGGATTGACCTGATCTTGGACTTGATCTGTAAGCAGCGGCCGCAAAATTCCCGTGATAAGTACTATACATTCTTTGAAATATACAAGAATTACTATGGGCCCGACACAAAGTCCGATCAACCAGAACTATCCGATCAACCAGAACTGTCCGATCAACCAGATCTCTGGAAACAAATCCATAAGACGTTCCTTATATTAAGGGACTGGTATGAAGATCATGAGCTCTATCATAAAATAGGTTATCTTATCGCATCTGAGGAGAAGACACTCCGTGAACTCTTTGATGTGTACGAAGGTAAAACAAAAACTGAATTCAAGTGTTTGCTAAAAGAATACATTAAAAAGAGTGTTGAACTGAAAAAGAGCAACAAAAATAAAGAGATTGAAAGAAACTACGCGGATTTAAGCTTCGAAAGTGATTCGGATTGTAAACTCATCTTTAAACTTCTACTTCTTTTTAATGTCGAGTCTGTCCGTCAGATAGATGGTCAGACTCAGAGGTTTCCATTTGACAAATTCAAGTCCGATGCTAAAGGCCCATGGTCGCTCGAGCATATTCATGCCCAGCACTCGGTAGGCCTTCAAGGGAGGGAAAGGTGGAAAGAATGGCTGAACGCCCACCAAAAGTCGATCGATAATCTCTGCGAACAGGCAAAGGTCCAAAAGATTCGCAAAGATCTGTCGAGGCTCTCAAAGAGAATGACCGAAGCCCACGATAAGAACGATCTTGAAGAAGGAGAATTTGTTAAACTACAAGAAGAAGTGATAAACAGACTCTCCCCAGATGGAGATGATGAGTATCTCCACCATATTGGCAACCTTGCACTGCTCCAAAGAGATGATAATTCAGCACTTAATAATTCAGCCTTCGATGTTAAGCGTAATCGTATTATCGAATATGATATGGAGGGTACATTTATACCGTTCTGCACGAAGATGGTGTTTATGAAGTATTACACGCCTTCTAATCAAAACCAACTTCATTTCTGGGGATTACCCGATAGAAAGGCATATATCACAAGAATTAACACAGTTCTTAAAGAGTACGATCTTGAACCAATCAAAACTGAGGAGGAGATTTTATGAGTACAAACTTTCTTTCGTTCAGAGAAATCTTCGGCTTTCAAGATGAGCAGGGGATTGTCGAGAAAATGTTATCCCTATGATCCAACGGGATTACGCCCAAGGGAGGAGTGGACCAGAAATTGAGCGAATACGTGATCGTTTTCTTGCTTCACTGCATGATGCGTTGGTTTATTCTAGGCCAATTACCCTTGATTTTATCTATGGAGAGATTAAGAAGGATAAAGACGAGAAGGGTAATATCGTCGGAGTTATGACACCCTTAGATGGCCAACAGAGACTGACTACTCTGTACCTATTACACTGGTACGCCGCTCGAAAAGACAAAGTCAATAAAAACGATTGCTCCTTTCTCTCTAATTTTAGTTATGAAACACGCTATAGCGCTAGGGTCTTTTGCGCAGAACTTACGAAGAACTATAATCCGTCATTTGAAGGAATAGAACTGTCGGCGAAGATTGTAGACCAGGCGTGGTTTCCCATGAGCTGGTTGAATGATCCCACCATAAAATCTATGCTTGTTATGCTTGATGCTATTCACGTAAAGTTTAGAGAGGTTGATAATCTCTGGGAAAAACTCGTCAACGACAAATTGATTAAGTTCTATTTCCTACCCATCAAGGACATTGGTCAGACTGACGATTTATATATTAAAATGAATTCTCGAGGAAAGCCGCTTACGAGATTTGAGCACGTCAAAGCTGAACTCCAGAAGTGCATCAGAGAAGCCTACAAGGAAGACACAACTCAAGTTGATGAATTCATGAGAAAAATCGACTGTGACTGGACAGATATGCTCTGGCAGTATCGAAATTCCGGCACTATGACCGATGAGGATTCTGTCATTGATGATGAATTCCTGCGATATTTCTACTATATATGTGATATCATCGGTTACAAAAACTGCGTAAACCGTCGCGAGAATGAGGATGAATTCGAACTGCTTAAGAAATTCATTGCAGTAAATGATACTTTTGATACAGACGGTGTTCGCAATAATATCCAGATAATGAAATCATACTTTGACTGCTGGTACAGAATATATAAGAATGACCAAAGGAATGACCTTATTGACGGATTTTTCAAGTCTTTTATTGATCACAATAGTGGCAATGGTAAAATCGTATTCTATTCTTCAAACGACGAGATTAATATTTTCAAAGACTGCCTCCGTTCTTATACAGATAAGAATGGCAAATTCAACAAAGCGCGTGCGGTACTACTTTATGCAGTGATCGAATACCTTCTTCACAATGATGAAATTGACGATCATCTCTTCAAACAGAGGATACGCTGTATCAACAATCTGATTCAGAATTCGTCAGGTGAGTTCAGAGACAATAAGAATCCTGGCCGTATGAAAGCTATTTTGGATCAGACTGATGCAATTATGTTGTATGGTAACATCGATGAATCCACAGAAATCGGCTTCAATCGTCATCAGATCGATGAGGAGAAGAGGAAAAAGGAATTCTTGAGTAAATATTCTGACAAGACTGAAGCTGTGCTCTCTCTTGAGGATCATGAGAGATTAAAGGGACAGATAAGTATCGTCGCCCTAAAGTGGTTAAGCCAACAGGATACTACTCCCGATCTTGACCTTGCCGATTATGCAGATCGTTTCGTGTCTCTCTTTAAATGTGAGTATGATTTGATAGATCGAGCTTTGATGTCTACAGGAGACTACAAGCAGCAAGACGAGAAATCCTGGCGTTACCAATATGGTTCTAAAAGTATAATGTCTGCTTGGGATAGGCTGTTTCATAAAAGTGCTAACAAAGGTTTTAAGGATACGAGCGAAATTCTCTTTAAACTTCTCTCTTCGGCTAAATCCTTCAAAGATGAACATCTTAGGAATTCTGTGGATTCGTTTATAAGTTGCTGTAAAGATAATGCCACGTATTCCTGGCGATACTACTATGTCAATTATGAGTCATTTCGCCCAGGAAAGTATGGGAAATATCACAATAATAACCCAGAAAAAGAACCGTACATGTTCTCTGTAATGTTGACAGAAGAACGGTCAAGAACGACCTATATGCCGTACCTGAAAGAAGCTGATTCGAACCACCTTTCTGATAAGGGGGATTGTTTGATTTACGGACACTGGCACATTATCTGTCAGAACAATGGGTATCTTTTCCGTAACGACGAGAGCGAGACGAAGAAAGAAGTCTGCATACCTGTTGTGCAGAAAGCCGGGATAGATGCTGAGGATCGTATTGAGCTGCTGAAGAATTTAATTAAGCGGCTGAATGACTGGACTCCGGAAATAATCTACGACGAACTGCTCAAATTTAAGGGTGATCAAGACCAAAAGCAAATAGAGATTGATCCAGCCGAAAAGCTAGGGGAGAAATAAACATATCCACGAGTTATCCTGGAACCAGCGTTTCTCGCAAGGTTTCATTCCTCTCTGGAATCTCATCGGAACAAGCAACCGCCCGCGTATGAAACGTGGCCGGTTGCTCGTTTATTGCTTGTCAGCTTAAACTTCGACTTCCCTTCACTTTCCCAACATTTTTCTCCTCAAAACTCTCCCTTCCTCCCTATCATCCTCTATGGGCGGGCACGCGGTACCGCCTCGCGGCGTCATCCGTCAGCGTACTGTCAACCTGCTAACAAAGAACTACGGCTATGAAGCATCAAAATCTGTTCGCGCGTATCCAGGGGGTCGGCGGGGAGGATCTCGCGATGGAGGTCCTGACCGACATTCTCCGCGATCCTGTCTACCTCAAACCGTTCCTCGAATTGATCGGCTCGGCGGCCGACCCGGCGGCGATGAGCGTGGGCGAATCCGATGCCGTTTCCGGCCGCCGCGGCATCTCGATCACGGCCGCCGGCGGGGGCGAGGTCATCCGCGTCGAAAACAGCAGTTCGGCGGCCCGCTTGTTTCGGCTTTGGCGCTCGGCCGATCTTCTTCGCCAATCCCCCTGCCGGACCGAGCGGCTGATCTTCCTGGCGCGCGGCGACGCGCAAGCGTGCAGACTGAAAGCGGCGATCGCCCAGATGGAGCAATGCGTGCCGGACGAAAGCGGCGGCGCTTCGGGCGGGAACAAGACCATCGTGTCGATCGTGACATGGGAACGGCTCTTCGGCGCGTGGGACGCCGCCGCCCCGAAGGACGGGAAGCGCTCTTTTCTCGCCGAAACGCTCCGGGAGTTTTTGTTTCCGGCCGGGGAACACAGCGACCCGGAAATCGACGCCTTCGCCGGGAAAGAAACGTGGGAGAGGATCGAAAGAGCGATCAGATGCGCCAACACGATGATTCTCGACGCGATCGATTGGCCGTACCCCGACCGATCTTTTCCGTCGGTCGATCTGCCCGGGTGCGGCCGGTATGATATTCGGGTCCTGGGCATCGAAAACCGGGAGGCCGGCGGTTATCCCTCGGCGCGGCCGTATCGGAAATTCCTGTGCCGCAGCGATCTTTGGGGTGTTTTCGAGTGGGGAGCGGACCTGAACCACTGTCTCCGCTGGAAGCGGGCCGCCGGCGGGGAGTTCACGCTCGGTCATCCTTTTTTCTTCGTGATCAAAATGCCGTGGAAAGATACCGACATGATGGAACGGATCAAGCACCACGGCCTCAGCGAACAGATACTCCTGGAGTGCGGATTCACGAAGTTCGAGGATCGCGAGGCGCAGACCACCTTCTACCTGCGGCCCCTCCCGCTGGGGGACGTCCCGAGGCGCGAAATACTTCGAAACGATTCGGTTTCCGCGTTTGATCATCTTGCCCGGTGCGTCCTGAGAATCATCGACGATCTGAACGAGGCGGTCACGGCGCTGTTTCTCGGCCGGAACGATTCCCCGTTCGGCAAGACCGAAAACGCGGTTCGGCAGTGGTGCGCCGACAGGGCGGAGTCGGAGGATCTCCTGTTCCGCGAAAACGAGGACGGCTTCCTGCTGTGCCGCGGCGGGGGGGAGGACGTTTATCGGTTCCGCGTCACCAGCGAGCGTTTCGGAGCCCGCGCCTTGATTGAGCTTTACCTTGGCGGCGCCGAAAAAGCGATCGGCTCGATACCCTGCGACGCGCGGTCGATACCAGAGGAAATCCGCGCGAGACTGAACCGTCTGTTCGAAAAGGCCAAAAAAGAAGGGAAGAAATAACCCGCCGCGGCCGGCGAAAGCCGGCGGGCGCCCCCCCTAAAGGTGCCCGCGCGCTTGCGCCGCTTCTTCTACACCCACCGCGAGCCCCAGTCAGCAAGCTCCTTCTCGGACGCGTTGGCGTCAAACCGCTTGCCGGCGTCGACTTTCGCGCCGGGGGCCAGCGCCTGCATGTTCTTGCCGGAGTCGCCGATGCCGCTCATGCCGCTTGTGGCGAAGGGGACCACGGTCTTTCCGGAAAAGTCGTACGCCTCCATAAAGGTGTCGATGATCGACGGTTCCCGGTACCACCACACCGGGAAGCCGACGAAAACGACGTCGTACCGCGCCATATCGGCGATTTTCTCGGCGATCGCCGGGCGGCTGGCGCGGTCGTTCATCTCCACCGAGCTTCGGCTTTGGCTGTTCTGCCAGTTCAGATCGGCGTTCGTGTACGGGGTTTCGGGCTTGATCTCAAACAGATCGGCGCCGACCGCCTCGGCCAGGCGCTTGGCCAGTTTCGCGGTCACGCCGCTGGCCGAAAAGTACGTTACCAACGCTTTGCTCATCGTGCTTCCTCCTTAATGTTTCAGGTTCATTCCCCCAGCAGATACTTCTCGTACGCCGGATCGACCCACGAGACATCGCCGAGGATATCGGCCATCGGGTCGATCTCGCGGGCGGACAGGCCGACGTGGTTGTGCCGGCGCCATCCCTCGGCGTACGTGTACTTGCCGCAGAGCTTGCCGACGATTTCCCCCGCCTCGGTCATCGAGTCGAGGTACGAATCGTACCCCTGCGACACGTCGAGCCACTCTTTCTGGCTTTTATGGCAGGCCAAGAGCTCCCGCTTCTTCGCCATCACCGGCCCGATATCGACGTACCGCTCGGCGCGGACGACCCGGCGCATCGGGTCGCGGGTGCCGTGCGGCAGGGCGTGGTAGATCGTCACGTCCTGGAAGGTCGGCTCGGTTGGCGGCTCGCACGGGGCGTTGACCATCCCCCGGCAGAAGACCGCCGTCACCCCGAGCCGGACCGCGTTTTGATGATCCTCCATATAGTCGACCGGCGACTGAAGCAGGACGATATCTGGCTTCACCTCGCGGACCGCGGCGATGAGCCGCAGCAGGGTCTTCCTTTCGTAGAAGACCTCCAGGTCGTCGACCAGCGACTCGTGGAAGACCGCCCCCATCAGCCGCGCGGCCGCGGCCGCCTCGCCGCGGCGCGCGGCGATGATTTCGTCGCGGCGCATGGTCGCGGTTCCCCACGAGCCGTTGGCGATCGTCATGTAGTGCAGGTCGCATCCCCGCTGCTTCATCAGCAGCATCGTTCCGGCCATCGTGAACTCAATATCGTCCGGATGACACGCAATCGCGAAAACCGTCGGCATAGACGCTCCTCTTATTTTTCCCGTGCTGTTAAGTCAAAGGTTCTGTGTTTGACCACACCCCCATTTTAAGAAGACCGCCGTCCGGAATAAAGAGGCGCGGGCATTATCTTTTTGTTTTCCTCCGGCGAAAAATGCCCCAAATCGGCTTGAACCGCCGAAACGGATTTCTTAAAATCTAGGATAAGCGCGTTCGCTTCCCTAAAAAAACGCAGATGATGGAGTAAAAAATGGCCCGACCGCTCAGCCAAGTCGCCCCGGAATGGTGGGACTACACCACCCTCGACCCGGAGATCCTTTCCGACGCCGCCAAACTGACCGAAAAGTCCCTCTTTAAGCTCTCCCGTCCCGGGTTTACCGTCCACTATCACGAGACGCTCGAGGATTTTTATCTGGCCGAGGCGCTGGAATACGTCGAGTCGTGGCAGAAGGCGACCGCCGACAACCCGGTCGGCCTGTGCGGCCCGATCGGCCCGACCGAACAGCTCCCGCTGGTGGCCCGGATCGTCAATTCGCTCGGCATCAACTTAAGGTACGCCCATTTCTGGGGGATGGACGAGTGGGTCGAAAACGGCAAGCCGGTCGGGATCGACCATCCGCTTTCCTTCGCCAAGGCCGACTTCGAGATGTGCTTCAACCGGATCGACAAAAAGCTCCGAATGCCGAAAGAGAATATTCATTTCCCCTCCGGCGACCTGAAGGCGTACAGCAAGACGTACGACCAGATCGAGTGCGCCATCATGCAGGGGGGGCAGGGGGATACGAAGCATTGGGCCTTTAACGACCCGGTCCGCCGCAAGGGGAAGTACAAAGACAACCCGCCGACCCCGGAGGAATACCGCAAACTGGCGACCCGCGTGACCGAGCTTCACCCGATTACCGTGCTGCAGAACGCCCGGACGAGCAACGGCGGCTACGTCGCCAACGTCGCCCGCGAGGCGGCGACGGTCGGCCCGGTCGAGACCTGGAAGGCGAAGAAGGTGAGCATCTGGCAGGCCGGGACCCACGACAACCCGTTCGGCATGCGGCTGTCGGCCTGGATGATCGCCAAGAAGATCCCCGATTCCGCCGTTCCGATGTCGCTGCTGGCCGATCACCCGAACGTCCACTTCCACTACTGGCGTCCGGCCATCAAGACCGTCGGGGCCGAGATGCACTAAACAAAAAAGCGCCGAGATTATCCGCGATAAAAAAACGAGGGGCAGGTATCTGCTCCTCGTTTTGTCTTAAAGAGCACCTTTTCCGATTCGCTTCTACAGATTCATGCTCTCTTCATCCAGCAGAAAATGGCGAATCCCGACCGTCACGATCCCTCGGTTGTTCCTGCGCGCTTTGATGTTATCGCGCACGACGATGATCTTTTTGAAAGAGTCGCCGAGGGCGGCGAGCGAACGTTCCTCCTGCTCCCGTTTGTCCTGGGAATCGATCGCGAAGGCGGACTGAATGTAGTACTTCTCACTGCCGCGCGCCGCGACAAAATCGACCTCAAGCTGTTTTTTCGTCGTTTTGTTCTCGCTGTTTTTGCCGAACTGTTTCACCACCCCCACGTCCACGCGATACCCCAGGATACGCAGCTCGTTGTAGATGATATTCTCCATAATGTGGTTTTCTTCCATTTGCCGGAAATTCAGCCGCGCGTTGCGCAGACCGACATCCTCAAAGTAGTATTTCGCCGGGGAACCGATGTACTTTCTTCCTTTGATATCGTAACGAACCGCCTTGCTCACCAGGAAGGCGTCCGTCAGATAATCGATGTATTTTTTCAGCGTCATATCACTGATGGTCTTGTTCCTGACCGACTTGAATGTCTTCGTCAGCTTCAGCGGATTGGTCAGCGACCCGACGGCGGAGGCGAGGATATCGACCAGCTCGCCGAGTTCCTCCCTGTTGCGTACCCGGTGGCGGTCGACGATATCGCTGAGATAGACCTTTTGAAACAGCGACGTCAGATACTGTGCTTTATCTTCCGCCGTCCGGCGGGAAAGGATCAGCGGCAAAGAGCCGTAAGTCACAAAATCATCCCACGCCTCCTCGGCGCTCCCCCGGAAGGCGGAGCAGTATTCCCGGAAGGAAAGCGGGTGGATCCGTACTTCGTCGGCCCGGCCGCGAAACTCGGTGATCAGATCGGAGGAGAGAAATTTCGAGTTGCTCCCCGTCACGTAGACATCCGCGCCGGGGATGTGCATGAAACTGTTGAGCACGTCCTCGAACTCCGCCAGAAGCTGCACCTCGTCGAGGATGATGTAGTAAGTATCCCTGTCGGCGAACCGCTCTTTCATGTATCGGAGCATATTGTCGGGGTCGCGCAGCGGTTTATTACTTCGGTCATCGAGCGCGATCTCGATAATGTGGTCCTCTTTTACCCCCTTGTCCAAGAGGTAGTTATGAAACAGACGCAGCAAAAGGTACGACTTGCCGCAGCGGCGAACCCCCGTCACGACTTTGACCAGCCCGTTGTTTTCCCGCCGGATCAGCCGGTTCAGGTAGATGTCCCGTTTAATCTCCATAGCGCCCTCTATTATGAAAAAAGGTGTGCCCACACCTTTTTTCATAATAGTCATACCGGGTACCTCGGTCAAGAGGACAGGCGCCGATAACGTCAAAAGCCCCGGGTTTACTCTTACGGCTTATCCTCCAAAAGAATCGCGCGGATCGATTCGATCTCCTCGGGCGTCACCCCGATATCGAGCAGGAACCGCTCGCATTTGACCGACATCGGCTCTTCGGCGGTGCCGTATCGGTTCAGCTCCTCGAGCATCGCCTCGAAAGCGTCGATGTGGATGTGCCGAACCGCGAAGCGCAGGGTCGTCAGTTCGTAGTCGACGCACAGGTCGTTGTCGCTCACCCCCAGGATCGCCTTGAGAAACAGGCAGAGCGTTCCGGTCCGGTCGGCGCCGCCGTAGCAGTGAATGTAAACCGGGTAGGTTTCCGGCTTGGCCAGGGTACTGAAGATCTCGCGCCAGCGGGGGCGCTGCCCCTCTTCGGTGAATACATCTTTGTAGGCGGAGACCGGAATATTCACCCATTCGACCTCATCGCCCAGCGGGCGGCCGGTCTTGACGTTCGGGTCCCCGACCTCGCTGGGGCCGCGCAGATCCAGATCGGTTTTAATCCCAAGGGTGTGAACCATATAGTCGCGCCCCTCGGGGGTGATCTCGAACCTCCCCTCCAGCTGGGTCCCCCGAAAGACCAGCCCCTCTTTGACCCGGCGGCCGTCGGCGGTCGGCCACCCCCCGACGTCGCGGACGTTCGAGGGCCCCGGGATATCGAACCAGCGGGGGATCTGAACATCGGTGCGGAAATGCCCCGCCGCCGAGCGCACCCCCCCTTCGGCGGTGACCCGCCAGGAGTAGAGGGTATCGGGGGCAAGGTTGCGCGCCTGGAGCGTCTCGGAATCACTCTTTAGGACCACCGCGTCGGAGAAGTCCTCATTGGCCGCCAGCTCGACGGTGAAGTGCCCCCCATGGGGCCACGACCACGAGAGGGTCACCGGCTTGGGCCGGGAACGGTCGGTATGGTCGGGATTGATCTGCTCGATCGGGTAGTCGGTATCCCAGCCGCGCTCCTCGGGCGAAAGGTACGGCACCGCCGGCTGCGGCGCGACCGAGACGCTTTCCCCCTCGGCCGGGGTCACGAGGACGGGGACGGAGTCATCTGACGATGCCGCGGCCAGCGGCAGGAGAACCCACAGGGTAAAAAACCAAGCCGGGGAAAGGAAGGGAAGGGGACGGCGCATCGGCGTAAACCTCTGAAAGCGGCTTTTTGGGGGGGAAGGTTGTTTTGTGGTTACGATTGGGGCCATTCTACCCGAATGGGGACGCCCCCGCTACAGGCGTTTCCGGGAACAGAGACTGTGTACCTTAGTGTACTCTCCTCAGGAAAAATCCCTAAAATCACTATTTTTTCCTCGAATCTTCTGTATATGTGCGGGTAATATTGTATAATTGTCCTCGGTTGGCCCTTTTAATGATGGATCCGTGGGGGTATCTCGGCGAAACCATCCCCTTCGCATATTCGGGGGGGTTAAGAAGGTGTGATTATGGACACGCTCGATAATATATGGTGCCGTGATCCTCGGCCGGCTGGCTCAGTCCAGGGACAGGATACACATCATGTCTCGGTGAAAGTTGTCTGCAGCATGTCAGTATATCGAGCAGATTGTTTGCGCAGAAAAAGCATAATGATCATCTGAGGAAAGGGGCAAGGGACTGTCTTAGGATAGTTTTGTTTCTGTTCGTTAGAAAGAAGTGACTTTAGATCGATGAGAACCAAGAATCTGCCGCCCTATGCGCCAACCCTGATTGAGTCGACTCGTGCTATTGGCTATTCGCTCGAAGCGGCCGTCGCTGATATTATCGACAACAGCGTTGCGGCAAGCGCGACCGCCGTCAACATTTTCTTTTTCCCGTATGACAAAGCCGGAGCCTACATCTCCATTCTGGACAATGGAAAGGGCATGTGCGAAGCGGAGTTGGATCGCGCTATGCAATACGGCAGCCGCAGCCCAATTGAGACCAGAGATTCTAAGGACTTGGGGCGTTTTGGCTTGGGACTCAAAACAGCATCTCTGTCTCAGTGCCGTACGCTAACTGTGGTCACGAAGCAAGGCGACACGATTTTAGGCCGCAGGTGGGATATTGATCATGTGTCTGATGTAGGTGATTGGTCGCTTTTGATCCTTGAACCAAGCGAAATAAACGAGGTGCCGGGTGTTGAGTACCTCGAGGATCAGAAGTCAGGGACCCTTGTTGTATGGCAGAACCTGGACCGTATGAAGGTCGGAGAGGCAAAATTTGAGCATACTCTCGGCAGTAAGATCGACAGTGTTCGTTCTCATTTGTCGCTTGTTTATCACAGGTATCTTAGCGGTGAACCTGGCATCACCAAATTTAAGCTCTCGATCAACTATGAACCGGTATTGCCTGCCGACCCTTTTTTGAAAGACAAGAGCACTAAGGTAATGGACGATGAAAAACTCATTATACGCGAACAAGAGATAGTTGTCCGGCCCTACATTCTGCCGCACATCTCACGTATGACACCAGAAGAAATAAAGGAACTCGGCGGCAAGGAAGGCCTCAGAAAACAGCAGGGATTCTTTGTCTACCGCAATAAACGCCTGCTCACGTGGGGGACATGGTTCAGGATGATGCCGCAGGGAGATTTGTCTAAGTTGGCCCGAATCCAGGTTGATATACCGAACTCTCTCGACGATCTCTGGACTCTTGACATCAAGAAATCGTCTGCCTTGCCTCCGGCGGAAGTGCGGAAGAACTTGGGGGTCATTATTGAACGCGTTGCTGAGAAAAGCAAACGGACTTGGAAAGTCAGAGGGAAACGCGAAGTTAGTGATAAGAATATCCATATCTGGAATAGAATGAGGAATCGTCAGGGGGCCGTGTATTACGAGATTAACCGAGATCACCCTCTGGTTAAGCTGATTATAGATAAATCTCCAGCGCAACAAAAGCTCGTATTTTCGTTATTAGAGCAAATCGAGCGGGGACTGCCCTTGAATCAGCTCTATGTCGACCTCAATGAAGATGAGAAACTGATTAATGATCAGGATCAGGATGCGGCACAGATAAAGGATTCGCTTGCAGTTATGCTTGACAGCTGCAGCAATAACGCCCAGAGGCTTGCCTTGCTTGACAGAATGCATAATGTCGAACCTTTTTCATCTTTTCCTGAAGTCTTTGAGAGTTTGAGAAGGGAGATAAACCATGGCTAATCTGAACGTTGAACAACTGGAAAATACGATATCCGCCTACATAAACTCCGTATATAAGGAGGTCCCCCCTACTGAAGAAGAGTTCATTGAAAAGGCAGCTCTCTTTAGAGATAAAACATCTATGCTGATGCCGGTCACAGATCAGGAATTCGCCGAGATTTTGACACGGCTCAGGCAGACTCTCGTAATCCAAATGGATGTTGGTGTTTATATCAACGACCGAAATAATGGGCACCAGTCATGGCTTCCCGCAAAACGTGCTTCATTTGATTTCTTCTTTTGGAATCGATACAAGAAGTATCTCGAGGAAGTTAAGCATTGGAATCCGCGCGTAACAGCCAATCTCGGCAAAATCTCTGATGAGATACTGGATCTGTGCGGTGACCCTTCTGAAGACCACTTCGCCATTAAGGGACTTATTCTTGGTGATGTTCAGTCCGGAAAGACAGCAAACTACACTGCAGTCTGCAATAAAGCTGCTGACACTGGTTATCGAATCATCATCATTCTGGCCGGGCTTCAGGAAAACCTCCGCAAACAGACTCAGGAACGTCTGGATGCGGAATGCTCCGGTCGCAAGAGTGAATATTTCCTCGATACCAACCCGTTTCGAAGATATAAAAACCGATTTGTGGGGGTAGGGCGGTATGGCAAGTCGAAGAAGATAGTGTCTTTCACCTCTGTCACCAAGGACTTTGACAGCGGTGTGCTTCGCAGCAATGATCTTGGCATAGAGAACGTTAATTGTCCAGTCATCCTAGTAGTAAAGAAGAACAAGCGCATTCTCAACAATCTTATTAACTGGCTGACCTTGAACAATACACAAAATGATGTGGGGAAGATTGATCTCCCGCTGTTATTGATCGATGACGAGGCAGATAATGCTTCTGTTAACACGAAAGACCCTGATACGCTGCCTACAGCCATAAATGATTGTATCAGAAGGTTGTTGCTTCTCTTCAGCAGGACCACTTACTTGGGCGTTACTGCGACTCCTTTCGCGAATATCTTCATTGACCCCGGAAACGATGAAGATTTGTTCCCGGCGGATTTCATCTATGCGCTGTCCCCTCCAACAGACTATATTGGTGCAGATCGGATCTTTGGTGATGACGGTGATCTTTCTGACATGATTAGACCGATCGATATTTTTGATTTGCAGAGATACTTCCCAGATGGGCACAAGAAGGAGCTTGTGGTTTCTGGTTTGCCGGATGATCTCTATGAAGCGGCCAATTATTTTCTCCTCGTCAACGCCATACGGGATTTTCGTGGAGATACAACTGAACATCGTTCAATGATGGTTCACATCAGTCTTTTTACCGCAGTCCAGAACCAAATTGCTGATATTCTTAGCTGCTGGCTGGAACGGGTCAAGTCTGATCTTAGGAATTACTCGAAACTCCCTGTTGACAAGGCCGAACAGATTCCTTCGATCCGAGCATTGCACCACATTTGGGAGAAATTCAATCTCTCTGGCATTGGCAAGATCGCCTGGGACGAGGTTCTTAGAAAGTACCTTTATAGGTCTGTTGCTCCGATTGATGTACGCGCGGTCAACATGAAAACAGGTACGGCTAGTCTGGATTATTTTAATCACAAGAAAGACGGACTGCGAGTAATTGCGGTAGGCGGCAACAGTTTGTCACGCGGTCTGACTCTCGAGGGACTCTGTGTGTCTTATTTTCACCGCAACACAAAGATGTATGACACCCTTATGCAAATGGGACGCTGGTTTGGCTATCGTCCCAACTATCAGGATCTTGTTAAAGTCTGGATGTCTGAAGAGGCATTTGATTGGTACGGACAGATTAATCGTGCTGCCGTCGAACTTAAAGACGAGATCATCAAGATGCGAAATGCGCATCAGACACCTTTGGAATTTGGCTTAAAAGTACGTCAGGATCCAGGCGCATTAATTGTGACGGCCAGAAACAAAATGCGTACCGCAACGGATATCACGTTCCCGGTTACAGTTTCTGGACATCTGCTTGAAACCCCCCGACTGAAAGCATCGCTTTCAATACTTAACGAAAACGAAAGGGTTTTCAAAAACTTTGTCGATTCTTTGTCAGAGCATGGAGATCGGCTGAATGATAAGGAGCGAACCCAAGGACATTACTATTGGAAGCATGTTCCCGGTGACGCAATTGCTCAGCTTCTTCGAGATTTCGAGACGCACCCGTGGCATCTGAGCTTTAATGGAAGAGCGCTGGCAGAATCTATAGAATCCAGGCCCTGGAATCATGGGTGGGATGTGGTTCTGTTTAACAGCGGTGATGGCGAGCCTTACCAAGGCGACCTTAAATGTGGCTCAGAAACGCTTAGAATCCAGAGTACGGAAAGCCGAAAGATCTCCGTCGACGCTAAAATGCTGAGTGTCAGCGGTACAAAAGTTAGGGTCGGATCCGGTGGGTGCACCAGAATTGGTCTAACCCGTGGTGAAATAGATGATGCGAAGCGAGCATTTAAGTCCGAAACCGGTAAGAGCAATGTTTCTGATAAAGCGTTTCTCACCAGAGACCGCGATCCCATTCTCATGCTTCATATTTTAGATGCGAAGTACGAAGGTGATAGTTCAGGACTCCCTCCCTTCCTCTTTGCCCTTGGGGTTGGTTTTCCACGTGATGACAACGACACCCGTGTAGCCAATTACAAAGTTAATCTCGTAGAACTGCGTAATTGGATTAATTTCTCTGACGAAGGTTATGAGGATGACTAAATGAATACTTACGAGGCAGAACTGCGTCAGAAATGGGACCATATAGGTTATCGCAGGGGAGGGGCTCTTCAGCTTGCGATCCCGCACGCGCTGGAGTGGTATGTACGGTACGTAACGAAGGACCAGAAGTCTATCGTTATCGTGTCAGATCTGCCAGTTGACAGTATTACTTCCTCTCGGAGCATCGAAACCGCCTGCAACCAGCGACGAGATGGGAAATACGCCATCTCGTTTACGCTCGTAAACCGAGCCCAGGAAGACGTATTCATATCGATGTCAAGCAACATCATAGAATACTCAAAAGAGGAGACTACACAAAAGGACGCGCTTGCTAAGGTTTTGCGCAGATACGCACAATGGCTGAAGCTGCTTGATCACAAGCGCAGTTCGCTGCTCAGCTTAAACGCTCAAAAAGGACTGATTGCCGAGCTTTCTTTTTTAAAAGAAATGATTGAGAAGGGAATGCCTGCCTCAGAAGCCCTGTCAGGGTGGGTAGGGCCTGAAGGATCAGATCAGGATTTCTTTTATTCAGAGGGCTGGTATGAAATCAAAGCAACCGGCACATCATCAGTATCTGTCACCATTACTTCTATTGAACAGCTGGATTGTGAGGTTCCAGGGGAGTTGGTTATATACCGGATAGACAAGTGCGCCCGTCAGCAAGTCGGAGCACTTACGTTATACAACCTTGTACATGACGTGATTTCGAGACTAACAGATAATCCGGGACTTGTCGAAGAACTTGTCCTGAAACTGGCATCCGTCGATTACTTTGATACCCAAGAGTACGATAACATTCACTTTGTTATCACGGACAAAACACATTATGAGGTCAATGAAATCTTTCCACGAATGGTTCGTGATGGCATGCCGAAAGAGATCGTGAATGCTGAGTACCAGATAGATTTGCCCAGCATCGATTCCTGGGCTAAATAAGGAGGCAGAAACATGGATTTTACTGAATTTAAGAATGACTTTTTGCAGGATATCAAGGCTGCTGCCGCTGCTACTGGCGAGGGTTCCTGTGCTGCCTTCGCCGAAAGAGTAGCTCAATACTTGATCGACGCAGAAGTTCTCTCGGACTTCTCCCCATCTTTCTACATCGGTCGTTATGGACGAAGCAAGTACCGTGTGGATGGCTATGTGTTCGACGAATTCGATAATACAATGAATCTCATCATCGCCAACTACGATGGCAACGATCTGGATCGCACGCTGACCAACACTGAAGCAACGCATGATTTCGGTGAGCTCACAGTCTTCTTGGACGCGGCGTTAAAGTCAAATCTCTATCAAGAGATTGAGATAAGCACTCCGTGTGCAGATCTGGTTGACTTCCTGCGAATCAACGAGAAGAATATCAGAAAGTACCGCCTGCTCATTTTCACCGATGCTGACATGAGCACATTGATAAAAACAGTCGAAATCGAAGATTATGAAGGAATCCCTGTAGAAGGGCAGATATGGGATATAGGCAGACTGTTCCATGTTTGTTGTTCTGAGCAAGGACGGCAAGTCATTGAAATCGATTTCACCGAATATTGTGAGGAAGGAATTCCCTGCATAGAGGCTAGTTCTGTGGCAAACGATAAATATAAGAGCTACCTGGGTGTCATCCCAGGTTCTGTCCTGGCTGATATCTATGATAAGTATGGCAGTAAACTGTTGGAGGGCAATGTCCGGTCATTCTTATCTACGAAAGTAGCTGTAAACAAACAGATACGCGCTACGATAAAAAATACTCCGCAAATGTTCTTTGCATTCAATAATGGTATTGCCGCAACGGCAATGAAAGTCGAAACGAAACTTACGCATAATGGGCGTTTCATTACTTACGCCAAAGATTTTCAGATCATCAACGGAGGACAGACCACAGCATCCATTTCGAACTCCAGATTCAACGATAAAGTTCCATTGGACGGTCTTTATGTCCAGATGAAACTAACAGATATAGAGGAATCTACACCGGAAGAAGCTGATGAATTGATTAAAAATATCTCCTACTGTTCCAACAGGCAAAACAAGGTCAGCGATGCAGACTTCTTTGCTTCTCATCCGTTCCATCGCCGAATGGAACAGATATCGAGGAGGTTGTTTGCTCCGGCCGTCGACGGCTCACAGCATGATACAAAGTGGTTTTACGAGCGTGTCAGAGGTCAATATCTCCAGGCTCAAATGCGTATGACCAGGGCACAGAAGAGGCAGTTTGAACTGCAGCATCCCAAGAAACAGGTTATTAAGAAAACAGACTTGGCCAAGGTGCACAATACATGGATGGGCCACCCTGATATTGTCAGCAAGGGCGCGCAAACCAACTTTAGTAACTTTGCTAATTATATCACGGAAGAGTGGAAAGCTAACGATCAGCAGTTCAATGAAAGATATTTCCAGTCTACCGCTGCTCTTCTGCTGATGTTTCAATATCTCGAGAATACGATTCCGAACCAGTCATGGTATGAAGGAGGTTACCGGGCGAACATTATTTACTATACCGTTGCTCTTTTCCGTCTTTTGATTCAGAAACAGTTCCCTGACAGGGATCTCGATCTTATGATCATCTGGAACCGTCAGAGCCTGCCAGAGCCTGTTCGGTTTGCTCTCCTTGAATTGGCTGAAAGGGTTCTGGCTAATATAACCGATCCATATCGACATCCTGGGGTTGCAAACGTTACGCAGTGGTGCAAGCGCAAAGATTGTTGGGCCGCGGTCAAAACGATCAATTATGCGCTCCCATATGACTTGAGCAGCTGTCTGATTACTGCCGATGAGAAGAAAAAGGCTGATCGTGACGCAGGCAAAGATCAAAAAGAAGTCAATGGAATCATTGCACAAACCGAAGTAATCCGCTATCCTGTCGAGATGTGGGAAAGACTTGAAAATTTTGCTGTTCAGAATCATCTCCTCAACACTAAGATAGATGAAACGGCCCTGGCTGTTGCCTGCAGAATACCGAATCAAATCCCGAATGCCTTTCAAAGCAAACGCCTTCTCTCTTTGCTTGAACGGGCTGTCGAGGAGGGGTTTGTAAAATGATTAAAGCTGACAGCAATCTGTTATCCGTAGTCGACCTTTTTGCTGGCGCCGGTGGTCTTAGCACCGGTTTTCTTCAAAGTGGGAAATATTGCATTAAGGTCGCTTATGAGAATAACCCCACAATGCAGTCAACGTATAAGAGAAATCATCCGAACGTTGATGTGCGAGGAGACGTCTGTACCGCTGACTATTCCGAAATTGATCAGCTCTACGGTCCCATAGATGTTGTGATCGGTGGTCCTCCGTGTCAGGGCTTTTCAAATGCCAACCGGCAAAAAAACACGGCTGTCAGTCATAATAACACGCTGGTGAAGGAGTATGTACGCGCAATTAAGGCGCTGAACCCGAAAGCGTTTGTCATGGAGAATGTCGGCATGCTGCGCTCCGATATACATCGCTTTTATCTTTCCAGGTTCGATATTGATCTCCTGAATGGGAGTGCCATCGAGACAAAAATCTCGAGAATACCCCTCCTGGACCCGAAATATTCCTTCGACGGTGCAATTGATATAGTGCGGCGAAAGGGAGGAATCAAGCCGTATCTAGGATTGACGCAGGACTATCCTGTTCTCAATATTATTTATAAGGCATCAAAGAACGCAAAGAAGCTGGAAGGGGCGCTCCTTAAATACAAAAGAAACCTCCTCAAAACGGCGTCGATCCGTATTAGAGAGGAAGATTCCCCCATCATAAGGGCTGATGCTAAGGCTTATTCTGCCATCCTGGATTATTATGGAGGCAGATTACGATCTGTTCAGCTTAAGGAAAAAATCGAGGCGGCTGTTTTGTATCGTCGAATGATAATGCATGCAGCCGAGATATTCGAAAATCATCTTGTTGTTGATCGTTACTCGTCGGAGAACGGTCTCTTTGCGGAGATTCGCTCTTTTGCCGTGCTGGACTATATAAAAGCGATGCTCGGTGAAGGGGATGATGGGTATTCAATCAATTCCAGTGTACTCTGCGCCGCAAATTATGGAGCCCCCCAAAAACGGATGCGCTTTGTTATGATCGGCATCAAGAAGAGTATTGCTGGCAAGATTACCCTCCCTCTGGGGCGGATTGATGAGTCTCGATATCTAACGGTCCGTGATGCAATTGGTGATCTTGAGGATGTTGACCCGGTTTATGACATTAGTGATGATATTGGGATTCATCTGAAAAAGCCTAAAACAATCAGTGAACTAGGCAAGAAACTGCGAAACTCGAAACTGCTGAAGAACCATATTATCACGAGAACCACTGATACTGCTATGCAGAGGTTTAGGGCACTAAAGCAAGGAGAAAATTTCCACGATCTGGATAACAAGCTAAAGACGAACACATATACTGATGTATCACGAACGCAGAAAACGGTCTATTGCAGACTTGATTATGATCAGCCTTCTCCGACTGTGGTTAACGTCCGGAAATCCATGTGGATTCATCCCGTAAGGGATCGCGCCATCAGTATCAGAGAGGCGGCTCGGCTCCAGACTTTTCCTGACAGTTTCGTGTTTATGGGGAAAAAGGATGAGCAATATCAACAGGTGGGAAACGCGGTCCCGCCGATCCTGGCCCAGGCCATCGCGAAAACCCTGGCCAATCAATTAAAGAAGGTCAGCAAGTAGATGGTGATCATTCAAAAGAGGTGACGTTTATGGCGGACAATCACTCACCGGAAGTCCGTAGCTATAACATGTCCCATATACGCAGCAAGGACACGAAACCAGAGAAACAGGTCAGATTGTATCTCTTCTCAAAAGGATTTCGCTATCGTAAAAATGATGCTCGGCTCCCCGGGAAGCCGGACATTTACCTTCCCAAGAACAAGACCGTTATTTTTATCAATGGGTGCTTTTGGCATAAGCACGAGGGATGCAGCAGCTTTGTTTGGCCGAAAAACAATGCCGAGTATTGGACCAAGAAGATCGAAGGGAATGCTTCCCGTGATCGAAAGCATTATGCGGAATTAACCCAAATGGGGCTTAGGGTTATCGTGATTTGGGAATGCGAGCTGAAGAAATCAAACTTTGATTTGACTATGCAAAAATTAGTCAAGACAATTATATCCAAGGATTAAGGGCACATCCACAGAGGAAAAACACTATTCGTAAAGACAGGGGGAAAGCACTAAACAAAAACGGGAGGCCATTTAGGCCCCCCGTTTTTTATGGATACCCCCCACTTTCTTTTACTGCTGATCCTCTAAAAGAATCGCGCGGATCGATTCGATTTCCTCGGGCGTCACCCCGATATCGAGCAGGAACCGCTCGCATTTGACCGACATCGGTTCCTCGGCGGTGCCGTATCGGTTCAGCTGCTCGAGCATCCCCTCAAAAAGTTCGGTGTGGATGTACCGAATTCCGAAGATCGTCAGGGTCGTCAGTTCGTAGTCGGCGCACAGGTCGTTGTCGCTCACGCCCAGGATGCCTTTCAGAAGCAGAAAGAGTGTTCCGGTCCGGTCGGCGCCGCCCCAGCAGTGGATATAGACCGGGTAGGTCTGCGGCTTGGCCAGGGTACTGAAGATCTCGCGCCAGCGGGGGCGCTGCCCCTCCTCGGTGAACACATCTTTGTAGGCGGCCACCGGGATATTCACCCATTCGACCTCATCGCCCAGCGGGCGGCCGGTCTTGACGTTTGGATCCCCAACCTCGCTGGGACCGCGCAGATCCAGATCGGTTTTGATCCCGAGGGTGTGAACCATATAGTCGCGCCCCTCGGGCGTGATGGCGTGTTTCCCGTCGAGCTGAGTCCCCCGAAAGATCATCCCCTCTTTGACGCGGCGGCCATCGGCGGTCGGCCATCCCCCCGCGTCGCGGACATTCGAGGCCCCCGGGATATCGAACCAGCGGGGGAGCTGCGGCTCGGTCCGAAAATGCCCCACCGCCGAGCGGCACTTCCCCCCGGCGGTGACCCGCCAATAGTACAGCGTATCGGGGGCAAGGTTGCGCGCCTGGACGGTCGTCGTCTCGCTGTGCAGGATCAGTGCTTCGGAGAAATCCTCCTTGGCCGACAGCTCGACGGTGAAGTAACTTTCTTCCGGCCACGACCACGAAAGCGTCACCGCCTTGGGCTGGGTCCGGTCGGCACCGTCGGGATTGATCTGTTGGATCGGGTAGTCGGTATCCCAGCCGCGTTCTTGCGGCGATTGGTACGGCACCGCCGCCGGCGGGGCGACCGAGACACTTTCCCCTTCGGCCGGGGTCTCCAGGACCGGGACGGCTTGGGGCGCGTCCTCCAAAAGGGTGGCGCGGATCGTCTCGATCTCCTCGGGCGTTACCCCGATATCGAGCAGGAACCGCTCGCACTTGACCGAAAGGGGCTCCTCCGGGGTGCCGTACTTGTTGAATCCGGCGATCATCGCCTCAAAATAGTCGGTGTGGATATACCGAATCCCGAAGCGCATCAGCGTCGTCAGCTCGTAGTCGGCGCACAGGTCGCTGTCGCTCACGCCCAGGATCGCTTTGAGCAGCAGGCAGATCTCCCCGGTCCGGTCGGCGCCGCCGTAGCAGTGGATGTAAACCGGGTAGGTCTGCGGCCTGGCGAGGACCTTAAACGCCTCGCGCCAGCGGGGGAGCTGATCGGCGGCGAACCCGTCCGTATAGGCGAGGACCGGGGCGTGGGCCCAGACAACCTCGTCCCCCAGGGGGCGGCCGGTGGTTTTTTTCGGGTCGCCGACTTCGGCGTCGCGGCGCAGATCCATATCGGTTTTGATCCCAAGGGTGTGAACCATGTAGTCGCGCCCCTCGGGCGTGATGGCGAACTCCCCGTCGAGCTGGGTCCCTCGGAAGACCATCCCCTCTTTGACGCGGCGGCCGTCGGCGGTGAGCCATCCCCCCGCGTCGCGGACATTCGCGATGCCCGGGATATCGTACCATCGGGGCAATTGCGGCTCGGTGCGGAAATGCCCCGCCGCCGAGCGGTTCCCCCCGCCGATCCCCCCGGCGGTGACGCGCCAGTGGTAGAGGGTGCCGGGGGCGAGGTTGCGTACCTCGACGCTCGTTGTTTCGCTGTGGAGAACAATCGCGTCGGAGAAATCTTCTTTGGCGGCCACCTCGACGGTAAAGCGCGCCGGGGCCGGCCACGACCAGCGGAGCGTCACCGCGGGCGGGTGGGTGCGGTCGGTATTGTCGGGGTTGATCTCGGAAATCGGGTAGTCGGTATCCCAGCCGCGCTGCCGCGGCGTCCGGTACGGTACCGCCGCCGGAGGGGCGACCGAGACGCTTTCCCCCTCGGCGGGGGTCAAAAGAACCGGGCCGCTGCCGGCCATCGCGGGCATGTCCTCCAAAAGGGTGGCGCGGATCGCCGCGATCTCCTCGGGGGTCACGCCGATATCAAGGAGGTACCGCTCGCATTTGACCGAAAGCGGTTCTTCGGCGGATCCGTAGCGGCTCAGCTCCAGGAATGTCCGCTGCGCGTGATCGTGCCGGATGTACCGGATTCCCGACGGGGAGAAGGTCGTCAGCTCGAAATCGGTGAACGCGTCGCTGTCGCTCACCCCCAAGATCTCCTGAAGAAGGAAGATCACCGTCCCGGTTCGGTCGGCGCCGCCGCGGCAGTGCAGATAGATCGGGTAGATCTCGGGACGGGCCAGCGCCTGGAAGATATCGCGCATGACGGCGCGTCCCTTCGAGGTAAAGGCCCCCGCGTACCCCCGCGTCACGAAGTTCAGCCACTGGACATTATCCCCCAGGGGGCAGACGTACTCGGCCGGGTCCCCCGTTTCACCGGGCCCCCGAAGGTCGAAGTCGGTCTTGATGCCGAGCTTTTCGAGAAGGAATGTTTTGCTTTTCTCGGCCAGTTCGTAGTGATTGTCGAGCTCGCCGCCGCGGAAGATCATTCCCGGCTTGACCCGTTTGTTCCCGGCGGCCGGCCAGTAACCGGCGTCGCGAACGTTGACGATCCCCTTGCTCAGGTGGATCCAGCGCGGCAGAATCGCCGCCGTGGTGAAGTGCCCCACCGGCGAGATACTCCCGCCCGCGCGGACGCGCCAAAAGTAGTCGGTCCCGATATCGAGGTTATCCACCCGGCAGCTGTTTTCGGCCGTCGTGACGGTGATCGGGTCGGTGAACTGATCCGAGGTGTCAACTTCAACAGTGAACGCGGCCGGCTCGGCCGCTTGGGCGTCGCCGTCTTCCAGGCGCCACGCCAGCTCGATCGGCAGCGGTCGGTCGGCGCGCTGGCCATGATCGCGCAGCTCCCCGATGTGGTAGTCGCACCCAAAGCCCCGCTCGCCGGGGGTGAGGTACCGGCTTTGGGCCGGCGGGGCCAGCGATACCAGCGCGCCGTCGTCCGGGGCGGTCAGCGTGATCTCGGCGGCACCTAGGGGAGCGAGAAGGCACAGGACGAAGAACAACACCGGGGAAAGGATCGAAGGGGTACGGCGCATGGGGAACCTCGGGAAACAGCAATTCTTGGGGTGAACGGCTCGCGGAGGGTATTTTTAACGGTCAGGCAATGAAAACATTCTACCCAAACGGCCGCCCCGCCGCTATAGGCGCGCTTTCCGCGGGGCAAGCGGTCGGGGTGGTGCGGTAAAAATCTCTAAAACCGCTATTCTCCCTTCCTCTTCCCTACTATAAAAGCGGGAACAAAACGGGTATAATCGACCCTGGCCTCCCCTTTTAATATATTGGGTGGGGGGCGCCATCCAAACGAAAATCACTCACCCCCTGCGGGTGCCGGAATCATAAGAAAGCATTATATCCATGGAAACGCTTGAAAATATTTGGGACGCGATAACCGATTTCTTCAGCGCCCTGGCCCGGTTCATCGAAGGACGCATCACCGCGCTGTTCGGTTCGTCGAACGCCCGTTTCCTCAAAAAGATTCAGCCGCGCGTCGACGCGATCAATAAGCTCGAGCCGAAGTACCGCGCGATGTCCGACGAGCAGCTGCGCGAGCAGACCGACGTGCTGCGCCGGCGGCTGGCCGACGGCGAGACGCTCGACGATATCTTGGAAGACGCCTTCGCCGTGTGCCGCGAGGCCGGGCGGCGCGTGCTGGGGCTTCGTCACTACGACGTGCAGTTAATCGGCGGTATTGTCCTTCACAGCGGCGCGATCGCCGAGATGATGACCGGTGAGGGAAAGACGCTGGTGGCGACCCTGCCGGCGTACCTCAACGCCCTGGAGGGGAAGGGGGTCCACGTGGTGACCGTCAACGACTACCTGGCCCGCCGCGATATGGAGTGGATGGGTCCGCTCTACATGGCGCTGGGGCTGACGGTCGGCTCGATCCAAAGCCACATGTCGACGCTCGATCGGCAGAAGGCGTACTCGTGCGACATCACCTACGGGACGAACAACGAGTTCGGCTTCGACTATCTGCGCGACAACATGCGCCCGGCGCGGCGGGGCGACGAGCGCTACGATCCCGAGCGCCAGCAGTCGCAGGGGCGTCTGCACTACGCCATCGTCGACGAGGTCGACAACATCCTCATCGACGAGGCGCGTACCCCGCTGATCATCTCCGGTCCGTCCGAGGACGACACCTCCAAATACAAGGCGGCCGACACCGTCGCCCGTCAGCTGGTCAAGGGCGAGAAAGACGAGAAGACCGGCGAAACCACCGGCGACTTCATCGTCGACGAGAAAGACCACACGACGAACCTCACCGACGAGGGGGTGCTCCACGCCGAGCGCCTGGCCGGGGTCGAGAGCTTCTACACCACGGGGAACATGCACTGGCCCCACCTGATCGACAACGCGCTCAAGGCCCACTACCTCTACAAGAAAGATGTGAACTACGTCATTAAAAACGGCGAGATCATCATCGTCGACGAGTTCACCGGCCGTCTGATGGAAGGCCGTTCCTGGAGCGACGGGCTTCACCAGGCCGTCGAGGCGAAAGAAGGGGTGACGATCAAAAAAGAGAACCAGACCCTGGCGACGATCACCCTGCAGAACTTCTTTAAGCTCTACGACAAGCTCGCCGGGATGACCGGTACGGCGATGACCGAGGCCGGCGAATTCTGGAAGATCTACAACCTCGAGGTAATCGCCATTCCGCCGAACCGCCCGGTTCGCCGCATCCATCACGTCGACAAGATCTATCGGACCGAGAAAGAAAAATACAACGCCGTCGTCGACGCCATCGAGCGGATCAACAAGTGGGATACCCTCGTGATGAATACCGGCGAGGAATACCTCGGCCTGATCGGCAAACAGACCGACGATGCCATCGAGTTCACCCCGCGGGGAGACAACCGCGCCCAGATGATTCCGAAATCGAGCGTCGAGTCGATCCATCACCGCGGCTGCCCGGTGCTGGTCGGTACCGTCTCGATTCAAAAGAGCGAATTGATCTCTCAGATGCTCGACCGCCGGGGGATCAAGCACCAGGTGCTCAACGCCAAGCCCGAGAACGTCGGCCGCGAGTCCGAGATCATCGCGCAGGCCGGCCGGCTCGGCGCCGTGACGATCGCCACCAATATGGCCGGCCGCGGTACCGATATCATCCTGGGAGGGAACCCCGAGACGATGGCGTGGGCGTACTTCCAAACAAAGTACCCGACCCGTCTCGATGTCCCGCAGGCCGAATGGGAGGCGAAAGTCGCCGAGATCGAGCAGCGCGAGCAGATGAAGGCCGAGGGCGAGAAGGTCCGCGCCCTGGGCGGGTTGCATATCATCGGGACCGAGCGCCACGAGGCGCGCCGCATCGACCTGCAGCTGCGCGGCCGCTGCGGCCGTCAGGGCGACCCGGGCGACGCGCAGTTCTATCTTTCGCTGGAGGACGACCTGGTCCGGATCTTCGCCGGCGACTGGGTCAAGAACTTCCTCGGCCGCCTCGGCATGGAAGAGGGGATGGCGATCGAGAACAAGATGGTCTCGCGCCGGGTCGAGGGAGCGCAGAAGAAGATCGAGGAACGGAACTTCGATACCCGTAAGAGCTTGCTCGATTACGATGAAGTGATGGATATGCAGCGCAAGAGTGTTTACTCTTACCGCCAGCGGATCTTGGACGGCGGCAATACCCGTCACTACATCGAGGAGATGATCAACGGCCAGATCGACAAAGAGCTCAACCGGTTCCTCGACCGCAACTTCGGCGCCGAGACCTTCGCCGCCTTCGCCTCGCGGCAGTTCAATGTCGAGTTCGAGGCGAAGCAGTTCCGCGGCCACGATTTCAAATCGGCCGACGAGTACGCCCACGAGCACGCGCGGCGCATGGCCGAAACCCAGGTGCTCGACGCTATTGAGGAGAACCTCTCGACCGACGTTCCCGAAAGCGAGTGGAACTGGCAGGCGCTGACCAAGACGGTGAACTTCCTTTGGAAGTGCGCCCTGCGCGATACCGACCTCAAGAAGATCGGCCGCGACGGCGCGGCGCAGTACCTGATCGACCGCGCCGCCAAGTATATCAGCGGCGTTGACCTGTCGCGCGGCGAGACGATGCTCGACCCCACTTACGGGGTCCGCTCGGCCTGCCAGTGGGTCAAAATCAAGTTCGGTCTCGATCTGAACGCCGACGAGATGGCGCAGCTCGATTCCAAGACCGTCGTCAGTGAGATCCGCCGCCGGGTCTTCGACAAGTACCGCGAAAAAGAGCTCTTCTTCCCGATCATGGCGACATTGATGCACTTCACCCACGCCGACGCCAGCGGCCGGCACCTCGACCGCGAGGGGGTGATTCAATGGGCCAGGGAGCACTACAATGTGCCGATCACCGAAGAGGACCTCAAGAACAAGCAGCGGCAGGAGATCATCGATTACCTCTTCGCCATCGCCGTTAAGGCCTCCGAGCCGATTCAGGACGATTACAAAGAGCTCGAACGCCGCCTCGGCGAGGTCTTCCGCGAAGAGTCGATCAATATCGAGCGGATCCAGCAGTTCCACGATCAGAAGATCGCCCGCAACGAGCGGATCTCTCCCGACGAGCGGGTGACCCTTAAGCGGGGGAACGCCGCGCTGAAACAGCTGTGCGACTGGCTCAAAGAGCGGTTCCGCTACGAGATCACCCCCGAGGAGATCCGCGACTGGGATATCCTGCTGATCAAAAACCGCCTCGAGTCGGTGATCGAAGACCGCTACAATCCCGAGTTCCGCCGGGTCGAGCGCCAGCTGATCCTCGGCGTCCTCGACGCGGCGTGGAAAGAGCACCTTCTGGCGATGGACCACTTAAAGGCGTCGGTCGGTTTCCGCGGCTACGCCCAGGTCGACCCGAAGGTCGAGTACAAGCGCGAGGGAATGAAGATCTTCGAGGAGATGTGGAACGGCGTCTACGCGCGGGTGACCGACTACATCTTCCGCGTCGAGCAGCTCGACGAGAAGTTCATCAACTACGTCTGGACCGAGACCGAGGCGCACCACGAGACCCTCTCGGGGAACTCGGTGGTCGATGGGATCCGCCAGCAGCAGGACGCCGCCGTGGAGATGTCGAAGACCCACAAGGTCGAGACGATCCGCAACAAGACCGCCCGCATCGGCCGCAACGAGCCGTGCCCCTGCGGAAGCGGGAAGAAGTACAAGAACTGCTGCGGGAAAAAAGCGTAAGAGACCGGCTTTTGCGGGCGCTTGCGAGAAAAAAATACCCCGTGCCCAAAGGCGCGGGGATTTTTTTGTCCTTGGGGCGCGTGTGTCTTAGCCGCTCACCACCTCGTTGAAGAAATCGAGCAGCGGCGTCGGGACCGATACGCTTTCGTCATTTGGATACTTTCGACGGACCCCTTCGAGGAATTCCGCGACCGCGTCGGGGTGATTCCTCAAAAACCACGCGATATGGTTTTTGATGTATTCTTCGCGGATTTCCCTGTCATTTAAGTCGTTGGGAATCCGTTTCATCCGGTCGTCGATGCTGTCGAACCCGGTAAACTCCTCACCGAGCCGCCGGCGCGTCATGGCGATGTATTCCGGGTTGATATCGATACCGATCCCCTTTCTTCCCGTCTGCTGACAGACCCGCAGGGCCGTGCCGCTCCCGACGAACGGGTCGAGTACCGTATCGCCGGGATCCGAGGAGGCGAGGATCATCCGCTCAAACAGGCCTTCCGGTTTTTGCGTCGGATGGTTCTTTCTGTTCTTGTTGCAGTAGTGCATGTGGGAGAACGTCCAGACATTCCCCGGGTTGGCTCCGCGCATATTGTTGATGGAGCGGTACGATTTTTGCGGAACTCGAATATCGTCGAGGTGAAACACGAAGTTCTTCGGATGTTTGGTGAACATCAAAATATCGTCGTGCCGCGGTGAAAAACCTCGGGTCTTTCCGATTCCCTGTGTATAGTACCACGTGATCCACGAGTTAAACGACAGCCCCAGTTCTGTCTCTAAAATCGTGTAGATGTAAGAGATATACCGCATCCCCATAAAGACATAGCAGGTTCCGTCCTCGGTGAGTACCCGCTTGGCCTGCGACAGCCATTGGCGTGAAAAATCCAGATAGTCGTCGAACCGCAGCTTGTCTTGATTATTCCCATAGTCTTTGCTGAGGTTATACGGGGGGTCGGTGACAATCAGGCGAACGGTGCCGTCGGGAATCTTTTTCAATTCCGTGATCGCGTCGCCGCAAATGGTGACTATTTGATCCATTGGTTCTTCTTCGCCTCCCGATACAAACTGTCTCCCCCTTTCGGAATTGCGGGACAATATCCGCCATTTCGCTTCGCTCTTACGCTTTGGCGTTAATGAGGTGATACGAGTTATCCGGGTCGTCCTGAATTCCGGCGAATACTTCAGCAGGTTATACAAAACAACGCGGGAGGGACGATAAGCCGGGTTTTGTTCCGAAAACCCCCTTAAGGGGGCTCTCGGCAACGGCCATTTATCTCGGCGCGGCGTTGCCGCCGCGCTCCAGCGGTCTACCCGAGCAGCGGGGACGAAGGCGATCCCTTCGCCTTTTCTTTCCCGCGCGAGCGCGGAAAAAATCGGCTCTGTGCTCTGTTTGACCTTGCTTGTGAGGGGGTTTGCCAGACACGCCGGTCACCCGACGGCCGGTGAGCTCTTACCTCGCCATTTCACCCTTACCGCGGGGTCCGTGACAACACCCGCGGCGGTATATTTTCTGTTGCACTTTCCCTGACCTTGCGGCCGGTGGACGTTATCCACCCTCATGCCTTCACCAAGCCCGGACTTTCCTCGTTCGTCTCCCCCGGCGCGCTCCTTGCGGGGCGCGCGCGGAAAAAACGGCGCGGCCGTTTGTCCCTCCCGCGTTTTTCGCTGTTGATTTAGGTGTTTGATGATCGGTATCGTTTATCAGTTGTTCTCGCCGTCTTCCTCGGCGTCGGCGGCGGGGACGCCCATCGGGCGGTCCTCCGGCGGGTTCTCCTCGGCGGCCGCGTCGGCCTCGGCGTTATTCACCGGCTCCAGAGTGCCGACCGCCTCTTCGGCGGCGGCGCTGTTCGCGTCTTCTTCGGTTTCCTCGTCGGCGCTGTCGAACAGGTCTTCCTCATCTTCTTCCGGCTCGGTCGTTTCGACGTTCGCCTTTTCGGGGGTCTCGCGCCACGGCTGTTTCTTTAAGTACGACTCGGGTTCTTTCTTAAGGTCGTCGAGCCGGTCGACGTTCTGCTTCTCGCCGATTTCGACCGCCTTGTTGGCGCACTCCAGTGCCTTGTCGAAGTCGCCCGTCTCGGCGTAGGCGGCACCGAGGGTACTGAGGATATGCGACTCTTTATTGTTCGTCAGGTCCGACGCCTTTTGGGCGTACTTCAGCGCCAGTTCCCCGTTGCGCGCCGCCTCGTCGGGGGCGGTCGCCAGCAGCCAGGCGTAGTTGTTCAGCGTCCCGGAGTCGTCCGGGCGCATCGCGAGGATCTGATCGTAGGTGGCGCTGGCCGCCGCGAACTTGCCGTAGAGCAGCTCGATATCGCCGCGGCAGCGCAGCAGCGCGCAGCGGGCGTCGTCGTCCGAGAATTTCTTGAGCGCCTTATTGATCAGCTTGACCGCGCCGGCGTAGTCGTTGTTCTGGCCGCGGGCGTACGCCAGCTGGGTGATCGAGTCGATCGAGTCGGGGGTCCGATTGACCAGCACCTCGAAGATCCGCACCGCTTCGGCGGTCTTCTCCTGACGCAGGTAGATCACCCCCTTGAGCTGAATCGCCTCGGTGAGCGACGGGTCGATCCGCAGCGCCTGATTGACATCCCTCATCGCCATGCGGAAGTCGCGCCGCTGCAGATACAGCTCGGCGCGCAGGTAGTAGAGCATCGGGATCTGGCTGAAGTGGTCGATCGCCTCGGAGATGAGCTCGATCGCCTTGTCGGTCTTGTCGATCGAGGCCAAAAACTGCGCCCTCTCGACCGTCGATAAAAGGTTCTGCGGCTCGCTTTCGATCGCCTCGTCGAAGATTTTTTCCGCCTCTTCCTCGCGGTCGAGGGCCGCTAAAACGAACGCCTTCGCCTTTTTGTAGTCGGCGTTGTCGGGGTCCAGCGCCAGGGCCTCGTCGAAGAGCTTCAGCGCCTCTTCATCTTGGTTGACTTCCGACAGTTTCGTCGCCAGCAAGGTCAGCAGCGTCGGGTTATCCTTCGACAGGTCGATCGCCTGATGAAGCATCTTAATGCTGTCCTGCGGGTCGTCGCTTAACAGGGCGCGGAACTTCAGTGCCTCGGCCAGAATCTCCGGCTCCGACCCGGCCGCTCCGGCGATCGCCTTGTCGAGCGCCGCGCGGGCGCGCGTATCGTCCCCGCCGGGGAGCATCTCCAGCCGGCCGACCGCCAGCTGGGCGAGGATCAGCTCGGAGTTCTCTTCCAGACAGGCGTTGAGGTCTTCCAGGGCCATCGTCCGGATCGTCTCCCAGCCGTGCGGCAGGTCGCCGATCTTGATCTTATCGCCCATAAAGACATTGGCCAGCGCCAGGCCGCGCTCCAGCTGGGTGGCGAGTTTGAGCTTGCGGCAGTAGTCGAGCGAATCTTCGTCGAGTCCCTTCTTTTCGGCCTCAATACAGTAGGCGATCGCCTTGGTGAGGTCGAGGATCGACTCGGCCGAGAGCTTCGCCTCGGTGGCGAGGTTCAGCAGATCTTCGGCGCTGTTCTCCCGGGCGTCGGCGGCGATCTCGTCGATCACCTGCGTGGCGACGTCGGCTGGGTTCTCGGCGTCGAGTTCGTCGTCGTCTTCATCCTCGTCCATCGCGTCGGGATCGTCCAGCGGGACCGACGGGGCGGTTTCCATTTCTTTCTTCGTCTCGTCGGCGCCGGCCCAAAGCGTCCGTGTGCCGGCGCAGCTCAGAAGTGCCGCCGCGGCGGCAAAGAGCAAGAGCGGAACCCACCGCGCGGTGAGTCGGTTAGTCGCGCAAGTCCGTTTCATAGCGATCACCCCTCATTTTCGTTGATTTGCTTATTCTCTTTGATCTGTTCGGCTTCGATGGCCGCGATTTTATCGTTGCGCCGCTGATGGCGGCCGCCGACGAAAACCCCTTTCAGCCAGACGTCGACCAGCCGGCCGATCGTCGATTCCGAGAGCGTATCGGCCGAAAGGCAAAGGACGTTCAGGTCGTTGTGCCGCCGGCTCATCTGGGCCGAGAACTCGTCGACGATCGGCGCGGCGCGCACGCCGGGGAACTTATTGGCGGTAATGCTCATGCCGATCCCCGTTCCGCAGATGAGAATCCCCCGCTCGGCCTCCCCGCGCGAGACGGCGCCGGCGACCTGCTCGGCGATATCGGGGTAATCGACGCTGGCGGTCCCCTCCTCGGCGGGGCCGATATCGACCACCTCATGTCCCTGCTCGCGCAGATAACCACACAAATTCAGACGTGTTCTGACACCGTGATGGTCACTTCCGAGGTAGATTTTCATCCTTTTCGCTCCGAAAAAATGCTCCCGGCGGTCACTCACGCGCCGGTATCCTTAACGTGTTATGTTCTTTCTTTTAAGCCAGCGCCTCGGTATCGCGCTGGAACCGGCCGCAAAGCTCTTCGGCGGCGGCCTCATCGGGCGCCTCTACAATAATACGCACGATCGGCTCGGTATTGCTGGCCCGAACCAGCGCCCAACTGCACGGGAAGTCGACCCGCACCCCGTCGGAACGGTCGACCTTCTCGCCGGCGTACTTCTCGGCCAGGCCGTCGAGGACCGCGGCGATTCTCTCGGCGGGCAAGGTCACCTTCCGCTTAATGATCGCGTACGAGGGGAGCTCGTCGGCCAGGCGCGAGAGGGGCAGATCCCGCAGCGCCATCGCCTCGAGGACCATCGCCATCCCGACGAAACTGTCACGTACAAATCCCACGCGCGGGTCGATCGGGCCGCCGTTCCCCTCGCCGCCGAAGACCGCGCCGTTGGCGATCATGCAGTCGACGACGTTCGCCTCCCCCACGGGGGAACGGAAGCACTTCTGCCCGAACGACTCGGCGATATCGATCGTCATGCGGCTGGTGGCGGCGTTGATCACCACCGGCCCCGGCTCTTTGGCCAGGCGGTTCTTGGCGCAGATCGCCACGGTGTATTCCTCGCCGATATAGCGGGCGTTTTCATCGATCAGCGCCAGACGGTCGGCGTCCGGGTCTTGGCACAAGGCGATATCGACCTTCGCCTGACGAACCGTATCGAGCACGGGCGCGAGGTTCTCGGCGGTCGGCTCGGGGGTATGCTCAAATGCCCCGTCGGGGGTCTGTCCCACGCCGACGACCTCGCAGCCGAGCGCCTCCAGCAGGGGGCGGCCCAGCAGGGAACCGGCGCCGTGGTTGGAGTCGATCAGCACGCGGAATTTCTTCGCCCGAATCGCCTCGACATCGACCGTCGCCAACACGGCGTTCAGGTGTGCGGAGGTCGTCTCGTCACAGACGCTCTTTTTGCCGAGGCGCTCGACATCGACCCACGGCAGCGGCCCGGTCTGGAAAGAACGGTAAACCGGCAGCACCGCCTCCCCCTCGGCCTTGGGGATCACCCGCCCGGCGGCGCTGAAGAGCTTCAGCCCGTTGAACCGGCGGGGATTGTGGCTGGCGGAGATTTGAATCCCTCCCGCGGCTTTTAAATGGCGCACCAGCACGCCGGTCGTCGGCGTGGCGGCGATCCCCGCGTCGATCACCGAGCGGCCGACCGAGACCAGCGCCGCGGCGATGGCGTCGGCCAGCGCCGAGCCGCCGGCGCGGCCGTCGCGGGTGATCACAAACGGGCGGTCGTCGCCGGCCAGCGAGGCCGAAAAGGCGGCCGCGTAGCGCATCGCCACCTCGGGAGTCAGCGTCGCGCCGATTTCCCCGCGAAGCCCGGAAACACTGATGATCAACGGTGCCGGCATAGATAACCTCTAAAATCTATATGTTTCTTTATACAGCTGTTTTGTTTGGTTGTTTTTTCACCCCAAGGGCCATTTTACCAGTTTGCCCCCCGGCCGAAAAGGGAAAACCTATTCTCCCCGCCCCCCGTCGGACGGCGAGGCGCGGCGCGCGCGGAAGAAGCTCCTCAGCAGCTCCCGGCACTGGTCCTCAAGTACCCCGGCGCGGACCTCGCAGCGGTGGTTCAGCCGCGGGTCGCTCAGCAGCGAGTAGAGTGTCGCGGCGGCCCCCGCCTTCGGGTCGGCGCAGCCGTACACCACCCGGTCGATCCGCGACTGAACGATGGCCCCGGCGCACATAGGGCACGGTTCGAGCGTCACGTAGAGGGCCGCCCGCTCGACGCGCCACGAAGCGAACTGCCCGATCGTCTGGCGAATCGCCTCCATTTCGGCGTGGGCGGTCGGGTCGCGGCGGCTCTCGCGGCGGTTGCGGCCGCGGGCGATGACCCGGCCGTCGGAGACGATCACCGCGCCGATCGGGACTTCCCCCTCTTCGGCGGCCAGACGCGCCTGCTCGATCGCAAGAAGCATATACGCCTCATCCCGATCGCCGCCCGGGGCGCCGCCCTGATCGTCCTGGTTCCCGCCGGTCATCGCAAAACCGCCGGTTTAGTACTCGACCGTCACCGACGAGCCGGCCGACTCTTTGAGCGTGACCCGCAGCTGGTACGCCTCGGCCGGGCTGATAATGCCGAACTCGGTCAGCCGGCTCCAGTAGAGTCTCGCCAGGTCGTCGGCGATCGCCTCGGTCGACGCGTTCGGCGCGTCGATAAAGCAGACATCGACCATCGGGAACGACCAGGAGCGGGGGTCGACCTTCGAGCGGACTCCCAGCTGCCGGCCGCTCTGCTCGTAGTTGAAGTACTCGGGCTTGGCCGGAAGGAGGATCTTATGGTTGAACTTATCGATAATCGACCGGAGAACACTCTCGGCGATGAGAAAGTTAATCACCATTCCAAGGGCGTTGACCGGGCCGGTGATCTCGACGTCCACGACAAAGTCGTGCCCGTGAAGCGGCTCGACGCCGAGGGAACCGGGTTGGTTCGGCTGCTCGAACACAATGGCGTGCGAGGCGCTGAACGAGAATTTTTCACCGGATAGCTTAATGGTGCGGGTCGGGTTCATGGCAGGCCTTTTTTCAAAGGGTGGGGGAAAGAACGCTTAAAAACGCTTTTATGGCTGGGCGGGGCTGGCCTGGCATTTGGCCAGTTTGTACTCGATCGAGTCGCACAGGGCGATCCAGCTTGCCTCGATGACGTTTTCGTCGACCCCGACGGTTCCCCAGACCTCGTCGGCGTCTTTGCTTTCGATAATCACGCGCACGCGGGCGGCGGTCGCCGCCTCGCTGTTGAGGACACGGACCTTATAGTCGACCAGCGTCATCGTCTTCAGCTGCGGGAAGACGTCGTCGAGGGCCCGCCGCAGCGCCGCGTCGAGCGCGTCGACCGGACCGTCCCCCTCGGCGACCTCCAGGCGGATCAGATCGCCGATCTTCAGCTTGACCGTCGCCATCGTCGTGAGCACCCCCTTGCTGTCCGACACGGCGTTGGTGTTGTAGCTGAGCCGCTGGAAGTGGGGGTGGAACGTCCCCATCGCGCGGCGGACCAGCAGATCGAACGACGCCTCGGCCGCCTCGAAGGTATAACCGCGGCTTTCTTTGTGAACGACCGCCGAGAGAATCTTATCGAGCAGCTTTTTATCGCCGCCGATGTTGTACTTAACGGTTCGCGCGGCGATATTCGAGCGGCCCGACAGCTCGCTGATCAGGACCCGGCGGGTATTGCCGACCGCCTCGGGGGCGATATGCTCGTAGGCGGAAGAGTCGCGGATGATCCCCGAGACGTGCATCCCCCCCTTGTGGGTGAAGGCGCTGCGCCCGACGTACGGCTGGCGCGGCGACGGCTTGACGTTGACCAGCTCGTCGACGAAGCGCGACAGCTCGGTGAGGTGCTGCGCCGCCCCCGGCTGGAGAACCTCGAACCGGCCTCCTTTTTTCAAAAGAAGGTTGGCGATAATGGTGACCAAATTGGCGTTGCCGCAGCGCTCGCCGAAGCCGTTGACCGTCCCCTGGACGATCGAGGCCCCCGCCTCGACGGCGGCCAGAGAATTGGCGACCGCCAGGCCGCAGTCGTTGTGCGTATGGATGCCGATCGGCAGATCCGGCTTGCCGGCGGCCGCGGCCGCCGCGGCGACCGCCTCGACCCCCGCGGCGATCTCTTCGGGCATCGAGCCGCCGTTGGTATCGCACAGGGTGATCGACTCGGCCCCGGCGGCGATCACGGTCGAGATCGCCGTCATCGAATAACCGGGGTCGTTCTTCCAGCCGTCGAAAAAGTGTTCGGCGTCGAAGAAGACCCGCCGGCCGTGCGCGATGAGAAAGCGGATTGTCTCCTCAAGCATCGCGAGGTTCTCTTCCAGCGACGTGGCCAGAACATCGCGCACCTGGAAGGCGCTCGATTTGCCGACGATCGTCAGCACCGGGGCTCCCGACGCCAGAAGCGCGGCCAGCCCGTCGTCTTTTTCCACATCGGTCCCCTTGCGGCGCGTCATGCCGAAGGCGCACAGCTTGGCGTTGGCCAGCGGCTGCTCGACCAGTTCGTTGAAGAAATGCTCGTCTTTGTCGTTCGAGGCGGGATACCCCCCTTCGATGTAGTCGAAACCGAGCTGATCGAGCCGGCGGGCCAGAAGGATTTTGTCTTGCAGCGAGAACGAAATCCCCTCGCCCTGCGCGCCGTCGCGAAGGGTGGTGTCGTAGATGGCGATGCGTCGAGGCGATGCCTTATCCACCGCCGGTTTTTCAGTCCGCTTCTCTTCCAATAGTCCGCTTCTTTTCTGGAGGTTCTTGGGGGGTGAAACCGGGCGCGTTTAAGCGCGCCGTCCGGTGCCAAAACGACAATTTTCCCTATTATACCACAACTCCAGTTATTGAACACGGACAAGCGCCCCGCTAAAATGGAACTGTTTGGGCCCTTGAAATGTTCGTTTTTCCCAAGGTATTGCCCCAGATCCTTCCCGCGTACCGACCCGCCGCGACTCAAGGCAAATAGAAAAGGTATTCACCATGAAAAACTCCCACATCACCCGCCGCGACCTGCTCAAGAGCGCCGGCGCCGCGGCGCTGTTCGGCACCGGTTTTGTTTCTTCCTCCCTGCGCGCCGCCGAGGCCCCGCGGGTCGAGATCCTCTCGGAGAAGGCCGTTTCCGAGACCCCCGATATCTACTACGGCTGGCCGACGGTCGGGGTGACCCAAGACGACGAGCTGCTGGTCGCCGTTTCCGGCGGGCGCGAGACGCACGTCTGCCCGTTCGGGCGGGTCGACCTGTTCCGCTCCCGCGACAAGGGAGAAACCTGGACATGGCCGCAGACGATCAGCGACGGCCCGATCGACGACCGCGACGCCGGTATTCTGGTGACCGACAAGGGGACGATCCTCGTCACGACGTTTACCTCGCTGGCCTACAGCGACGAAATCCTCAGTAAAGAGATCGAGCGGCGCGCCAAGGGCCAAAAGGAGATGTCCGACCAGCGGTACGACCACTGGATGAGGGTTCACAACCGCGTCAGCGAGCAAGAGCGTCTGCGCGAGCTGGGGAGCTTTATCTTCCGCTCCACCGACGACGGTGTCAACTGGGAAGCGCGCCGCCGCGTTCCGGTCAACTCGAACCACGGGCCGTTCCAGATGAAATCGGGCCGGCTCATTTACCCCGGGGTCGAGATGTGGACCGAACGGCGCGCCGAGTTCTTCGCCGCCGAGAAGGCCGCCGCCGGCAGGCAGTCCCCGTCGGGGAATCATGTCAGCGTCTGGTACTCCGACGACGACGGGCAGAGCTGGGAATTCCTCTCGGCGATCCCGACCCGCGAGGGGGACGACCCGAACAGATATCACGAGCTGCACGGCGTGGAGGCCTCGGACGGGACGCTCATCGTTCAGATCCGCAACCACAACGCCCGCGACGACTGCCATACGCTTCAGTGCGAATCGCGCGACGGCGGCAAAACCTGGACCGAGCCGCACGCCATCGGCGTATGGGGACACCCGTCGCACCTGTGGCGCCTGGCCGACGGCCGGCTGCTGATGACCTACGGTTTCCGCAATTCACCGCTCGGTCAGTGTGTCCGTATTTCCGATGACAGCGGGAAAAGCTGGTCCGAGCCGTACATGTTCCGAACCGAGGTCCCCCGCGACAACGGGTACCCGTCGAGCGTTCAGCTGTCGGACGGCTCGCTGGTATCGGTCTGGTACGAGACCCCCAAGGACGCGGCGAACACAATCGTCAAAATGGTGCGATGGGTGCTGAAAAACTAAAGGATATTCACTATGGATTTTTCCCCAATCTCCCGCCGCGATCTGCTCAAAAGCGCCGGCGCGGCGGCGCTGTTCGGTGCCGGTTTTGTCTCCCGCTCCCTGCGCGCCGCCGAGGCCCCGGCGTTCGAGATTCTCTCGGCACAGACTATCACCGAATCCCCCGATATCTACTTCGGCTGGCCGACGATCGCGGTGACCGCCGACGGGGAGCTGATCGTCGTGGTTTCCGGCGGCCGCGAGGCGCACCTGTGCCCGTTCGGCCGGATCGATATGCTCCGCTCCCGCGACAACGGCCAAACCTGGACCTGGCCGCAGACGCTCAGCGACAGTCCTTTGGACGACCGGGACCCCGGCATTTTAGTGACCGACAAGGGGACGATCCTCGTGACCTGGTTCACCTCGATCGAGCATTACGGCTACGTTTTGGATCCCGAGCTCGACCGCCGCTCCCGCGGCGAAAAAGAGATGTCCGACGAGCGGTTCGACCGCTGGATGAGGGTCATCGGCCGCATCGGCGAGCAAGAGCGTATCCGCGAGCTGGGGAGCTGGATCCTTCGCTCCACCGACGACGGGGTCAACTGGGAGGCGCGGCGGCGGATCCCCGTCAACGCGAATCATGGGCCGTTCCAAACCAAGTCGGGACGGATTCTCTATCCCGGCGTGGAGATGTTTACCGACGAGCGGGCCGAGTTCTTCGCGCAAGAGAAGGCCGCCGGCGCGAAAGCCAACCCCTCGGGAAACCGGGTCAGCGTCTGGTACTCGGACGACGACGGGCAGAACTGGGATTTCCTCTCGGCGATTCCCACGCGCGAGGGGGACGACCCGTACCAGTATCACGAGCTGCACGGGGTCGAGGCCGAGGACGGAATGCTTATCGTCCAGATGCGCAACCACAACGAGCGTGACAATTTACAGACGCTCCAGTGCGAGTCGACCGACGGGGGAAAGACCTGGACGGTACCGCGCGCCATCGGCGTGCGGGGATACCCGTCGCACCTGCTGCGGCTGGCCGATGGGCGGCTGCTGATGTCGTACGGCTGCCGCATCGAGTTGATGGGCCAGTACGCCCGTGTTTCGGACGACTGCGGCCAAAGCTGGTCCGATCCGATGTACCTCGGCCCGAACTCGGTCAGCGCGGATCTCGGCTATCCGTCGACCGTCCAGCTGTCGGACGGCTCGCTGATCACGATCTGGTACGAGACCCCGGCTGAGGGCGCGAAGACAGTGATTAAGATGGCGCGGTGGGTACTGAAGTGATTCTTCCGCGATACACAACACAAGGCGGTTCGCATTCCTCTCTGAGGCACAACGTGCCGAACGGCTGCCGTGAAATTTCTAAGGGCATACCGCCTGCCGGGGCTCCCGGCCACAACGTGCCGAACGGCTGCCCTGGAATAACCGAGGGAATACCGCCCGCCGGGGCTCCCGGCCCGGTGGGTACTGAAGTGATTCTTCCATACATTACCCGCCGCGAACTGCTCAAAAGCGCCGGCGCGGCGGCTTTGTTCGCCTCCATTGGCCTGAGCGCCGCGCGGGCCGAGGCGCCGGCGTTCGAGATCCTCTGGACGAAACCCGTTTCTGAGACGCCGGACATCTACTACGGCTGGCCGACGGTCGGGGTGACCAAAGACGACGAGCTGATCGTCGTCGCCTCGGGCGGCCGCGAGGGTCATATCTGCCCGTTCGGGCGGGTCGATATGTTCCGTTCCCGCGATAAGGGCCAAACCTGGACCTGGCCGCAAACGATTTACGACAGTCCGATCGACGACCGGGACGGCGGACTATTGGTGACCGACAAGGGGACGCTTCTGGTCACGACCTACACCGACCCGAACGGCAAGTACGCCGCCATGCTCAAGGAAGAGGCCGCGCGCCGCGCCAGGGGGGAGAAAGAAATGTCCGACCAGCGGTACAACCGCTGGAAGAAGGCCTGTGAGCGTCTCGGCGAGCGGGAGAGCATCCGCGAACTGGGGTGTTTTCTGCTGCGCTCCACCGACGACGGGGTCAACTGGGAGGCGCGCCGCCGGATCCCGGTCAACTCGAACCACGGGCCGTTCCAGACCAAATCGGGACGGATTATCTATCCGGGGGTCGAGATGTGGACCGAAGAGCGGGCCGAGTTCTTCCGGCGCGAGAAGGCCGCCGGCGAAACCATGGTCCCCTCGGGGAACCGGGTCAGCGTCTGGTATTCGGACGACGACGGGCAGAACTGGGCGTTCCTTTCGGCGATTCCCGCGCGCGAGGGAGACTCGATCGATCACTACCACGAACTGCACGGCGTCGAGGCCGAGGACGGGACGCTCATCGTCCAGATCCGCAATCACAACGAGCGAAACAACCAGGAGACGCTGCAGTGTGAGTCGCACGACGGCGGCAAAACCTGGACCGAGCCGCACGAAATCGGCGTCTGGGGACTGCCGTCGCACCTGACGCGGCTGGCCGACGGCCGACTGCTGATGTCGTACGGCTATCGCCGCGCTCCGCTGGGCCAGTACGTCCGTGTTTCGGACGACCGCGGCAAAAGCTGGTCCGAGCCGATGTACATCGGCCCGAACGACGTCAGCGGCGATCTGGGCTACCCGTCGACCGTCCAGCTGTCCGACGGCTCGCTGGTGACGGTCTGGTACGAGACCCCCGCGCCGGGCGCCAAGGCGATCGTCAAGATGGCCCGGTGGGTACTGAAGTAATTGAATTTTGTAAGACGAAACAAAAAACTAAACATAGAACTAAACAAACAACCAAACACGAGGACACGACAATGAACGTATTCCGCCCCCATTCCCTCTCCCGCCGCGATATGCTCAAGGGCTCGGCTCTCGGCGCCGCGGCTTTCCTCACCTCTTTCGGCCGCGCCGGCAAGGCGGGCGCCGAGCCGCCGGCGTTCGAGATTCTCTCGACGAAGGCGGTCTCCGAGACACCGGCGTACTATTACGGCTGGCCGACGGTCGGCGTGACCAAGGACGACGAGCTGATCGTCGCGGTCTCCGGCGGCCGTGAGGGGCATGTCTGCCCGTTCGGCCGGGTCGATCTGTTCCGTTCGCGCGACAAGGGTGAAACCTGGTCATGGCCGCAGACGATCTACGACGGTCCTTCGGACGACCGGGACGCGGGGGTTCTCGTGACCGATAAGGGGACGATCCTCGTGACCTCGTTCACCTCGCTGGCGTATTACAATTTCATTTTGAAGGCCGAGATCGAGCGGCGCGCCAAGGGGGAAAAACAGATGTCCGACGAGCAGTACGACCGGTGGATGAAGGTTCACGAGCGCATCGGCGAGCAGGAGCGCCGCCGCGAGCTGGGGAGCTGGATTTTCCGCTCGACCGACGACGGGGTCAACTGGGAGAAGCGCCATCGGGTTCCGATCAACTCGAACCACGGGCCGTTCCAGCTTAAGAGCGGGCGTCTTCTTTACGCCGGCATCGAGATGTGGGACAAGGAGCGCGCCGATTTCTTCGAGCAGGAGAAGGCCGCCGGCGCGACGGAGAACCCCTCGGGGAACCACGTCTGCGTCTGGTACTCCGACGACGACGGGAAGAGCTGGGCGTTCCTTTCGGCGATTCCCGAGCGCGAGGGGGATACGATCTGGAAATACTACGAGCTGCACGGGGTGGAGGCCGAGGACGGAACGATCATCGTTCAGATCCGCAACCACAACGCCAACAACGATCAGGAGACGCTGCAGTGCGAGTCGTCCGACGGCGGCAAGACCTGGACCACCCCGCACTCGATCGGCGTGTGGGGGCTTCCGTCGCACCTGTGGCGTTTGCACGACGGCCGGCTGCTGATGACCTACGGCCATCGCCGCGCGCCGCTGGGCCAGTACGCCCGTCTGTCGGACGACTGCGGCAAGAGCTGGTCGGAGCCGATGTACATCGGCCCGAACGAAATCAGCGGCGACCTCGGCTACCCGTCGACCGTTCAGCTGTCGGACGGCTCGCTGGTGAGCGTCTGGTACGAAACCCCCGCGCCCGGGGCCAAGGCGATCGTGAAGATGGCTCGGTGGGTGCTGAAGTGATGCTTTCCCGCCGCGAACTATTAAAAAGCGCGGGGACGGCGGCGCTTTTCGGCGCCGGTTTTCTCCCCCGTGCCGCCTTCGGCGGACAAGCCCCGGCGTTCGAGATCCTCTGGTCGAAACCCGTCTCCGAGACCCCGGACATCTACTACGGGTGGCCGACGGTCGGGGTGACCGCGGACGACGAGCTGATCGTCGTCGCCTCCGGCGGGCGCGAGGGGCATGTCTGCCCGTTCGGCCGGGTCGATATGTTCCGTTCCCGCGACAAGGGGCAAACCTGGACCTGGCCGCAGACGATCTACGACGGTCCCATGGACGACCGGGACGCCGGGATCCTCGTGACCGACAAGGGGACGATCCTGGTCACGACGTTCACCGACCCCGATTACGACCTGCTTCTCCTCAGGCCCGAGGAGCAGCGCCGCGCCAGGGGAGAGAAGGGGATGTCCGAGGAGCAGTACACCCGCTGGAAGAAGGCCTGCGACCGTATCAGCCAGACAGAGCGTGTCCGCGAGCTGGGCTGCTGGCTGTTCCGCTCCACCGACGACGGTGTCAACTGGGAGGCGCGCCGCCGGCTCCCGGTCAACTCGAATCACGGGCCGTTCCAGACCAAATCGGGACGGATTATCTATCCCGGTGTCGAGCTGTTTGCCCAACAGCGCGCCGAGTTCTTTGCGCAGGAGAATGCCGCCGGCGCGAAAGCGGTCCCCTCGGGCCATCGCGTCAGCGTCTGGTACTCCGACGACGACGGGCAAAACTGGGAATACCTTTCGGCGATCCCCGCGCGCGAGGGGGACTCGATCGAGAACTACCACGAGCTGCACGGCGTCGAGGCCGAGGACGGAACGCTGGTGGTACAGATTCGCAACCAGAACGAGCGCAGCAATAGGGAGACGCTCCAGTGCGAGTCGTACGACGGCGGAAAGACATGGAGCCAGCCGCACGAAATCGGCGTTTGGGGACTGCCGTCGCACTTAACCCGTCTTCGCGACGGCCGGCTGCTGATGACCTACGGTTACCGCCGTGACCCGCTGGGCCAGTACGCCCGGCTGTCGGACGACTGCGGCAAGAGCTGGTCGGAGCCGATGTATATCGGCCCGAACGACGTTAGCGGCGACCTCGGCTACCCGTCGACCGTTCAGCTGTCGGACGATTCGCTGGTGAGTGTTTGGTACGAAACACCCGCGCCGGGCGCCAAGGCGATTGTGAAGATGGCACGGTGGGTATTGAAATAACACTCCCTTCACCGTTATTTTTCTGAGGCAGCACCCGCAGTGCTGCCGAACGACTGCCACAGAAGAGCCAAGGGAATATTGCCCGCCGCGGCTCGCGGCCGCCCGCAGCACTGCCGAACGACTGCCCTTGAATTTTTCAAGGGAATACCGCCCGCCGGGGCTCCCGGCCGCCCGCAGTGCTGCCGAACGGCTGCCTCAGAATTTTTCAAGGGAATATCGCCCGCCGGGGCTCCCGGCTGCCCGCCGCGGCTCGCGGCAGGTGTTAAACGCGTGGAACGACCGCTGATTGATAAACTCCGAGAGCGCCTTCCCGACTGCCTGATCGTGACCGGCCCGGCCATCGACTGGGACGGCGTCGAGCGGGTGCTCCCCGATACGGCCGCCTCGCTTCGAGCGACCGGGCAGGACCCCGTCTGGCACGCCGAGGGGAACGTCTGGAACCATACAAAGTTAGTCGCCGAGGCCTTGACGCGCCTCCCCTATTGGCCGACGCTCCCCGACGAGGCGAAGACGCGTCTGTTCCTCGCCGCGCTGCTGCACGATATCGGCAAGCCGGCCGCGACCCGAATCGAGAACGGGCGGGTCGTCTCGCCGAGGCACGCCGAGATCGGGGCGCGGGAGGCGCGGGTGATCCTCTGGGACCGGCTGGGATTAAATACCGACCCGCAGCTCATCGCGTTCCGCGAGGAGGTCGTCTCGCTGATTCGGTTTCATTCCCTCGCCGTTCATTTTCAGGAGCGCTCCGATCCGCTGCTGACCGCCGTTCGGTTCTCGATGGTGGGGAAGAACGCGGAACTGGCCGCGATCGGCCAGGCCGACTATCTCGGCCGCGAGGGGAACGCGCTCGACGAGTCGCTCGAGAAGATCGAGCGGTTCCGCCTCTTCGCCGAGGAGCACGGCATCCTGGACCGGCCGTACCGCTTCGCCGACGACCATTCGAAGATCGGCTATTTTTCGGGCCGGCTGCAGCATCCCTCTGAAGTCCTCCGCGACGATACCTGGGGCGAGGTGATTATTCTTTCGGGCCTCCCCGCCTCGGGGAAAGACACGTATATCAAAAACCACCTTTCCGACCGTCCGATGGTTTCGCTCGACGCGTGGCGCGATCGTTTGGGGATCGGCTGGACGGAGAATCAAGATCGGGTCGTCGATTCCGCGCACCGCCAGGCGGCCGGGCTGCTGCGCCAGCGGACCGAATTCGTCTGGAACGCGACGTTCTTGAGGAGGGACTTTCGTCAGACGGCTATTCAACTGTGCCGCCGGTACGGGGCGAGGGTGAGGATCATCTGGCTCGAGGCGTCGCTGGAGGAACTGCGCCGCCGCAACCGCCTTCGCCCGAAATCCGTTCCCGACGAGGTCTACGATAAGCGCCCGCGCAAAATAGACTTCCCCACACCCCTGGAGGCGGAAAAGCTTGATATCAATCCGTGAGCCGGCAGCGTCGGCGGGCACTGCCTCGTAAGAGAAAGCGAAGTACCCCGGCTCGCGGCAACAGTTGAAATCCAAAAGCCGTCCCGCTAAAATGATTGCGTCATCCTCTGGACGCGCCGGGGGCGGCGGGATTTTTCCCGCCCCCCCGCGCGCGGTAAAGAAAGAAAAAACAAACAAACGTGTTCCCCTATCACCCAAGAAGAAAGGGTTATTTATGAAATCACGCATGATCTGTATGCTGGGCGCCCTGGCCGTGCTCGGCTGCGCGGCCAGCGTCCTGGCCGCCGACTGGAAGCCGGTCGAGGGTCAGATTCTCTCGAAGTTCGCCAAAGACGTCGATCCGGCCAATCCGCTTCCGGAGTATCCCCGTCCGCAGATGATCCGCTCTGACTGGGTCAATCTCAATGGTCTTTGGGATTACGCCATCGCCCCGAAAGCCGACGACGCCGCCTATCCGGGCGCACAGGGTCAGATTCTCGTTCCGTTCGCCGCCGAGTCGGCGCTGTCGGGTGTGAAGAAGCCGGTCGGACCGGAGAACAACCTCTGGTATCAGCGCAAGTTCACCGTTCCGGAAAACTGGGCGGGCAAGCGTATCCTGCTGCACTTCGGCGCGGTCGACTGGCGCGCCTGCGTCTGCGTGAACGGCCAGAAGGTCGGCTGCCATCAGGGCGGCTATACCCCCTTCTGCTTCGATATTACCGACGCCCTGGTCGAGGGGGAGCAGACCCTGACCGTTAAGGTCTGGGACCCGATCGACACGGCCAATCAGCCGCGCGGCAAGCAGGTCGCGAAGCCGGGCGGGATCTGGTACACCTCGGTCACCGGTATCTGGCAGACCGTCTGGATCGAGCCGGTCGACGCCGCTCATATCACGAAGGTCCTCCCCGTCGCTTCGATCGCCGATAAGAAGGTGACCTTTACGGTCGACGTTGCCGGGGCCGCCTACGGCGCTGAGGTCAAGATCGGCGATGCCTGCGCGAAGGTCGTCGGCGGCAAGGCGGTCGTTGAAGTGGCCTGCCCCAACGCCGAGCTGTGGACCCCCGATACGCCGAACCTGTACGACGTCAACGTCGAGCTGATTCAAAACGGCAAGACGGTCGACTGTGTCGGCAGCTACTACGCGATGCGCGAGATTTCGCTGGGCAAGACCGAGGACGGTATCCTCCGCATGCTGCTCAACGGCAAGTTCGTCTTCCAGCATGGTCCGCTCGATCAGGGCTGGTGGCCCGACGGGCTGTATACCGCTCCGACCGACGCGGCGCTGCGGTTCGACCTGGAGATGACCAAGGCGTTCGGTCTGAACATGCTGCGCAAGCATGTGAAGGTCGAGCCGGCCCGGTTCTATCGCCACTGCGATGAGCTCGGTCTTCTGGTCTGGCAGGATATGCCCAGCGGCGGCTTCTATATCGGTCCCGATTCCGAAGACTACGAGCGTACCCCCGAAGATCGGGCGATCTACGATAATGAGTACACCGAAGTCATCAATACCTTCAGCTTCTTCCCCTGCATTGTCATGTGGGTTCCGTTCAATGAGGGCTGGGGTCAGTTCGATACCCCGCGCGTGGTCGATATGACCAAAGCGCTCGATCCGACCCGTCTGGTCGACTGCGCCAGCGGCTGGACCGACCGCCCCTGCGGCAGTGTCCACGATATGCACAGCTATCCCGAGCCGAATATGTTCCCGCCCGAGGAGAACCGCGCGACGGTTCTGGGTGAGTACGGCGGTCTCGGTCTTCCGGTTAAGGGTCACTCCTGGAAGGAAGAAGGGAACTGGGGTTACGTCTCGTTCGATGATCAGGAAGCTCTGTTTAAGCGCTATGACGAGCTGAATAAGATGATGGCTCCGCTGATCGAGAAGGGTCTTTCGGCCGCGGTCTATACCCAGACGACCGACTGCGAAATCGAGGTCAACGGCCTGATGTCGTACGACCGCGAAGTCATTAAGATGCCGACCGAGAAACTGTACGAGTCGAACACCAAACTGCGGGCCAAATGGAACGGCCAGTAGGCCGCGAGCCGCGGCGGGCACTATGCCCTAGGCCATACAGCCGCAGCCGTTCGGCACGTTGCGCCTCAGACCAGCGAACAACGTGAGCGGCTGCGCCGCGCTTGATTTTCGTATGCCGTAAATTTCCCCTACGGCAACCGCGGTCAAGCGCGCCGCGCTTGGGGCAGCCGTTCGTCCCGTTGGGACTCAGAGCTGCGAACAACGTGAGCGGCCGCGCCGCGCCTCATAAACCAAAATCCCCCCTTCGGTGAAGGGGGGATTTTTCTGTTGCCGAGATGTTTTACCTAAGAAGAAAAGGGTCATTGATGAGACCGCGCGTGATCTGTACGCTGGCCGCCGCGGCCGCGCTCGCCTGTGCCACCGGCGCTTTCGCCGCCGATTGGAAACCGGTCGAGGGGCATATCTTCTCGAAGTTCGCCCAAGACGTCGATCCGGCCTGTCCGCTTCCGGAGTATCCCCGTCCTCAGATGATCCGAAGCGACTGGGTCAACCTCAACGGGCTTTGGGACTACGCCATCGCGCCGAAAGACGCCGATTATCCCGGCGCGCAGGGACAGATTCTCGTTCCGTTCGCCGCCGAGTCGGCGCTGTCCGGCGTGAAGAAGCCGGTCGGGCCGGAGAATAACCTCTGGTATCAGCGCAAGTTCACCGTTCCGGACGCCTGGCGGGGAAAGCGTATCGTGCTGAACTTCGGCACGGTCGACTGGCGCGCCCGGGTTTGTGTCAACGGCCGAGAGGTCGGCACTCATCAGGGTGGGTACACGCCGTTTTGCTTTGATATCACCGATTTCCTGGTCGACGGGGAGCAGACCCTGACCGTTGAGGTCTGGGACCCGATCGACACCGCCGTTCAGCCGCGCGGCAAGCAGGTCGCCGAGCCGAACGGTATTTGGTACACCTCGGTGACCGGTATCTGGCAGACCGTCTGGCTGGAGCCGGTGGAAAACGCTCATATCACGAAGGTTCTCCCCGTCGCCTCGATCGCCGATAAGAAGGTGACCTTTACCGTCGACACCGCCGGGGCCGCTTTCGGTGCCGAGGTGAAGATCGGCGAGGCCCGCTCGAAGGTGATCGGCGGCAGGGCGGTTATTGAATTGGCCTGCCCCGACGCCGAGCTGTGGACCCCCGATACGCCGAACCTGTACGACGTCACCGTCGAGCTGGTTCAAAACGGCCAAACGGTCGACTGTGTCGGCAGCTACTACGCGATGCGCGAGATTACGCTCGGCAAGACCGAGGACGGGATTCTCCGCATTCTGCTCAACGGCGAGTTTGTCTTCCAGCACGGTCCGCTCGATCAGGGGTGGTGGCCCGACGGGCTGTATACGGCGCCGACCGACGCGGCGCTGCGGTATGACCTGGAGATGACCAAGGCGTTTGGCCTGAATATGCTGCGCAAGCATGTTAAGGTCGAGCCGGCTCGGTTCTACCGCCACTGCGACGAGCTTGGTCTTTTGGTCTGGCAGGATATGCCCAGCGGCGGTCTGGCCGAGGGCGGTTATTTCCTCACCGGCGAGGATCCCGATCACGACCGCACCCCCGAGGAGCGGGCGATTTTCGACAATGAGTACACCGAGCTGATTCGGAACTTTGATTTCTTCCCCTGTATTGTGATGTGGGTACCGTTCAACGAGGGTTGGGGCCAGTTCGATACCCCGCGCATCGCCGAATTGACCAAGCAACTCGATCCGACCCGCCTGGTCGACTGCGCCAGCGGCTGGATGGACCGCCGCTGCGGCAGTGTGCGCGATAAACATCATTATCCCGAGCCGGATATGTTCTCGCCGGAGGAGCATCGCGCGATCGTTCTGGGCGAGTACGGCGGTCTCGGGCTGCCGATCAAAGGGCATTCGTGGAAAGAGGAGGGGAGCTGGGGCTACGCCTCCTTCGCCGATCAGGAAGCTCTGTTTAACCGCTTCGACGAGATGAATGCAATGCTCGCCGGGCTGATTAAAAAGGGTCTTTCGGCCGCGGTCTATACCCAGACGACCGACTGCGAGATCGAGGTCAACGGGCTGATGACGTACGACCGTGAAGTGATTAAAATGCCGGTTGAGAAGATGTTTGAGTCGAACAAAAACCTGCGAGACAACTGGAACAGCCGCTAGGCCGGGAGCCCCGGCGGGCGATATTCCCCCGGCCATCCAGCGGCGGCCGTTCGTCCCGTTGGGACTCAGAACAGCGAACAACGTGAGCGGCCGCGCCGCGGTGATTGTCCTACACCGTAAGTTTACCCTACGGCCACAGCGATCAAGCGCGCTGCGCTTGCCGCCGGAGGCAAGAAAAGAACATAACAGACAAAAGAAAACAAAAGCTGCCCCCCCTGAAAAAGTCGTGCCAAGACACCAAGTCATACGCCAACAAAGGGAGGCAAGCCGACAGACCCATCAGGGGGGCAGCATAGGAGCGGGAGCAGCGGCAGAAAACCAAGAACCCTGTCACGCCAACAGGCCCGCCGCGCCTCTCCCGCGGTTAGTTGGCAACGATCAACCTACCGGTCGGTAGACAGCCCCGGCGGACACCATGCCTCTGGCGATCCAGTGGTACGTTGTGCCTCATACGTCAAGGCGCTTCTGTTGCGCTTGACCCCCATAAACATCCCCAAAGAAGAAAGGATCCTCTATGAAATCGCGCGTAATCTGTACACTGGCCGCCGCCGCGGCGCTCGTTTGCGCCGCCGGCGCTTTCGCCGCCGATTGGAAACCGGTCGAGGGGCAGATGCTCTCGAAGTTCGCCAAAGACGTCGATCCGGCCTGTCCGCTTCCGGAGTATCCCCGTCCTCAGATGATCCGAAGCGACTGGGTCAATCTCAACGGGCTTTGGGACTACGCCATCGCGCCGGAATTCACCCCCTATCCCGGCGCGCAGGGTCAGATTCTCGTTCCGTTCGCCGCCGAGTCGGCGCTGTCGGGCGTCAAAAAGCCGGTTGGGCCGAATAACAACCTCTGGTATCAGCGCAAGTTCACCGTTCCGGAAAACTGGGCGGGCAAGCGTATTCTTCTGCACTTCGGCGCGGTCGACTGGCGCGCCCGGGTTTGTGTCAACGACCAAGAGGTCGGCCGTCATCAGGGGGGGTACACGCCGTTTACGTTCGATATCACCGACGTTCTGACCGACGGGGAGCAGACCCTGACCGTTGAGGTCTGGGACCCGGTCGATATGGGCTTTCAGCCGCGCGGCAAGCAGGTCGTCGAGCCGAGAGAGATCTGGTTCACTTCCGTGACCGGTATCTGGCAGACGGTCTGGCTGGAGCCGGTGGAAAACGCCCATATCACAAAGATTCTGCCGGCCGCCTCGATCGCCGATAAGAAGGTGACCTTCACCGTCGACACCGCCGGGGCCGCCTACGGCGCCGAGGTGAAGATCGGCGAGGCGAGCGCGAAGGTCGTCGGCGGCAAGGCGGTCGTTGAAGTGGCCTGTCCCGACGCCGAGCTGTGGACCCCCGATACGCCGAACCTGTACGACGTCACCGTCGAGCTGGTTCAAAACGGCCGGACGGTCGACAGCGTCGGCTCCTACTACGCGATGCGCGAGATATCGCTGGGCAAGACCGAGGACGGGATCCTCCGCATTCTGCTCAACGGCAAGTTCGTCTTCCAGCACGGTCCGCTCGATCAGGGGTGGTGGCCCGATGGGCTGTATACCGCTCCGACCGACGAGGCGCTTCGTTACGATCTGGAGATGACCAAAGAGTTCGGCCTGAATATGGTTCGCAAGCATGTGAAGGTCGAGCCGGCCCGGTTCTACCGCCACTGTGACGAGCTTGGTCTTTTGGTCTGGCAGGATATGCCCAACGGCGGCTTCCATATCGGTCCCGAGGATCCCGATCACGACCGCACTCCCGAGGCGCGGGCGGTCTACGACAGTGAATATACCGAGCTGATCAGGAACTTTGATTTCTTCCCCTGTATTGTGATGTGGGTACCGTTCAACGAGGGGTGGGGCCAGTTCGATACCGAGCGGGTCGCGGAGATGACCAAGCGGCTCGATCCGACCCGCCTGGTCGACAGTGCCAGCGGCTGGACCGACCGCGGTGTCGGCAGTGTTCATGATAAGCATCATTATCCCGGTCCGGAGATGTTTCCGCCCGAGGCCGGCCGCGCGACGGTTCTGGGCGAGTACGGCGGGATCGCCATGCGGGTCAAGGGGCACTACTGGAACGAGAAGGCGAAGCGGCAGAGCGAACTGACTCCCGAGAAGCAGGAAGAGCTGTTCAGCCGCTACGAGGCGATGAACGAGATCATTGCCGGACTGATCAAAGAGGGGCTCTCGGCCGCGGTCTATACCGAGACGACCGACTGCGAGATCGAGCCGTGCGGGTTCATGACGTACGACCGCGAACTGGTTAAGATGCCGATCGATAAACTCCGCGAGTCGAATAAAAACCTGCGTGAGGGCTGGGAATAAGCCGGGCAGCGAGCCGCTGCGGGCACTATGCCCTAGGTCATACAGCGGCAGCCGTTCGGCAGCGCTGCGGGCGCTGCCTCATAAATCAAAGCGAACAACGTGAGCGGCCGGGAACCCCGGCGGGTGATATTCCCCCGGCCATTCAGCGGCGGCTGTTCGTCCCGTTGGGACTCAGACCAGCGAACAACGTGAGCGGCTGCGCCGCGGTGATTGTCCTATGCCGTAAGTCTACCCTACGGCCACAGCGATCAAGCGCGCCGCGCTTGCCGCCGGAGGCAAGAAAAGACCATAACAGACAAAAGAAAACCCAAGCTGCCCCCCCCAAAAAAAGTCGTGCCAAGACGCCAAGTCCTGCACCAACAAAGGGATGCAAGCCGACAGACCCATCAGGGGGGCAGCATAGGAGCGGGAGCAGCGGCAGAAAACCAAGAACCCTGTCACGCCATTAGACCCGCCGCGCCTCTCCCGCGGTTAGTTGGCAAGTGTCAACCTACCTATGGGGCCGGCAGTGCCGGCAGACACTATTCCCTTGGCCATACAACCGCAGCCGTTCGTCCCGTTGGGACTCAGACCAGCAAACAGCGTGAGCGGCCGCGAGCCCCGACAGGCACAATTTTCTTGGCTGTGCAGCGCCTCAGAAACCAAAAAATCTCCTCGATCACCGCCAAACCAACTTTGTCCACCCCCGCCGGGTCCCTCCCGGGAGTGAAAAACCTCCCCGCACCCCGTGTTTTTCGGCGTCAAACACTCGTCGGCCGTCCCGCCGCGCGGCAGTTCCCCGCGCGCGAATATCCCCCGCTTGTGACATATACTGTCCAACCGGGGCGCTTCCCGTCCGGCGGGTACCCCGCCGCCTGAGCAAAAAACAATAAGTTTTTTATTGAACGGCGGTTCGCGGGCACTATAATACTAACGCGCGCACGGGAAAACCGCGCTCGCCGCCCGTGACGTTTCGTTTGTTATGGTCTCCCCCCTCCTGAAAGATAAAGGAAGTGAAAACCAATCCAAAAGATCTCACCGAAGAAGAAATATCCGCCCGGAGGGCGGCGCTGGAGGCGTTCGATCTGGAGCCGTTTCTCGACCGGCTCACTGAGGTTCTCTCGGCCGATTGGAACGATAACGACATCGGCGGTATCGCGGTCGATCTCGTTAAGGCGTGGATGGCGGTTCCCTGCCCGCACCACGAGAATTTTTATAGCGAAAACATCTGTCTGCTCGGTTTGGCGGAGCGTTTGAACGAAAAGATCCAAAAACGCGTCGGTATCGACCGCTGGACCGAGGTTCAGCTCGCGATCGACGAAAAGTATGACCCGGACGATGATTACTATCAGGTGCTGCCGCCGCTGCTTGCGGTTCTGAATGATTTCTCCTGGGCGTATCTGCCGTCGTACCACCCGTGCTATCGCGATACCGCCCGTACTTCGCCCCGCAGCCGTGAGGAATTTCTCGATTTCACGCAGGCCTCCGACGAAGAGCGGGCGCGGCAGCGCCATCGGATCGAGCTGGAAAAGAACTGTCCGTACGACCCGGCCCGGGTCGATGAACAGAAATTCGCCGATCTGCTCTTCCTCGAATCCCTCAGCAGCACTTGTAACGATGCCAGAAACATCGCCCGCTTGCCCGGTCTGAATCTTGGCCGAGTGATCTTCGACGCGTACCCGGAGTGCGCGTCCGACGAGGAGTATGGCTGTGTACTGATCCGTGTCCGCGACGGCGTGCGAAACTGTATGATGCGGGAGTTCGCCGATTCGAAGCTCAGGCGAATGGACCGCGTTTCTCCCATGGACCTGTGCGCCGAACTGTGCGTCTGGGCCGATACCGAATTATCGGTCCTCCGCCGCCAAAACGGCCGCTAGCAGCGGCGGGCGGTATGCCCTTAAAAAATGCCTGGGCAGCCGTTCGGCACGTTGTGCCTCAGATGGTATGAGCGCCAACGGCGCGTGCCGACTGCGTAAAATAACCAAGGGAAAGTTGCCCGCCGGTGCAACCGGCCCGCCGCCCGGCGGAAAACGATCCGGCTCTTTTGTTCCGGCACCGGGCAATAGCGCTATAATACGAACACGCGCGAAAAACCCGCAAGGCGGCCCAAAGGCAAAGGTCATGGAAAACGAGCCGAAACAACTCACCGAAGAGGAACTCCTCGCCCGGCACGAGGCGTGGGAGGAGTTTTATCTGGAGCCGTATCTCGAGCGGCTCAGGAAGGTTGTTTTGTCTCCCTGGAAAGAAAACGACCTCGGCGGTATCGCGGTCGATATCGCCGAGGCGTGGATGGCGACCAACTGCCCGCACGACGACGATTTTCAACGCGAAATCAAGTATATCCTGGCGCTGATCCTCCGCCTGACGCGAATGCTGAAAAAAGAGGTCGGCTACGGCAAATGGTGCCAGATCCACCTTGCCATCGATAAAAAATATTACCCCGACGATGGGGTCACCTGTGTGCTCTCGCCCCTGATCGGGATTATGCTCGACTTCTGCTGGGCGTGGCTGGTGTCGTATCGCCCGTGCTATCGCGATCCCGGCCGTCCCACCGTTTCGCAGCGTGAGAAGCGCCTGGAAAGCGTGCCCGTCTCGGAAGAGGTGAAAAAGCGGGAGCGCCGCCGGATCGAGATGGAAAAGAACTGCCCGTACGACCCGGCCCGAGTCTCGGAACAGAAATTCGCCGATCTGATCTTTCTCGAATCCCTCGGTTCGGAACTCGACGATCCCAAAGAAATTGTCCGTCCCGTCGGCGTTCGGCTCGGCCAAAAGATTTTCGACGCCTATCCCGAATGCGGGAGCGTCGAGGAGTACTGCTGCGTTATCGTGCGCGTCTGCGAAGGGATACGCAATATCCTGATGCGGGCCTTCGCCGACTCGAAACTGATGCGGATCGATAACAATACCCCGATGGACCTGTGCGGCGAGCTGCAGCTGCGTACTCTCGTCGAAATCATCTCCCTTAGCGACCGCTAGGCCGGGAGCCCCGGCGGGCGGCCGCGAGCCGCGGCGGGCGGTATGCCCTTCGCCCTTCCGGGGCAGCCGTTCGGCACGTTGTGCCTCAGAAAGGGGAGGGGCCGCCAAGATCGGCGCGCAGCGGTAAATCCTTCAAGTCGGTCTGCCGCTAACTTTGTCCACCCCAGCCGGGCCATCTATTGGGGGTAAAAATCACGCCGAACCCCGTGTTTTCCGGCGTTAAACGCGCCTTTTCTTCCCTTGAGCGCGCTCGGTTCCTCCGGCACGGAAACCCCCGGTTGTGACACATGCTGTCCAACCTGGGGGTAAACCGCCGTATTTCCGGAGTACCGGGCGAAATATTATCGGATCTTTTGTTGAGAATCGAACCGGCGGCACTATAATTCAGATGGGAAGGAAAAACCGTCTCCCGGCCGCGCTTTCGCGGCGCGCAATCTGTCCGAATACAAGCGAAAGGCAATCGAATGGAAAACCGGCCTGAAGATTTTTCCGAGGAAGAATTTGCCGCCGAAGAGGCGGCGTGCGCGTCGTTTGACGTCAAGCCGTATGTCGACCGGCTCGTTAAGATTTGTTCCGGCTCGTGGGAAAAAAATGATATCGGCAGTGCCGCGGTCGATATGGTCAAGGCGTGGATGGCGGTTGATTGCCCGCACGACGAGAATTATTATGGGCAGCTTATCCTTTTTGCGCGTTTGATCACGCGTTTGATAGATGGTCTGGAAGAGAGAATCGGCACCCAAGCGCTGATCGAGATTCAGTCCTCCATCTTTCCCGATTGCAGTATATCGGACTTTGATCGCGATCTGCACATGTTCATGAGTTGTTATTGCTTTCCGTGGCTCGAGTCGTATCGCCCGTGCTATCGCGAGTCTCAGAATTATTCCCTTCAGGAACGTGAGCGTATGCTGGAGGATTCCACCCTTTCTGAGGAGAAAAAGCAGCGGGAACGTCACGCCATTGAGCTGGAAAAGAACTGCCCGTACGATCCGGCCAGAATCGATGAACAGAAATTTACCGATATGCTGATCCTCGATTCCCTCGGTTCGGCCAACAATGATCCCGAAGAGGTTGCCCGCGAGGTCGGTCTTCTGCTGGGCAAGACGGTTTTCGAGGCGTACCCCGAGTGCCGCAATGAAGAGGAGTATTGTTGTGTGATCGCCCGCGTTTGCGACGGCGTGCGCTGTAACCTGATGAGGGAGTTCGCCGATTCGAATCTGATACGCCATGATCGGTTCGCCCCGATGGATCTGTACCGGGAACTGCGGCACTGGACGGAGATCGGGGTTAAAGAACTCTGTGATCGCGGCGGCTAGCCGCGAGCCGCGGCGGGCACTATTCCCCTGAAAAATTCTCGGGGCAGTCGTTCGGGCCGGGAGCCCCGGCGGGCGGCAGCGAGCCGCGGCGGGCACTATTCCCCTGAAAAATTCTCGGGGCAGTCGTTCGGGCCGGGAGCCCCGGCGGGCGGTATGCCCTTGGCCTTTCCGGGGCAGCCGTTCGGGCCGGGAGCCCCGGCGGGCGGTATGCCCTTGGCCTTTCCGGGGCAGTCGTTCGGGCCGGGAGCCCCGGCGGGCGGTATGCCCTTGGCCTTTCCGGGGCAGCCGTTCGGCACGTTGTGCCTCAGAAAGGGGAGGGGCGGCCCCCCTTTCTCCAAGAGCCGTGGCAAAAACGCCTCATCCCCCTTGTTTTTCGGCGTTAAACGCGCCTTTTTCCCCCTTGAGCGGGCTCGGCTCCCCCGGCGCCGAAAAAAATCCCGAAGAAATTTCCTTTAAGAAACGAAATCGGCACTAGTATAGGTAGTGCGGGGGTTTTTTGCCGAGCCGTGCCCCGCCGGAGAAGGGAGTATTTGGGATGAGAGTCAAAATGAAAAAGAGACTTACCGCGGAAGAACGCCTCGATCAGGCCGCGGCGTGGGACGCGTTTGACGTCTATCCCTATCTCAACCCGATGGCTCGCATTATCTCGAATTCATCGGGCGATAACGAAGTCGGCGGCGTCGCGATCGATCTGGCCAGGGCGTGGATGGCGGTTCCCTGCCCGCACAGCTCGAATTATCATTTCGAGATCAGGTATATCAATAGTCTGCTCCTGCGTCTGACGCAGGAGTTGGAGTCGTGGGGATTGTCCTACGTCCCCGGTAAATATCGCCGCTTCAGGAATGGAGATCTCTATAAGCTCTTCGGCTTTGACACTCCTTCCCTCGTTGAACGCGTCTACCGTCTCATACGCGGCAGCGATCAGGAAGATCCGCTCGCGCCGCTGTTTTCGAAGAATTATATCCCTTCGCGGCAGTATACGCTGATGAGAACCTATGCCGAGGCGTGGCTCCCGTCGTACCGCGTCTGCTATCGCAGGTCCTCCCCCATTCCCCCGGCGGAGCGTCTGCGCCGTCTGGAGAGCTCGTCTCGTTCCGAAGAAGAAAAGCAGCGGGAACGCCGCGCCATTGAGCTGGAAATGAACTGCCCGTACGATCCGGCCAGGGTCGACGAACGGAAAGTCGCCGACCTCCTGCTGGACTTTTACCTCGATCACCCCCATCCGACGGAACCGGTTCCCGGAGTTCATCTCTCGGATTGGCTGGGCCAGGTGATTTTCGATGCCTACCCCGAGTGCGGGAGCCCGGAAGAGTATAAGTGCGTCGCTAAGTGTACCTGTAACGGGGTGCTCATTCACCTTATGAAAAAATTCCCCAACTCGCGGCGGATGCGGACTATGAATATGTCTCCGATGGAACTGAGCGAACTCCCGAATTATTGGTTCGCCAGATCGATTGACGATCTCTGCCAGCCGGGAGCCCCGGCGGGCACTATTCCCTAGAAAAATGCGACGGCAGCCGTTCGGGCCGGGAGCCCCGGCGGCCACTATGCCCTTCGCCCTTCCGGGGCAGCCGTTCGGCCCGTTGGGCTTCAGATGGTATGAGCGCCAGCGGCGCGCGCCGACTGCGCACAATAACCAAGGGGAAATTGCCGCGCCGGTTGGCGCCGGGATCATTTTCTTCAAAAATTTCCCCCGGGGCCGCGGCCGGTGTTTATCCACCCCCGCCGCGTTTCCCTTGGAAGGCGGAAGAACACGTCGTCTCCCTTGTTTTCCCGCGTCAAACACGCCTTTTCTTCCCTCGCCGCGCTTGGCTCCCCCGGCGCGAAAAATCCCCGAGTGTGACTTCTGCTGCCCGGTTGGGGGTAAAAACCGGAAAAATTTCCTTCTCTCTTTGTAAACAAAAAGACAAAGGAGGTGTACTATGGTAATAGGGAGTTTTTCACCGGGCCGTTCCCCGCCCGAGAAGGAGTACCGAGATGAAGGACAAGCCGAAAAAACAGCTCACCGCGGAAGAATACTCCGCTCAAATGGCGGCGGAGTCGGCGTTTGACCTCAAGCCGTATCTCGACCGGCTCGCGGGGGTTCTTTCGGCTTCCTGGGAAAATAACGACATCGGCGGCATCGCGGTCGATCTGACCGAGGCGTGGATGGCGACACCTTGCCCCCACGGTGAGGATTATTTTGATGAGTTTTGCCGCGTCATTGGTTTGATACACCGTTTGACGGATGAGCTGGAAAAGACAATCGGCACACAGAAGCTGATCGAGATCGAGCGCCGTATCGATGAGAGTTATCGTTTTAATCCCGACAACAAGGACAAGAACGATTCCCCGCTCAGATCGATGATGGTCGATTTCGCCGATGGGTGGCTTCTGTCGTACAGCCCGTGTTACCCCGATTCCAAGAATGTTTTACTGCTGGAATTCTGGGAAGGTCTCCCCCGCGGCGGTGAATATGAACGGTGGCTTAAGCTGTGGAAGAACAGTCCCTATGATCCGTCCAGAATCGATGAAAAGGAAATCGCCGAACTGCTGATCCTCGATTCCACTGCCAATATCCTGTTCTCGGATCCCGAGGATTCCGCCCGCGTCGATTCCGAAGATATTGCCCGCCGCGCCGGTGTTCGGCTGGGCAGGGCGGTTTTCGAGGCGTATCCCGAGTGCCGCGGTAAGGATGAGTACCATGTTGTCGTCTCGTGTATCTGCGACGGCGTGCGGAACATTCTGATGGGGGATTTCGGTGATTCTAAGCTGACGCGGCTGTCCCGGTTTACTCCGAGGGATCTGTACGAGGATCTGCGGTGGTACGCGGAAATCGAGATCCAATCTCTTCGGGAGAACCGCGGCGAAGACGGCCCGCCGTGATATCCCCCCATCGGCTGGAGGACAGCCCCATACCCCGGTCAAGTGCCGCCGGCGCCGCGCTTTCACGGCCGCGCGGCCGGTTCGAGTACCAGCGAAAGGCAGCAATCATGACAAACAAGCCGAAACATCTCACCGAAGAAGAAAAGACCGTCCAAGAGGCGGCGTTCGAGGCGTTTGACGTCACACCCTACGTCGACCGGCTCGCGGAGATTTCTCCGTCGGAAATAACGGAAAACGAAGCCGGCGGTGTCGTGGTGGATATGGCCAAGGCGTGGATGGAGGCCCCCTGCCCGCACAGTGAGGTATTTTATTTCGAGTTCAAGAATCTTCTCAATCTGATTCTGCGATTGCTAAAAGCTCTGGAAAAGAGAATCACTACCCCCGATCCGATCGAGGGCCGGCGTTTCACGGATCCGTCGCCCAATGGGTGGGAGAATCCCCGCATCTACCTGGCGTCGATGTGTTCGGTGATGATGGGGTTCTGCTGGGCGTGGCTCGCGTCGTATCGCCCCGTCTACGGCGAATCGGCCCATCTTTCTCCGCAGGAGCGCGAGGGTTTTCTGACCATCGCCCGGGCTCCCGAGGAAGAGAAACAGAAAAATCAGCGCATGGCCGAATTGGAGGAGCGCTGCCCGTACGACCCGGCCCGGGTCGATGAGCAAAAGTTCGCCGATATGCTGATCCTCGATTCCCTCGAATCGACCGGTTCGGCCGATACGCAAGACGACGATCTCAAACAGGTTACCCGCGGCGCCGGTCTTCTGCTCGGCAAGACGATTTTCGAGGCGTATCCCGAGTGCGGGAGTTTGGAGGAGTATGATTTAGTTATCGCCCGTGTTTGCGACGGCGTGCGCTGTAACCTGATGAGGGAGTTTACCGATTCTCGGCTGATGCGGAAGAACCGGTTCACCCCGATGATATTGTGCGAGAGACTGCAGACCTGGGCAGGTACCGGGATTAAAGAACTCTACGAACGCGGCCGGTAGCACCGGCGGGCGATATGCCCATGGCTCTATGGGGGCAGCCGTTCGGCCCGTTGGGCCTCGGATGGTATGAGCGCCAACGGTGCGAACGGCTGCGCAGAATAACCAAGGGAAAAGTGCCCGCCGGCGCTGCCGGCCAGCCGTTCGGCAGTGCTGCGGGCACTGCCTCAGATGGTATGAGCGCCATCGGCGTGAACGGCTGCGCAGAATAACCAAGGGAAAAGTGCCCGCCGGCGCTGCCGGCCAGCCGTTCGGCCCGTTGGGCCTCAGATGGTATGAGCGCCAACGGCGCGAACGGCTGCGCAGAATGACCAAGGGAAAAGTGCCCGCCGCGGCTCGCGGCCGCCTGCCGGGGCTCCCGGCCGCTGCGCTTGGAGGAAAGAGGTGGATCTGTCGAAATACGATCAAAAACATGTCCGCGTTACCGATACGGACGGAAATACCTTTACAGGGCTCGCGGCCTACGGCGGCCGCGAGTTTTTAGCGCACGAGTACGGCGGGGACGAAGACGGTCTTTTCATCGAGGACGTTCTTGTCTACCGCTCGCAGATCGCCTCGGTCGAGGAGATCACGCCTCACGGCACGGCCGAGTTATGGACCGATCGGCTTATTCTGCGCCGATGCCGCCCGGAAGACGCGCCGCTTTTGTATCAAGGTCTGGGATCGGATCCGGCAATACTGTGCCGCCGGAAGGAGAATCCCTTCTCGACCCTGGAGTCGGCCCGGGAGACCGTGCGCCGATCGATCGGCCGTTACGGCGAGGAGCGTTTCTATCTGTGGGTGATCGACGCTGAGGATATCGTGATCGGGACGATCAGCGCCTGTGACCGGGGGGACGATCGCCTCGAGATCGGCTTCGCGGTCGTGCGGGCGTGGCGGGGCCGCGGTTACGCGGAGGAAGCCCTGAGAAAGGTTCTCGAGTATCTGACGGAAAACGAGGGAATACCCCTTGTGACCGCGCGGCGCGCCGCGGAGGATATCGAGACGGGACAGGTCCTTGAAAACGCGGGGATGAAACCGGCCGATACCGATGGCTTTCTGACCTATGAATACAGGAAACGGTAAAACAGCGGGCGAAGCGGTACACCGCTCGGGACGCGTTTAATGCCGTTCCTCGCGCCGAGGCGGCTGATTTGTTTCAGCGCCGGGGCGTTCACGCTATAATACAGGCACACGCGCGGCCGGGAGCCCCGGCGGCCGGCCGCGAGCCGCGGCGGGCGATATGCCCTTGAAAAATTCTCGGGGCAGCCGTTCGCCGCGTTGCGGCTCAGATAGTATGAGCGCCAGCGGCGCGAACGGCTGCGTAGAATAACTAGGGGAATATTGCCAGCCGGTGCAACCGGTCGGCGCGAACGACTGCGTAAAATAACCAAGGGAATATTGGCAGCCGGCCCTGCCGGCAAAAGGGAGGAAAAGACAATGGCTAAGGTACTGCTGATTAACGGAAGCCCGAAGGCAAACGGCTGCACGGCCGCCGCGCTTGAGGAAATGATCAAGGTGTTCAACGAGGAAGGGATCGAGACCGAGCTGATTCATATCGGGAACAAGGCCGTTCGGGGGTGTATCGCCTGCGGCAGCTGCGCGGAGATCGGCAAGTGCGTGTTCGGTGACGATCCCGTCAACGAAACCGCCGCGAAACTCGCCGAGGCCGACGGACTGGTGATCGGCAGCCCGGTCTATTACAGCTCCCCCAACGGGACGCTTCTTTCGTTCCTGGACCGGTTGTTCTTCAGCTCCTCGGGTTCGGTCCCGAAGCAGATGAAAGTCGGCGCGGCGGTCGTATCGTGCCGCCGAGGGGGGAATACGGCGAGCTTCGACGTGCTGAACAAGTATTTCACGATCAGTGCCATGCCGATCGCCTCGTCGACCTACTGGAACCAGGTCCACGGCTTCTCGGCGGAGGATGTCAAAAAAGACCTGGAGGGCCTGCAGACGATGCGCAACCTCGCCCGCTGTATGAGTTTTATGATCCGGGCCTTCGCCGACGCGAAAGAAAAATACGGCCTGCCGGCGAATGAACGGGAGGTCATGACCAGCTTCCCGGACGGGAAGTAGGAGCGGGCTTTTCGGGGGCCGGGGGGGCAGCAGCCCCCCCAAAGGACCGGCGCGGCCGGGCCGCTGGGGGGAATTTTCCCTAAATTCTCGACCCGAGGGGGGAAACAGAGTTTGTCCAACTCCTCGGAGGGGCTTTTCGGGGGGATAATCTCCTCAAAACACTTGTTTTTCAGCGTCAATCGTGTTTTCGGCGCCGTTGCGGGCGGGCTGGTCCGGGACAGGGAAGCGACCCGGTTGTGACAGATACTGTCCATAGCGGAGAAAAAGCGCCGTTTCATACCTGGTACGGAGACGGACGCTGATTAAAAGCCCATGGACCGTTTTATTGAGGATCAACCCCCGAGCGTTATAATTCAAGTACGCGGAGAAATCTCGCGCAAAACAGCTCGGTTCTCCACCGAAAACAACCGACGGCCCCCGCGATGAGAAAATAAATCAGGCGGTCTGCCTGATCAAGGAGCTATAAAGAAGATGTTTGACCATTCAAGACTCGCTGAGATACTCGCGGCATACAAGCAAAACTTCGTCTCCCGGCTGACGGGAAAGGAAGATGAAATATTTAAATGGAAAGCCGTCAAGTGTTTTCAGGATCATTGGAATGTGAACGTGAACGGCGAAGATTTCTCCGGGATGTTGGAACGATCCTTGAGCGAGACATCCGTTCTTCTGAGATCCGCGAACAAATTTCCCGAGAAATGGATCGTCAAATTGGCGAAACAGGCGCCGGAGGAAGTCCGGGGTATGTTTATCGCGCTTTTCGACGAAAACAAGGATGTTTTCGAGCGGATCGAGGCGTTCAAACATCGGTCTGATTTTCTCTTGAAAAAGGACGGCAAGGGTGAGAGTTCCCATTATCAGACAGAGAACGCCATCACGACCTACCTTTGGCTGCGGTACCCCGATAAGTATTACATCTATCAATTCACCGTGGCTCACGAGGTTGCCAAACGGCTGAAGGCGGACACCGACGGCGGTTTCAAGCAGGGGGCGTATACCGAGAATCTCCGCAATTTCCTAAAGCTCTATGATGAGCTTAACGCGGCGGTGAAAGAGGACACCGAACTTGTACGACTTCTTGAGTCACAGCTCACCGATGCCTGTTATCCCGATCCGCAGCTCAAAACACTCACCGTCGATGTCGGCTACTACATCGGCAAGCGAAAGGACGCGGCGGCTCAGGCCGGCGCCCAAGGGGAGGGAGACGATAATGACGTAGACGATAATGAAACGGCTGATCAGCGCACCTCGGACAAATCACCCAGCGTCACCCCGCCGTCGTATGACGTCTACACAAAGAAAGACTTCCTCAACGAAGTCTATATGACCGAGGAGCGCTTCAACACTCTGGCGGCCGTCCTCCAGAATAAGAAGAACATCATTCTTCAGGGCGCCCCCGGGGTCGGCAAAACATTCGCGGCGTGGCGTCTGGCGTGGTCCATGATTGGGAAAAAGGACAAAAACCGCGTTGCTTTTGTGCAGTTCCACCAGAACTATTCCTACGAGGATTTCATGATGGGCTATAAACCGGTGGAGGACGGCTTTGAGCTGAGGTATGGCGTCTTCTATCGGTTCTGTCAGGAGGCGGCAAAGCGGCCGGATGAGGATTTCTTCTTTATCATCGACGAGATCAACCGCGGCAACATGAGCAAGATTTTCGGTGAGCTGCTGATGCTGATCGAAAAGGATTACCGGGGCGAGGAGATCACTTTGGCCTACACCGGACTCCCGTTCTCCGTTCCGGAAAATCTTTATATCATCGGTATGATGAACACGGCCGACCGTAGTCTCGCTATGATCGACTACGCTCTTCGCCGCCGCTTCAGCTTTTTTGATCTGGAACCGGGCTTTGAATCCGACGGTTTCCTAAAGTATAAGAGCGCGCTGAATAACGATACGCTCAATGAGCTTATCTCCAAGGTCGAGGACTTGAATAGGGAGATCACTCGAGACAAATCGTTGGGTAAGGGCTTCTGCATCGGGCACAGCTATTTCTGCGGCCAAACAGATTGTACCGAGGAATGGCTGCGATCGATCGTCGATTATGACATCATCCCGATGCTGCGGGAATATTGGTTCGACGAACCAAGTAAGCTCCAGCTTTGGGAGAACAATCTTCAAGGTCTGTTTCAGCGATGAAGGACAAGAGCATCTTCATAAAAAACATCTACTACATGCTCTCATACGCCTTCACGGCGCTGAATCAGGGTGATTATGAGAATCTCGCCAAAGAAGATTTTGAGAACATGCATAACCTCTTCGCCGCGATCCTGGCCAAAGGGATCGGCCGGCAGCTGAAGCAGGGTTTGTATCGTGAGTACCTCAGCCGCGGGGAGACGATTTCCGTTTTACGCGGCAAACTTGACATGCCGGGAACCATAAGAAACCGGCTGGCCAAAAAGAGGATGCTGACCTGCCGATTCGATGAACTGTCCGAAAATAACCTCCTCAACCAGATTCTCAAAACGACCGTCATGCTCCTGCTGCGTCACACACGGGTGAAACAGGAGTATAAGGACGATCTGAAAAAGGAGATGCTCTTCTTCTCGAACGTCGAAACCATCGATCCCGGCAATATCCGCTGGTCGGCAATTCGTTTTCAGAGGAACAACAACACCTACCGTATGCTCATCGGTCTGTGCCAGCTCATTCTGGAGGGGATGCTTCTGACCACCGAATCCGGTGAATACAAGCTGGCTTCCTTTCTTGATGAACAGCGCATGTGCCGTCTTTACGAGAAATTTATCCTGGAATACTACGCCAAGGAATGCCCGCGGGTGAAAGCGTCGGCGTCACGGATCCCATGGGCCTTAGACGACGGCCCGGGGACGATGCTCCCTGACATGCAAAGCGATATTACGCTCACCAGAGACAATGAGGTACTCATCATCGACGCGAAGTATTATGAAAGCATAACGCTGACCCATTATGATACCCACACGCTGCGCTCAGATAACCTCTATCAGATATTCACTTACGTCAAAAACAAGGAAAAAGAGTTTGGGGAGAAACCTCACACGGTCTCCGGTATGCTTTTGTACGCTGCGACCGACGAGGTGATCCTGCCGGACTTTAGTTACTCGATGAGTGGGAACAAGATCAGTGTTCGGACTTTGGACCTGAACCGAGACTTTACCGAGATCGAGGCGCAGCTGAAAGCGATTGTCGAGGAACACTTTTCTAGGGGGTGAGATGGCTCGGGGTTTGCCTATTGTCTCTATGGTGCCCACTTGGCCGCCGCCCGATCGATCTCCCTTAGTCTCTGAAGTCAGCAGTCAGCATTGGTTCCGCCCTTAATGGGTGGCCTTCAGGGAGAGCCGAGCGAAATTTCTCCTTATTTTCCGCCCCGAGGGGTGAAGCAAAGTTTGTCCAACTCCTCGAGGGGGTCTTTTCGGGGGGAAAATCTCCTCAAAACTCTTGTTTTCTAGCGTCAATCGTGTTTTCAGCGCCGTTGCGGGCGGGCTGGTCTGGGGCGGGGAAGCGGCCCGATTGTGACAGATGCTGTCCAGCCAAGGGTAAAACCACCGTTATGCCATAAAAATTTTATCGGCAAAAACAAAAACGATTGTTGAAATTACCCTGCCGTTCCCTATAATCACTTTCGAGGGTGCGTGCTGGTGGCTCGTCAACCCGGGTCAGGAAATATTCTTTGGAGAATCGTATGGAAATGAAGGTTTTCGGTGTCTGAGGAGCTTCAGGTCAAGTCAAAACAGCGGGTCGCGGACCATGGCGAGGTGTTCACCGCCGAGCGTGAGGTCAAGGCGATGTGCGACCTGGTCTTGAACGAGACCGAGCGGATCGACAGCCGCTTTTTAGAGCCGGCCTGCGGAGAAGGAAACTTTTTGTGTGAGATCCTCGCCCGCAAGCTCGAGGTGGTTCGCCGCCGCTACGGCAAAAGCGCCCCTGATTTCGAGTTCTATTCTCTTATGGCACTCACGAGTATCTATGGCGTCGAACTGCTGGCCGACAATGTGGCTGCCTGCCAAGAGCGGCTCTTTGACCAGTGGAATACCGTCTATAATGCTGCCTGTCGAGGGGATGCCAACGAGCATGCACGCGAAATAGCTCGTCTTGTCCTGCGAAAGAATATCCTCTGCGGCAACGCGCTGAGCTTGAAGAGGGTTGACGATTGCGGCCAAGACCTGGAAGAGCCGATTATCTTCACTGAATGGGGGTTTATCGGTACCGACGTAAAGCGCCGAGAGTTTCGTCTGGATGTTCTTCTTACCCTCGAAGGAGAGGAAGGACTTCGGGAAAACCAGACTCTGTCTCTCTTTGATGACGATCCCCTCTGCGGAGACTATTGGGAGATCGATCCCAAGACGGGAGTGTTGATACCGAAACCGATTCGAGAATTTCCACCCATCTATTTTAAGGATATTCGAGAATAGAGTATTTTGGAGAAGGTTCAAAATGGCTGGATTTAATCTTAGCGGTGAACGACATAACCCTGATATCCTCACCTGTCTGTCAAACCTTTCCAACGATGAGGTGTTTACGCCTCCGGATATGGTAAACCAGATTCTGGATAAACTCCCGGAAGAACTCTGGCACGATCCCAACGCGAAATTTCTTGACCCCGCCTGCAAAACGGGGGTGTTTTTGCGGGAAATCGCCAAACGGCTGGCCTGGGGGTTGGCTGATAAAATTCCCGACCTGCAGGAACGGATCAATCATATTTTTAAAAACCAACTCTTCGGTATCGCCATCACTCGATTGACAGCGCTTTTATCCCGTAGGAGTCTCTACTGCTCTTTAGAAGCGAACAGCCGTTACTCAATAGTCCCGTTTGAAGATGAGAATGGGCGGATCCATTATGATCCCCTTTGTCATACCTGGGAGAACGGTCATTGCATCTATTGCGGAGGATCTCAAGATGTCAAGGAGTTGAATCAGGGCGAAGGGTACGACAATTACGCCTATGAATTCATTCATAACGAGGATCCGAGCAAAATCATCAACACTATAAATCAGCCCAATGAGGACAACGATATGAGATTCGATGTGATCATCAGTAATCCCCCCTACCAAATTGAGACAGGGGGCGCCGGGAGACAGGCCAAACCGATCTACCCACTTTTTGTCGAGAAGGCTATGAAACTCAATCCTCGCTATATCGCGATGATTATCCCCTCCCGATGGTACGCCGGAGGGATGGGAATGGAAGGATTCAGGAAGATGATGCTTGAGAACAAACAGATCAGCCATTTGGTCGATTTTATCAACGCAAAGGAGTGTTTCCCACAGAACAGCATCAGCGGAGGTGTCTGTTATTTCTTGTGGGACCGCAATTACAAAGGGACCTGTTCCTTCTACAATGCGGAGGATATGGATCACCCGATGGAACGAGACCTTTCTGAGTTTCCCGTTCTGGTCAGGTATAACAAAGCAGTAGATATTATCCATAAAATCAGACGATTAGATGAAGAATCGCTAGAATCACTAGCAAGCCCTCTCTGTCCCTTCGGTCTGCCAACCAATATGCGCGGTGCTGAAGAAAAAACCAAAAAAACGGATATTGTTCTCCATTCTAGTGCAGGAGTGTCGTTCATTCCGAGTGACGCTGTCAACAAAACGAATCAGTACTTGAGTAAATACAAAGTGCTGATTAGTAAGACTGGTTCCGAACACGCTTTAGAGCCGAGCAACGATGGGAACTATCGTGTTATATCTTCAACGACAAAAGTGATTGGACCGGGTGAGGTATGTACTCATTCGTACTTCGTGATTGGTCAATTCGATAAAAAAGAAGAGGCGTCTAATCTCTTGAAATATCTCTTCACGAAATTTGCGCGTTTTCTGATCCTCCAGTCGATGACCTCTATTAACCTTAGTCGGAATGTCCTTCAATTTGTCCCTCAACAGGACTTCTCTAAGACCTGGACCGATGAGGATCTCTATCGAAAATACAAGCTCTCACAGGAGAATATCGATTTTATAGAGTCGATGATCAAACCGATGGACGACCGGGAGGAGTAAGACTATGCCTAAAAACGATTTTTTTAACAGTCGTCCTGACGTAAACCCCACCATTTATGCCTACCGTCTTTATACGAAACCCGACAAAAAAGTTGAGATTCACCCCGGGTACATAAAGATTGGTCAAACGCGGAGGGGATCAGCGATTAGAATTGCGGAACAGACCGGCGCGGCCGCGATTTATCCGGAAATTCTTCTAAAGCTTCCCGCTATGCGTCCGGACGGTTCGATTGTCTCCGATCATGAAGTCCATGCTCTCTTAGAAAATCAAGGGTTCGTACGCCTTGTCGGAAAAGGGATCACTGGTAGAGAGTGGTTTAACTGTTCAGAAGACGATGTTGAGTCGGCTGTTAAACAGCTGCGTGACGGGATCAAGTGTGAGGGGCGTCGAAATAAAACGTACTCGATGAGGCCAGAACAGGAACGTGCCGTTAGGCAAACGTTCGAATACTTTGACGATATCAGTAAAACAACAGATAAAGTCCCGAGATTTCTCTGGAACGCCAAAATGAGGTTCGGGAAAACATTTGCCGCATATCAGCTGGCAAAGAGAATGAACCTCCAAAAGATTCTTGTTTTGACCTTCAAACCAGCCGTGGAATCGGCCTGGTCCGAGGATTTAGAGACCCATGTCGATTTTGAGGGATGGCAGTTCATTTCTAACAAGAACGGTTCGATTACCGGTACACAAATCGATGAGCAGTACAAAGCGAGAGATAAAAAGCGTCCGGTTGTGGTGTTCGGTTCCTTTCAAGATCTCCTCGGAAGAGATCGCCAAACGGGAAGCATAAAGGCCAAAAATACTTTTATTCACAAAACCCTTTGGGATATCGTCATCTTTGATGAATATCATTACGGGGCTTGGCGCGAGCGGTCTCAAGACCTTTTCCAAAAGAATGTGGAAGAGGCCTCGTATGATGTGGACATGGAAGAATACGCCCTTAAAGAAGCACCCAATGCGATCAACGAGCAAGATCTTCCCATTAGGACCAAACATTATTTGTTCTTGTCGGGAACACCTTTCCGCGCGATCAATACCGGGGAATTTATCGAGGAACAGATCTTCAATTGGACCTACACCGATGAACAAAGGGCCAAAGAGTCGTGGGACGAGTCCAACGGTGAGAACCCCTACCGGACGCTTCCCCGTGTTGTATTGATGACCTATAAGCTGCCCGATGAAATAAATCGGGTTGCTGTAAAAGGGGAAAATAACGAGTTTGATCTGAATGAATTCTTTGCCGCAGAAGGTGAAGGAAAGAACGCACATTTCACTCACGAAGATGAGGTTCAACAGTGGCTTGACCTGATTAGGGGAAGTTCTAAATCTCCGACTTATGAGCAGAATTTGAAACTAGGGAACAGCAGGAAAGCGCGGTTCCCCTTCAATACAGCGCAGATGCGCCATCTTCTCCAGCACACGCTCTGGTTTTTGCCTAAGGTGAATTCCTGCGAGGCGATGTATAATTTGCTGATGCAAAAACAGAATAGTTTTTTTCACGATTACAAAGTAATCGTCTGCGCCGGGGATCATGTTGGAATCGGGGTTGAGGCCATCAAGCCCGTTCGCGAGGCAATGGCCAATCCCCTTAATACAAAGACCATTACTCTGACCTGCGGAAAATTGACCACCGGTGTTACCGTTGCCCCCTGGACCGGGATTTTAATGCTTCGAAACCTGAGCAGTCCAGAGACCTACTTTCAGGCGGCGTTTCGTGTTCAGTCCCCTTGGGCCGATAAAGACGATCTTGGGGAGTGGGCGATCTTTAAAGAGAACTGCTATATTTTTGACTTCGCGCTGAATCGCTCCCTTCGTCAAATTTCCGACTACAGCTGTAAACTCGATCCATCGGGCAAAAGTAAGGAAGAAAAGATCAAGAATTTCATCCATTTCCTTCCTGTCATTGCCCATGATGGTAGTGATATGGATGAGATCGATGCGGGAAAGATCCTCGATATGTCCATCACGGGCACAACGGCTACACTGCTTGCGAGAAAGTGGGAATCGGCCGTTTTGGTAAGAGTTGATGATGAAATGCTTAAGAAGGTTAAGAATAATCCGCTGGCCCTCGCTGCTGTTATGAAGATTAAGGGATTGCGAAACCTTAACCAGATGATTGATACGATTATCACACGACATCAACAGATCAGGGATACACGTCGAGAAAAAGACAATCTTACTCAAAGAGAGAAAAAACAACTCTCGGAGGAAGAAAAAGAACTTAAGACGCTCCGCAAGCAAATCCAGGAAAAGCTCCTCAAATTCCTGACGAGAATCCCGATTTTTATGTATCTGACGGACTATCGCGAGCAATGCCTTGACGATATTATTCACCGGCTGGATACCGAACTTTTCAGAGAAGTAACCGGCTTGGAAATCGCGGATTTTGATCTCCTGACTTCGATCGGCGTTTTCAATAAAGCCGAGATGAACGAAGCCATCTTTTACTTCAAACGCTACGAAGACGACAGTTTCAAGTACATCAATAACAGTATCAACAAGCATAGCCACGAAACGCATGTCGGTCTGATGGATACCGTAATATCCACTGAAGAGTTCAATCAGCGAAAATAGCCCAATCCCTGTTTGGCTCACGTGGCGTTTCGGCCGGTAGGGTGATTTTCCCCAACTAACTGCGAAAGACCGCGGCCGGTCTGTCGGCGTGAAGGGGCCGGTCGGTTTTCGGCCGCTGCTTCCGCTCCGTCCAGCCGCCCGTGGGGGGCCTGTCGGCTGGCCGGCCTTTGTTGGCGTAGGACGAGGCCTCTTGTCGTGACTTTTTCGGGGGCGGCTGGGGGTGCTTTATTTTGCTGTGCGGTGTTCTTTTCTTTTTTTGCCTCCGGCGGCCCTCCCGGGGGGCAAGCGCGGCGCGCTTGAGGGGCGATTGCCGTAGGGGAAAGGTACGCGGTAGGAAGATCACCGCGGCGCGGCCGCTCACGTTGTTCGCTGGATCTTCTGAGGCACAGGCCGGTAGGGTGATCTTTTCCAACTAACCGCGAAAGACCGCGGCCGGTCTGTCGGCGTGAAGGGGCCGGTCGGTTTTCGGCCGCTGCTTCCGCTCCGTCCAGCCGCCCCGTGGGGGGCCTGTCGGCTGGCCGGCCTTTGTTGGCGTATGACAGGGCCTCTTGGCGTGACTTTTTCGGGGGGCGGCTGGAGGGCTTTGTTGTGCGGTGTGCTTTTCTTTTTCCTGCCTCCGGCGGCCCTCCCGGGGGGCAAGCGCGGCGCGCTTGACCGCAGATGCCGTAGGGGGAAGGTACGTGGTAGGAAGATCACCGCGGCTTCACCGCTCACGTTGTTCGCTCTCATTTCTGAGGCAGCGCCCGCAACGCTGCCGAACGGCTGCCGTTAGAATAGCCATGGGCATATCGCCCGCCGGGGCTCCCGGCCGGCCCCCGGCTGCCCCCCGTAGGGATATCGGCTGGCCGCCTTTAGTGCCGGGGCCAGGGGGTACTTCCGAAACCTTTATTGGGGGGCAGCGCACTGCAAAGTATATCAAACCGGCTTGGGCGGGTTCACGAACAGCTTCATTCGCTTCACCGCCGCGTAGGCGTCGGCCACCGTCCTCGGCCGATCCTCCCGCTTCGGCGCTAAAAGCGAGCGGACAAACTGATTGAACTCCTCGGTCACGTTCTTATTCTTCGAGAGAATCGGCGGAATTACCCCCGAAAGATGCTTGCCGAGCAAGTCGCCTAAACTCGTCCCCGAAAACGGCGGCATCCCGGTCAGCAATTCCACAATCGTCCCCCCCAAACAGTACAGATCCGCCCGCTCGTCGAGCGGCTCCTTGCGTATCTGCTCCGGCGACATGTACGTCGCCGTCCCCTGCGTGACCTTCCCCTTGGGCAGTAAACGCCGCCACCAGCCGCCGCGCTTTTGCACCAGGGCGTAATCGATCAGACGTATCCCCTTCTCGGGCGAGAAAAGGTAGTTGTCCGGCTTAACGTCGCGATGAACATAACCTGCCTTGGCCAGCCCCAGCAGCGGCTCGAACAGCATCGGAATGAGCGTCGGCAGTACCGGCGCGTACGTCTCGTAGCCGAGCAGAACCAAACCCTTCACACTCGGCGCGGGGAACCACTCCATCGTGTAGTAATAACACCCCTGTTCCTTCCCCCACTCGTACGCGGGAACCAAGCCGGGGAAATCGAGCGTCGAACCCAGCTCGAACTCATGCCGCAAAAGCGCCCGCTGCTTGCGGTCGCGCATCGCCGACGGAAGCAGAACCTTCAGCCCCACGTCGACATCTTCGCGCGTATCGCGCATCTTCCAGAGCTTCGCGTACTGGCCGCTGTAGACCAAACGAAGCGGACGATAGCGGCCTTTTTGATTTTCAAACGGATTCGCCATAACGTTATATTTTCAAACTTAAGATTATTGCTCATTGAGGTTCAGCAGCAGCGCGAACAGAATCCCGGCTAAAAACGTCGCCAGAACGTATCCCGCGACGAAAACCGCCCAGAACCAGAACGGAACCTTCTTATGCCAGTCGCCGGCGAACAGACCGCCGGTCGGCTCGCTCTTCGTCTCCTGCTTGGCCGTGCCCGAACGCGCGGCGTTCTGCGCCCGCTGCTTATTGCGCGCGGTGAGAATCCGGTCGGTCGGGCCGCGGCGATGCAGCGGCAGCGGCCGCGCCGGGTCGTCGCTCTTCTGCGCCCCCTCGGGGAGTTTCTCTTTGCCGGTCTGAATTTCGCTCATCGCCAGGTCGAGCGGGTCGAGCCGGCCGCTCTGCGAGACGACCGAACGCGACAGCAGAAGCTCCTTTGAGGAATCGCCCACGTGCGAAGCCGAGCCGCTGGCCGAGCTGAATAAATTCACCGCGTCTTTTTGGCCGGAGGAAAGTATCTCCGAGCCGTCCCCCGCGCGCCATGACGTATCGGCCAGGTTGATCGCGCTTTGGCCGCTGCGCAGGTACGACAGCTCGTTCGAAATCAGATCGTTCTCGTCGTCCGCCAGCGCGTCGTCGCCGGCGCCCAGCTGGAACTCCCCCTCGAAGTCGTGCTCACTGGCGAACCCGTGCTTGACCAGCCAGCGCGAAAGGACCTCCGAGACCTCCTGCGCCGACTGATAGCGGTCGTCCGGATTTTTGGCCATCATCTTCTCGCAGATCTTGACCAAGTCCTGCGGGGCGTCGGGCCGGTCGACGAAAATGCTCGCCGGCTGCTGACGCTGATGCGCTAAAAGCCGCTGGGGGATCGTCCCGGTCGGGAAGGGGGCGTGGCCGGTCAGGCAGAAGTAGAGCGTACAGCCGAGGGAGTAAATATCGGCCCGGGCGTCGACGCTGTGACTGTTGATCGCCTGCTCCGGCGCTAGGTAGTCGGCCGTACCGAGGATCTTATCGTCGGCGATCGACGAGGAGTTCGAATGGGTAAAGATGTTCTCGTCCAAAAGCGCCAGCCCCAGGTCGAGCAGCTTCACCAGCCCCTCGTCGTTCGCCAGAAGGTTCTCGGGCTTAACGTCGCGGTGGATAATACCGATCCGGTGCGCGTGAATCAGCCCCTCGGCCCCCTGGCGAATGTAGTTCACCGCATCCTCGTACGACAGCGGTCCGTCACTGTCGACGATCTGACGAAGGTTCCGCCCCTCGAAGTACTCCATAACGATGTAATGGACGTCCTCGAACCGGTCGATATCGTACGCGCGAACGATGTGCGGATGATCGAGCGAGGCGATCGCCTGCGCCTCGCGTACGAACCGCTCCAGATAGGCGGCGTTGCTCAGCCGCTTTTTGGGGAGAACCTTAATCGCGACCCGCCGCTGCATGAGCGTATGCTCGGCCAGGTAGACGGTACTCATTCCCCCGGAACCGAGATGGCCGAGGATTTTATAATGACGAAGGAAAAAACCCTTGTACTTCCCCTTCATGAGCTGGCGCGTCTGCCAGCTGGTGATCAGCTCGGCCTCGATGAGCTTCTGCGCGATATAGTCGGCGTCGGCCGCCTCCTCGGGCGAGGCCGAGGCGAGGATTTGCTCCAGCGCCGCGTTGAGCGACTGTTCGTCCGTGATCTCGCTCTTGCGCAGATATTCCAGAAAGAGGTCAACCGATAATTTGGCCATAAATCACCGAAGGACTGTTATTGGTTATTGCCCGTGTTATTGTTCGTGTTGGTATTGCCGCCTGTGCCGGCAGGGTTGCCCGCCGGGGGGAGATCTTTCAGCAGCGGATGACCCAGCGGGCCGCGGGCCAGGGTGAATTCGCCCGAGGCGTGATCGCCGGCGATCGTCCGCAGCGACGAGGCGAAAACCGAATCGCTGTAGTCGGCCAGCTGAACGATCGCCGCCTCGAGCGACATAGCCCCCAGCGCGGCGCCCCACTCCGGCGAAGCCGGATGCGCGAGCAAAATATGCTCCAGCCGCAGCTGCAGCTCGGGGGGGAGTTTCGCCTCCTGAGCGTGTCGGCGGACGATATCGCGGCCGAGAACCGGATAGCCGATCAGCTCCCCGGCCAGGGTGTGCGTCGGCGAAAGGGTATCGCCGCGCATCTGGTCGATCTTGCCGATCTCGTGCAGAATGGCGCCGGCGACCGTCAGCGGGGGGCTGAAGAGCTTTGCCCCGGCGGGGTAGTCGGCCTTAAAGCGGTCGATCAGCGCGATGGTTATCTTTGTGACCGTCACGGTATGCTGCAGCATGCCGCCGAAGACGGTATGATGATGACTGCGCGACGACGGGGCCGACAGCAGCCGCGGACGGTTCTCTTTAAAGATCCGCTGGATCAGCGTCAGCAGCGGGCCCTTGCCGACCCGCTCCTTGGCGAGCGACAGCAGCTCGTCGAGGTAGATCGACGGGTCGACCGGCGTGGCCGGGCGGCACAGATTTGGGGAGAACCCATCCCGCTGGTCCGACTCGACCGCCTTGCGGATCTGACGGATCTCGATCTTCGGGCCGTATTCCGACTCTTTATAGAGTATCCGCATCTTAAAGAAATCACCGACCCGCCATTCCCCCCGGCATAGGTCGTAAAAGGGGGAATCGCGCCAGATCATCGCCTGCGCCCGGCGGCGCGCGTCCTGGAATGTCAGCCGGTAGTACGGCTTGCCGTCGCGCGTGTGACCCTCGTCCTTGGCGGCCAGCGCGGCGAAGACGATCCCCTCCTGGTTGTTCGCCAGGTCGGCGAGTGCTCGGGTCTTCGGCTTTTGATCCATGGTTCCCTCCGGCGGGGGCCGCCGCGTTAAAACTTGCGCAGAATACGCCATTTCCCATTGTAATCGTTACGGGAGATGATTTCGAGTCACGCGGGGCGCCGCGCGTGAAAATTTTTCGGTCGGGCAGGATGGATAAATCGTTATAATCGTACCGGCCGGCGGCGGGGAAAAATATTTCTTTCGGCCGGCCCCGCGGCTGTCCGGCGGCGGGGAGGCGGCTTAGAATATATTACCGGCGGGGGGTGTTTTTTATGGTGAAGCGGGCGAAATTTTAAGCCCCGGCGGATGAATAATAAAGGTTAAGCGGCGATGGAAGACGATCAGCGGCCGAAAGCGTTTCTGCGCAAAAGCTCGCGCCGGAGGCATCTGGTTCCCCGGCGCGAGCCGATTTTGCTGCGCCAGCGCTCGCGCCTGGACGATTACCTGCGGACGCTGTCCGGCGACCGGGGGCTGTCGGTCAATACGCGGGACGCCTACCGCCGCGACCTGGAGCACTTCTTCACCTGGCTGGGCGATCGGCCGCTGTCGGACCTGCGCATCGGCGACCTGTCGATGTACGTGCGCTGGCTGAGCGATCGCGGCCTGGCGCCGTCCAGCTGCGCGCGGCATGTGGTCTCGCTGCGGGGGTTCTTCCGGTACCTGGTCGGCGTCGGCGATCTGCGCGCCAGCGCCGCCGATCTGCTCGACGCGCCCAAACTCTGGGAAAAAATGCCGTCGGTCCTCACCCCGCGCCAGGTCTCGGCCCTGCTGCGCGAGCCGAATCCCCAGGTCGACCGCAATTGGCTGCGCGACCGCGCGATCCTCTCGCTCTTCTACGCGACCGGCTGCCGCGTCTCGGAGGTCGCCGGCCTGTGCCTGGGCGACCTGCGGCTGAACGAACGGTTCTGCCGCTGCGTCGGCAAGGGGAATAAAGAGCGGATCGTTCCGCTCAGTCACGAGGCGATCGCCGCGGTGAACCGGTGGCTTGGTTCCAACGCCTACCGCGCGGCGCGGGCCCGGCGTGAGGAGCGGCTTCCCGGCGGCGAGAACGAGGCCGCCTCGGCCCGGCCGCTGTTCCTCACCCGCCGGGGGTTCCCCCTGCGGCGCGAGGCGCTCTGGGAACTGGTCAAAAAGTACGTGCTGCGGATCGACGCCTCGATCCATGTCAGCCCCCACACGCTGCGGCACAGTTTCGCGACGCACCTGCTGGCCGGGGGGGCCGATTTAAGGTTAATTCAGGAGATGCTCGGCCACGCGTCGATCGCGACGACCCAGATCTACACCCACGTCGACCCGACGAAACTGCAGGGGCTGCATCGGCAGTTTCATCCCCGCGGGTAACCGTGCGCGCGGCTTGAAACGGCGCTTATCGCGGGGATAATAGGTACTTATCAAACGGGCCATACTGTTGAAATAAAAACCGCGCGGCGGAAAAAAGCCGGCCGCGGGGAGGGGAACGATGACCAGCGAAAAGACGACGGCCGAGGAGATCTTTCGGCGGCAGCGGAGCTTTTTTCTTTCGGGGGCGACGCGCTCGATAGACTTTCGAAAAAAAGCGCTGCGCGGGCTGCTCGACGCGGTCACCGCGCGCCGGGACGAACTGCTCGAGGCGCTGAAAAGCGACCTCGGCAAGGCGCCGATGGAAGGGTACCTCGCCGAGGTCGGGCTGGTGAAAGAGGAAATCCGCTATACCCTGCGGCACTTAAAGCGGTGGATGAAGCCCGAGCGTGTTATTACGCCGATGGTCCACTTCCCCGCGGTGAGCCGGCGCTATAAAGACCCGCTCGGGGTGGCGCTGATTATGGCGCCGTGGAACTACCCGTTCCAGCTGTGCGCCGCGCCGCTGGCGGCGGCCGTCTCGGCCGGGAACTGCGTGATGCTCAAGCCGTCGCGCCTGGCCCCGGCCGTCGGGAAGGTGGTCGAGTCGATGGTCGGCGATATCTTCCCGCCGGAGCATGTCGCCGTCGTCCCCCCCGCGGGGGACGGCGACCCGGGGCAGTGGTATCGGGAAATTTTAGACCTGCCGTACGACCATATCTTCTTTACCGGAAGCGAGCGGGTCGGCAAAGAAGTGATGGCCGCCGCGGCGAAGCACCTCACCCCCGTGACCCTCGAACTGGGCGGGAAGTCGCCGGTGATCGTCGACGGCTCGGCCGATCTGGCGCTGGCCGCCCGGCGGATCGCCTGGGGGAAGTGCCTCAACGCCGGACAGACCTGTGTCGCGCCCGATTACGTGCTGGTTCAGCGCAAATGCTTCGATGGTCTGGTCGAGCAGCTAAAAAAGCAGATCGTTCGGCTCTACGGCAAAGACCCGCTGGCCGGAAGCGATCTGCCGAGGATTATCTCGGACCGGCATTTCGACCGGCTGATCGCTTTAATCGACGAAGAGCGCGCCGCCGGGACGGTCCTCTTTGGGGGGACGGGCGAGAAGGAAAAGCGGCGGATCGCGCCGACCCTCATCGGGCCGGCGGGGTTCGACTCCCCGACGATGCGCGAGGAGATCTTCGGGCCGCTGCTGCCGATCATTCCGTTCGACGACCTGTCGGGAGTGATCGAGCGTCTGCAGGCCCGGCCGCTGCCGCTGGCCCTGTACCTGTTCACCCGCGACAAAGGAATCGAGCGGCGCGTGATCGGCTCGCTGCGCTTCGGCGGCGGGTGCGTTAACGATACGGTGGTGCATCTGGCGAATCCCCGCCTGCCGTTCGGCGGCGTGGGGGCCAGCGGTATGGGAAGCTACCACGGCCGCGCGGGGTTCGATACCTTCTCGCGGGTGAAGTCTGTGCTCAAGAAAGGACTGTGGCTCGATTTGCCGTTTAGGTACCCGCCGTATAAGGAGCTGTTCTTCCGGGTGGTGCGGGGGATTATGAGATAGGTTAAAAAAAGGGGGGGCAAAAGCCCCCCTTTTTTGTGGATCGGGAAAGCGGCTGTGCCGCCGCCGTTTAAAGACCGCGCCGGAACTGTTCAACAGACGCGCAGTCCATCGCCAAGTCGAAGAGCCGATCGCGCTCGGCCGCGCTGGCTCTTCGCGTTATAAATCGCGCCTGAAGTCCTCCGGCGACGCGCAGTTCATTACCAGCGTGGTCAGCCGAACGCGTTCGGTCTGGTCGATGGAACGTTCCGCTTTCTTGTTCAAGGCCTCTTCCGTGGTGGTATCCAACGAGCCGAACCGCATCGTGAAAAGCTGCTTGATCATTTCAATGGCGGTGTTCGTACTCCCCTCCGTGCGCCCCTTGTCCTCGCGAACCTGAAGCTCATCCATAATGTCTTTCAGGTTTCGCTCGGCCTCTTTGGCCAGTTCGCGAAGCTGGGGATCTTCTTGGAAAGTCACATAGTCACCGAAGGCAGTCGCGACCGCCCCGTTTTGTGAAATCGCCTCTCTCATTGTTTCCTCCCTTGTCTTCAACGGAAAACCAAAGTACTTGAGCCATTGCGACAGTTCCGGACCGACCCCGGCCAGTGATTCCGCGTCGAGCGTCTTTGGGAGCTGAATCACGTGCATCTGGAAGCAGTCGGTCAAAACCACCTCAGGCATATCGCGCTCACAGATCATAAATTTGCTGTGAACCCGTGTTTTAATGTTTGTCTGCAGCGCCTCAAGGTGATCGCTCAACTGAAAGTCGGTCAGGATGATGCTGATCACCGGGCTAAGCTTATTATAGGCCGTTCCTTTGTCGATTTGACTGTCAAAAATTCTTCCCCAGTAATAGAGGCACCGTTCCATAAAGGACGTGTGGGGGAGTACCTGAAACTCGACGTCGTACGTGCGGCCCTGTTTATCTTCCGCGCGAATATCGACGACGATTTGTTTATCGTTCTTGAAACGCCGTACATCAAAGGGGTTCTTGATGGTGACCTTCTCGATAAGAGTTGTTTCTCCCTTATCGCTCAGTACGGCGTTGATGAAGTTGGTCAGAACCTCCTCGGATCCGGATCGGCCAAAGGCGTAATGCACAATCGGGTCGTTTATCGTCCGAAACGTAAGGTCGCGGAAATTGACTTTGCTGAAATCTCGCTGTGTCAATAGAGTTCTCCCGAAAACAGTTGGCTGACGGATGGACATCCCCTTTGTTATTGTTCAACAAAGATACGAAAATGTCAAGTTGTTTGCAGTCGATTTTGATAAAATCGCGTTCGGGGACGGCTTTGGCTACGCCCCCGGCGGACCTGGAAAGCGGCTACTTGCCGATCGTCCGGCCATTTTCGTCTTTTCCGTCTTCCTCGAAGATTCTCCGCTGGAGTTCTTTCGAGGTGCGGTTCATCAGGTCGATCCCGCCGCAGTGCCAGTATTTGTGGCCGTCCTCATGGACAGCGAACTGGAAACGCCTGTACCACTGATCGATGAATGTGTTGCGGTGGAGGTAGTCGACGGCCAGAAGATACTCCTTCTGCTTGTCGAGGTTGCTCTTATCGAGCAAGATGTACTCGTGGGGGCACCAGCGCATCGTCTTGGCGAAGCGGAACGACTGCTTCGCCATCCAGCCGGTGAACTCCCCGCACGTCCACGACGGATAGGGGTGGGAGGTGAGAACTTCTTCGGTGATCGGAACCTCGGGGAAGGGGAGTTCCCCCGATCGGTACTGTTCGACCAGGTTCTCCAGGCCCCGGTCGTATGTTTCGATCCAGCCGACGGTGTTTTTCGCCAGGGAGAGCCAGTAGGGGATGTCGTCGCCCCGATAGCGCCGGGCGATCTGATCGGGGATCTTTTGGCAGAAGAGTCTTTGCAGCCGGGACGGGATGACCCACAATCCGGAGAGCATCTCCTCATGGCCGACCGGCTTGACGATGGTCAGCCGGCCGGACATTTCCGCCGTCCAGAAATGGCGCTCGAGGTCAAAGTCTTCTTTAAAGGCCACACCCGGGGAGAGCAGGACGATCGGCTCGTCGCACTGATGCTCGATCAGCGCCTGATGCCGGCGCTGGAGAATATTGACGGTGAAGTCGAAGAAGTCTTTCGGCAGGTCGGGGGAGGGGAGAAAATCGCCGAAGTGAGAGAGGTAGACGTGCAGACTGAATTGATCGGGCCGCTCTTGCCGCCGCCGCCAGCGTTCGTACCGCTGGCACAGCGCCGAGATCGGGAAGCGCGAGGGGGCGATGGACCCATCGCCGGGCCCGTTGTCGTACGCGCACAGCCGGGGGAAAAGGTGATAGTCGCGATGCGGTTCGAGATGCCATAACAAGTGCATAGGTTACTCCTTTGTGCTGATGGTGCTGTAGTTCGTTATTGCCCTGGTAGTGTCTTCAGCAAACGCGGCGGGGTGGTTTTTGTTTTTTCCCTGCCGCTGTTTTATTAGTATAGGGAAGACCGCCCGCTTTTTGGCGGGAAATTTCGGGATTTTTTTTGGGAGAGGGAAAAGCCGTCGGTTTATCGCCGAACAAACAAGTTTATCTCCCGCTGGAGGAGGCGAAAGACGTTCGCGACCAAATATCCGTCCGCGATCGCGTGATTTAAACGGACGCTCACCGGCATGAGGAGCCGGCCGTTTTCTTCTCGGTACTTTCCCCAATTGACAATCGGCGCGAAAAACATACCCGCCCCGGACAGTTCGATATTCAGGGCGTCGTAAGACAGCCACGGGATAAAAGAGGCGTCGAACCAGTTGGGGTGATTCGCCATATCCAGCCGATAATCCCTGGTTTTTTTCGCCTCGTCGATGTCTCTTGCCGCGCCGTCATAGAACTTTTTATAGTCCTCATGGTAGGTGGTGTAGACGGGGGAGCAGGTTTCGGTATCGTCGTGAAAGACGTACTGCGTCGGATGGATCACGTCGTAACAGATAAGCTCGCCGGTTCGCCAAAGGTACCCCATTCGGTAATCGTCGCGCGAATTGAGCACCTTCGAGAGAATATAGAGGAAGTTGATGTAGAACCTTGTTTTCGTCTGTTTTGAGAAACAGACAAGATCGGTGACGTCGACCCTCGCCGTCATCGAGGTCGAACAGCCGCAGTCCTCCGTAAAGTGACGGAAGACCCCCTTTCGATAGTATTGCTCTTTGTCGATAATCCTGTAGTTCATGCGCAATTACTTTAACTCTTCCTCGGGGCGGGGGAAGTCCCGCAGTTCCCCCGACGGGAGGGCCGGGGTGACGCAGCCGTGCATCTCGTCGACACACCCCTCGGGGAAGAGGTCGCTGTGGTAGAGCTTTTGCAGCTCCATAATCGCCTCGGCGTAGGCCGTGGTGTTGATCGTGCCGTGGACGTACCGCTCGTAGTCGGTCACCGCGCGGCAGTAGATCTGACGCCAGCGCCAGCCGCCGCGCAGTTTGGGATTGATCATGTTATCCATCTTGATCACCCGCCGCATGGTCTGTGTTGCCGTTTGGCGGTGCATATCGGAGACCTCGCCGGGGAAGACGTGGACCTTCTCGAAGTCGTGGGCCAGCGCGACGAAATCTTCCGGGTCGACGCCGCACAGCTCGTAGCGGGCGTACCGGCGCAGCGACTCGTCGGCCGACAGGTCGCTGAAGTAAAAGCCGCTCTCCATGACTTTATTGATATCCTCAAACGGCCCCTCGGAGTAGAGCCGGCATCCGTCGACGTGCCCGCGGACCTGATGCCAAAGATCGCTGAGGTGATTGGGCAGCGCCGTGGCGCCGTAGCCGCCCCAGGGCCCGCGTCCCCACATGCTGATCTCGGGGAAGGTGATCAGCGAGTGGCCCTCGGGAAGGGGATGCTCCAGCGGGTATTTGGGGAAGTCGCCGTGGCTGTCGGCCAGGACGTACTTAAACCGCGGATGATCCTCGATCCATTTCCAGGCGGCCTGGAATTCGTCCTCATGGAAACACCAGGTCGCCAAAATAAAGGTGCAGCGCGACAGACCCTCCTCTTCGATCATTCGGCTCTGTTCGTCCGAGATTCTTAAAAAGCCGTTGGTCGCCCAGGGACCGCACTGCTCGCACTCACACCCTCCCTCGTCGAACGGCCAGAAGTCGAAGTAATCGAGCGTGTCGGGATCGATCGCCTTGAGTATCTTGCGCTGAACCTCGTCCAGGTACTCGCGGGCCCCTTCTTTAGAGTAGCAGACGTTGAACCCGTTGTTCCCCCGCTTCGGGTCGGTATTGGGGGTCGCCTTTAATTCCTCCGGCATGTCGCGCCAACCCTGATTGGGGCCGATTCCCGAGGCGACGCTCATATCGAGCCGCTTGACGCTGTCGGCCCAGGTGCGGAAGTCGGCGACCGTCTGGTCCCACAGCGCCGGGTCGGGATCGCTGGTGAAGTTGATCGTCGGGACGATCTGGGTGAGGAACGCGTTGAACCCCCACAGGGCCAGATCCTCGACGTACCGCCGCGTCTCCTCGGGCGTCGCCATGTGATACCAGTTGTGAAAATGCCGGGCGAAGTAGCAGCAGCGGTGAGAGGTATCGGGCTTGGCGCGCAGCCGCGTCGCCGGGACACCGAAGCGCTCGGGGGTGTAGTCGATCGCGCGAAGCAACGCGCCGGTGCCGAAGACCAGGGCTCGGAAGTCGCCTCCGGTGATCTTGGCCGAATCGGCGTCGGTCTGTAAGATGAATTCTTCCGGCGCCAAGGCGGTATCGATCGCGTACGTGACGGCGAGTGTCCCGGCGTCGCTGCGCTCGGCGATCCGTGTGCGGACGATATCGCCGAGGAACTGTTTTTCGGCGGGAAGATTGCCGTAGTCGAACGACAGGTTCAGTTCTTCGGCGCGGGCGGGGAGCCCGGGCAGTACGAGGGTGAGCGCTAAGAGGACACCAAAGAGACGGACGATATTTTTGGTTTTCATGGCTGGGGGAATCTTTCTTCTTGCTTAGCCGCCGACGTTACTTCAGCTCTTCTTCCGGGCGCGGGAAGTTTTTCAGTTCCCCCGACGGGAGGACCGGGGTGACGCAGGGATGCATCTCATCGACGCACCCCTCGGGGAAGAGGTCGCTGTGGTAGAGCTTTTGCAGCTCAAGAATCGCCTCGGCGTAGGTCGTGGTATTGATCGTGCCGTGGACGTACCGCTCGTAGTCGGTCAGCGCGCGGCAGTAGATCTGACGCCAGCGCCAGCTGGCCCGCAGCCGTGGATTGATCATGTTATCCATCTTGATCACCCGCCGCATCGACTCGGTCGCCGTTTGGCGGTACTCGTCGGTGACCTCTTGGGGGAACCGGTGGACCTTCTCAAAATCGTGGGCCAGCGCGACGAAATCTTCCGGGTCGACGCCGCACAGCTCGTAGTGCGCGTATCGGCGCAGCGACTCGTCGGCCGGCAGGTCACTGAAGTAAAAGCCGCTCTCCATGACTTTGTTGATATCCTCAAACGGTCCCTCGGAGTAGAGGACGCAGCCGTCGACATGCCCGCGGACCTGATGCCACAGATCGCTGAAGTGATCGGGGAGCACCGTGGCGCCGTAGCCGCCCCAGGGCCCGCGTCCCCACATGCTGATCTCGGGGAAGGTGATCAGCGAGTGGCCCTCGGGAAGCGGATGCTCCAGCGGGTACTTGGGGAAGTCGCCGTGGCTGTCGGCCAGGACGTACTTAAAGCGCGGATGATCCTCGAGCCATTTCCAGGCGGCCTCGAACTCGTCCTCGTGGAAACACCATGTCGCCAGGATATATTCGCAGTGCGCGAGATTCTCGTCCTCGATCATGCGGCTTTGATCCTCGGCGGCCTTCAAAAAACCTTTGGTCGCCCAGGGGGAGCACTTTTCACATTCGCACCCTCCCTCGTCGAACGGCCAGAAGTCGAAGTAATCGAGGATGTCGGGACCGATCGCCTTGAGTTTCTTGCGCTGGATATCGTTTAGGTATTCTACGGCCCCTTCCTTGGAGTAGCAGACGTTGAACCCGTTGTTCCCCCGCTTCGGGTCGGTGTTGGGGGTGGCTTTTAATTCCTCGGGCATATCGCGCCACCCCTGGTTGGGACACGATCCCGAGACGACGTTCATATCGAGCCGCTTGACGCTCTTGGCACAGGAGAGGAAGCCGGCGACCGTCTGATCCCACAGCGCCGGGTCGGGGTCGCTGGTGAAGTTGATCGTCGGGACGATCTGGGTGAGGAAGGTATTGTATCCCCACAGGGCCAGATCCTCGACGTACCGCTGGATCTCCTCGGGGGAGGCCATGTGATACCAGTTGTGGAAATGCCGGGCGAAGTAGCAGCAGCGCAGGGTAGTGTCGGGCTTATCGCGCAGGCGCGTCGGCGGGACACTGAAGCGCTCGGGGGTGTAGTCGATCGCGCGCAAAAGGGCGCCGGTGCCGAAGACCAGGGCGCGGAAGTCGCCGCCGGTGATCTTCGCCTCGTCGCCGACGGCCTCCAGGGTGAATTCCTCCGGCGCCAGGGAAGTGTCGATCGAGTAGGCGATTGACAGCGTTCCGGCGTCGGACCGCTCGGCGATCCGCGTTCGGACGATATCGCCGAGGAACTGTTTTTCAGCGGGAAGATTGCCGTAGTCGAACGACAGATTCAGCTCTTCGCCGCGGGCCAAAAGCCCGGGCACGACAAGAGTGAGCGCAAAGAGGACACTAAAGAAACGGAAGATATTTTTGGTTTTCATGGCTTGGGGAATCTTTGTGGTCGTTTGGCGCCCCGCGCGGGTTATTTCAGTTCTTCTTCCGGGCGCGGGAAGTTTTGAATTTCCCCCTTGGGGAACGACGGGGTGGCGCACCCTTCGGGGAGGTCGCTGCGGTAAATCTCGCGCAGCTCGCGAATCGCCTCGGCGTAGGCCGGGGTATTGATCGTTTTGTGGACGCAGCGCTCGTAGTCGGTCACCGCGCGGCAGTAGATCTGACGCCAGCGCCAGCAGTCCCGCAGCTTGGGGTTGATCATGCTGTCCATTTTGATCACCCGCCGCATCGACTCGACGGCCGTTTGGCGATCGCTGTCGGAGGGTGTTTCGCTGATGTGGTGGATCTTCTCGAAATCGTGGGCCAGCGTGAGGAAATCTTCCGGGTCGACGCCGCACAGCTCGTAGCGGGCGTATCGGCGCAGCGATTCGTCGGCGGGGAGATCACCGCAGTAGAAACCGCCCTCGATGACCTTGTTGATATCCTCGTAGATCCCCTCGGAATAGAGCATGCAGCCGTCGACGTATCCGCGGGCATTGCTCCACAGCCCGCTGAGGTGATTGGCCAGCACCGTGGCGCCGTACCCGCCCCAGGGGTCGCGTCCCCACATGCTGATCTCGGGGAAGGTGATGAGAGAGTGTCCCTCCGGGAGGGGATGCTCCTTCGGGTATTGGGGGAAGGCGCCCCCGCCGCCGTCGGCCAGGACGTACTTAAAGCGGGGATGATCCTCGAGCCATTTCCAGACGGCCTCGAACTCATGCTCGGCGAACCACCAGGTCGACAGGATAAAGTCGCAGCGCGAAAGACCCTCGTCTTCGATCAGGCGGCTTTGCTCGTCGGTGATTCTCAAAAAGCCGTTGTTCGCCCAGGGGGAACAGTTCTCGCAGAGGCACCCCCCCTCGTCGAACGGCCAGAAAACGAAGTAATCGAGCGTGTCGGAATCGATCGTCCCCAAAAACTTGCGCAGAATGTTATCTAAGTACTCCCGGGCCCCCTCTTTGGAATAGCAGACGTTCAGATCGTCGTCGGGGACCCGCTCGCCGGTGACCGCGCCGAGCCGCTCGGGCAGGTCGCGCCACCCCTGATTGGGGCAGGTGATCGAGGCGATGTTCATCTCCATGCGCTTCGCGCAATCGGCGCAGGCCAGAAAGCTGTCGACCATTCGATCCCACTGCTCTTGGTCGGGCTGGCTGGTGAACTCAAACGTCGGAATGATCACGGCGGTGATGGTATTGAACCCCCACAGGGCCAGATCCTCGACGTAGCGCCGCTGCTCCTCGGCCGAGGCCATATTGTACCAGTTGTGGTAATGCCGAGCGAAATAGCAGCAGCGGAAAGAGGTATCGGGCTTCTCGCGCAGGGAGATCGCCGGGACGGTAAAGCGCTCGGGGGCGTAGTCGATCGCGCGAAGCAACGCGCCGGTGCCGAAGACCAGGGCGCGGACATCGCCCCCGGTGATCGTCGCCGAGCCGCCGTCGGCCTGGAGGACATATTCCTCCGGCGCCAGGGAAGTGTCGATCGAGTAGGCGACCGACAGCGTCCCGCCGTCGCTGCGCTCGGCGATCCGCGTGCGGACGATATCGCCGAGGAACTGCTTCTCGGCAGGGAGATTGCCGTAGTCGAACGACAGGTTCAGCTCCTCGGCCCGGGCAAGCGTGCAGGCCAGCGCGCAAACAAGCGCCGCCAAGAGGGCAAAGAAACGCGAGGCATGGTTAATCGTCATAGGTGGTATCTCTGTGGTTTATTGGGCGTTGGCGTTGGGGGTACTGGCGTCGTTCTTGGGGCCGATCTTGTATATCTTCCCGAGCGTCGGGAGGTGGACGTATGTACCGAGGACTTTTTTGCCTGTGGCCTTCTCCACGGCCTGGCGGTAGATATTCAGCTGCGCCCACTGATCGGCGGCGTAGGTCCTGTCATCTTCTTCGTCACTGTGCGTTTTATGATCGATGATCACATAGCCCTTGTCGGTCTCGACCAGCATGTCGATCGATCCCTGATACCGCTGGCCTTCGGAGTTTGTCAGGGTAATCGGGACTTCGCAGAGTATCTGCCCATCGGGCCACCTGTTCTCGTTCTTGATCCAATCATACAGCGCCTTCGTCTGATTTACCAGAATCGCGGCAGCGTTTTCGTCCGACGCGCAGTCATGGGCCTTGAGGTATTTCTTGGCGGTAGCTTCATTGTTCTCCTGCGGATGAAGATCGATGTACTCGACGTACTGATGGAAGGCGTCCCCGAAACGGGTGGCCGCGCTGCCTTTACCTGTGATGGCTTCCAGCTCGTTCGCGTCCAGGTTCGGCAGCTGACTTTTGTAGTCATTCACCGGTTCTGCCGTGCCGCGAGTCTTTTTCTCTTTGCTCGGATTGAGTATGGCTGGATAGAAATCGGTTTCCTGGACCGAGAGATCGAGGAAGACCGGCTTCGGGGTCACCGCGGTATCTATGCTGTCGTCTGCACTGAAAATCTTCGTTTCGAGCGTGAGATCTTCAGCGACCGGTTCCCACTTTTCGCCTTCGAGCGTGAATCCAGTCTTGCGCAGCCACTCTTCATCTTCTTCCTTGGTTTCCCCCTCCACGGTCGGCCAGTGGAAAACGCCGGGGGCGACATCGTCGATCCAAGTGGTATTAACCCTCATGATTGTTTTTTTACCTTTTTTTTCAGTTTTCGTGCGCATTGCTAAGATGATTTGATCCCTGGCCCTTGTCACACCAACATAGAAGCGGTTTTTCGCGTCAACAGTATCCAGTTCGTCGAGCTTTTTGACTAATGACCCTTCCGCCGCATTTTTAGCGGCCATGAGTCGGGCGCATAGTTCATCATTTTTACTCTGCCCAAAGGGTGTGGGCCAGTAATGAATCAAACGGCCGCTGAGTGGATCCTCCGGCCGGAATCTGTCAGCCGAAAGCGCGCGCCCATTATTAAAGATTCGTTTGCCAAGATCAAGGGACCCGTCGAGCGAATAGAGAATGACGATCGGCCATTCCAACCCCTTTGCCTTGTGATAGGTCATCACATGGACCAGATCGTCACCGGCGGCGGCCGCCGCGTCGAGATCGGCCTGTTGGATCCATGTGAGGAACCCGGCCGGGGAGGGAGAGAGCCCTCCGACTGAGGCAAGCTGGAGATAGTCGTTGGCCGCCTTGCGCAGCGCGTCGAGATTGCATCGCCTTGCCTCGGGGAACTGGAGCCGGTCAATGATTTGATCGATGTCGAGCATCTGGATGACTCGCTCCAGCAGTTCACCGGGGGTCAAGTCGATGGCACGATTAGTGATCGACTTAAGCCGCTGTAAGGAAGAACCCTCAATAAGGACGGAATCAAAGGCCTTTCGCCGTTCTTCCGTGTATGTTTTTATTGCCCTATTGTATTCTTCCTGAACATTATCGTCGGTATTTTCGGGTTTTCTCGGCTTAGGCGGCAAGGTCCTATGCTTTTCCAATAGAGCGTCGATCAGATCAGCGGTGGTCTTTTCTCCAGAGAGAATCCTGAATCTTGCCGCCGCCAAAAGATTCCGATTGTCTAAGGCGTATTGATAGGCAGCCAAAACCAACTGACACTCGATCGTTTCGCGCAGCTTGCGCGACGCGTATGTCGAGGGGATATTTTGTCCGGCCAGTGCCTCGGCGACCACTTTGCAGTCATTCCCAGTAAAACAGAGAACAGCGATATCGGATCGCTTGTATCCTTTTTGCTTGAATTCATCCTGTTCTATTAACTTGGCGATACCTATCGCCAGTGCTTTTGCCCCCTTATTTCCTGGGTTCAGAAGCCAGGAGGAGATTTTTCCCCCGTCGGGGTCTTCTCTCTTGACGCCCAACCGAACCGTGTTTTTATCGTGGGTACTGAAGACATGGGTAAAAACACGGTTCGAAAGCTCGACGAGTTCTTTTTTGGATCGGTGGGAATCATCCAGTGTGGTTTGATGTTCCACACTCTTCGCCGTCTCGATCATCAACGTTGTATCGGCGCCGCGGAACGAGTAAATCGACTGCTTCGGATCCCCTACCCAAACCGTCTCGTCTCGATCCTCAGGAGCTTGATGGATCGCTTGATGAATACCGTTCATCAACGCCAGCTGAATGGGATTGGTGTCTTGGAACTCATCGACCATCAGCAGACTGGCCCGTTCGGAGAGATCTTCCTTGAAACTCTGTTTGCTGATCAATTCCAGTGCTCGGGTTTCCTGATCGTTGAAATCCATCAACCCGAATTTGTCCTTGTAACGCTGGAATTCCCGGATCACTTCCGCGGCACGATCGAAGAGGAATTCGATCATCTCTTTGACATCATTGAACAGATCACTGCTATCAAGGATGTGCCTGTGGATACTACTGTGGAATTTTACAAACTCCTCGACTTTGATTAGCTCCATCGCGACTTGTGATGCCCCGAAATCTTGCCTCATGAACTGCACTAAATGCTTCCAATTCGGTTCACTAACAAACTTTTCTAAAAGCTTTTGAATATCAGGTTTCTTAGTACGTATGTTAGCGGTATGAATCCTTTGGTAGATCTCCTCCGCCATAGCAACTAGTATTTTTGCCTCATTGCAGTAGGCATTGAGATCTTCATGACTGCCAGTTGCAGAAAGGAAATCCTCTGAAAGTTTGTCAAGATGGTTTGCAAGTTTCCCGATCTTTTCCCTATCACTAGACTCGAAATTGCCGTTGACTATCCCCATTAAACCTCTCCAGGAGGGGAGACGAACAAATTCAACGATAGAATCAAAGAGCTTACCATTTGATATGTTTTCTGGTATGGTCTTAGGAAGAACGCCGGCAAATCCATCCGCGATGGCTTTCAGGTCAATATTGCTGGTTCCGGGGAAAAACTTTTTGACCTCTTCGATGTTCCACTCGGCGATTTTCTTAAACTCTTCGGCGGTTTCGATCTTATTGCTCCGTGCTATGTCTACGATTTTTCGAAGGTCTTCCTTCCATTTCGATTGAGACAGGCGCTCGAAGAGTTTTGCCTTGTTGTCATCGTAGGTGATGACCTCGGCGACCGCGTGCCAGAAGATTGTGTCCGTCAGTTTCTCCGGGAGGACCCGCAGCGAGGGTGAGAGACCGGCGGCGATCGCGTAATCCGTCAGCAGTGTCGCGCACACACTGTGGACTGTGCCGACCATGCTGTCCAGGAATCTGTCGGCCTCTTCAAGTTTTCCTTCCTCAAGGAATTTGCGATAGATGCGATCCAGGAGCTCGGCGGCGGCGGCACACGTGAAAGTGGTGGCGATACACTTATCCGGTTCGGTCTTTCCGACACAAACTAGCTCACCCTTTTCGTTCTTCTTGCCGCAGACTGATTCGAAAAGACGTTTCGTGAGGTTGTAGGTCTTCCCCGACCCCGCGCTGGCCTTGATAATATGAACCTTGTTGAAATCCATCTTGCCGTTATCTTGATTGTTATCCATCAGTTCGTTCCTATCCATTAGTTCGTTTCTCCCTTCTCGGCTGCCTGGGCTGTTCCCTGTTCCCCCAACTGATCGCGCAGCGCTTTGCCGCAGAGCCAAGCGTGTTTACAGTACTCCGCTTTTTCGCAACCCGGTTTGTCGGCCGCGACGAGCTCCCCGTTCTGGAGTTTGTCGAGGTAATCTTTGATCTTCACTTCGGCGTCGGTGATTGTCTTGGACAAGGCCGCCGAATCTTGCTCGTCGAGGATACGGCGTTTAGGGATGAGCGCGAAAGCCGCTTTCGCGCTTGTTTCATCAACCAAACGAAGATAGATCGCCAGCTGCAGAACCGTGATGTTGTATTGCTCGTCGCTGGGATCGTAGTAGTATTTCTTAGAGGAATTCTTTAGATCCAGGATATGTTTTTCCCCTTTCTCCCCTTCCACCAGGATGTCGATCCTTCCGCTTACTGGGTAACCGGCGAAGGTTGCCCCCGAATCGTTGATATCCTGTTCGGTGGCAATGTTTTGAACCTTCCAGTCCCGCAGCTGTTCAAAGAGCCGCACGGCCATATCGACGATCGTACGTCTGAGATTCTTTCGCTCGATTGCATTTTCTTTATTATTGAGAGTGCCGCCGCGCTCTTTCACCAGCTCGTCGAACCGCTCGCCGGCGAGCTTTCTCGCTTCTTCCAGATCCCAACTTTTGCGGTTCTTGACAAGCTCCTCGAGAACATCATGGGCCAGTTTCCCCTTGACCGAATGGTCATTGAACTGAACCGGCACATAGTCCTTTAAGGCCAGATAATTTTCTATGACCCACCGCATCGGACAGCTGAGGAGATTGCTTAGCTGTGAATACGAGAAGCGGTAGTCGTTGCCGATATTCAGATTCTTAATCGTAAACAGACGCGGGGTGATTTTCGCGTCGGCGTTGTCGGCACCGAGGATGCCCGTGTCATATCTCACCTCCATGCCGCCACGGATGGATTCCGTATCCCCCTCAAGGGACAACAGGATCTGATCGTCTAATTTTAATTCCCAATGACCTGAATCTTTGATGAGCGACTCGGCTTTGATTTTGTGCTTCTCGGCATTTTTTTTGCCGAGTGTTTTGATGAGGGCAAGATCGACCTCGTTGAGGAATGTCGCCCGATCTGCCTCCTCACCGTCAATGGTCTTTGGAACAAAGAAGATGATCCTCTGCGACGTGTTTTTGAACGCACGCTTTCGATAATAGGCATCCAGTTTTCGTCGTCTCTCCGCTGTGTCGGTGGTGACGTTCGCCGCTTCAAAGTACTGCCGTTCGCCTTTCGACCAGCGTGTCGGCCGAGGAGGATCGCTCCGGACGCAATCGAACCAAAGGAGCGTTTCTGTCGATTCAACCGTTTCCGGGTTGGTCGTTTCGATCGGCTCGACCATTCCCGGGTTGGTCACGATCTTAAATTTAGTCGCCTCACGCTCGGTATTTGCGGGGGGGGTTCCCGAGCCGATCGCCGATTCGATGGCACGAGCCAGCTGAATGAGGGTGAATGACTCACCGTCGCTTTGTTCTAGTGCCGATTTGAGAGAGTCAAGGGCGGAGAGGGTTTTCCCCAGTTCGGGGTAACCTTTTTGCTCTTCCAGCCGCTTTTGAAGCCAATCGCAGCGTTCAATCAAATCAGACGCCGAAGCGTTTTTCTCCAAGGGGTTCTCCAGCCATTCTCTGAGACCTTTATACTTTTCGTTATTTTCGCCCCCTGTCAGCGCGTTATCCCAGGCCTGATTCCACTCCTCGCTCCCGACACCGGGGGCATTCTCAATGGCTCCCCGAATAAGGTTTTTATTCGGGATACCCAGATAAGGGGACGCGATGAGCTCATAGAGCTGCTCGACGCGGATCGGCTTCCACATTACCGAGAAGAAGAGCATCAGAAGTGCCTGCGACGGCCGACCGGCCGAGGAGGAGATCTTTCCGACAGCGCCGAAGCCCCCTTTGTGGAGGGCGCCGTCCAAAACGCGGGTGTCCCCGCAGGCGAGAAGGGTAATGGAGGAGAGCTCTCCGCTGTTTTTTGCCGCGGTGAGGTAGCGAACCAGATGGCGCGCCAGTTCGGCTTGGCTGTTCCCTTCGAGCTGGATGACGTCTTTTCCCTCTAGGAGTGTCTCGACCTTTTCGTTTTCGCAGGGGGCGTCTTTGAGGCTGACCACCTTTTTGAGCTCGTCCAAGATCTGACGCCAGACAGGGGGGAAGAGCTCTTGGGGATGAGCCAAAGTTACTTCCACCGGCCAGCTGTTCGTCTCGCTTTTAAGCTTCTTCAGGACTTCCCGGAGCCGGTCGCTTGGGCCGGGATCAAGCTCCGGCCCCGTCTTTTCGACGGCGGCTAAGGTGGTGAGACGTTCGCTGACATCCCCGTTGTAAGTTTTATTCCAGCCCCCCTCGATCAGCTCGTCGCGCCAGGCGAGGAGCTGTTTGGCCGTCGACCAGGGGTCTTTCTCTTTCTTGAATGACTCGGCCCCCCAGGTGCCGGGATTTTTCTTGTAATACTCCCGCAGTTTCCGCTGATATTGGGCGATCCTCACCGCAGGGACCGGCTCTTTGTCCAGAATACCGAGCTTATGTTCCAGGAAATCCCTCATTCCCGTAAGGCCGAGCGTTTGGCAGCCAAGAGATGCGTCCTCCTTGCTCCACCGCGCCGAGTCGAGTCCCTGTCCGAAAGTCAGATGAATCTTCATGCAACAACCTCAATTATCTCAAGAGGGGTATCCCCCCTGGTCAGTGTCCGAAAACGAAATCAGCTTCTCACGCGGGCGAAGCTTGCCCGCCACAAGGTATTATAGGGATGAGGCGGGTGTTTTTGCAACAATTCCAAAAGCCGAGAAGAAAAATTCTGACCGAAAAGTTTGCCGCTTCCCCGTTTATCGGTCTCCTGGGCGTGGGGTACCGCTTACGGCTGGGGGGAGATCACCGCGAACGAGATATCGGCGATTTGCGCCTCGGCGCAGAGGGTCAGGACCGGTTCGATCCGCGAGTAGGGGACCGTTCGGTCGCAGCGGATGCGGACCTCCAGCGGCAGGGCCGAGCGCTGACGTTCCCGCTGGAGGGTGTTTTTGAGCTCCTCGCCCGTCACCTCGGCGGCGCCGTAGTAGAGCTTGCCCGCCGCGTCGATGTTGATGATGATCTTCCCGGTCTGCGATTCGGTATCGTCGTCGGCGGCCGCGGCCGAGGGGAGGTCGATCGGCATCGAGCGCTCCCGCTGCATCATCGTGTTCGAGACGACGAAGAAGATGATCAGCAGAAAGACCACGTCGATCATCGGCGTGAGGTTCATTTTCGCCGGTTTGGGCTTGAGTTCCGTCGGGGGGATCATTTTGCCGGTTCCTGGTCGGCGGGGCTGTTCGGACGAACCGGCGGGACCGCGCCGCGCGAGAGTAAGTGCCGCTTCATCGGGCGGAACATCTCGGTCGCCAGCTCGGCCGCCTCAGCCGAGAAGGAGGCGACCCGGTGGTTGAAGTACGAGTAAAGCGCCAGCGCCGGAATGGCGACCAAAAGACCGTCGACCGTTGTGACTAAGGCAAAGTAAATCCCCTGCGCCAGGTTGGCGAAGCGCCCCAGGCCGTCGCTGGCCGCCAGCTCGCCGAAGGCGGCGACCATCCCGAGGACCGTTCCCAGCAGACCGAGCATCGGGGCGATATTGCCGATCACCGCTAAAAAGTCGCTGCGGCGGTACAGCCGCGCCGTCTCCTGCGCGAGCGACTCGCTCGCTCCCTTTTCCACGTCGTCCCACCCCGCCTCGAAGTTCTTCAGCCCCGCGGTGAGAACCGTCGCCAGCAGGGAAGGGTGCTTTCGGCAGGAGGACAGGGCGCTTTGATAGCGTCTTGTTTTGACCATCTCGCTGAACTGGTCGATCAGCTCCTCGGGGAGGAGCTTCTTGCGGCGAATGGTCAGCAGCAGCTGAATCGCCACCGCCCCGGCGGCCAGGGAAAGAAGAAAGATAATCGCCCCGACCCAGCCGCCGGCCTTGATCAGGACCCAAAGCGAGGTGCCGGTATTCGGCGCCGGTTGCTCGGGCGCGGCGGTCGGCAGCGTTTCACCTTGCGGCTGGGGGGCGTCGCCCGGCGCGGCGTCGGCGGCCTGGCTTGGGGCCGTGTCGCCCGCCGGCTGGTCGTTCTGGGCCGAAAGGAATCCCGCGCCGAGGTAAAGCACGATCGCCAAGATCAACGTCACAATGGTTCGGGCCATAAAGTACATCCGCTTGCGTGTGTCGGCCGCGCGAAAAAGGGCCGTGGGGGTTGTCGTTTATTCCCGCGGAGGCGCGTTTATATTGTCGGCGGCGCCGCGAGTTCGGCGTCATTATAGCGAAACAGCGCGGATAACGATACGGCAAAAACTGCTCTTTACCCGGGCGTAAAATTTTACTATTTTCCCCAAAGTATGATTGATTCGGGAAAAATCTCCCCCTGGAGGGGGGATGCGGCTCGAATCGGCCGGCGGTATCTTTCCGCCGGCTAAACAGTTGTTTTCGCTTTCGATGGTGACCGGATATGGCCTTTTTTCCTTCGCGCGAATCGATAACGTCCAGCCCCGTAATAACGCTTTTCGGGACCCTCTTCGTCGGAGGCGTCCTGCTTTTGGCCGCCGGCGGCTGCCATCGAGGCGGCGACGGCGGTGCCGAAGGCGATAAAACCGCCGAAACCAAGGGGGTCGATGCCGCGCTGTTCGACCGCGGCGCACAGCAGCTCGAAAACGAGAGCTGGGACGAGGCCGCGGCGACCTTTACCGAGGTGCTCAAGGGGGCCCCGAACGACGAAAACACCCTCTTCCACCGCGCCAGCGCCTATCTGGCCCTGGCCCGCGAGAACTACCGCGCCGCCGCCGAGGCGATCACCAACAATAAAGAGGCGCTCGCCGCCGAAAAGACCGCCGCCGCCGACGACGCGTTCGAGAAGGCGACGGCCGACTGCCGCGCGATTATCGAAAAGAACCCCGACTGCGCCGACGCCCACTACGCGCTGGGGAGCATCAAGATCTACCAGGGACAGTGGGACGACGCCCTGGAAGAGTTCTCCGCCGTGATTCGGATCGATCCGAACTACGCCGCCGCCTATCAGCGCCGCGGCGAGGTGGCCGGCTTTATTGGCGATACCGTCAGTGAGGCCGCCGATTTGAAGAAGGCCGCCGAGCTGGGCTACAAGCGCAGCGAAATCGACGAGGCGGGGAACGTTTTGTCCGACTGATTGTTTGTTTTCCAGGCATTTTTTTCATTCACGCGTTTTTTTCTCCCAACGGGGGGAAGCGCGAAAGGTTTTTTCCCACCCCAAACATCTATGTACGACACCCCTCATTGCGGTCGCCCTCAACCTTCCGGAACAATCGATTTTCTTAGCCGTCAAAGCCGCTGGTCCGCCGAAGCGCACCGTCTTCGCAGCGCGGCCGCTTCCCCCAAAGACCGGGTGCAAGCGCTCTTTGGCCGCAAGCGCGTTACCCGATGCGCCGCCCCGCGGGCCGAAGAGCCGCTTGTGCGGCGCCACAGCGCCCCGAAAGGGCGCGGGGGGCACTCCACGGGGATGTTTTTGTTCCTCCTGGCGGCCGTTGGCGCCGCGGTTGTGGTCTTTGGGACCGACCGCTTCCCGAAGGCCAAAGCCAAGGGGCTGGAACTGGTCGGGACGCTGCGCGCGATCGAGGCGAAGGCCCATTCGGCCGTCGCGGCCGATACCGCGGATGTGGTGATCGAAAGCGCCCCGCAGCCGCGCGGCGAGATGCGGCTGGGGACCGAATTGCCCGACAGTGATATCGCCAACGCCGAAATGAGCGTGTCGCTGGGGAGCGCCGGCGATTCGCAGCGTCAGCGCCTGGCCGAGGAGCGCCTGCGGCAGCTCGGCGCCGAGCGGGGAAAACTCACCGGCTGGGGAACCGATCTTTGGCGCTACAGCTGCTGTGTCGCCGGGCATCATTACGAGGCGATCGCCGCCTCCGGGGCCGAGGCGATGGAGCAGACCGCCGAGAAAATATCGCTCGCCCGTCATTGAAATAGTGATATTTTTCCTCGACCCCTTGCGAAAGACGCCAAAATCTGGCAAAATAAGGGCGGCCGGTGAGTAAATCACTCAAGGTTCCTATAAACACGCGGGAAAGCGGGAAGAAAAGGATACTTTCATGGAGAAGAAGCATATCGTTGTTCATTACGTGGATGATGCCCTGGTCGCCGTCTGCGCCGATGCGAAACTCAATGACGAGGTCGGTATTCAGGCGTGGGGCGATGAGCTCTACGGCCTGGTCGAGACGATGAAGGGTGATAAGCTCGTGGTCGACTTCTCTAAGGTCGCCTTCATGTCCAGCTCGTCGCTGCGGGTGCTGATCACCCTCAACAGCCGCGCGCGCAATAAGAAGGTCAAGCTGGCCCTGTGCGGGATCAACGCCAATATCATGGAGGCGTTCAAGATCACTCGTTTGGACTCCCTGTTCAAGATCAAAAAGACGGAAGATGACGCGATCAAGGCGCTGTAAGCCGCTTTGGTCCGAAAGTTCGCTTTCCTTCCACGGGAGTGTCCTATGAGCGAATTGTCTGCCTGTGACGTCTGGTCGGTGGAAGCCAGCTACCCGAGCGTTCTTGGTCAGGGGCGCCCGCTGATCGATCAGATCGTCGCCGAAATGGAGAAACGCGCCTGGAGCGGCCGCGATGTCTTCGCCGTCAACCTGGCGCTGGAAGAGGCGTTCACCAACGCTATCGAGCATGGGAACAACTGCGATCCGCGCAAAGAGTTCCATGTCAAGTGCGAGGTTTCGCCCAAGCGGGTGAGTATCGTCATCCGCGACGAGGGAGAGGGGTTCAAGCGCGAGTCGGTCCCCAATCCGCTCGAGGAGGAAAATATGGAGATCCCCTCCGGGCGCGGTGTGCTGCTGATCTTCGGGTTTATGACCAGCGTCACCTACAACGACAAGGGGAACGAGATCACGATGATCAAAGAGCCCTCGCCCGAGGAATCGCCGGCGCAGGACGAAGCGTAGGCGCTTGGTCCGCGTCTTTCGATGTAAAAAAACCGGTCTGTCCAAGACCGGTTTTTTGTCTTTTCCGCGTCGCGGCGCGGCCCTTTTACTCGATGATCTTTACCTCGGCCCAGACGGCGTTGTGGTCGGAGGGGTACTCCCCGCCGCGCTTGTCGGGGCAGATAACGAGCTTCTCGACCTCGACTTTGCCGTCGACAAAGATGAAGTCGATGTAAGATTTTTTTCGGTCCGCGGGGATTCTCCCCATCCCGTTGAAGGTCCGCTTGAGGTCGACGGTCTTCTCTTTGGCGATTTTCGCCGAGTCGATCAGTCCGGGGATATCGCCGATGCCGCTGGTGAGGATACCGTACGCCTTCGAAGCGGAATTGCAGTTGAAGTCGCCGGTGATGAAAAACGGCAGCGACCAGCCCTCGGTGATCTTGTACATCCGCCTCAGAACCAGCCGGGCGCTGTTTTGACGCGCCTCGCCGCTGACGTGGTCGAAGTGGGTGTTGGCGAAGACCAGCGTCTTGCCCGACTTTTTGCAGCGCAGCTTCGCCCAGGTGACGATTCGGATGCAGGCGGCGTTCCAGCTGCGGCTGCCGACGACCTCGGGGGTTTCGCTCAGCCAGAAGGTACCCCAGTCGAGCAGCTCGAAGCGCTCTTTTTTATAGAAGACCGGGCAGAATTCTCCCTTGCGCTTCGCGTCGCCGCGGGCGACCCCGACGAAATCGTATTCGGGCAGCGCCGCGGTGAGAGCGTTCATCTGAAGGGCGGTCGCCTCCTGAAGGCCGAACAGCAGCGGGTCGGCCTCTTTAATGGTATCGATCACCAGCGGCCGGCGGACGGACCAGCGGTTCTGCCGCGTCGTGTGGGCGAACCGAATGTTGAACGACATCACGCGGAAGGTATCGTCGTCGTCGGCCCGCGCCGCGGCGCACAAGGACGGAATACCGACGGCCAACGCGGCCAGTCTCGCGAGGAAAGAGCGTCTGGTCATCGGAAATACTTTCTGCCTGAAGGGTATGGAGGGCGGGTTCTTTACTCGACGATCCTCACCTCGGCCCAGATGGCGTTGTGGTCCGACGGGTAGACCTCTTCGCGGGTGTCGGGGCAGATAACGAACTTATCGACCTCGACCTTCCCGTCGACGAAGATGAAGTCGATGTAGGCCGATTTCTTATCCGCGGGGACCTTGCCCCAGTTGTTGAAGGTCCGCTGGACGTCGGAGATCGTCTCTTTGGCGATCTTCGCCGAGTCGATCAGCGCGGGGATCTCGTCGGTGCCGGCGGTGAGGGTCTTGTATCCCTTGGAGGAAGCGTTGCAGTTGAAATCGCCGGTGATGAAGAACGGCAGGGACCACTTCTCGGTGATCGGGTACATCCGCTCCAGAACCAGCCGGGCGCTGTTTTGACGCGCCTGGTCGCTGACGTGGTCGAAGTGGGTGTCGGCGAAGACCAGCGTCTTGCCCGATTTCTTGCAGCGGAGTTTCGCCCAGGAGACGACCCGGTTGCAGGCGGCGTCCCAGCCGCGGCTGCCGGGAACCTCGGGGGTTTCGCTCAGCCAGAAGGTGCCGGAGTCGAGCAGCTCGAAGCCATCCTTTTTATAGAATACCGGGGAGAACTCTCCCTTGCGCTTGCCGTCGTCACGGGCGACCCCGACGAAATCGTATTCCGGCAGCGCCGCGGCGATGCCGTCCATCTGGAAGGCGGTCGGTTCCTGCAGACCGAACAGCAGCGGGTCGACCTCTTTGATCTGGTCGACCACCAGCGGCAGGCGGACCGACCAGTTGTTGTCCTCCGCGGAGCCGGCGCACTTGATGTTGTACGACATCACGCGGAAGGTGCCGCCGTCGTCGGCCCGAACCGCGGCGCACAAGGAAAGAATACCGGCAGCCAAAACGGCCGCGGCCGCAAAGAAAATACGTCTGGTCATGGGAATCGCTTTCTGTTGGGGGGTGTATGGTGTGGGGAGTTGCTTTACGCGGGGTTAGTCGACGATTTTCACCTCGGCCCAGATGGCGTTGTGGTCCGACGGGTATTTGCCGTCACGCGTGTCGGGGCAGACGACGAACTTCTCGACCTCGACCTTGCCGTCGACGAAGATGAAGTCGATGTAGCAATTTTCCTGGTCCGCGGGGACCTGGCCGAGATCGTTCCAGGTCCGCTTGACATCGGCGATCGTCTCTTTGGCGATCTTCGCCGAGTCGATCAGCGCGGGGATCTCGTCGGTGCCGCCGGTGAGGGTCTTGTACCCCTTCGAGGAGGAGTCGCAGTTAAAATCGCCGGTGATGAAGAACGGCAGCGACCACTGCTCGGTGATCGGGTACATCCGCTCCATAACCAGCTTGGCGCTGTTTTGGCGCGCCTCGTCGCTGATATGGTCGAAGTGGGTATCGGCGAAGACGAGCGTCTTGCCCGACTTCTTGCAGCGCAGTTTCGCCCAGGAGACGACCCGGTTGCAGGCGGCGTCCCAGCCGCGGCTGCCGGGGACCTCGGGGGTTTCGCTCAGCCAGAAGGTGCCGCAGTCGAGCAGCTCGAAGCAGTCCTTTTTGTAAAACACCGGGGAGAACTCTCCCTGGCGCTTGCCGTCGTCACGGGCGACCCCGACGAAGTCGTATTCGGGCAGCGCCTCGCAGACGGCGTCCATCTGGAAGGCGGTCGGTTCCTGAAGGCCGAACAGCAGCGGATCGACCTCTTTGATTTCGTCGATCACCAGCTGCCGGCGGCTGCCCCAATCGTTCTGCTCGGGGGTGCTGGCGCACAGAATGTTGAACGACATCACGCGGAAGGTGCCGCTGTCGGCGCGGGCCGAGGCGCAGAAGGTTATCATACAGGCGGCGAAAACGGCCGCGGCGGCGAGGAAGGAACGTCTGGTCATGGGAGGTGCTTTCTTGGCTGTGGGGGTGAAGGGAAGGGGCGCGGGTGAAAAAACCCTCCTTTTCGGGAGGGTTTTTATCATTTAGCGCGGGTTGTTTTTTACAGTGCCGGGAAGGCGCCGTCGGGCCTCTTCCAGCCCTTGGCGGTGTACTCGGCGATGATACGGCTGTGGATGCCGCCTCGGGGGGTGAACTCGGCGATGAGCCGAAACGCCCGGGGGCGCAGCACCGCGACAAGGTCTTCTAAGATGGCGTTGGTGACGTCTTCGTAGAAGATTCCCTGATTGCGATATTTTTGCAGATAGAACTTCAAGCTCTTCAGCTCGACGCACAGCTCATCGGCGATGTACTGGAACGTCAGCTTGCCGTAGTCGGGCTGCCCGGTGATCGGGCAGACCGAGGTGAACTCTTCGCAGACATGCTCGATGAGGTAGTCGCGCTTGGGGTACGGATTGGGGAAGGTCTCGAAGATCGAACGATCGGGCTTCCCTTCCGTCGGCTTGGGTTTAGCCGGGCCTTTGGGGGACTTGGCGGGACTCACTGGCGGACCATCTTTCTGTAAGCGGCTAGGATCTTGGTGGTAATCGGGCCGGCGACGCCGCTGCCGATGATACGGTTATCGACCGACGTGACGGGGATAACCTCGGCGGCCGAACCGGTGAGGAAGCATTCGTCGGAGATGTAAACATCGTGGCGGGTGATGGTCCGTTCTTTGAACGGAATCTGAAGCTCGGCGGCGACTTCGATAACCGCCGCGCGGGTGATCCCCTCCAGCAGGCAGGAGTCGGTCGCCGGGGTGTAGAGAACCCCCTTCTTGACGATGAAGATGTTGTCGCCGGAGCACTCGGCGACATTCCCCTGATGGTTGAGGATCAGCACTTCCTCGCAGCCGGCGATCGTCCCTTCGTACTTCGCCAGGATGTTGTTCAGGTAGTTGCACGACTTGATGCGCGGGTTCATCGAGCTGGAGGGCATGCGCAGGGTGCTGGCGGTGACCAGTTTCATCCCCTTGACGTAGAGGTCGTCGGAATAAAGACTCAGCCCCTGCGCGATGATGATGACCGTCGGGTTCTTGCAGCGGTCCAGATCCAGGCCGAGGTTGCCGCAGCCGCGGGTCACGACCAGGCGGATATAGGCGTCGTCGTGGCCGTTCGCCTTTAAGGTGGCGTAGGTGGCGTCGGTGATCTGCTCGCGCGTCATCGGGATTTCCAGATGAAGCGCCTTGGCCGAATCCCAAAGGCGGTCGAGGTGTTCTTTCAGACGAAAGACCTTGCCGGAATAACAGCGCATCCCCTCAAAAATGCCGTCGCCGTAAAGAAGACAATGATCGAAGACGGAGATCTTCGCGTCCGCCTCTTCCACGAGTTTGTCGCCCAGCCAAACCTTATCTGCCATCGTGTCACCAACCTTACCTAAATTACATGTTTCTCTTAACCTTTTCGCTGAACCGTCTCGGCGATTTGACCGTCGACCAAACGGATGTAGCGGTCCGCCTCCTCGGCCTGCGCGGTATCGTGCGTCACCATAATTATAGTTAAACGGCGCTGCTCATTCAAGGACCGCAGAAGTTTCACGATCTCGGCCGAGGTCTTCGAGTCGAGGTTCCCCGTCGGCTCGTCGGCCAGAAGGATCCTCGGCTCGGTGATCAGCGCCCGGGCGATCGCCGTGCGCTGCATTTCCCCGCCCGACAGCTCGTTCGGCTTGTGGTGGATTCGGTGCCCCAGCCCGACCATCTCCAGAAGCTCCTTGGCCCGATTGCGGAAGGCGCGCCGGGCGGTGAGGTAGCCGAAGACCGAGTCGCGGATCATCAGCGGGGCCAGGACGTTCTCGATCATCGTCATCTCGGGGATGAGATGATAGAACTGGAAGATCATCCCGATATAGCGGTTGCGCAGCAGGTCGCGCTGGCGGGTCGGGAGGTTGTCGATCCGCTGGCCGTCGAAGTGGACCGTCCCGCTGTCGGGGATATCGAGGGTCCCCATCAGGTGAAGAAGGGTGCTCTTGCCCGAACCGGACTGCCCGACGATCGAGAGATATTCCCCCTCGGCGACCGAAAAGCTGACCCCGCGCAGGACGGGGATATTGACCTTCCCCTTGATGTAGCCCTTGTGCAGGTCGGAGACGACGACCAGATCGTCGCGGCTGTTTTGTTTGGAGGACCCCTTCGAGGCGTGTTTCGCCGCCCGTGGGGGCGTCTTCAGCGGGGAGATCCACTGATCGATGTCGATCGGCGGGGGGAAGGTGACCGAAGCCGGCTCGTCGGGCTGTTCGGCGCGCCGCTGCCGCTCGGCGGGGGGATTATCCACGGCGAGCGGTTCGGGGGGCAAAACGGGCTCGAGGATGATTTCATCATATTCTTCCGGGAGCGCCTCCTCGAGGGGGGGCTGCGCGGGGACCGCGGCGGGACGCTCGAGGATAACTTCCTCCTCCCGCTCGGCCGCCCCGGCTCTTGCGCTGGTTTCGGCGGGCTGTTCGGCGGCCGGCGCTTGGGGGAGGGGCCGCTCGGGGGGGAGGGTTCCTTCGACGGAGAAAGAGCTCGGAGCGCGGGGGGTATCTTGCGCGGGCTTTTGCTGCGGCTGGGGTACCGGTTTTTGCTCGGGTGTTTGCTCCGGTTCCCCGTCCCCGGTTCCAGAGGAGAGCTTGCCGCTTCGGGCGGACTTGCGCAGAAAGGCCGAGAGGATCTGCGACTGGCGCTCGTCGTCCGGCAAAGATCGATCCATCATAACCTCCGTCCCTGTGGCATAACCTTAAACGTAAACTCTCCGGTCCCTAGAATAACGCCTGTGGCCGTCACACGCGCAGCGCGTCGACCGGCTTGAGCCGCGCGGCGCGAAGCGCGGGGAGAATCCCCGAGACGACGGCGATGGTGACGCTGCCGATGACGATCCAAACGACGGTCGACGGCTCGATGATCGCCGGAACCTCGTAGAAGTTGTAGATCTCGGGGTTGAAGACGTCGTGCCCCATAATCTTCGAAAGGGTGAAGGCGATCTGGTTGATATGGCGTACGAAGGTCACCCCGAGGATCAGGCCGAGCCCCGAACCGAGAACCCCCAGCGCCAGGCCGTAGTAGAGGAAGATCTGCATAATCCCGAAGCCGCCGGCCCCGAGCGACTTGAGGATGCCGATGTCGCGCGTCTTCTCGATGACGATCATGAAGAAGATCGCCAGGATCCCGAACCCCGCCACGGCGATGATCAGGAACAGCAGCACGTTGAGGACCGACAGCTCGATGGCGACCGCCTGGAGCATATCGGACTGGGAGTCGCGCCAGGTCTCGACGTTGTACAGGTGCGTGGGGAACTCGGGGGCGTCGCGCAGCCGGTCGCGCAGCTCGTTGATATCGACCCCCGGCTTGGCCTTGATCAGAATGTGCGATGCCATCTTTGTTCCGTCAGGGGCGATCATGTTGCGCATCTTCTGGAGCTTGTCGATCGGGACAAAGACGAAGCTCTGGTCGTAGAGCGTCATGCGCGACTCGTACAGGTCGACCACGGTGAAGCGGTCGAAGGCGAACGACGGAAGGGCGCTGTCGTTGCCCAGCGCCAAAAACGACAAGGTGACATCGTCGCCCGGGACCACAAAGAGCGACTCGCGGTAGCCGGTCTTTTTCGTCTCGGGGTCGACCACCTTGCGGCGGCCGCCGCTGACGATGCCGATCCCGACAATCGCGCCGGTGTCCTGCTCTTTCGAGCGGTCGAAGGTCGGCTCAAAATCTTCGATGCCGTCCAGCGGCGAGCCGGAGAGGGCCTTCGGCGCGTCGGCCGCGGTCACCTCGCCGTCGGCCGCGTCGCTGTCGGGTGTGTCGGCGTTGGGCGACTCGGGCGCGTCGGCGGGCTGGTCTGCCTCCTCGGGCGTATCGAGGGTCGTCGGCAGATGGGCCAGCGCGGCGGAATAGGGGTCGCGGTTATCCTGCGAGGAGGCGGCCGCCTGCGGGTCGACCAGCGGATCGCTGTCGGACTGCGGGGCGGGGAGATTGTTGACGATCTGTTTTTCGCGCTTTTGCTCTTCGGCGCGGTACTGCTCGTAGCGCGCGCTGCTGCGGCGGTGTTCCCAGCCGCTGGTCCCGAGGGTCGGCCGTTCGATTCCGTTGGCCCCGGCCAGCGGGTTGATCGAGTCGTATCCCCCCTCGCGCAGATCGAACGAGAGTTTTTCGCGATTGAGAGGATGCTGCAAATATTGCGAGATGGCGGTCACCTTCTCTTGGGTCGACATATCGATGCCGATCACCTCGACCGGCTTGGTGAAGACCTCCCCGCCGCTGACCTCGAAGTTCAAAAGCGCCTGCGTCGAAACCGTCGGCGTCACCGCCTCGACCATATCGGGGGCGACCTTCCAGACGTCGCGGATGCGCTGATCGACGTCGTCGAACCCGCGCAGCGAGGCCCAGGCGCTGATCGTCACGTCGGAGAGGACCCCGTGCATCCGATTTTCCATCTCCCTCGAAAAGCCGAGCATCACGGCGTTGACGACGATCATCGTCGCCACGCCGAGCGTTACGCTGATGACACTCACCAGAGCGATGTACCGTGTGAGGAGGTACCGCCAGGTCAGAAGGAGTTTGTACATAGGTCAGCGCTTTGCCTGGGCATCCCTGCCCAAAAGGGGTTGAGGGGTTAACCTTTGATGACTTCGGGGCGCAGCAGCGGGAAGAGGATCACCTCGCGGATGCTGGTGGTGTCGGTGAGGATCATCACCAGACGGTCGATCCCGATTCCCAAACCGCCGGCCGGCGGCATGCCGTAGCGCAGCGCGCGGATGAAGTCGTGGTCCATCTTGGCCATCGAGTCTTCTTCTTTTTGACCGGCGAGCTGATTGCGGAAGAGCTGTTCCTGCAGATCGGGGTCGTTCAGCTCGGTGTAGGCGTTGGCCAGCTCCATCCCCTGGATGAACAGCTCGAAGCGCTCGGCGATCTCGGGATTGGTCCGGCTGCGCTTCGTCAGCGGGCAGATCCGCGCCGGGTAGTCGGTGACGAAGATCGGGCCGGTGAGGTTGTCTTCCACCTTCTCTTCGAAGATCTCGTTGCGAACCACGTCGGGGTCTTTTTTATCGAGGTCCTCGATGCCGAGCGTCTTGGCGTAGGCGAAGACCGCCGCCTCGTCGGCCGGGTCGACCCCGGTATGCTCCCGGAACAGCTCGCTGTACGTCTTGCGGGCGAACGGCGGGGTGAAGTCGACCTGTTTGCCCCCCCAGGTGATTTTGTACCCCTTCCCCAGCGCGTCGAGCGCGCCGGTGATGATCTTCTCGGTGATCTCCATCATCGTCTCGTAGTTGCCGTACGCCTGATAGAGCTCCATCATCGTGAACTCGGGGTTGTGCGTCTGGTCGATCCCCTCGTTGCGGTAGACCCGCCCGATCTCGTAGACGCTCTCCATCCCGCCGACCAAAAGCCGCTTGAGATGCAGCTCCAGCGCGATACGCATATAAAGCGGGATATCGAGCGCGTTGTGGTGCGTGACGAACGGGCGCGCCGCCGCGCCGCCGGCGATGGCGTGCAGCGTCGGTCCCTCGACCTCGACGAACCCCTCGGCCGCGAGGGTCCGGCGGATGCTGGCGATGATCTTCGTGCGGTCGAGCATCCGGCGCATCACCCCGTCGGTGTGGATCAAATCGACGTAGCGCAGACGGCTGCGCAGCTCCGGGTCGCTGAGCCCCTTGAACTTGTCGGGCGGGGTCTCGATCGACTTGCTCAGGAAGGTTAAATCGGAGGCAAAGACCGTCAGCTCCCCCTTTTGGGTCTTTTTGAACTCCCCGTCGATGCCGACCAGGTCGCCCAGGTCGAAGCAAAGCGCCAGCTCCCAGTTTTTCTCGCCGACCTGGTTCTTGCCGATGAGGATCTGAATCTCGCCGGTCCAGTCTTTGATCGTCAGAAAGATAAGTTTCCCCTGCTTGCGCTGCAGGATAATCCGGCCGGCCACGCGGACCTGCGGGCCGGACATCGGGATCTCGGGCTTGCGCCACTGCTTTTGCCCTTCCGGCGCCGGCGGCGGCTCGATCGGCTCGCCGACGATGATCTCATGCTCGCGCTCGCGGACCGCGCCGATCGACTGACGGCCGTCGAAGCGCGCTCCCCACGGGTCGATCCCCATCTCGACGATCTTGCGCATCTTCTCGCGCCGCGATTCTTCTAACACGACACCGGTCCCGGTCGATTCCTCTTTAGCCATGGGGTCTTTCGCTTTTTTGTCTGTTCTGGTGCTTTTGTCTGTGATTGTGTTGAATTGTTCGCGTTCCCGGCGGCTTAAAAACAGCTACGCGCCCGGACAGAACGGAAACCTTCCCCATTTTGACGAAAAACGCGCTTTTCGTCAAGAATGCTTCGGGGTTTAACGGTTGGATAAGATGGGGAAATTCGTTTCCGCAGCCGATCCCCTTCGGGCCGCCGCGCAAGCTCTTGCGTCGGTGCGAAAAACCTGCGAAAATGAACCTTTGAGTATTTACCGCCGCTATGCCCCCATGGGGGGTCGTCTAACGCTCTAAGGAGTTTATCCCCATGAAGCGCCCCTTCCTCGCTGTGCTGCTTGTCCTCGGCGCCCTGGCCGGTCTCCGCGCCGATGATACGTTTACCCCCATCGATACCGCCGACTGCGACGTGGTCGTCGTCGGCGCGGGAACCGCCGGTGTCTGCGCGGCCGTTCAGGCGGCCCGGGCCGGGATGGAGACGATCTTGATCGAAAGCGGCTTTCAGCCCGGCGGAAACGCCACCACCGGCGGGGTGCATTTCCCGGGATGCTTCCACGCATGGCAGAAGCAGATCATCGCGGGGATCGGCTGGGAGTGGGTCCTCGGCGCGATTGATCTGGGCGGGGGGACGCTCCCCGATCCGATGCTGGTTCCGGGCAAGCAGCACTGGCGGCATCAGATCGCGCTCAACGGCGCCGCCTACAGCGCCTTCGGCGAGGAGCTCTGCCTGAAGGCGGGGGTCCGTCTGCGGTACTTCGAGTCGCCGTACAAGGTCGAGGCGGTCCCTGAGGACAGTGACCTTGCCGGGGAGCACGAAGGGGCGCGCTGGCGGATGGTCAGTATTTCGCAGGGGGAGCCGCGGGAGATCTTCTGCCGCTGCCTGATCGACTGCACCGGCAACGGCCGCCTTTCCTATCTGGCGGGGGCCCGGCTCGATCATGAGGAGGCGACTCAGCCGGGGTCGCTGCTGTACCGGATCAACACGGGGATCGACCCCGATAAGATCGATATGGAGCTGGTCAAAAAGCGGTTCGACGAGGCGGTCGCCTCCGGCCGGCTGCTCAAGGAAGACGCCCAGTACGGGATCGAGGGCTTCATCCGCCAGCCGGTCAACAGCTACGTCGCCGCGGCCGACAGCTCGACCGGGCAGACCCGCACCGATACCGATATCCGCGGCCGTCAGGCGATGCTGCGCATGCTTCGGTTCGTGCGCACCCTTCCGGGGGGCGAAAACGCCACGATCGCCGAGATGTCGGCCGAGACGGGGGTGCGCGAGTCGTATCGGGTTCACTGCCTGTATACCATCACCGCCGACGACTACACCGCCGGCAAGGTCTGGGACGATTCGCTCGCCTACGGCTTCTATCCGATCGACCTGCACCGTCTGGGGCGGTGGATCGACCAGCGGCATCTCGACGAGGGGGTAGTGCCGACGATTCCGCTGCGCGCGCTGATTCCCGAGGGGGTCGATTACCTTTTAGTCGCCGGCCGCTGCCTGGGGAGCGACCGGCTGGCCAACTCGGGGCTGCGGGTCCAGGCGACCTGTATGGCGACCGGCCAGGCCGCCGGCGCCGCCGCGGCCGAGGCGATTCGGCAAAAGGTGTCTCCCGCTCAAGTGGATGTCGAGAAGGTCAAAGCTCTTTTGCGCGAACATGGGGCGATTGTGCCGTGACGAGCATCGCAGCCGACAAAAGGCCGGCCGAGCTGGCCGGCTATAATCTTTCGCGCTACCTTCACGATGTGGAGGCCGACGGCCTGGCCGCCACGTGGGAGAGAATCTGTCGGCACCTGATTTGTCACGGAGAGAACAAGTTTCTTTGTTTGAGGAACTTCTGCCGCCTGTACGAGGAGGGACTGGCCCTTCGCGATAAGGGCCAAAAAAAACGAAGCGGCCAGTATTGCACCCCCGACGACGTCGCCGAGCTGATGGCCCAAGAACTTTTGCCGCTGCCCGGGACGAACCTGTGCGACGTCGCCTGCGGGACCGGGCGGCTGATCCTCGGATGCCTGGAGCAGATGGGGGAAGAAAAGGCCCGGGCGCTGTTGACCGAAGGGCGCGTGTGGCTCTACGATTTCGACGAAACGGCCCTGGCGATCTGCCGAAGCGCGATTCGGTATCGGTACGGGGACGCCTGCGCCGAGGCGGTCCATACGGTCGCGGGCGATTTTTTGAGCCGCCGCGTCGCCCTTCCGGACGACTGCAAGGTGATCGCCAATCCTCCGTACGCCAAGTACTCCGCGCTCGGGAAAGATTGGACGAGGACCAATGTTCAGCGCAAGATACGGGAGTACTACACCGCCTTTATGGAGAAGATCGTCTCGCGCAGCCGTTCCAGCGTGATTCTCACGCCGTACAGCTTTATCTCGGGAAACAGGTTCTATCCGCTGCGCAAAGTGCTCGATCGCTTCGGCGGGGCGATCTATTCGTTCGACAATGTCCCCTCGATGATCTTTCACGGTCCCAAGCACGGGGTGTTCAATTCGAACGTGAACAACTCGGTTCGCGCGGCGATTACCGTCACCGCGGAAGGGGAAAAAAGGGGATACCGCGTCTCGCCGCTGATTCGCTTTAAGAACGCCGAGCGGGCCGAACTGCTGAAGTGCGAGGCGCTGGAGGCGTTTTTGCCGAAGTCGCGCCAGCGGATCACGGTGAAAGAACCGATGTACCGCAAGTGCTTCCCGGCTTTAGAGGGGCTCTATAGCCGCTGGCTGCAGCGCGCCGAGGGACATACGTTCTCGGAGCTGTTGTTCACCGGAAGGAAGGCCCCGAGGCGATGGGAGCTCTTTATGCCGAATACCTGCCGCTACTACACCGCCGCCTCGCTGAGCCGGTTGAGCCGCACCGGGCAGGTCGCCTTATCGTTCAAGGACCCCGGCGCCCTTCCTTACGCCTACTGCCTGTTCAATTCGTCGTTCGCCTACTGGTACTGGCGGATGTTCGACGGGGGGATTATCTATCAGCGGCGGCTGCTGCGCCGGCTTCCGTCGCTGTACCATCGGCTCACCGACGACGACCGCCGGTTCTTCGCCGAGACGACCGAAGAGATGGCCGCCGCGGCCGAGCGGTTTAAGATCACCAAAAAGAACGTCGGGCTTCAGGAGAGCATACGTTTTCCGCGGCGGTATCGGGACCGGATCAACGCGCGCATTATCGCGATTCTTGGGCTGGATCTCGACTGCCGCCTTCTCGATCTGGTCCACTCGAATATGGCGCTTAAGATAAGCGTAACGGGCGAGCCGTAGGATTACTGCTCGTACCCGAGCGGGTCTTTCGGACGCTCTTCGGCTTCGGGGTCTTCGACGTACTCGATCTGGTTGTCGACCGCGAAAACACCGGGGATCAGGCCGAGCCCGGAAGCGAGCGCCTCGATCGTCCTTTTGGAACGAATCTGTCCGTGGAGAATCAGCCGGTCGCCGTCGGCATTGATCGTCAGCGAGTCTTTGGGAGCGAGAGGATAGCGATCGAGGATACCTTGGACACAAAAGTCGATATCCCGGCGCTTCTCGGGGCTGTTCAGGTCGTAGGGGGGGAAGTCGTCCGGGTCGGTCTTCAGGCGCGGGGGATACATCCGCGGCTCGTCGGAGATATTCACCACGGTGGTGTCGGCCGGCGGGGGGAGGTTTCGCGATAAGGAGGCCGCCAGGGCCGCGCTGGCCGCGCGCGTGTTGAAGATCCGCCCGAAACCGGTCATATCGTAGCGCCTCAGGAGCCCCCCGAACGAACCGGATTTGCCGGTGCCGGAGACCAAACTGTCCATCGTCGGACGGATGTTGAACGGCTGGCCGGGGGTGATGTTCGGGCGATCGAGCGTGATGGGGGAGTATCCCGAGTTGAACCGGGTCACTCCCAGACCGAGACTTTGGGTGGTCGAGGTATTCGCGGTGCTCGTGGAACTCGCGGCGGTTTGCCCCCAAAGGCGGGGAGCCGCGAAGAACGCCAGGAGGACGCACCCTAAAAGCAGCGCCGCGCTCGATTGTTGGCTCGCCTTGTTCATCGTTCAAACCTGAAAATGGTACTTTTTGCCCGCGCGGTTGGAAGCGCCTTTGCCCGGCCGCCGGTTTTAGTACAGCCGGGAGTTCGTCTGGTCGGCTAAGATCGGGGCGGCTTCGGTGAGCTTCCCCTCGCTGTTGAGGTAACCTTGAGTTAAATACTGACCGTCGGGTGTCGGACCGGTCGCGGCCCGGATATCGTCGAACGTCAGTTTCTTGCCGGTCATGCGCGGCAGCGTGCCGCTGCTGGAGCCCTGGCTGGCGGCCGCCGCGGCGATACTCCCGGCCGCGTTGTTCATCGCCGTTAAGGTCGGATGGTCGAAGACCGTCCCCTCGGGGGCCTCGACCCAGCGGCCGCTGTTCTTCTGCTCGAGGTACGACGCGTAGCGGCTTTGCCCGTCGACCGGCTCGGCCGCCGGGGCGCAGCGGGCCTGGCGCGCCATCTGCTCGGACATATCGAACACCTTCGGCTCGGCGGCGGTCTTGTCGGCCGCCTCCTCGGCGCCTTCGGCCGTTGACCCGGCGCTTTCGGCCGTTTGCCCGGTGTTATTGTCCTGCGGGTTATTCATCGCGTCAAGGCGGCGCTTTTCTTCTTCCGTCAGATGGGTGGAGGGGTTCGCCTCTTTGTACTTTTTGGCCCACTCGGCCGGGTCGAGCGTCGTTTCGTCCTCGGTGCCTTCGTCCGCTTTCTTGGCGGGGACGACCCCCTCGATGCGGGTGTAGGTGATTCCCGAGGCGACCTGGTCGCGCGTCTTCGTGTCGTTGAAGACCGTCAGAATGGAGATATTCTCCGGCGGGTCGTCGATTTCGCCCAGATCGAGCCAGATGTGATAGCTGTAGCCGCTCTTCTTATCGAACTTCCGCTGCGAGTTGAGCTGCTCGGAGGTGAGGACCAGCCGCGCGTACGGCTCGGTCAGCTCGATCCCCTCGTCGCTGCCGGCGTAGACGTAGACGATCAGCTCGCCGTCGACCGCGATCGAGCGATTGTGATCTTTTTCTTTAAAGAAACGGATCACGCCGGCCTTCCCCCGGCGAAGCTTCTTGGTCGGGTCGTTCAGGCGAAAGGGACCGTAGTCGGACCAGTGGTCCTGGATATCGGCCGGTTTCTCGGTGACGATATCTCCCCAAAAGACGAACTGGTGGCGCTCGATCGAGGTACAGCCGCACAGAAGCGCCGGCAGTACCCAAACAAGCGCCGCGCCGAAGCCAAAGAAGGGGCTTCGGGTGATCGCCTGGGGGGCGGTTCCGCCGGAGGTATCGCTCTTGGGGTGCCTGGGTGAAAACACGGGAGGATCTTCTAAACGATTTCTATAGTACGGTGGGCGGCTTTTCGGGGGTCATTCCGCGGACCGGACCGAGCCGGCGCGCTGTGTCTGTCGGGTCACGCCGTCGGGGAGTGTCTCCACCGGGGGCATGACCGCGTTGGGATTGCTCACCGCCGGGCCGCTCGCCGGGTAGTCGTTGGAGGGATTATAGGGGCGGTGTGTCGACGGCGGGACCTCGTCTAACTTGTCCATCTCGAGGAACGGGAGGGAACGAACCGCCCCTTGCGTTTTCCCGCGCTGCGTAAGCGGGTCGTACAGCCCCATGCTGCCGTTGATCGCCATCGCGTCGGCGAGGCACCAGCTCATCTTCGAGGCCTCGATCCGCTTGATTCGCTCCGAATCGCAGCGGTCGCGGACGATGCGCGGGGTCATCACGATGATCAGCTCGCGGCGCTCCTCATCGGCTTTGTCGTATCGGAACAGCCAGCCGACGACCGGGATATCGGACAGCAGAGGAACCCCGCGCGATATCTTGGTTTTCGAGCTGGAGATCAAACCGCCGAGCATTACCGTCTCGCCGTCGACGGCGCTGACCGCCGTCATGACCTGGGTCGTGTCGATCGTCGGGGACTTAATAACCTGGTTCCCGGAGGTATAGATCGGGATCGCGTCGCTGTCGCTTCCGAGCGACGATTTCTCGGCGCCGATTTCCATAATCACGCGGCCGTCCTCACTGATACGGGGCGTGACCAGCAGAATGAGCCCGACGTTCGCCTCGGTGACGTTCGAGGTGACCGCGTAGCTGCTGGTCGTCGTCCCCGAAATACGGGGGACGCGCTGACCGATTAGGATGAACGCCTGCTGGTTGTCCATCGCCTGAATCTGCGGCCGGCTGAGAATCTGGATTCGGTTCTTCTCGCGCAGGGCGCGCAGAAGGATCTGAATCGAGTTGCTGCTGGCCGACAGCACCAGACCGCCGTAGCCCAGATCGGTACTGGTGCGCCCCATGCCCAACGCGCTGACGGCCGTTCCGGCCAGATCCGACGGGTCGGCATTGGAGAGGTAATTATTCCCCTGACTGTTGTTCGAGATGAGGTCAAACCCCGGATTCCCCGTGGCGCTGTTCACCCCGTTGGTGACCGAGGTGACCAAACTGCGGTCGAAGGCGATCTCGTCCTGCAGCCCCGCCTCGAAACCGAATTCCTCATCGTCGGAGAGGATCACCTGGGCGATAAGCACCTGGATATCGACCTCGGCCGGCTCTTTGTCGAACGATTCGATCAGCTTGGTGATCTCTTGGAGGTATTTCGGCGTGGCGCTGATGATGATCGAGTTGGTGTTCCCTTCCGGGACGACGATCACCTGGGAGTCGAAGAGCTGGTAGTCGGAAACCGACCCGCTCGACAGCTCCAAGCGCTGCTTTTCGGACAGGTAGCGATTGACCGCATCGGCAATCGACGAGGCGTTGACGTTGCGCAGCTGAATCACCTTCTCTTGCCGCTCGGCGGAATCTTTGCGGTCCATCGCGATGATGAGCGAGTCGATGATCTTCAGATCCAGCGGTGAGGCGGCGATCAGAAGACAGTTGCTTCGCGGATCGATCGAGAAACGGACCGGGACGAACGACTGTTCCCCTTCGGCGTTGGGGATCGACGGCATCTGGCCGCCGCCGGTGGGAAGCAGCTGCTGGAGGGTCTTCATCACCTGCGTGGCGTCGGCGTAACGCAGCGGGAACATCTTGATCTGGCCGGAGGCCGGCGAGGTGTCGAGCATCTCGATCAAGGTCCCGATTAAGTCCATGCAGTCGGCCGGAGCGGTGACGATCAGCTGATTGTTCTGAATGTCGGACGACAGCTGCACGTCGCGCATGATCCCCGACTCGATCAGCTTGCGGCTGTCGGCATCGACGGTCATGATCTGGAGGATCGGGTACTTCGCCTCGCTGGAGGGGAGCGTTCCCTCCATGGCCGGAAGGATCGCCTGGGAGATCGACTTGCGGATATCCTCGGCCAGCGAATGGCGCAGACGGAATGTCTTGACCTGGAGCTTGGTGTTGGAGCGGTTGACGTCCAGCTCGGCGAGGACCTTTTTGACCTCTTCGAAGTCGTTTGCCGCGGCGTGGATCACCAGAGAGTTGGTTCGCGGGTCGGGGATGACGCGGATTCGCGGGGCCATGCCGCCGCTGTCGGGCGTCGCCGTGGTGAAGTAGTCGGTCAGCATCCGCGCGACCTCTTGAGCCGAGGCGAACTGCAGCTTAACGACTTGGATCAAACTGCCGTCGTTTTGAATCGGCTGGTCGAAGGTATCGATCAGTGCCTTCATCGCCTTGGGCGCCTCGCCCCAGCCGACCAATAAGATGGCGTTGGGGTTCTGCAGCGCGTAGACCAAAACGCGCCCCTGCTTGGTGGCGAACATCTCGTCGAACAGACGGGCCAGCACACCGCTGAGCATCACCGAGTTGACGTGCTTGAGGTAATGTATCTCGGTCTGCGGTTCGGCCTCGGCGGCGAGCGCCTCGATCTTATCGATCATCTCGATAATCCGCTTTGCCTCCGCTTCGGGAGCGTCGAGGATCACCATATCGAGGTCGGGGAGGACCAGCGGGACGAAGTCGGGAACCAGATCGATCTGGTTCGGACCGGCGGCATCGCCGCCGCCCGGTATCGAAGCGGGGACGGAGGCGGGGACAGAGACATCGGCGCCCAGAGCTCCGAGCCCATCTTCCTGCCAGCTCACCGGACGGATCGGGTTATCCTTGGCGCCCGAGGCGGCCTGCGGGGTATTTTGCTGCTGAAGCTCGAAGATCTCTTTGAGCTGCGCGGGGTCGACGTTTTTGAGGAAGATATACCGCGGACGGCTGGCACCGGCCTTGCCGCTGTTGTCGATCGACTCGATCAGCGTCATCATTTGATCGACCAGGCGCGGGTCGCCCGAGACCGAGACGGTCTGCTGCCGGCGATCGAACGCCAGATCACAGCTGGGGGCCGGTTCTTCGGTGACCGGGGCGCCCTCTTTCGGGCGGCGGGTGAAGCGCCAGACGCTGTTCTCGCGCTGGGCGGGGCTCAGCGACGGATCGTTCGGGTCGGCCGGGGCGATCCGCTCGACGCGGTCCTGCAGAAGGTTCGTCAGTTCCGTCTCAACCGAAGCGATGTTCTTGTAGACGGCGGTATGCTTGCGCGTCGCTTCGCCGTTTGGCCGCTGATTGCTTTTCAGCGGCACTCCTGACGAAGCGCTCTGGACAGCGGCCGGATTCCCATTGGCCGGACCGGCCGGGGCCGCGCCGGCGGCGTACTGGGGCGCGGCTGCCTGCTGGGGCGCGCAAGCCGGCTGACTTTGCAGATCGAACGGCTTGATCCCGATCGAATCAAGGAAGCTCTTGATTTCGGCGTGCCGACGGCGCGTGGTGTAGACGATGATCTTGCCGGCCTGCGGGTCGGAGGTGATGGTCACCTCGGGGTACTGGGCGAACGACTGTTTCAGACGCGCCACCGCCACGGCGATCGACATCGGGGGGCAGGCATAGACGGCGACATCGGGGGTCTGCTCGGCGTCGGGGCCGGTCGGGACCGAGGCGCTGTCCTGACCGAGGACGGCCATCCCCAGAGACTCGCTGCTGGGGGGGAGAATGGCGTTCTTCGGCGGCTCGCTCAACGTGCGCACGACACGGTTCTCGTTCGGGTCGTAGTACGGCTCGGACGGTTTATCTTCTTCGGGGAGCTCGGCGGGGCGGTTATCGACCGGCGCGGCGGCCAGGCCGTAGTCGATCCGGCCGTCGTCGAGCTGGAGATTGGCATCCATACGGGGGATGAGCTCACCGGCCGAGGCGATGGCCTGAGGCGGACCGGTGATGGTGAGGGTCTTTTGCGTTTCATCGACGCGGTATTGCGTGGATTGACTTAGTTCGGGAGGGAGAATCGCCAGGAAACGGCGGCCGATCTCTTCGGGATCGCTCTTAAACAGGCAGAATGTCTGCTGCTGCGGTGCGTTTTGCCCCCGCATCGCCTCGGCAAACGCCTTGCGGGCGATCTGCTCGTTGAACGGGGGAAGGGAGACTTCGGAGATCTCTTCGGAGACCTCTATGCCCGCTCCCGCGCCGCCGGCGCCCCCATAGGCCGCCGCCTCGCCGTGGGTCAAAACCACACCGAGAACGACCGCGAACAGGAACAGAACCGACCGCGGAATAGACTCGCGCGGCAGGATCCGTACCGGCTGGGTGATTTCCTGTCTGCTTATGTTTCTCATAGCTGTTGGCTCTCGAACGAAAGTATCATTTCGTCTTTTCCCCAAGAAAAACGGTGTCGGCACACCCTCTCCCCAAGGGAGAAAACGCTTCTTGGGGGGATAGTACAGATTAAGACAACACGAGGCAAGAGCAGTTTTTCTTAAGGGGTTTTATAGCCCGGAGGATACGCTCTAGAGGGGCTGATCGGGACCTGCCGAGGCCCCTTTGAGCCGCCAATACGCCCCTCTCGGGGAGGAAGTGGGCTCTTTCGGTGGGATGGGGGGGCAGCCCCCAACTGCCGATGCTCCCCCGTTTTACAGCCAGCCACCCCTATCAAGAGAGGAACAACCGGCGGCCGGTCAGCTGAATCCCGACTGATCTCCGGGGGCCCCAGGGGGACCAAGTCGGGTCGGGACATAAGACAATAACCTATAGAGGAACCTCGAAATGCCCCTTCGACCCGGATCCGAAGAGGGGGATACCCGTCAAAAATCACCGCAGAGCCAAAATTTTCCCTAAATTTCTCCGAAATTTTTCCGCCTCCACTCGTGTCCAGGCCAGACGGCCATGTCCAAAGGGCGTTTTAGGGGGAAGGTAATACATAAATCCCCTGTTTTCCAGTGTTATTCGAAATTTGGGCCCACCCCCCGGCCGCGATCTTGCGATCCATATGACACCCCCGGTGTGACACATGCTGTCCATATCTCCTGCTTATGGATACTTAGGTGGCAGGGAGGAATGGGGATTACGGGGTAGTTTTTGTTGAAAATTGTTGATGAAGCGTATATACTATGGGAGGTGGGATGTGGTAGAGATTTTCGAGTCGCGGATGAAAAGGACGGTTTAATTCAGCTGAATCGGTTCGGATCGAATTATTCACGTATAACGGTTCAAAGAGTCATTATGTGGGAACGAACGTTAATCAAGGTAGGTCGCAACTATTATTCGGGTGCAAAGAGGGCCTATCTGATGGAGATTTAAAGAGAGATGGTACTCGAAAATATTTTACACAGAAATTTTGGACGTTGGCGTCGAATAACAGCCGGTGAGGCCCGAGTTCTTTACGAAGGAACTATAGAGGCCGACAGTCGTGTATTTAAATGCGCAAAGTGTGATCAGTTCGTAACCTTTGTATACGGTGATATCCAGGTTTGTCACTTCAGGCACAGCCGAGCGGAAGAGGACAAGAGTTGTGAGGATAGAAGGGACCCTGATAGTACGGTTACAGAATATTTCAAAAAAGAAAAGAAGAAAACCCTTAGCAACCATTACTATTCATACAAGTACCCACTAAAAATCGAAATTCGAGGAGAATCAGCATCATTTTTAATCGGTTTTCCTCCACTGGAACGTCTCAATGATTCTCCGATTCGTAACGGTGATGTCGGTAGCCTTGTTATTTATCCTCAACAGTTTGATTTCATTTCTGAAAAACTTAAAGATGAACCACGTCAATATTTGATTGAGCGTCTGAACGATAAGCACGTAGTGTTTTTGCCGGTCGGCAGTATCCCTGCTGCCAAATATACGATCGAATGGGAAAAAGGATCGGGAGATTCAGTAGATGCCCAAAAAAACATCGAGGAAATTGTTGATGGTGTAGGTGTCGATAGAAACACGAAGATTAGTGCGATCTTTTCAGTGAAGAATGGTAGGATGATACCTATTGACAAGAGTATAAAAGTAGGAGAGCCATATTATCTCTTAACAGACTTAGAAGTTTCTAAAGATCACTTAACAGACAAAGAAAATCCTAATTCACTCATTAAGGACAAAGAATTCTCTAAAGAGATTTGGCCTCGTCAAGTCAATTTCTACACGGGGAAGGATGCTAACGTTGCTTCCCGTGTCAAGAAAATATTTCTCTATCAGTTCAGAATCAATAGATATAACGATGAAACAAGAGATTTCATTCGAAAAATAAGTCGGGATTATTACACGCTCACACCTCAATCAACTCTGATGATACCTGTGTGGCCGGCGTTTGTTCAACGTGGAGATAAGTATAGATACTACAGCACGAATTCACCTGTAAGAGTTTTTGTTCAAGGGGATTGTGGATTAGATGGTTATCCTCGCGGAACGCAATATGAATGTTATGAGTGCCCGAAGGGGAATACAGACACTGATGTGAGAGTTGTATCTTTCAGAGAAGATCAAAAGTATGATGATAAAATACTGTGTGCCACGAGTGGTGATATATATAACTTTCGAATCTATAACAGTATTTACCTTTCTTCGTTTTCCAAGGATCCGACATCTCGACGAAGTCACAAGATTGAGGTGTTTACAGGAAAAGGCTCGAAGAATCAATCTGTTCAAGCCGGATATGTTGATAGACTACCCGAAGGCAGAAGTCTAACAATCAGCGCTAGGTATGATGGTTATATCGAGATTCGTAAAAGGAACAGAACAGTATATCGACAAGCGTTCGTGTCTGGTGAAGAAAAAACTGTTCCGACACTGAAGATGGGGCATGAGATTCGTGTCTATCAGGGACTAGACTGTTGTTGGAAACTGTCGATTAGAAAAACACCTAGAAATAACCGTGCTAAGGACCATAGTCGTTCTATCTATAGGCGATTGACTCAAAGTAATGGTGAACGTGTTCAGTTTTCATTTCTGATGGCTCGACGACTGGCACATAAGGTTAAGTCTCTGAGACTAAAGAACTGGATACTTCAACAAGCCAAGGTCGGAACCATTAGTTCGAAAGCGTTGCGACTCCTAAATTCGTATCATCATACCACCAAGAAATAATCAAAGCTGAGGCGCCCAGATGTCAGATATCAATAAGAATTCATCAGATATCGTTGTTTCGTTCTGCAAGATTAAGAACGAAGGTTCTCACATCTTCCTTTATCGACTGGCTGATGTCGTGGGTGACAAGATTGTTAACTATGTCCCCTACGTCTGGTCAGAAACGATACTTTATAGAAACATATCTAAGATTGAAATAGACCCTGTTAGAGATGCTGAAATAATCGATAGAGAGTATGGTATGTGGGAATTGTCATCTATGCCAGATACTGGTAGTAGTAATGGTATTCTCTATGAGTACTCTCTTGAACAACGACTCCCAATCCCTATTTGGATTGTTACCGGATTTGAGAATCTGGAGAGTCTTGGTAAAGCCCTCATTAATAGTGGTATTAAACAAACCCCGCCGGTATGTTTTTCATCGCTGCAAAACTACTCGACAATATTGATTGGCGTAGCACGCGGTAAAAGCTATCAATGTTATATATGCTCACATCAAGATATAACAGAGAATCACGGACGATTCTATTTCAGCGAAACTATTATTCGATGTCCATACTGCAACATTAACCGAAGTGAAACATTGAAAATAGATGGTCAGACATTTTACCGTTACTTAACTCCTCCAATTTCACCTAACCAAGAACGCAAATGGATTCGCAGACCCCTCGAGGCCGTTAAAATTGTATTATCAGCATATATAACCGAATCGACACTTACCGATCTGAATATTGCAAATACCGAGTCTCACTGCAAAGAGATTCTCCGTTTTATCCGAGAAATGGGAACTGAGACTCTCTACCGCAAATATGCGGATGTGGCTAACGTCACCGAAGAGAAAGCAAAGGAATTCTTTGATGAATTTAAAGAATATCTAGATAAATATGATGGTGACCTTAAGTGGATACGCGATCTTATTTTAAATGCATATAACGTTATCCCTGAACTTCGTGAAACCATCCATGATCATTTCCGACCTAAACTGGCTGATTCTTTCAATGATGAAATCAACAAACTGAAGCAACAACACGAGGAAGAGATTTCGAGACTCGAACAAAAACACAAGGATGATCTAGAACGCCTCAGAGGAATCACAGAACAACTAGCGAATGCAGAGAAAAGACTAACCGAAACTAAGACTGAACTGAACGAAGCCTCAGCCGCGAGAGATATCATTCTTTCAGAACTACAGAATGCACGAGAGAATACTGCGGATTTTGTCCAGAGTGCTTTCCCTGTGTGGGCTCTTTCAACAATATCAAAGGAAAACAAACAAGATGATATCGCTGCGAAAGTAATTCATACAGGTCCAACGATAGTCAGTAACGCCCTTTTCAAGAGATGTACAGATATTGAGTCTGTCATTTCGATAATCCACAAAAATCTTGAATCAGCTGGCGTCAAAAGCAGGTTTTGCGGAACATTAGCCTGCCTCATGTTTGCTGCACGCCAAGTTAGTTTACCGATTCTTCTTGCCGGTCCTAACGGAGATGCGATCGCCGATGCTTTCTCCGCTGGCGTTGTAGGTGATAATGCTCTGCGGCTTGATGGTACGTACCCATTCAATCTTGGTATCCTGAAAGAGCTTGACAAGTATCGTGACCAAGTTCTCCTGATTCATTCCCCGTTAAGCCGTGACTGGTGTGAACATCTCCAGGAGATAACGCAACTAGGTCTGAATGTCATCGCTATCCATCCCTACCGTGAAGATCTAGAAGTGGTTCCGAAGAGTACGTTCTCTCAGTGTCTGCCGATATTCTCTGAGCTAATGATTAAATCTTTACCGAGGCGTGATTTTATATATCGTGACGGTTCCTCACCGCTTAACAGCCCTCCCTCGGCCACCTCTTTCGACTACAAGGGTTTTTGTGAAGATCTTCTGCAGGCTATAGGTGTGAGCTGCTTCACTAAAAACCGATTGTTAAAGTTGTTGTCTCATTTCCATTCTCTCAACGAGCAGCATGAGGAAACCGAATATCTTCTCGCTGTCTTCGCCTTAGGATGGTTGACTGTACGGCGAAAAAAGGGTTTTAAAAATTACTGTGTTCGGAATGTCGACGGGGATTTAGTGAAGGAACTCTTTGACTTTGTGGGGCTAGTCGATGAACAGTGATATTCTCTCGCGATATAACGGCCTTCTTAGTCAGATAGCCATTTCTCTTGGTCTGACGAAAGCCAGTGAAGAAACAATGAAAGGATTTTCTTCGAGAATCCTCTACAGTGCGATTGGACACTTGGCCATGGCCTCACTATTCGACCCTTCAAAACCTACTCGTAACGATGACATGGCAAGAACTGTTCCCAAACGAACTGTTTCCGTTGTTCATTTTAAAAGGAGAATCAAACAACTATATCATTCCTATCTGGTGATGTATCCCGAGATACGCCCGGTTTTTTTTGATCAGATAATCGACGAGAAAGACGGTGGTGAGCTATTGGCCAAAGAAATGCTGCTGAGCTCCTATCGAGCCGGAGCCGTTTATCATTACCCCCATCGTCTTGCTTCTCCTACGGCCATTGGATCAAAGCCGGAAGAGCAAGATTCGGATGTCGTTCTGATCCGTGGTGGGGCGCAGTTTAAATCGGTTTTTCGCAGTGGGCTAGGCCCCTATGTAAGAGGAAACCCTCCGGGGAAACGTCGGAGGAGGAAACTCTCCTCGATGTTCGCGCTGGGAAGAGTACCCTTGGTTGACTATTGGGAACAATTGATCCACGATTATTCGCTAAAACCCTCTTCAGATATATCCGGCGGCGATTACACTTACCTCAACCTTGAAAACAAAGGCCGCTACAGGGATTGGTATTATACTGGCAAAATAGATAAAAGCGGTAAAATCTCTCTGATGCGGCGCAGAAAAAGCGATGGGTATGACTACTATCTCTATCGTTACCGCGACGAACGAATAGAGAAATCGAAACAACTCGATGAGTGCTATGTCATGAATGGTGAACACCGCCGGGCGGCCAACGGCTGTTTGGCAGCGCGAGGGGCACTTCCAGCAATCAAATATTTTCCCTCCTCTGAGTTAGTCTGGCTTGAGATTGACTATCTTCCCCCACCGGCGGAGAAGAACCTAATCCAATACTACAGCTGGCCGCAGGTCTTCGAGGTAGAAGAAAAGTATGGCACTTCCAGCCCCTATCACCGTGTAATGGCGAAGCCTGTCTTTGAGGTGATCCTAAAGGCATTGGAGCCGATAGGCTTTGTGTTTACCCCGTTGTCCGAGCGTCCAGCGAAAGATAATCATTAATTAAATCGCCAAGAAGCAAGAAGGAACGTCTATGTCTGGTGCCGTCACCACTTATCGTCGTCTTTGTACCGAACTGAAGAACTATATCCGGTCGCAGTATTACCGAAAGATCCCGATTCTTCTTCGCGCGTTCAATGAACTGAGCGAAAGCGATTATGAAGGGCTTCTCTATCAAAAGCCGTATATCGAGTCGTCCCCGGTGTATCAGACGACCGATAGTGGGATCACGCGCTCGTCGATTCCCGCGAGGATGAAGAAATTCTTTGAGGAGTTGACCAAGGCCGGACTCGGTGTCTTCCCCACCCCGTTCAATCACCAAATTCAGGCATTGGAACGGGCTGTTCAGGGGGATGACCTGTTTGTCTCTACGGGAACCGGCTCCGGAAAGACGGAATGCTTCATTTGGCCCCTTTTGGCGAAATTGGCTGATGAGGCGTGCTGTGACCCTAATGGCTGGACGCAAAGAGGGGTTCGAACCCTCATTATGTACCCGATGAATGCCTTGGTCTCAGACCAGATCAGCCGCTTGAGGCGACTGATCGGCGACCAGGAGGGGAAGTTCGCCAAAATCTTCCGTGATTACTCATCGGCCACGGCTCGGCGACCACAGTTCGGGATGTACACCGGACGGACTCCCTATGCCGGCGAGAAACCTGTCAAAGCGGATGACAAAAAGCTGGAGCATACACTTCGATCGATGTTTTTCCCCCAGAAAGGGAACGAACACTTTACCGAGCGTCTGATCCTGGAGGGGAAAATTCCCGCTAAATCGGACATGGAGAGCTTTCTGAAGCGACTCGCGGCGGGAAAACATATTCCGAACGACGATGATGCGGAACTAATCACACGCTTTGAGATGCAGCGGTATACCCCCGATATACTGATCACGAACTACTCGATGCTCGAATATATGCTTCTTCGGCCTCGAGAGGCACATATTTGGGACGATACCAGAACCTGGCTGGAGATGAACCCCGAGCATCGGCTGCTCTTCATTATCGATGAGGCCCATATGTATCGCGGAGCCGCCGGTGGGGAGGTCGCTTTGCTGATTCGGCGACTGTTCCACAAGCTCGGTATCTCTCGTGACCGGGTACAGTTTATCTTGACCACGGCCAGTATGCCGGCCAGTTCACCGGAAGACCGCGAGTCGGTTCAAAGGTTCGCTCGTGACCTGACCTCCTCGCCTGACGGATCGACTTTCCAATTTCTAACCGGTGATCTCCAGGCAGAAGAGGGGGCAACGACACAAGAGATACCGCTGGAGGATTTCATCGGGCTGTCTCCTGAAAAAATTGAGGCGGAACCGACGCGCCTCGAAGAGCTCAACCGGTTCTGGGGGCGTGCCGTGAACCAGACATTCCCCAATCTTGAAAGCGCGTACAAGTGGATGTACGACCACCTGATGGAGTTTCGTCCATTTGCCGCGATGGTGGAGCAATGCCGAGGATCGGCGGTCTCTTTGATGGAATTGGCCGCTGTTATCTTCCCGCAAGAGCCGCAGGAGAAGGCGCTTGAGGGGTTGGCTGTCCTTCTGGCGATTGCTCCGCTGGCTCGCGATGGGGATCGGCTTCTGTTCCCCGCCAGAATGCATATGCTCTTCCGTGGAATCCACAGCGCCTACGCGTGTACTAACGATCAGTGTCCCCACGCGCGCACCGCCGGAGAAATCGATGACACCCAAGATGGCGCGCTGACACTCGGCGAGATACTTTTTTCGGACGGACGTCCTCAATGCCCAATCTGTGACAGTGCCGCCTATGAGCTGATCAACGATCGGCGCTGCGGCGCGCTCTTCTTTCGTGGGTATGTCCTAGCCAGTGATCTGGAGGAGCACAGTTCCCAGGCATATTTATGGCAGCATCCTGGCCAACTGCAGCAGGATCAGAAAAAATTGCGGGAGATTCATCTGTATATCCCTCCGCGTGGTTTTCATCCAACCGGCGGAGGGGACAAGACTAGACTTATTCCCTGTTATCTCGATATCAAGAGCGGTTTTATTAACTTTCGTGATGATTCTCCAGAGGGAAAACCGGGGTTTCGAAAGCTCTATTACTCTGAATACGTTAACGGTGACAGGCCCGACACTCTCACCTTTTACGAGTGTCCTCATTGCCGTCACAAACTCTCGAGTATGCAGTTGAGCCCCCTGGAAATGCGAGGAAACGAGGCCTTCTTTAACTTGGTTCATACTCAATTCGAAATGCAGCCACCGGTTGATGGCAAAGACAAGAAGCTTTTCCCCAACCAGGGCCGCAAAGTGTTGCTCTTTTCGGACAGTCGACAGCGAGCGGCGAAGTTGGCCCGGGATATGTCGGAAGTTTCCGAGATTCAAGCGATTCGACAGCTCTTTGTCTTGGCCATCGATCGAATGGAACAAACAGAAGATGTCGAGCCATCGCTGAATCTCCTGTATAGTTTTCTGTGCCTGGTTGCGGGAGAGAAGGAGATACAACTTTTCGCGGGGGAAGCAAGAAAACGATTTACGGCCGACCGTGATGCTATTCTGAATGAATTCAGGGATGAACCCGAGGATTTTGAGCCCGAGAAGAATTTCAGCAGCGCGCCGGAGCCGATGAGAGCGGCGTTGCTTCGTCTCTTCTGCGGCGGGTTCAATACCCTCTACGAATCGGCTGTTTGCTGGATCGAGCCGACAAAACGAAAACTTAGAAGACTCAAGCGGAATTTAGACAAAGACGGTGTTGAGATTACAGAACAGGGACTCTTGGATCTGTTCAACGCGTGGATGATGGCGGTGGTCTGTGACGAGGGAATGGCCCTAGGGCACACAATCGACGACGATACCCGTGAGAGTGTCCGAAGAAAATTCGGCAAATACGGCCTCGATGATAATTGGTCCTTCTCCGATGGGATCCGGAAGCGGATGAATTGGACCCAGAAAAACGGCGAGGAGGAGAGCTACTGGCACGATCTGTTCCAGGATGAGTTTTTGGTTCGGCACAACCAAGACGACAACGGGAGGTTGTACGTCGACCTGAACTTTGTTAAACCTCGTTTTGACATGGAGCATCCCTGGCACAAATGTCGGGACTGCTCCGAGGTGACCCCTTTCCTCTTAAAGGAGGGATGTCCCTGCTGCGGGTCCACACGTGTTGTTTCGCTGTCGAAGGACGATCTATCATCCCTGGCGTTTTGGCGTCAACCGGTTGAAGCGGCGATCAAGGGGGAGCCGATCCATTGGATCAATACAGAGGAACATACCGCTCAGCTTTCCTATCGGGATCAGCGTGACGACCTCTGGTCGACCACCGAACAGTATGAACTGCGATTCCGGGATATCGTTGACAAAGACGAGATCCCGGTCGATATACTCAGTTGTACCACGACGATGGAAGTCGGTATCGATATCGGGTCATTGGTGGCGATCGGCCTGAGGAATATTCCCCCGATGCGGGAGAATTATCAGCAGCGCGCCGGGCGTGCCGGCCGACGGGGGGCGGGACTCTCGACGATCGTGACCTTCTGTGAAAACGGTCCGCACGATCAACTCTATTTCAATAATCCCGCCGCGATGTTCCGTGGTGATCCGCGCCGGCCCTGGATCGATGTTCACAGCGAGAAACTCCTGCATCGTCACCTCAATCTGGTTACCCTTCGGGATTACCTCGACAGTAAACAAGAGAGTATCGATCAGCTGTCGGGCGCGAGTTTTATCCGCGATCATCTGGAGGCCTTCTTCGGCTTTCTGGAGAGATATAACCCCGGTAAATCGGGCGCATTGATAGGAATTGAAAACTTTGGGAAAAAACATCTGGGGTATTTCAAGGAAGCGCTCAGAAATGGGGTCGAGATGCTTCGCCAGCGTTTTCAAGACCATCCGGAGCTCTTTACTACCGTCAATCAGTGGGGGAACCAGACCGAAAAAAAGCTGCTTGACATCCTCTATGAAGAGGGACTGATCCCAACGTTCTCCTTCCCCAAAGATGTTGTGAGTACCTACATATCGGGGGACAAGGGGGTGAAGTACGAGGTTGACCGAGGTTTGGATATAGCGATCTCCGAATACGCCCCCGGTCGGGCCATCGTTGTCGACAAACAGACCTACCAGATAGGGGGTATTTACAACCCCGCGACGAACCCCAAAGGACGGGAAAACACGTCCCCGGCTAGTTCGTTTGTGAACGACAAGAACTACCTCAAACCGATGGTGAACTGTCCTTTCTGTGGATGGTTTGGCCTGGCCGATGATCGCGACGAGGATGAGTGTCCACTCTGCGGTGCGTCACTGGTTCGTTCCCGATCAATGCTCAAACCTTGGGGATTTGCCCCTAGGGATGGAAGGTCGATCCATGAGGCACAGTTAAGCGAGGAGTACTCTTCGGCCAGCCAGCCGATCTACTCGACCCTCCCCGAAAAAGATGATATTCACAGACTCCCCGAAAGTGCCCATATACGCATGGCCTCCCGGACGAATCAGCGGATCATTATGCTCAACCAAGGGAGACAGGGGTTCATGGTCTGTACCGATTGCGGGGCGGCTTTTCCCGGACAAGAGCGTGCCGTGCTCGATAGTCTGAAGCGTCCCTACCCATCTTTCAAAAAATGCTCCCACCCGCACGCTATCAACGTCAATATCGGGTGCGATTTTATCACGGATATGCTGGTTCTGGAATTTGCCCTGGATCCGAGAAAAATAGACACCAACGGTCTGTGGTTGCTGATGGCGTCGCGTTCTTTGGCCGAGGCGCTGCGTTTGACGATCAGTCGGCGATTAGACATTGAGTACGCCGAGTTGAACGTGGGGACCAGAACCCGACGAAGAGAAGGAAAGGTTTTTGTCGACCTGTTCCTTTATGACAGCTTATCCAGTGGAGCGGGGTACGCTGTCAGTACCGCCGAAGAAATGCCCTCGATCCTCGCCGAGACGGGGGAACTTCTTGCCGGCTGCCAATGCGGCAGTGCCTGTCACCACTGCTTGAAGCATTACCAGAACCGATTCTTTGAGCATTTGCTCGATCGACAAGCCGCCCTGCAGCTCCTTAATTGGGGGAACGGAGGGGAACTTGCCGCGCAGATTCCCTTGGAAATGCAGCGACGGTATCTGAAGCCGCTTGAGGATGTCCTCAAAGAGAGGGATTGCCCGATCTCCGCGGATGGGGAGAGTATTCTGGTTGCGGGAAAGCGACTGATCGTCCATCCGGCGATGTGGAACCCCACACAGGGGAGAGGGACAATCTACGTTAGTGACGCCCTCCTGAGGTACTGTAAACCTTTGGCGTACGGCGCTATTCTGGAGGGAGCCGGAAAGACTCCGTATCTGTTTTCCTGATATTTCCGGTGTGACCAGAAGGACAGGGACGTTTTTCCCCGGTAGTTTGTCGGGGGCCTGATATAAGGGCGGAACCTTCCCTCTTCCCCCTTGCGGTGGTATAATAACCGCCCGGGGGGTTGTCTGAACGCGTAAATATAGAGGGGTAGAATATGTCCCAGCACGAAACGGCTCTGTCCGACACGGCCCAATTGACGGTCGACGGCAAGAGTATTGAACTGCCGGTCTATACCGATACCGAGGGAGGGCGGGCGATTGATGTCTCCAACCTTTACCCGAAGCATCGGTATATCACCTTCGATCCCTCCCTGGGAAGCACGGGGATCTGCCGCAGCGCGGTTACCTATATCGATGGGGACAAGGGGATTCTCCGCTACCGCGGCATCCCGATCGAGCAGTTCGACCGGCCGAAGCCGAACTTCATCGAGGTCGCCTGGATGCTGATCTTCGGAAGTCTCCCGTCCGCCGCGGATATGTCCGAGTTCCGCAACATGCTCACGCAGTTCGAGCTCCTTCACGAGGGGCTGACGCATCAGCTGCACTACATCCCGCCGAAGGCCCCCCCGATGGTCGTCCTTTCGTCGATGATCAGCATGATGGCGTGCTACTACGAAGAGTTCCTGATGCCCCCCGACGAGCAGTCGTTTATGATGCAGGCCGCCGAGCTGATCAGTAAGGTTCGGACGATCGCCGCCTTTACGTACCGCCGCAACTCCGGGCTCCCCTTTATCTACCCCGATCCGTCGCTGCACTACTGCGAGAACTTCCTCCACATGATGTTCTCGATCCCGTATCGGCAGTACGAGGTTCTTCCCGAAATCGAAGACGCCCTGAACCTGATCCTGATCCTCCACGCCGACCATGAGCAGAACTGCTCGGCCAGCGCCGTTCGGGTGGTCGGAAGCGCCAAGGCGAACCTGTTCGCCTCGATTTCGGCCGGGGTCAACGCCCTTTGGGGGCCGCTTCACGGCGGCGCCAACGTCAAAGTGATGCAGATGCTCGAGTCGATCTACAACGGCGGGAAGAAGCCCCAGGAGTGCATCGAGGCGGCCAAAGATAAGGCCAATCCGTTCCGGCTGTACGGTTTCGGGCATCGGGTCTACAAAAACTACGACCCGCGCGCTAAAATTCTTAAGTCGGCCTGCGATCGGGTTTTCTCCAAACTCAAGACGTCCGACCCGCTTCTGGAGATCGCCCGCGAGCTGGAAGGGCTTGCCCTGGAAGATCCGTACTTCATCGAGCGCAAGCTCTACCCGAACGTCGACTTCTACAGCGGCATCCTCCTGCGCGCGATGGGGATCCCGACCGATATGTTCACCGTGATGTTCGCTATCGGCCGGCTTCCCGGGTGGATCGCCCAGTGGAAAGAGCAGTACGACAATCCGTCGACCCGTATTATTCGGCCGCGCCAGATCTATGTCGGCGCCCCGCTGAACGATTACAAGCCGGTCGACGAGCGCTGAGGCGCGTGTTTTAAGGGCACGCGGGCGGCAAGAGGGCCGATGGGGGCGTTTCGCTCGGTTGGGATACCGTCTCCCCCATCGCTTCACCTGAAAAAAGTGAGGCACCTGTCAACGGTGACCAGAGGCGTAGAGGATGACATCTCCCCCGTTTGAGCCCGGCAAAGACGATTCGGACGATCGGCTGGTCTATTCGGCCGACGATCTGGTTCGTCAGGGGGTCGCGCCGCCGCCCGATCCGCTCGATCCCGAGCAGGTCCGCCTTCAGCTGGGGGGAGACGCCCCTTTGCCGGAAGCCGAACCGATCGACTGGTCCGTCGGGGAAGACCAGGCCGATTGGCCCGTTTCTTTTGGTTCCGATCGGGGGAAAGACCCGAACGAGACGGTGACCGATAAGATTCTCTCGGTCGCCTCCTCCCGCGAGAGTTACGGCTATTTGGTCAGTGTCGTCTTTCACCTGTTTATTTTTATCTTTTTAGCGGTCTTTGTCTTTCAAAAAGAGCTTCGAACCCGGCTGGGGGAACCGCTGGCCGCGGGATTTTCCGACGACGAGGCCGCCGAGCTGGTCGACTCGATCGGCGAGATGAACTTCGACGAGACCGTCTCGGCGCTGACGGTCCCCGATATCTTGCCTGAGGAGAACTTCGCGGCGAGCGACCCGACGATGATCGATCTGGAGAACCTCATCGAGTCGGACGCCTCGCTTCCGGAGGAGGTATCCTCCGGTGACCAGGCGCTGACCCGGGGAGACGCGGAAAAAAGCGGCGGCCCGGTCGTTCTTCAGGGGATCACCAGCGGGCGCAGCTCCGAGGGGCGCAAGCGCGGTCTGCCCGGGCACGAGGGGGATACCACCGAGACCAGCGAGCTGGCGGTCGAGGCGGGGCTGGCGTGGCTGGCGCGCCATCAGCTGCCCGACGGCGGCTGGTCGTTTACCCTCGACGCTTTGGACGATAATTTTCAAAAAGGGGAATGTCAGGGGCAGTGCACCAACTCGGCGGCGACCGCCGGCGGGATGATCTACCGCGGACAGCTTCATCCCAGCCGCATGGCGGCCACCGGTATGGCGCTGCTCCCCTTTTTGGGCGCCGGCTACACGCACCGCAGTGAAAACCAGTACCAAGAGAACATCCGTTCCGGGCTGGAGTATCTTCGCTATCGCTCGCGCCAGACCGAATTCGGTCTCGATATGCGCGCCGGCTCGACCTCGCAGGGGACGTATGTTCAGGCGATCGTGGCACTGACGCTGTGCGAGGCGTACGAGATGACGCGCGATGAGGAGCTCAAACCGTACGCCGAAGGGGCGATCCGGTTCCTTATCGCCTCGCAGTTCGCCGACGGCGGGTGGCGGTATACCTCGATAGGCGATCCGGGGCACGCCCCCGAGTACTCCTCGGGCGATACCTCGGTGACCGGGTGGGTGATGCTGGCGATCAAATCGGGGATGTCCGCCGGATTTGAGGTCGAGCCGCAGGTCTATTACCAGGTCTCGGCGTTTTTGGATATGTGCGCCTCCGACGGGGGGGCGCTGTATCGGTATATGCCTCAGTCCGGCGAGAACGAATCGGCCCTTTGGGGGACCACCGCCGCCAGTTTGCTGGTTCGCGAATACCTCGGCTGGACCCCGAGCGACCGGCGGCTCAAACGGGGGATGAACCATCTCGGGATCTGGTTTGGGGTCATCAACGACGACTGGAACGCGGTAAAGAAAAATCGGTCCCAGCGCGACGACCGAATCCTCATCAGCGAGGACGGGCGCTTTGTCTGCAATCTCTACTTCGCGTACTACGGGGCGCTGGCGATGTTCCAAGTGGGGGGGCGGGCCTGGAAGAAGGCGTTCGTCCCCCTGCGGGAGTTCCTCATCGCGACACAGTCGCGCGGGGATCAGGGCCATCCCCATGAGTCGGGAAGCTGGCTTTTCTACGACCGGTATTTGAACGACGGCGGGAGGCTGCTCAATACGGCCCTTTCGGTGCTGATCCTCGAGACGCCATACCGGTATCTGCCGATGTACGTGAAGAAGTGATTTTTTTGCTCCGTCCCGCGGCGCGGGGTGGATAAGAAAAACCGCGCCCCGAACAGGAGCGCGGTTTGCTTGTGAGGAATGAGAATGTCGGGGCTCGAACCCGAGACCTACGGATTAAAAGTCCGTTGCTCTACCATCTGAGCTACATTCCCACGCTTGTGTTGGTTCAGTATAATGCCAAACCCAACCTTGTCCAGATATACCCCGGGACAAAAACGCCCAGATCGCGGGAGCCGGCCGCCCCTTCGCTTGGGGATAAATCACCCCTCAAACCGCCGGAACATCAGCACACTGTTGTGCCCGCCGAAACCGAGCGAGATGCTCAGCGCGGCGCGCAGCGCGGCGGCGACACCGACGTTCGGGACGTAGTCCAGGTCACAGGCCGGGTCGGGGTGGTCGAGGTGGATGGTCGGGGGGCAGAAGCCGTCGCGCAGGGCCAGGACGGTGGCGATCGCCTCCAGGCCGCCGGCGGCACCGAGGCAGTGGCCGATGTGTCCCTTGATCGAGGAGATCTTCAGGCGGTAGGCGTCCTCGCCGAAGACCTTTTTGATCGCGCCGGTTTCGATCGGGTCGTTCGTCGGCGTGCCGGTTCCGTGGGCGTTGATGTAGTCGATTTCGCCGGCGGCGGCCCGGGCGTCGGCCAGCGCCAGGGCAATCGCCTCCGAGGCCCCGGTGCCGTTCGGGTCGGGGGCGGTGAGGTGAAAGGCGTCGGAGGTCGCTCCCCAGCCGCAGACCTCGGCGAGAATCTTCGCCCCGCGGTGGCGGGCGTGCTGAAGGGTCTCGAGAATCAGAATCCCCGCCCCTTCGCCCATGACGAAACCGTCGCGGTCGGCGTCGAACGGGCGGGAGGCCTTCTCGGGGGTATCGTTGAAATGGGTCGAGAGCGCTTTGAGCGCGCAGAAGCTCGCGATGCCGAATTGGTTGACCGCCGCCTCGGTCCCTCCGGTGACGACGAGGTCGGCCCGTCCGCAGCGCAGAAGGTCGAACGCCTGGCCGATGGCGTCGGTCCCCGAGGCGCAGGCGGTCGGGATCGAGTGGGCGCGGCCGCGCAAAGAGAACTCCATCGAGATATTGGCGGCCCCCTCGTTGATGATCATCTTCGGGATCGTCATCGCCGGCATGCGGTGGAGACCCCCCTCGTGGATTTTGCGCTGAGACTCTTGATAGACGTCGAGCCCGCCGATTCCGGCCCCCAAAATGACGGCGCCCCGGCCAGGGTTATCGAGCCGGTCGGGAAGGGCGGCCATTTTCCACGCCTGGCGGGCGGCGGCTACGGCCAGTTGCGTGAAGCGGGCCATGCGGACCGTGGTTCGGCGGTCGAAATGATCTTCGGGGTGAAAGTCGCGGATATCGGCGGCGATGCGGCAGGCCAGCATCGACACATCGAAGGAATCGATCGCCTTAATGCCGCAGCGTCCCAGGCGCAGCGACTGCCAGAACGATTCGGCGTCGGAGCCGATGGAGCTGATCGCTCCCAGACCCGTGACAACAACCCTGTTCATTCCTGCAACCTTAGTTCATTCCTGCGACAGTCTTTTAATAACCGGTTAAACGCGCCCTTAGGGGGCTCTTTCCCCGCCCGCGACAGTTGCCGCGCTGTAGTTCTCTACGTGATGAAACTTGATGTTGGCGGCGCCTACCAGATGTTTTATTCCAGAATGGTCTTTCATCAAGGAAGGAGGAAAGCCAAAAAAGAAAAACCTCCCAAGAGAGGGAGGTTTTTCGGTCTGTGACGAACACGCCGGTTGCGCGGATTATTTCGTTAGAAGATACCGGCCTTCTTGTTCTGGACGTAGCACTTGTCGCAAAGCCCGAGAACCGTGGCGGTGACGTTGGTGCTGTGGAACTTCTTGGGGGCCTCGGCCTCTTTGGGGGTGCGGAGCTTTTTTTCCATCGGGGAGTTGTCCCAGTCGGTCACCAGACCGCACTGCACGCAGATGGTGTGGGAGTGAGGAGCCATTTTCGCCTCGTAGCGGGCGGTGCTGTTCGGCGTGACGACACGCTGGATGAGCTTACGCTGCGCGAGGATGTCGAGAATGCGGAAGACGCTCGTGCGGGAGAGACTCGGCAGGACCTTGCGCGCTTCGATGTAGACCTGATCGGCGGTGGGGTGGTTCTTCATCTTCGAGAGAACCTCGTAGACCGTGCGGCGCTGGATGGTCAGCGGCAGACGCGCGGCGCGGCAGATGGGGTCGAATTTCGAGGACTTGTTGGCGGTCTTGGCGTTCTTCGCCGTCTTGACATTCAACGAGGTACGGACTGTAGAAATGACTCTGGGTTTCATTTACTGCTGCTCCTTTAAAACTTAAATTGTTATATCTTCGGTCACCGACCCTTTTACACATACTATAAAGGGCGTGACAGATACTGTCAACCCTCCGCGTGCTCAACAAAATACCAATTGCCGCCAAAATCCGCCCGAATACCGGAAAATGCGGTATCTCGGTATTTCCCGCGAGGGCTCTTTGGCTTAAAGAGTTGGACAAACTTTCCCGCCGGAGGGTTTTTAAGGGGGGAAAACGCGCCCAACGCTGAATTTTTACTTGATACAGTTTCTATTTAATCAGGGTTTGACCGGAATTACAAGCGAAAAGTCCCCGAAAATGTGAATTTTTCCAAGAATATTGGGAAAAACCGTATAAAAAGGTTTGTGTTGACGAAAAAAAGGGGGGTCAGACCCCCCCCCTTTTTTCTTCGTTTTACCGAAATAAACCCGGTGTTTATCGATTCTCGTTCGGCGAGGTCGAAACACGGATCGGCTGGTTGAAATACTTTTTTGTCACGCGCAGAACATCGTCCAAGGTGACCGAACCGATCCGCTCGGCGAACCGCTCGTCGTTGAGGTATCCCACCCCGTAGAGCTCGTCGAGCGCGGCCTGACGGGCCTGCGCGGCGTCGGTCTCGATCCGCTGCGGGTGGAAGGCGATGATCCGCTGCTTCGCCGCCTCGACCTCGGCGGGGTCGATCTTCCCCTGTTTGATATTCTCGATCTCGGCGCTGATTCGATCGAAGATTTCGGTAACTTTGTCGGGAGCCGACTCGAACAGCGCGTAGATGTACCCCGGGGCGTAGCCGGGAATCTGGTCGATCGTCAGGCGATAGACCAGGCCGTCGCGGCGCAGCGAGGTAAACAGCCGGCCGCCGGGATAGCCGTAGCCGCCGAGGATGGTAGTCAGGACGGTGAGCGCCGGGTAATCGGTTTGGTCGCGAACCGAGGTCCCCGCCCAGGCGATCATCCCGGTTCCGACCTGCTTGCCGGTCGTCTTGTGGCGATCGATCGGCTGAAGGGTCTCGTTGTGGCGGTCGGGGGAGATCGGCTCGGCGTCGGACTTCGGCAGTTTGGCGAAGAAGGCCGCCAGCTCGCTGGCCGTCTTCTCGACGTCGATATCGCCGTAGACGGTGATGATCAGGTTCGCCGGATCGAGAAGCCGGCGATGGTGCGCGCGCAGATCGTCGAGCGTGATCGATTCAATACTTTCTTTGGTCCCGAGCAGCGGAAGGTGATAGGGGGTGGTTCCGGGGAGCGACTCGGCGAAGAACTGGAACAGCTCGGGGATCGGCTGCTGGCTCTGCCGCTCGATCCGGGCGATGAGGTTCTTTTTGGCCAGGGTGAATTCCTCCTCGGGGAAGGCGGGGGCGAAGAAGGCGTCGGCCATGTGGCGCAGCGCCTCGGGGAAATCGTCCCGAAGAACGTCGAGCTCGGCGGTGAGGGTATTGCGGCCGGAAGAGAACGTTAAATCGGCGCCGATCGAGGCGAGGAAGTCTTCCAGCTCGGTGCGGCTGCAGTTCGCGCTGCCTTTGTCGAGCATCTCGGCCAGCAGCGCGCCGATCCCCGCGTTGGCGTCGGTTTCGACCAGCGAGCCGCCGAGGAGGAAGAACTGCGCGTTGACCTTGGGGAGCCCTTCGGTCCGCTTAATGATAAATCGAATCCCGTTGTCGGGGATGAAAATCTGCGCTTTGCCGTCGGCCGCCTTGGCGCTGTCCGCCTCTTTTTCCGCGGCGAACCCCTTGGGGGCAATGAGAATACGGTTCTGCTTTTCGGCCGGGAAGTACTTCTTGGCCACCCGCAGGACATCGTCGGCCGTCACCTTGCCGATTCCCTCCAGGTACCGCGTGTCAAATTGCACGTCGCCGGTAAAGATAAAGTTCATCGCCGCGGACTGGGCCTGGTCCTCGATCTTCTCCTTGGCGAAGATGAAGCCGGCCTCGGTTAATTTTTTGGCGCGCTGCAGTTCCGCCTCGGTGACCGGCTCTTGGGTGAGGAGCGTCAGCTCGTCGAGAACCGCCTTTTGCGCGGTGGCCAGTTCCTCCGGCGCCGCGTCGACGAAGATAACAAACGAGCCGGGGGAACCGGCCGGGGTGCTCGAGTAGGCGGCGAACGAGCCGCTCAGCCCCAGAGCCGTCTTGACCTTGCGGGGGAGCCGGGCGCTTTCGCTGCCGGAAAGAATGGTCGCCAGTGTATCGAGGGCGAACAGATCGGGGTCGTCAAGCCGGACGGTCGGCCAGGCCAAAAGGAGGGTGCAGCGCTCGGTATCCATCTCGCGCGAGGCCCGGCGGGCCGAGGTCTGCGCCGGCTCGTCCGGGTGGTTGATCTCCAGCTCGCGGGCGCGGCCGGTTCCCCGGTAGTCGGCGGCGATCCGCTGAACGATCGCCATGGGGTCGATATCTCCCATGACGCAGAACAGGGTGTTGTTCGGGGTGTAGCGCTCTTTGTAGAACGCCATCACGTCGTCGCGGGTCAGGCCGGCCATCAGCTCGGGATAACCGCCGATCGGATGGCGCGCGGGATGCTCTCGGCAGATGGTCTGGGCGAGCAGTTCCATCGCGGCGTTGCCGGGGTCGTTTTCCGCGTCGAGGAGCTCTTGGAGGATGACATGTTTCTCGGACTGGACCTCCTCGGGGTTGAAGGCGCAGTTCTGGAGCCAGTCGGCGATCAGGTCGCACGCCACCTCGGCCTTCTGGGCCGGCGCGTTAATGTAATAGGAGGTGATCGCCTTGCCGGTGAAGGCGTTCATTCCCCCGCCGAGGGAATCTATAATCTCGCGGGTCTGCTCTTTGCCGCGCGTCGGGGTCGTCCCGCCGCAGACTAAGTGCTCCACGTAGTGGCTGATCCCCGTGCCGAGCCAGCGCCCCTCGTTTTGGCTCCCCGTCTTTTGGACGTAGGCCCAGACCGAGGTGATCGGGGCCCCGGGGATCTTTTTGACGAGGATCTTCAGGCCGTTCGACAGCGCGAACAGCTCGCACCGCTCCCCGCACGAGGTGGTTTCGGTGATTTCGGGGACGTCGCTCTGCTCGGCGGAGGGGGCCTGCTGTGCGTCGGGGGCGCTTTCTTGCGCGCCGGCGATGCGCGCCGAAAGAAGCGCCGCGGCGAAAAGAAGCCAAAGAAGAGGGTACGCTGATTTACGTGTCATATCGCCATCCTGGGGCTGAAAGGAACGGTTGGGTCCGGCGGCCGATAGCTGTTTGTCTTAGGTTCTCGAAGCGAAAACTCAAGCTGTTAAGACCGGCTTGCCGATAAATCAAAGGCGATTTTATTCTCGGGTGAGAAAAAAAGCAAGGGAAACACTTTCCCCTCCCTCCGGCGCGAGATTCATCCCCGGAGGGGTGGTATTTTTCCGAAAATCGGGAGTTTTCCCTCAATTTTTTCCATTTTGGTTCGACACGCCCGGGGTAAATAGCCGAAAAAGGTGTGGGGAGTGAGAGTATCACCTCCTCACACGGCTAAGGAAACGACGTGACAAGGACGTTAAAATGAGAAAACTTAAGCTCAAGCTGGCAGGATGCGTACTTTTAACCGCAGGCCTTTTCGTCACCGGGTGCATCGGTGTTCCCGGTCCGGGACTTGGGATCTTTAGCATTCCCGTTCCGGTCAGCCCGTACTTCCAGGGCGCGTACGAGGATATGGCGTACGAGAAGAACCGCTATAACCAGGTTCCGATCCTTCCGCCTATCTCCGAGGCGGTCCCCGCCGGGCTCGACGAACCCTCGGACGATGAGGTGGTTCGTCTGCTCGAGAAGGCCCATCCGAACAAAGGCGGCGTTCCGTTCCTCGAAACCCGCTATCGCAACGACGTCAAGATCGTCAAGGAGCTGATCGCCGACTACGTCGATCCTCCGCGTTTCTTCCCCCTCACCGGTCCTGTCCAGGTTCACCACGTTCACTATAAGTGTACGGTCTACTATCAACAGGTGATTCGGGTCGGCTGGCCGATCCCCTACACCCAGAAGAAGAACGATGCCTGCGAGGTGATCTACATCGATAAGGACCATCTCCACGCCGTCGGCGAGCAGCATCGGTTCGATCTGGCCGAAGCGCAGCAGTAGTAAACGCCCGCGCGCCAAAGCACCCAGTCGGTACACTAACCGCTCCCATCGTTTCCTTTTTCGAGCGTATAAGCTCCCGCGCTTTCGATCGGGTCGATCGACGGCGCGGGGGTTTTTTTCTTGTCCGGGGGAGGAGTTTGTCAATTTTTTCGGGCGGAATCGGCTTTTATAATTGACACGACAGTAAAAATCGGCAAAATAAGAACGGGTGCGTTATTTAGCAAAACTTGCCCCGCCGCAAAAACTTGGCTTGGCCAACGTGGTTTAGGTAAAGCCCGCCGCGTGGTGGCCCGCGCTGTTTTTCCGGCGTGTAATCATCTTACGGGGGCGGCCATACCCCCAGCGAATGGAAAGAGTAGAGGCGATGCGTAACAATCTAGCAGGAAGCAACGGGATCGGCAAAAATCCCGCGATCTGTCGCCTTGCGCTCTTGTTTTTGGCTCTTCTCGCCTGCCCGTCGCTTGTCTCGGCCCAGACCGAGCAGGAAGCGTACAACACCGCCGCGGGATACCACCAGAGCCAAAAGTGGGATCAGGCGATCTCCGCGCTGGAGAACTTCATTCAGCGTTACCCAAAGTCGCGCTACCGCTCGGCCGCCGAGCTGTATTTGGGGCACTCGTACCTGGCGCGCGGCAACTTCACGAACGCCGAGGACGGCGCGACCGGCCGCTCTCACCTTCAGTACGTGATCGACCAGGGGCCGAAGGCCGAGTTCTACCGCGAGGCGTCGCTGCAGTACGCCTATTCGCTCTTTAGCTTGATGCTCTACGATCAGGCGCTCCCGGCGCTGGAAAAGTACGTCCGCGAGTTCCCGAACGCCGACGACCTCCAGTACGCCCTCTACTACCTCGGGGTGACCTACTCGAACCTCGGGAAGTACACCCAGGCGCTCGACGCGTTCAGTCAGTGCATCGATAAATTCCCGAACGGGTCGCTGATCCCGCAGTGCCAGTTCGAGAAGGCCGTCGCACTGGGAAAGAGCGGCCAGTACTCCCAGGCCGATACCGAGCTTCAGCGCCTGGCGCTGAACCCGACCTATCAGTTCCGCCAAAAGGCGGCCCTGATGCGCGCCGGGCTGCTGATCCTTCAAGAGAAGTACAACGACGCCGTCCAGATGCTCAACTCGTACCTGCGCGGCGATCTTACCGATAACGATTCGATCATCGAGGCGAACCAGTATCTTGCCTACTGCTATATGCAGATGGGATCCTACGATCAGGCCCTCGCCGCGATCGACGCCATCCAGGCCAGGGGGCCGATCTCGACCGAAACGGCGTTTTTGAAGATTCAGATCCTTACGAAGATGGGACGCACCGCCGATGCCCAGGCGCTTTTGGAGCAGGTTCGGCGGCTCGACTTCAGCATGTACGGGTCCGATATCATCAACTACTATCAGGCGTCGATCCTCCTGGCCCAGGGGAAGTGGGACGACGCGATCAACCTTCTTTCGTTCCTGAATATCGCCCCCGACCCCAACCATCAGGGGGCGGTGCAGCTGAACTATTTTAAGACCACCTCGCCGACCCAGAAAAAGCTCACCCCCCGCGACTTTATGGAGGCGTGCGGAACCCTGGTGCTCAGTTTGGTCAGCCGCTACGCCGTCAATCACTACGACAGCGACAACACCAATCAGCAGGCGGTCTTCAACGCCATGTATAAGTACGCCGACACCGAGCACGATCCCTATCTGATGACTATCGTCACCCGGATCGACCGCGAGCGGCAGAACGCCTTCCGGCAGCCGATCGGCGCCAACGGGGCGCAGGGCGCCGGTTCGCTGGTGGTGAACAACGGTCCGGGGAACAACGCCTCCGGCATTGGGCTCAACGGCGGCCAGAACACGAACTTCAGCCCCAACGGCACCGGGCAGCTGATTCCCAGCAACCAGGGGGGAACGAACCAGCTGGCTCAAAACGGGCAAAACATCTTTGGCCCCTCCGGGCCGAACGGCGGACCGAACAATTTCGCTCCCAACGGCGGCGGATCAAACGGCTACGGCCCGAACAACGCCGGCCCGAACAACGCTGGCCCGGCCAATATCGCGCAGGGCGGCTACGGGCCGAACGGCGGGCCTTACAATGGCCCCAACGGCCCGAACACGGGGGGCAATCCCAATACCCCGACGATGACGCTCGATCAGGCCAACGCGCTTTACCGCAGCGCGCAGGACTTTGTCGACTTCGAGAAGTACGATCAGGCCAACGAGGTCCTCCTCAAGCTCCTGACGACTTCCGACACCATCTGGCAGGACGCCCCGTCGGTCGCGGCTTCGGCGGCGTATCTCCGCTCAAAGGTTCTCTTGAACCTCGGTCAGTCGGACGACGCGCTGACGATGTGGTCGACTATCACCAAGCTGGCCCCCAATTCCCCCGAGGCGGCCTACGCGAACTACTGCCTCGGCTATTGGGCCGATCAAAAGGGCCGCTCGAAGGCGGCGATCGACTACTACGAAAAGTCGGTCAACATCCCGAACGATGGCCGGTTCACCGTCAACGCCTACTACGGGCTGGCGTGGAACGAGTGGGAACAGCACGACGTTCGGGGGGCCGAAAAGCATTTCCAGAAGATCTACCGTGAGTATTACGGCAGTGACTATTGGGGACACGCCGCCTGGGCCGCCGCGGCGATCAAGTACCAGAACGGGGATTATGTCGCCGCCGAGCGAATCGTCAACGACGCCCTGGCGCAGGACCCCGATCAGGCGATCGTCGATCGGCTGCTGCTCCTCAAAGGGGAGATCGCGATGCGGAACAAAGACTACGCCAAGGCGCGCGTGGCGTTTAATACCGTCGTGACGAAGCCGAGTTACCCCGACTCGGCGCTGGAGCGCACCGCCCGCGACCGCCTGGCGGCGCTGCCCAAGTAAAACCCCTTAGAGGGTGTAATGAAAAAAGGCCGCGGTAAGCGGCCTTTTTTGTTTCTTGCTGCGGCTGTATTGGGCTTTAGCGCGTCGTCGGCCTGGGGGGCATCGTGGTGACCGGCTGCTGCGTCGGGCCGGGAAGGTTCGCCGAGGTCCCCAGGGTGCTTTCCATCGGCGTGTAGGGGCCGTTGGCGCTGCCGGGAGTGGTGAACGCGCCGGCCGCGTCGCCTAAGATCGTCCCCTGATTGACGTTCGGGTCGAAACCGACCTGCTCAAAGCCGCCGCTGATCTCGCCGGGGAGGGTGAGGAACTGACCGTTCATATCGCCGGTTCCCCCGCCGACCACCATGCCGCCGTCGCCCGGGTACGAGCCGCCGACCACCTGGGCGCCGGCCATCGGCCCGCTGACGAACCGGCCGTTGACGATCTGGCCGCTGGTGTAGGGATTATCGATGACGTTCCCGTTGGCGTCCTCATAGACGACCGACGGCTGCTGGTACTGATTCATCCCCATCGCCCCCGGGTCGTTCCAGCCGAGGACGCCGCTGTTCTGGCCCTGAGCGCCGTACCCCTGGCCGCCGTAGCCCTGATTGCCGTAACCCTGGTTGCCGTAGCCCTGGTTGTAACCGCCGTTTTGCTCCGCCTCGTAGGCGGCCAGTTCGGCCTCGTATTCCTTGGGGGACATAAAGATCGAACGCTTCGGCGGCTCGGAGCGGGCGGCCGGCCGGTTCATCGGGGGAGCACCCCCGTAGGGCGGGGGATTGCCCCCGGCGTCGTCAACCCGCTCGGAGCCGTCGTCGCCAAAGATATTCAGCCCGCGGGTCAGCAGGGGATTGAGCGTCATTTGGCTGATATCGGTCGGCGGACTGCGGTGAACCCGCTTACGGGTATTGGTCGGCTTCGGCTCGGGGAGGGGAGGGTTCTGCGACGGCGAGGAACCGCCCCGATCCAGGGCCGCCGTCAGTTCGCGGGTCTCCGATTCGTCGAGGGGGTTGTTCTTCCAGGTCTGAACGCCGGAGTTCCCCGACTTGTTCAGCTGGGACTGGTACGAAGGCATCTCCTTTTCGAAAGAGGCCTGCGAGAAATCTTTCTGCTGCCCGCCGATCGTCCCCGACTGCCCCGTGCCGCCGGCGGCGCTCTGTCCGGTATTGGCGAGATTCACCGGGTTGGGGATCATATCGATCCACTCTTTCCCGTACGAGTCGACCATCACCACGCGGATATAGAAAGGCCGCGTCTCGCGGTCGCGCGACACGGCGAACCAGTAGCCGCTCTGCGTGCTCGGGATCCCCGTCGCGTCGGGGGCGACGAGCTGCCAGGGCCCCTCGGGGGAGTCGGCGCGCTCGATCTTGATCTTGCCGTCACTTTCGGACGTCAGCCCGATTTCGTTGGCGCGGAACCAGCGCAAAGTCAGCGATAAGGTGCCGACCGACGAGGCGCCGAGCTTCAGCTCTTTGATCTTGCCGGGGAAGAGAATCTCGCCGCTGACCTGCGATTCGTCGATCGGGGCGCCGTTTTGCTGGACAATCGCCCCCGGAGGGACCGAGCCGTTCGGATCGCTTCCCCCTTGGACCACCTCCCCCTCCAGGTTGTGGACGTTCGGGTCGTTGGTCAGGAGGGTGAGCCCCTGAATCACCGAACCGTCGCCGTCGGTCGAGGGGGCCGGCGGGGGCGGCGCCTGAGGGGTGGCCGGCGGCGCGGTTTGGCCCGTTCCGCCGAGCTCGGGAACCCCCTGCGCGGCCGATTGATTGGACAGGGCTGAACTATCGGCTATATTACTATCCAGGGAGGGGTCTTGGGCACGAGCGGCTGTGACCAAAGGAAAAGCCAATAAGAAAGCGGCCACCGAGGTGAGGGCGGTCGCTGCCAGCCGCAGGCGGGTAGTGAGAATGTGGATATTCATCTGGCGACTCTCCTATGCCGCGCTTTACCCTCCCGCGGGAGAGTAAAAAAACAGACTTCCATTTCTTTAGGGCGAAGGCGCTGTTGTTTCCCGAAGAAAGCGCACCGCGCCACAGCGCTTCATCGGCCGGCGGCGCGCGCGAAGGTGACTGTCTTGCCGAAATATCGGAATATGTCTAAGGCGTAAAAAACAAAACATAGGTGGACTATGCTGGTTGTATGGGCTGTAAGGATGACCGGCGATGTGACCGATTCGGTCTTGGAGCTGATTATCTGGCTTCTGCTTTTCATCGCCTTTTTGATCCTCGGGGCGCTGTTGCTCAAGCGCCTTCGCGCCGGCGCGAAGGGGGAACTGCCCGGCGACACGTCGTTCGGGGGGCTCGACTCGTACGAGGCGATGCTTCGAGAAGGGCTGATCACGTTCGACGAGTTCGAAATGATCCGAAAAAATCTCCGCGATCAGATGGTTCACGAGATCTATGTGGAGGAGAAATATCAAAAGGCCAAAGAAAAGGCGAAAAAACAGCGGCGCCCCGCCGACGACCGCGAAAGCCGGCTGGAGGCGCTTTTGCGCTCGGAACGGCGGTGAATCGGTTCCCCGAAGTCGTTCTTTGTTTTCCTAACCCCTCTAACCGTCCCCGATCATGGGATAATATTTTTCCCCGGAGCGAAACGCTCTTCCTAAAAACCGCGCCGTTGCCTATGATAAATGAGCTGTAGGTTTCCCGCCGGTTTTTTTCACAAGCCGCGTTTCCCCCGATCCTTCCCCGCGATGCCCTCAAACAACGATACCACCGACAATACCAACGAGGAACAGAAGAAAAAGGCCTTCTGCTCCTTCTGTCACCGAAGTTCCCGCGAAGTCGGTCCTTTGGTGGAGGGGCCGAACTATGTCTTTATCTGCGGCGACTGTCTGGATTTGTGCCAGGCGATCCTCTCGCGCGAAAAGCGCCGCCGCCAGCGGGGGCGTTCCCGTACGGTCCTGTCTCCCCGTGAGATCGTCAGCCGTTTGAACCACTACGTGGTCGGCCAAGATTTGGCCAAAAAGGTCTTGGCGGTGGCGGTCTATAACCATTACAAACGGATCCAGTCCGAAGCCGGGGAAAACGATCTGCCGATCGACAAATCGAACGTCCTTCTTTTGGGCCCGACCGGCTCGGGAAAGACCCTCCTGGCCAAGATGCTGGCGAAGATCCTCGACGTCCCGTTCGCTATCGGCGACGCCACCACCTTGACCGAGGCCGGTTACGTGGGGGAAGACGTCGAGACGCTGCTGCTTAAGCTCCTGATGGCGGCCGATGGCGATGTCGAGGCGGCGCAAAAGGGGATCGTCTACATCGACGAGATCGATAAGATCTCGAAGTCGTCGCAGAACGTCTCGATCACCCGCGATGTCTCCGGCGAGGGGGTGCAGCAGGCGCTGCTGAAGATGCTCGAGGGGACGGTCGCCAATGTCCCGCCGCAGGGGGGACGCAAGCACCCCGAGCAGAGCTATATCCAGATCGATACGACGAATATCCTGTTTATCTGCGGCGGAACCTTCGTCGGGATCGAGGAGATGATCGCCCAGCGGCTGGGGAAAAAATCGATCGGTTTCGGTCAGTCGTACCGCCGCGGCGAGGAGGACGTTCCCGGTTCCCTTCTGCAGAAGGTGACGATCGAGGATATTCAGGCGTTCGGCCTGATCCCCGAGCTGATCGGCCGCCTCCCGGTGATCGCCTCGCTCGATCCGCTGGACGAAAAAGCGCTGGTCAACGTCTTGTCGAAAACGAAAAATTCTCTGGTGCGGCAGTTCCAGAAACTCTTCGCTATGGAGAACGCCGAGCTGGTCTTTACCCGCGGGGCGCTCACCGCGATGGCCCGCAAGTCGATCGAACGAAAGACGGGGGCCCGCGGGCTGCGCTCGATTGTGGAGGGGCTCCTCCTCGACACGATGTACGAGCTCCCCGATCTTCCCCCCGGGCGGCGGTACGTCATCACCGAGGCAATGGTCAACGGCACCGAGCCGGTCGCCCCGGCCGACAACTCCGGTCAGCAGCCCCCCGAGGAATTTCGGGCCGCCGGCTGAAAAGGCATGTAAAAAACGGCCGTTCTTTTTGCCTTGCCGCTTCGGTCCTGTGATGAACGCGCGGTTAAGGAGTGCCGGTCGTTGCCGGTTAAAGAACGAACAAGAGTATCACAAAGGCGTAGATAACGGCGATAACGGTCGCGACGATATAAAAGGTCGCCGGGTCGTAGGATCCGCCGCTGGAAATTAAATAAATCATAAAGCATACGTAAAACACGGGAGTCAGAAAGAGAACGCGATAAAAGTTTAATTTTCTTTTTTGATCCCGAAGAAACCTCTCTTTGGCGGTCCCCGGCTGATCTTTTCGAAGTTTCCCAAGGCGGTAGTACTGTATGGAGAAAAGGAGCAGAAGCAAGACCATTTGGCCGAAGAAAAGCAATACATTGGCCGACTTGTCTTCGCTGTTGCTTAACCATGTAACGTCAAGTTCCATGAGGATGAGGAAAAAAATCGCGAGGAGGCAGTCAACGACCCACCCGCGCAGCAGAGGCGGTCGTGTTTTGTTGTCGCGGGATCTGTTGTTGTCCATTGCCGATACCCTCCCTCTGATGTATTGTACACACGAGGAACAAACAGATAAATAACCCCTATGCGCCCCTCATTGCAGAAAGGGTCCTTCCTTCTTTATCTGCCTTCGCGGGGCGCAGCGGGTATTTTTCTATCCTTGTTTTTGTTGTTTTTTTAGGGGGGAGGGTTATAATGTCGGCGAGAAATCAGCCGATGCCCGGGAGCGCTCGGCGCGCGGATATTTCGGGCTTGGAGCGAACCGCCCCGAGCCGTTTGTCATTTCCGCCGCCGAACGGGAAACCCGGAGAGAGACGACCGGCTGATCGGTAACAGAAGCTCTATAACCACCGAGGCCATTTAAGGGGCTTTTTATCCGGAAGCCCTGTTTCGTTTGGTCATTAGCCTATATGAGGAACAACCTATGAAGCAAGGTCCTTTGAGTTTTCGTTTGAACCGGGTTCTTCTGCCGTCTTTCCTGCTGATGGCGTTTTTTGCCTGCGCGTCGGTCCGCGCCGATGTCGACGACTGGGGCGGCGGCAGTGACTGGGGCGGGAGCTACGACGACTACGGTGATTACAGCGACTCGGATTGGGGGGGGGGCGCTTTGGACTTGAACCGTTTCGACGATGACGACGGCGGTGATTTCGATGACGGCGGTGATTTCGACGACGACGGTGATTTCGACGACGACGGTGATTTCGACGATGACACCGATGATGATTTCGACGACGATGACACCGACGATGATTTCACCGACGACACCGATGATGATTTCGACGACGATGACACCGACGATGATTTCACCGACGACACCGATGATGATCTCGACGATGACGACACCGACGATGATTTCACCGATGACACCGATGATGATCTCACCGACGACGCTGACGATGATTTCACCGACGACACCGATGATGATCTCGACGATGATTTCACCGACGATGATCTCACCGACGACAGCGACGATGGTACCGGCGATGATCTCACCGATGACGCCGATCTCGGCGATCTCGATGACGACGCGCTGGAAAATGAGGCGCTCGATGATTTGGACTTCGACGATCTGGACGACGAGACATTCGACGATTTTGATCCCTCCGACCTGAACGACGATCTGTTCGATGACTTAGACGACTTCGATGACTTCGATGATTTGGACGGCTTGGACGATTGGGATGCCGATGATTTGGACGATCTGATCGGTGCCGACGCGAACGACGATCTCGATTGGGACAGCTTCGACTGGCACGACTACGATTGGGACAGCTATAACTGGGATGATTTCGACTTTGACGACTTCGACTGGAGCGGCTGGGACGACTGGGCCGATTTCGATTGGAACGATGCCTTTGATTATTGGGACGACTGGTACGACGAATGGCATGACTGGAATTGGGATAAATTCAGCACCAGCGACCTCGCCGCGCTGCGCGGCTGGTCCGATATCGGGAGGTTTTATTACTACGCCAACAGCTGGTACGATCGCGGAGTCTATGATCGTCTGACCGTTGAAGTCGACCGCCGCGACTTCAATCTCGTTCGCGACTATTATCGCGAGGCGTTCGGCTTCTATCGTTCGCACGACTATGTCCGGACGGCGGCCACGCTGCGCAGCATTGCCGATATCACCACGACCTGCCGCGCGCTTGTGCAGCCGGTCAGCTTCGCTCAGGTTTCGCTCGGCCGCTGTTACGAGGCCGGCCGCGGGGTTGCCCGCAGTTCCAGCACGGCGATGAGTTACTATCGCCGCGCCGCCCGCGCCGGAAGCCCCGAAGGGCAGTATCATCTCGGCCGGATGTATATCCAGCAGAAGAACCCCAAGGAAGGGCTCAAGTGGGTGACCAGCGCCGTGAAACAAGACTGTCCGGAGGCGAAATTCTATCTCGGTACGCTGTACTATAAGAAGCACGATATCAAGAAGGCGATGGTGATGATTCGCCAGGCCGCCGAGAAGAATTATCCCGACGCGCAGTACTTCCTCGGCGCCAGTTACCTCAGCGGCAAGGGGGTGAAGAAGGATACCGCCAAGGGAATTGAGTGGATCACCAAAGCCGCCGATCAAGGCCAGGACCGCGCCCAGGTTTTGCTGGCGATGATCTATATCAAAGGCGACGGTGTCGCTAAGAACGAGAAGAAGGGAATCGAGATTCTGACCACCGCCGCCGAGAAGGGAAGCCCCAACGCGCAGTACGCGCTCGGGATCTGCTGCGCTGTGGGCAGAGGTGTGACCAAGGACAAGGCCAAGGCGCTGAAATGGTTCAAGGAGTCGGCTAAGAACGGGAACAAGAAGGCGATTGCCCTGCTGAGCAAGACCGGGAAACTTGATATCGACCAGATCAAGGCGAAGGCCGCGAAAAAGTCTCCTTCGGCTCGGTAATGCGCGTGAGGTGAAAACGACCGCGAGGAAGGCCGGAAAAGGCCGCGCTTTTGAAGCGTGCGCGCGGACAAAAAAAGAGGGGCTTTGAAGCCCCTCTTTTTTTGGGGGAATTTTCCCCATTCATCAACGCGGGGAATCGACAAACGCCCTAATCGACGATCTTTTCGACCGTCCACCCTTGGGGAACGTCGAGGTCATAGGAGATCCGGTCGTTTTCGCGCTTCCAGGCGAGTTTGATTTCACCGCCGGGAACCGGCATCACGCCGCGGGCGCTTTCGAGCGCCTGTTTGTGGATATGAACCTTGACCGCCTTATTCAGCACGTCGACCTCGGCCAAACCGAGGACATCACGGTAAAGGACGTGGCAGATATGCGAGGCGAACCCGTGGTTGCAGCTGGCGTACGGGCTGTCGTTCTCCCAGAGCGTCCCGGTACGGTCGGCCATGTACTCGTTGTACGCGACCGATTCTTCCAGGAGCTGATCGGGACGGCCGGCCCAGGAGATCAGCTCCAGCCGCAGGACGTTCCCGACGAAGGAGTTTGCCTTGTGGATCTCGGGGAAGAGGCCTTTTTCGAGACGATGCGGACCGAATTGATCGAGGAGCTTCGCCCACAGCTCGGGGTGCGACTGGGGGGTCGCCGTCTTGAAGAAGAAGGCGAAGTATTGGCAGACCTCGGTCCGATTGCGCGTTACCTCGAGCGTGCCGTCTTCCTTGCGTAGGGCGTTGTCGACGAAGAACTCCCCGTCGAACGACTGCTCGATGATCTTCGCGCGGATTGCCTCGGCCTTTTTGATCCAGGCGTCGTTCTTGTAGAGCTCGCCGGCGTCGGCCAGAACCTTGGCGTAGAGCATATTGTTCGGATAGTTGACATCCTGAACGAAATTGTTCGCCGCCGACCACTCGACGAAGACCCAGCTGGGGAGCTTCTCGAGAAGGCCGTCGCTGTTCTCGTACCCGGTGAAGAACTCGAAGAGCCGGGTGACCTTGTCTTGGAGTTTTTTCACAAGATCCTGATTGGGGGTGCGCCGCGCGTATTCGGCCAGTTCCAGGACGAACCACAGCGACCAGCTCGGGATGAAGACCCCGTCGTAATGGTCGGCCGGGTAGCACATCGGGAGCATTCCGTCGGGGAGGCACTTAAAGCTCTCCGGAAGGAGGAAGTCTTCAAAGAAGGTGTCCTCGACGTCGGTGTTCCCGGTGACGTCGCACGCCACGCGGGAGGTGAAGAAGCTGTCGCACAGCCAGCCGGCCCTCTCGCGGTGCGGGCAGTCGGTGAAGGCGTCGACCGAGTTTTCGCGGAAGGTGAGGACCCCCGCGCGGAAGAGCTTGTCGAGCGAGGGGTTGGATGACTCAAATCGGGCGACCCTCAGCGCCGGGTAGGCGTATTCGCGCATCGCCAGCGACCGGAGCGTGAACGAGCCGTTCATGCAGTGGATCTTGGCGTAACGGCAGACATGCGGCTCGAACGACAGGAGTTTGTGCTGACCGGCCGGAAGCTTCCAGGGGATGGCGGCGCAGGTTCCCAGACGGAGGAAGTTGACGTCGCCGTCTTCGGCAAGGATCTCGTCGAAGGTGATCACGATGGTCGTCTCTTGCGGGCAATCGACTTCGAACTCGAAGAAACCGGCGTAGTTGGCGCCGAAGTCGACGATCTGGACCTCGCCCCCCTTATAGGCCGCGCCGATCGACTTGGCTTCGGCGTCGCTTAGGGTGGTGGCGATTCTTTGCATATCGTCGGAAATCACCTGATCGAGCTGATCGATCGGGTAGCCCTTGAGCTGATCGCTGACATTGACCAGCGAGCGGTCGCGCGCCAGGTCGCCGTCGGCGACTTCCTTCGGGGCGAAGGTGCCGCACTTGCCCCACGCCGCCGGCTTGATGACGGTGAACTCCGGATACGGAACGCGGCGGGGGAGGAGCTTCACTTCTGGCTGCGGCGCCAAGGTGACGCCGTCTTTGAGCTGTTCGCGCAGGTCGTAGGCCTCGATGAAGGGGCGCTGGAAGCTGAAACGCTGAACCTTTTGAACGCGGACGCCGGTTTTATCGGCGACCTCGAAACCGCCGCCGTCGACCGCCGTGGCGGCGAGGACGGTATTACCCGAGACGATCTCCGCCTGCAGGAAGGAGGGCTGATCGAGAAGGTAATAGCTGTTGCTGTTGTAGCCGGCGACCTCGATGGTGACGAGGTTCTTCCCCGGCTTGAGGAATGATTGGATCTCCCACTCATCGACACGGAACCATCCGTGCGGACCGCGCGCCGGGCCGTAGCCGGCCAGCTCGCCGTTGACCATGATCCGGGCGATGGTCGAGCCGGTCATACGGACGATCACCGGTTTGTCGGCCGAGAAGTTCTCCGGCATCTCGACCGCGGCCGAGAAGACGAGGGTGACGTTCATCTCCTCTTGGCGGTCTTTGGCCCACACGGCGGCGGCGCGCAAGAAAGACGGCGCCGCTTCACCGGCCTGCGCGGCGCTGAGGGCGGAGGGCTTTCCCGACATCGGCGCCAGGGCGGCCATCGAGGCGAGCGAGCCGCTCTTGAGGAAGGTTCGGCGATTGATGGTGAATGATTTCGATTTCATTTGGTTCTGCCTTTCTGTTTTGTTTTACGGTTCTTGAGGAAAAGCGTTTTACGGCGCCAGATACGGCTTCAGGCGCTCGCCCCAGCGCTCGTATCCTTCCGGAACGAGGTGGACGCGGTCGGTACGGAACAATTCGGGTTTGAATCTCCCGTCGGGATGAAGGAACTCATCGTTGAGATCGAGGATCGTCACGTCGCCGCGATCGGCGAGCTGCTGACGGATCTGCGCGTTGATCGCATTGCATTTGACATTCCCCTCGTTGTTGTCCGAACCCCAGGGGAAGACGCACTGAACGTAGATCTCCATTTCGGGGAACTTCTCGCGAAGAATCTCGCAGATGCGCGCCACTCCGCGGGCGATATGCTCGGGGGTACTGGCTCCGGAGTTGTTGATCCCGATGAGAATAAACGCCTTGCGGGGGTGAACTTGCGAGAAGTCGTAGTGCTCGAGCCGCCAGATGACGTTTTCGGTCCGGTCCCAGCCGGTCCCCAGGTTGACCGCCGTAACGCCGTCAAAGATGCGGTTCCAGACTTCCGCCCCCTCGTTTTCCCAAAGGTGGGTGATCGAGTCGCCGATCATCAGAACGTCGACATTCCCCTTTTTCAAAATCTCGTTCTTCTCGTTGAAGCGGCCCATCTCTCGGGGAGTGCCGCGCGCTTCGGGGGGATCGGACGGGATCGGGCCGAGGGTCTTTTCGATTTCCGGTTCGATTGTTTCCGCCCAGATTTTGTACCCTTCGCGGGTCGGATGGACGAAGTCGGGGAACATTTCCTCGGGGAGTGTCCCGTCGGCGTCGAGGAACTTGTCGGCCAGATCGATTCGAACCACCGGCGAGTCGGCTGTTTCACCGGCCGGATAGCGCTCGTCCAAAATCTTATTGATTGCCGTCACCGTCTGACGCCAGGGGGTGTCGGGGCTGACTCCTTTGGGGAAGACGTCGAGCAGGATGATTTTCGCCTCGGGATAGTGACAGCGGCACCACTGGACAATCGCGTCGATTCCGCCGACGGTCTGCTCGGGGGTGGTCCCGTTGTTGGTCCCGATCATAATCACCACCACCTTCGGCGCGAGACGGTCGGCCTTAAGATTTTCCAGCCGCCACAGGACGTTGCTGGTGTTGTCGCCCGAGACGCCGAAGTTCAGCGCCAGGCGATTACCGTAGTACTGATCCCAGATATCTTTGCCGGTGCTGCGCCACAGTTCGGTGATCGAGTCGCCGATGAACATTAAGTCGATATCGAAGCGCTGATCGTTTCTGATCTTGTAAGATATCCAGCGTTCCATCTCATGGACGTAGGGGGTGTCGTGCTGCTCGGGAACTGTCGCGGGGTTCTGTTCGGCGGCGTTATCAGCGGCGTTCTCTTGGGAGTACAGCGCCGGGCAGAGCAGCGGCAGAACGAATAAAAGGGAGAATACATACCTTTTCATAGTGATGTCCTTGGGGGGGAAAATATAACGTTAATGCCGAAGTACCTCGATCGGTATTTCGACACGTCCCATCGGCGTGGAAATCTGAACGCCGCTGACGGCCGAGCGGATTCGCTCGATCGTCTCTCGGGCGATCTCGATGCCGACCTTTCGCTGTGTTTCGATCGAATGGTGCGAGGCGGCCTCCATGCGCGACAAAATCGCGTCGGTCACATGGACCCCGGGAACTTCGTTGTGCATGAAGATCGCGTTCTTGTAACTGGAGAACGGCCAGACCCCGGCGATGACCGGGACGGACAGATCGCCGCATTTTTCCAAAAAGCGCAAAAGCGCCTCGGGGTCAAAGACCGGCTGCGTGATGAGAAACAGCGCGCCGGCGGCGATTTTTTCGCGGGTCTTTTCGATTTCCCGCGCCGGGTCGGGGGAGGTGGGATCGACCCCGGCGCCGAAGACCGCGCGCGTCGGAAGGCCGATCGCTTTTCGGGCGAGGTCCAAGCCGCGGTTCAGGCCGCCCTGGATCCGGCACAGGTCGACCGAGCTGGCGTCGAAGACCCCCGTGGCGCCGGGGTAATCGCCGAGCTTCGGAGGGTCGCCGGTGATGAAGAGAATATTGCGCACACCTAGCGCCGCGCACGCCAAAAGGTCGGCCTGCATCCCGATTAAGTTCCGGTCGCGGCTGCAAAAGTGCAGGATCGGTTCGATGCCGCAGCCAAGATCGATAATCCTCTTGGCGGCCGCCAGCGGCGCGATCCGCGCGGAGGCCCGGGGGCCGTCGGGAAGATTGACGGTGGCGACCCCGGCGGCGGCCAGCCGCCGGACCGAGTCGAGGAAGTTCGTCAGGTCGTATCCCTGAGGCGGGGTCAGCTCGACGGTCTCGATCCAATCGCCGGCGGCGATCTTTTTTCCGAGATTCGACCGCTCCTCCAGCGGCGCCGGCTCTTGTTCCACCGCCGCGGCCGCGGCGGCCGATACTGTGACTTTTTGGTCGATCGAACCGCTTCGCCACGGGCGGAGCATCCGGCCGACACTGGCGATATGCTCCGGACCGATCCCGCAGCAGCCGCCGATCCCCCGCGCGCCGAGTTTGGCGTAGCGCAGGGCGTACTCGCCAAGGTATTCGGGGGAGCAGTAGTAGATCTGGCGTCCCTCGAACTCTTTCGGCCCCCCGGCGTTCGGCTGGAGAATCAGCGGCCGGTCGATGGAACTTATCACCGCCTGCGCCGCGGCGAGCGTCTCGGCGGGCCCTAATCCGCAGTTGATTCCCCAGGCGGCCGGTTGGGGAGCGGAAGAGGGAAGGGGGGCGAAGCGGGCGGCGAAGTCCGCGGCCCGCTCGGCGTCGAAGTCACCGGCCGTCCCCGAAAGGACGAACGGCAGGGGGGAATAGTCGGCCATCGCTTCGGCGGCGGCCAAAAACGTCTCGCGGGAGGGAAGGGTCTCGAAGAGGATAAAATTGACCCCTTCCTCGGCCAGGGCACCGAGCTGCTCGAGCAAAGGATCGCTGTTCCCGCGGGCGGCGGCGACCACCGCCGTTGGGCCGATCGACCCGGCGATGAGGATATCCCGACCCGGGGACTCCTCGGCGACCGAACGGGCCAGGCGGACCCCGGCGCGGTTGATCGCGTCGACACGGTCGGCCAGGCCGTATTTTTCGAGAATCGGCCGACACGCGCCGAAGGTGTTGGTCGTCAGGACATCGGCCCCGGCGCTGGTGTAGGCGCGGTGAATGGAGCGGATCTTATCGCTCGCCGAACAGTTCAGCTCTTCGAAGCAGCGGTTGGTGAAGATGTGGCGGCGGTAGATTTCGGTCCCCATCGCGCCGTCGAAGAGGAGAATCCCCTCTTGGAGCCGCTGGAGGAAAGCCGATTGCCGATCGGTTGCTGGGGGAACTGGAGCCATGCCTTGCCCTGATGCTTGGTGAAGTCACCCTCAAAGGCGGGGAGGGTTCGTGAAGCGGCTTGATAAACGGCGTCAAAGCGCGCATAATGAAGGGGCCGCCGAAGATGAAACCATTATAGTGAATCAGACCCCCCGCGTCCAGAAATGGGAAAGAGAAGGAGAAGAGGTTTTTCGGTTTCCTATGAGATATCTGTTTTTTCCGACCCGGTATGTCGGGCGCGTCACCGCCCTGACCCCTCAGCGGCTGGCCGACTGGGGGATCGCCTCGCTGCTGCTCGACGCCGACTGTACCTTGAAACGGTACCCCGAACCGCTCCCCGAGGAGGATATCCTTCGGTGGCTGGAGCAGACCCGCGCGGCGGGAATCTCCCTGGCGCTGGTCTCCAACGGTCTGGGGCCGAGAATTTCCCGCCTGGCCGGGGAACTGAAGCTCCCCTTCACGGCCCGGGCGATCAAGCCGCTTCCCGGCGGGGTGAGGCGGGCGATGAGAGAAAACAATATGGACCCCAAACATACGGCGATGGTGGGGGATCAGCTCTTTGCCGATATCTGGGCGGGGAATTTGGCCGGGATTCAGACGATCCTGGTCGACCCGATTCATCCCGAGGAGGAGCATTGGTTCACCCGCCTCAAGCGGCCGCCCGAACGGCTGATGAAGCTGCCGCTTAAGCGCGACGATCTTCCCTAAAGCCCCGGCCGGTTTACTCATCCAGGCAGTGAACGGTCACCTCTTCCGGGCCGATGATGTAGATCACTCTCTGCTCTATGCTTCCCCCCTCGTCGGAAAGAAGCTTTTCGAGCGAAACGGGGTTCCCCAGATAGTCGAACGCTTCGGAGACATCGCCGGTAACGCCCAGCCGCGCCTTCTGCGCGCGGCCGGGGGCCCAGACGGCCCAGCCGAGTCGGCCGTCGGCGCGGCGGAAGCGGACCTGTTCGATATCGCCGACGGTATCGCGCCGAAAATCGGCCGCCCCCTCACCGACGGCTCGGATGAGTGCCTGATAGGCGAAGTACGCCGGTTTCGGTGAGATGTCGGCGTGGGTCAGCCCGAAGTGCGATTCTTTATCGATCGGGTCGCACTCGGGGCTTTGCAGCTCGTACCAAAAGAACTTCTCGACCGAGGCGCAGCGCGCCAGGAGAATCGCCGAGGCGAGGAACCGCGCCTGATCGGTCTGGTTCACGATCACCCCAAGCGGGTTCCCCCCGGTGATCAGGATCCTCCCCTTCCAATCGCTGTTGAACCGGTAGATCACCGAGCAGGCCCCGCGGAAATCCCCCTCGACGCCATAGGCCAGGACGATCATCTCGTCCCCCTCCTTCAAAAGCGCGTCGGTATAAAAACGCCCGGCGCGCATCCGCTCGGCCGCCCGGCGGAGGGCCTCGGCGTCCGGCGCGGCCCGGCTGAGTGTTTCGGTGACCTCTACCGGGGCGAAGTCGGGGGTGCCGGGCGCGGTCCACGACGCTTTCCAGCCGATTCTCATCGCGCGGCGGTAATCCTCGGGGGCCCATCCCGGCTTTTCGCGCCAAATGCCCGATTCATCGGGGTACTCTTCCGCGTAGAAGGGGACGCCTCCGGAGAGGATCAGCGTTCCGCCGTCCCGCACAAAATCACGAATTCGCTCGAAGCAGGGCGCGGGGAACGATTCCCCCGGCGGAAGAACCAGTGTGTGGAATTGATCGGGCGAAAGGTTCTTTAGCTGCTCCAGCGTGATCGATTCGGTCGGGCACAGCGAGGCGACCTGGCCGTAGAAGCGAACCGCCTCGCCGCCGCGTGAGTGAGGGTAGGCACGATCGTCGAGGACCGCGGCTTTTTCGGGGCCCAGCGCCCGCAGCGCCGCCAGGGGGAAGGAGGAATAGATTTCGTCGAAGTCCGGCAGCGAGGCCCATCCCATCTCGGTGATCCAGATCGGCCGGTCGCCGGCTCCATAGCGCTCCATCAGGGAGCGGAGCGACTCGATCCCCCGGATAAAGCCGCTGTCGGCCCCCGGTGCGCCCAACCCCTCGCGGTAGGGGTGGATTGCCATCACGTCGAACCCCTCCAGCGCCCCGGCTTTAAAACTCTCCTCGATGTACGCCTGCGGAATCCCGGAGGTCCCCCCGTAGATCACCTTCAGCTCGGGGTCGATTTGGTGAATGACGCGGCCGGCCGCCGTCAGGACTTTGGCGTAATCGGCGGGGTTCGGCTCGGCGAACCAAAACTGGTCGAGGTTCTCCTCGTTCCAGATCTCCCAAAAGCGGATCCGATCTTGATAGCGCGAAACGACCGTTCGAATATATTCTTCCCAGCAGTCGAGATGCTCCGCCGTCGGTCGGCTCCAGTCGGTATGGTAGTAGAGGATTGGAAGCATCTTAAGACCGTATTTGTCCATTTCGGCCAAGGTCGCGTCAATCTTCTCGAAGTTCCACGTTCCCCGCGGATACTCGATCGCCGACCAGGTGAAGTCGGCTCGAACGAAACGGATCCCCGCCTCGCGGATCGCCCGGAGCTTTTTATCGAGCTGTTCATCGCCGAAGGAGATATGGGCGCAGACCCCGTAGGGGGAATCTTCGGCGCTCGGGGTATCACCGGTGATGGGCGAATCGTCGGCGGAAAGTGAAAACGAACAAAGCGCCAGGCCGATCAGCGTCGGCAGCGCCAGGAAAATAAACAAACGGGTTTTCATCGGCGGGGTCTCTTGCGGGGCGCGGCGGAGCGAAAAGCTCCTCTCGGGTACAAGAGAAGTTTATCCCAAAGGAGGGGGGAGATACAAGACGGCCGATCACCTTCGCCGAGCGCGGCGCGCTGGGGGCGCTCGGTTAAAACCCGACCAATACCCCGACGCTTCCGATATGGGTGACCTGGTGCTGGTTCATCGTCACGTCGTAGTCGAGCGTCACCGAGGCGACCTTCAGGAACGACAGTTTCCCGCCGATACCGCACCAAAACCAGTTGATTCCCCCGGTGCCGATATCGTACGCCATCGTCGGGGTAATCGTCCCCGGAACGCGGCTGAACTGGTAGTTCGAGATCGGGCAGTCGGCTTTGTACTGGTGAATCCAGCCCAGACGCCCCTGCAGGCCGAGCATCGGGATGCAGTTAAGGTCAATTCTCGAGCCGAGCGTTTGATACAAGGCGGTGTATTCGACCGAGTCGGCACTCTTGGTGAACGCCCCGCGGTCGATCGCGTCATGCTTGAGGGTGCTGTACTGAATGTTGGAGAACGGTGTCAGCACAAAGAGCCCCTGCGCGGTCGGCCACTCGTAGCCGGATTCGAACAGACCGGTCGCCTGCCAGCCGTCGTAATCGAGCGATCGGTTCTCTCCCCCGTCTTCCTCGAGGGTGTAGAGGTCGTCGCTGTAGCAGCCCAGAAGGGTAAAGTAGAACCCCGCGACATTGAAGCGGCCGCCCAAACCGCCCAGCCGCGCCTTGGCGATGTTGGTGGCGCTGTTGTAGGCGATTTTGTGCGTCTGCTGGTTGTAGTAGCCCATAAGCGAAAGGGCGGACCCCAAACCGACCGTTCCGCCGAGCATCCAGCCGTCAAAGTTCTGGTCGAGCTCCAAATCGGTCCCGTCGGGGCGGATCTTTCCCCCCGAGGCGTAGTAGTCCCCCCAGACCTGAATGGCGCGGCAGGTATCCAGATCGAAGGCGCCGCGGAGGATGACGTCCTCCGAAAAGCTGATCCCCCCGGAAGACGCTTTCGCGAAAGAGTACGATTCGGGCCGGGGAACGGCCCCGGCCGTCGGAATCGTAACGCTTTGGGTGAGGCCTTCGGGCAAAGCGAACATCGACGAATAGAGTCCTCCCTCGGCGGCACAAAGCGCCGCCGGAAGAAGGAAAACAGCCAGCAGCGCGGCCAGCCATTTCTCTATCGCGGTTTTCCGATTGTCCATCAAGGGCCTCCCACTTTGGGGAGGGGCGTTATCCCCTCCCTCTATCTGTCATATCGGCCCGGATAATCGGAATATTTGAAAAAATCGGAAAAGTTTTCCTCACTTGCCAAGAAACTCAACCTTCAGCTCCTCGGGACCGAGGATGTAGATCACCTCCGGCCCGATACTCCCCCCCTCGGGGGAAAGGAATTCGTCGAGCGAAACGGCGTTCCCCAGCCCGTCGAACGCATCGGCGACCTCTCCGACCGCGGTGAGGCGGACCTTCTTCGCGCCGTCGGGGGACCAGACGGCCCAGCCGCGCGAACCGTCGGCGCGGCGGAAGCTGACGCGGTCGATCTCATTGGCGGTCTCGCGCTTAAAATCACCGGCCCCCTCACCGACGGCTCGGGTAAGGGCCTGATAGGCGAAGTACGCCGGTTTCGGCGAAATATCGAAGTGGGTCAGTCCGAAGTATGACTCTTTATCGTTCGGATCCTGCTCCGGGGCCTGAAGCTCGTACCAGAAGAACTTCTCGATCCCAGCGCACAGAGACAGCAGAATCGCCGAAGAGAGGAAGCGGGCCTGGTTGGCCTCGGTCGCCAGCACGCCGAACGGGCTTTGCCACCACCCGGTGATCAGGATTCGACCCTTCCAGTCGCTGTTGAATTGGTAGATCACCGCGCTGGCCGCGCGGAAATCGTCCTTGACGGCGTCGGCCAGGACGATCATCTGGTCCCCCTCTTTCAAGAGCTCGTCGGTGTAGAAGCGGCCGGCTTCCATCCTCTGTACCGTCTTGCGGAGAACCTCGGGATCAGGGGCGGCCCGGTACAGAAGGTCGGCCGCCTCGATTTTGGCAGTCTCGGGTGTGCCGGGGCTGAACCAGAACGCCCGCCAGCCGATCCTCATCGCGCGTCGGAAATCCTCCGGCGCCGCGGCTTTGTCGGCCCGCCAAATCCCCTCCTCATCGGGGCGTTCCTCATAGTAGAAGGGGACACCGACCGAGAGAATCAGCGTTCCGCCGCGGGCGACGAAGTCGCGGATTTTGTCGAAGTACTTCGAGGGGAACGATTCCCCCGGGGGAAGAACCAGTGTTTCGTACCGCTCGGGGGTGAGCGTTTCTAATTGGTCCAGCGTGATCGACTCGGTTGGGTAGAGCGAGGCGATCATCGAATAGAAGACCGACGCCATCTCGTCGCGCGAGTGCGGATAGGCGTCGTCTTCCAGGACGGCGATCTTTTTCGGATCGAGGGCGCGCAGCACCGCCAGCGGATAGGAGGTATGGATTTCCTCGAACATGGGGATCGACGCCCATCCCATCTCGGTGATCCAAATCGGCTTGTCTCCGGCGCCGTAGCGCTCCATCAGTTCCCGCACCCGGTCGATCTCGCTGACGAAACGATCCTCGGTTTTGACCGAAGTCGCGCCGCCGCGGTAGGGGTGGATATTCATCACGTCGAACGCCTCGCACGCCCCGGCGGCGAAACTCTCCTCGATGAACTCATAGGGGATCCCCGCGGTGCCGCCGTGGACGACCTTAAGATCGGGATCGATTTGGCGGATGATACGGCTCGACTCGATCAGGAGTTTGGCGTACTGTCCGCCGTTCGGCTGACTGTGCCAGAACCCTTCCAGGTTCGGTTCGTTCCAGATCTCCCAATAGCGCAGCCGATCTTTGTAGCGCGTCACGGTCGTTCGAACAAATTCCTCCCAGGCGTCGAGATGCTCAAACACCGGGCGGCTCCAGGAGGTATCGTAATCGAGAATCGGGAGCATCGTCAGACCGTACTTGTCCATCTCGTCCAAGGTCGCGTCGATTCGCGAGAAGTTCCATGTCCCTCGCGGATTTTCGATCGCCGACCAGAGAAAGTCGGCCCGAACGAAGCGGATCCCCGCCTCGCGGATCGCCCGCAGTTTTTTATCGAGCTGCGGGTCGCCGAAGGAGATATGGGCGCAGACCCCGAAAGGGGAGTCCTCGGATTTTGCGACGGGAGTGTTGGCGGCGCCGCTCTTCGCGGCATCGTCGGCGCGCGCCGGCAGGCAGCAGGGGGCCGGGGCGATCAGCAGCGCGAACAAAAACAACAGGGACGAACGGAGGGTCATAGGGCGGCCTTCTTTTGTGGGGAAACGGGGAAAGGGAGACGAAAACCGTCTCGATACAAAGAAGGAGTGTACCACCGGGGGAGGGGAATTTCAACGCCTCGCCGGACCGGGAGGAAGGACGTGTTTCTTTCCCTAGGTGATCACCGCCCTTTTTTTGATCGCGGCTTTCTGGTTGTTCGTAAGGGCCCCGCTAGGGGAGGGGAATCATCCCCCTCCCTCTTATTTTGTTGACTCGGATAGCCGGAATCTTTGAAAAAACAGTTCTTCTTAATTTCTGGGGACTAAGGCCTACGGATATGACAAGATAAAATCTTCAGCTTGAAGTACTCTATAGTTTCTGAAGCCGTAGGCCTTTGTCTTTATCACCTTCATTTTGTTATTGGGGCCCTTTAGGGGGCCTGCCGCAATCTGATAATCGAACCAAGCGAGTATCCCTGAGGCATGAACCCTCAATGATTTCGCGAAGCGCTTCAGGCGGGGGATACTCTGTGAGAGCATAAATGTCCCTATGTCTTCGCGCTTATTTGATTGCCGCCGCGCAGCTTATCGTCCACCAAGATGTTTCTAGGGCAAAACCGTCGGAGGAGGTTTTTCGCGAAGGAGTCAAACGATTCATCCCGCGCGGAAAATTAACCGGGGGAATATCTAAGGCCACGGATAGGTGAAGAGTAGGTTTAAGGATCGGTTTTCGGCCTGAGGCGGCCCCCGCTTCGCGCCCCCCGCGGGGCTTCCTTTCTGTTCTTTGGGCACTTTCTCTACTGAAAATCTAAAAAAATCAGAAAAAACCAGGAAATTCTCCTTCTCCCTGATTGAAAACGCTCTTGCCCCAAGATAAACTGACATCTGCGTGAAAGATACCCTCCTTCCAGTCCCTGCCGCGCGGGAGCGTTTTTACCCAATTCAGACGCGGCCGGGCCCAAGGAGGGCAGAATCTTTCCGCGCCGCCTTGTTTTTGAACGGAACAAGGCAGTGTTCGTGCACCGCGGGCAGATATAATTAACGTCCCCACCCGACAAAAGCCGAGGAGGACTCCACGATGCCAAAGAAGAATTCTTTTGCGGGACTCTTAGCGTCTTTTCGCAATCGCCTAGGGCAATCCAATAGTCCGCGGGCACGTTCTCTTCATTTTGAAGCGCTGGAAGAGCGGCATCTTCTGACGGTCGCGTCCGTTTGCGCCTATGACGCGCTGGCTGCCGAGGGGAGTATCGTTGATAATGGGGTTTTCCGCATCGACATCCGAATCCATACAGGTGTATGTTCGATAATAGTTGCAATAATAAGATAAGCCATGACGAATAGCAACAATGACTGGTTCCAGCAGAAAGATGACCCGATTTATGAAAATATTCAAATATATCTGTAAGGTAATCCTCACGACCGTCATTTTAGGCACATTGCTTTATGTCGGCCTTTATGTTGGTCTTTTTATGTGGATTTGTCATGGAGAGCACGAAATCTCGTGGAAGGACGTGTTCATTATCAAAGATGTCGTGGATTATGTTCTTACGGGTAAAGAGAAAGATGCATACTATTCTCATGACGGGACAAAGCTTCTTTCTGTCTCGGATTATGCAACATCCCTTCAGATGCCAGAGACTGTTACATC
>JAFRFG010000013.1 GCA_017434455.1 Thermoguttaceae bacterium | reverse complement strand
CGCTTGTCAATCGTGTTGTAACGTCCTATTTCTCGAGTATCTAATATCTCGCGCTGTACTACTCTGCCGTCCAGAGGTTCACCAAAAGGCGAGCCCCCATCGGCTTCATCTACAGTCTTTAGATGCCACTCTTGCTTTTTCTGATTGTCAAGGTTCTGGTGTCTTACAGCCAACCCAAAAGGAGGCAAGACGAAGGGGGATTCTACCACCGGTAAAAAAGCCGCCAAGGCCCCCGGCGAAGAAAAAGGGGAAAAAACCTCCGCAAAGCGCGAAAAGCCGGTATTTTAAGGGGGAAACGCAAAGAACGAAAATTTTTCCCGGCGGGTTTTCGAGGGAAAAAGAGACTGATGGGGGGCATTAAATTCTTCCGTCCCAGCGAAGGAGAGCCGATAAGTTTCGGACAAAAAACGAGGGGCTGAATTGATTTCCCGCGTTCCCCGGAGGATAATGGGAGGGACAGTTGATTGTTCCCCCCTTCCCCCGCTAGGAGATACGCGCCATGGCCCGTTCCATCACTCGACGACAATTCACCGGTATTTTAAGCGCCGCGCCGCTGGCCGTGCCCTTTTTCACCCAGCGGGCGCTCTCGCAGGATGTCTCCCCCGCGCGGCGATGTTCCTCCCTGGCGGTCGATGGCGACCGGGCGCGCTTTTACCTCGAGGGGCTTTCGCAGCCGGTAAAACTCTTCGTTATCAGCGATACCCACCTGTTTCGCGACGATCAGCGGGGGGAACCGTTCCGGCAATACAGCGAGCGGATGGCGGGGGCGTATCACCGGACGACCGATATCCATACGGGGAATCCCACCGACCCGGAGACGGCGCTGGCGGCAACCTTGGAAAAGGCGAAGAAATACGCTCCCGACGCGCTTGTTTTGCTCGGCGATATGGTCAGCTTCCCCAGCGAAGCGGGGGTAGAATGGCTGGTCGAAAAGTTAAACGAGACAGGCCTTCGGTGGTACTACATCTCGGGGAATCACGACTGGCACTACGAGGGACTCCCGGGAAGTGAGATCGAACTGCGCGGCCAGTGGGCACCCAAACGGCTCGGTCCCCTCTACCACGGGGAGAACCCCTTGATGTATGCCGTTGATATCAAAGGTGTCCGACTGTTGATGATCGACGACTCGACCAACGAGATTCTCCCCGAGCAGCTCGAGTTTTTCCGCACCAAGGCGGCCTTGGGACAGCCAATGATCCTCGGGATGCACATTCCCCTTTACGCCGAGGGACGCGATCTGGGGTTTGGCTGCGGACACCCCGATTGGAACGCGCAGCACGATCACGTCTGGGAAATCGAACGGCGCGAGCGCTGGCCGGAAACCGGACACAGCGCCACGACACTGGCCTTCCGCCGGGAGGTACTCGCCGCGCCGAACATGCTGGGCGTCGTGACCGGGCACATCCACCAAAAGTCCCTGGATATCATCGGGGGGACACCGCAATTTGTCGTTCCGATGAATGCCGCCGGCGGCTACCTTCAGGTCGAAATCCTCCCCTCCGGCAACCGGGGCGAATAGCCGCCCCCCGAGCAAAAAAACGCGCTAGTCCTTCAGGAAACGGACCGGTTTGGGGCCGATCTCTTCGAGCGGAATCGGTTCCAAACCGACCTTTTTCAGGGCGTCGGGCCGGCAGAGCGACTCAACCGTCGCCCCGTCGATCTTCTCTTCGACATTCCCCTCGCAAGTCACCATATCGCCCATACGCTTAAACGACACCGGGCAGTTCACGATCCAGTTGCGAACCACCGTATTCACATCGGGGTCCTCGGCAATTGTCGACAATTCGGGATAACGCTTTTGCCACAGTTCGGAGGTGATATCGACCTCTTCGTAGCAGTTTCTGTGGGTCGGCCCGTAAGCGTCAAATTCGGGATCGTTAAACGTTCGCGTGTATCGTTCTCCCCAATGATTGAAACTCACCGCCGCGTTGCAGTCCAAAAAGATGTTATTCTCAACGATATTGTCTTTTCCCCCATGGATCTGAACCGCGCCGAAACTCGCCGCGCCGCAGTGGACAAAGATATTGCCGTAGACCTTAAAACCGCTGATGATATCGTCGAGCCGCACCGCTGCCGCCCCCATGGTATCGGGGCCCCCCAGAATATCTTCCCAGAGGTTATAGCGAATGATATTTCCGCGGAGTGAAGGATCGAACCAAGCGTCGATCCCCCCTTGATCGTCCGACTCACGAACCAGATCGTGGAAATAACAGTACTCGATCACCAGTTCGTTCGTCCCCAAACTGGCCGCCGAGGAACTCGAGCCGGCAAACTCGCAATGTTCGACTTTGATTCCGCACCCCCCTGCCCAAAACGCCGGAGCGTAAGTTCTCTTCAGACGGGAGAAGTCGAACACCTTGCAATGGGACAAAAAATGCCCCGATTCGGTCAATGTTTTTCGATCTCCCCCTTGCAGGAAGATACCTCCGAGCCCCAGGGTACTTATGTCGGTATGATAACAGCCGCAGTTGGAACCACCGATGATCTCCAAGGCGGTCTGTCCAAAACGCTTCACCGTGGTATCGGCCAAAAGAATCGAGTCGCTGCCATGAATCGCCGCCAAGCCGCCCATGCCGCCATCGAAGGTCAAACCGGCAATGACCAAATGCGCGCAGTTTTCGATCGTCAGAAACCACGGCCGATCAAACGTCACCAGTTCGACAGTCTGCTTCTCCTCCCCCTCGCGAGGAATCCAGAAGATACGGTCCGCCTCACGGTCGATGTAGTACTCGCCCGGGGTGTCGAGTTCACAGAGGAGGTTGAATCCATAGTAGTTGAAATGATGCCGATAGCCAAACATGGAGGTATGCGGTTCTTTGATATGAACCACCTGCGGGGCATCGTCTCGATGTTCGATCGACTCGATCTGTTCGAACGACTCGCTCCAATCGAAGAACCAGTAGCCGGACATGAGCGGGACAGGTTCGGTATCCCAACAAGGCGGCTGATCGGCGGCCGCCTCAAAAATACCCTCCGCAGTCCCTTCATGACCCCCTGTGGAAAGCGGTGTGGCGCCGAGGGCCTGCCCCGATTCGGCAAAGCCGTCATTCGGCCAGCGGGCAAGCGTTTGGGCCCGGGAACCGACAAACATCTCTTGACGCTGGCCATAGACGTTCGGCGCGTAGGTTTCGGTCCGATACGGCGTATAGAGGGCGGTCAATATCTTCCCCACCGCCTCGGGCCGAACGCGCAAGCGAAACTCCTCCGGCGCCTCACGCCAGAAGTCGCTCTCGGCCAACGGTTCCCACCCTTGGACAGAAGCCGTCCCGGAAAAACGAACCTTTCCCGCGGCGCCCGGAGCCGAACGGAAGAGGATCGGTTTGTCGGCCGTCCCCGCCAGTGAGTCAATCGTGACCGTTTCGGAAAACGGATAGACGCCTTCCCCGAAATAAACACAAACGGCCGCCTCCGGCTTGGCTTGCCGCGCCGCCGCGGCCGCCTTCACCGCCGCGGCGAAGGTAGCCAGCGGCCGCTGTTTTGTCCCTTCGGCGGCATCGTCCCCATCGGGAGCGACCCAGATCTCAACCTCGGGGGCCGGAATCGGAGGCAGAACGATCGGGAAATCCGCCCGGCACCAAGAGGCGGCAAGCAACAGCGCCATAAGCGCGGCACAGCGACAGGTCGTTTTCATTCTCTCTTCCCCGTCTGTAAAGGGATATTCTCTAGTCCTTCAAAAAACTGCCCGCCTTCAGACCGATCTCCCCGAGCGGAATCGGTTCCAGGCCGACCTTCCCCAGCGCGTCCGGCTCGCAGAGCGATTCAACCGTCGCCCCGTCGATCTTCTCTTCGACATTCCCTTCGCGAATCACCCTATCGCACATACGTTTAAACGCCTCGGGGCAATTCACGATCCAGTTGCGGACCACGGTATTCATGTCAGGGTCCTCAGCGATTTTCGCCAACTCGGGATAACGTTTTTGCCATACATCCGAGGTGATATCGACGTCCTCGTAGCAGTTTTTGTGGGTAGGTTTATAGTCACGAGACTCGGTATCGGTCCACGCGCGTGTATAGCGATCTCCCCAAGGAGTGAAACTCACCGCCGCGTTGCAGTCCAAAAAGAGGTTATTCTCCACGATATTGTCTTTCCCTCCATGGATCTGGATCGCGCCGAATTGTACCGCGCCGCAGTGGACGAAGATGTTGCCGTAGATATGGAAACCGGAGATCATATCATCGAGCCGCACTCCCGCCGCACCGCAATCGGTCCCGCCAACGATATTCTCCCAGAGGTTATAGCGAATGACATTTCCGCGAAGCGAAGGATTGTAGTAAATGTCGACTCCCCCCTGATCGTCCGACTCCCGAACCAAATCATGGAAATAGCAGTACTCGATCAATATCTCATTCCCTCCCAGGCCGGCCGCCGAGGAACTCGAGCCGGCAAACTCGCAATGTTCGACTTTGATTCCGCACCCATTGGCCCAAAAAGCCGGGGCGTAGGTTCTCTTGATTCGAGAGAAATCGAGCACCTTGCAGTTGGATAAAAAATGCCCCGAGTCGGTCAGGGTTTTTCGGTCCCCCCCCGTTAAGGAAAAACCGCCGTAACCGAGGGTATTAAGTTCGGTGTGATAACAGCCGCAGCCGGAACCGCCGGCAATCTCGACCGCGGTATTCGCGTAACGGGTCGCCACGCAGTCGGCCAGAAGGACGCAGTCCGAATCCCTAATCGAGACCGCGCCTCCAAAGCCGCCGTCAAAAGTCAGCCCGGCGAGGACCAAGTGCGCGCAGTTCTTAATCGACAGGAACCAGGGCCGCTCAAAGGTCACCAACTCGGGGGACATACTCTGATCTCCTTCAGGAGGGATCCAGAAAATCCGATCACTGGCACGGTCGATATAGTACTCTCCGGGGGTGTCGAGTTCGCACAGCAGGTTAAAGCCGTAGTAACGAAGGTGATGCTTATAACCGTACGAAGAGGTGTGCGGTTCCCCGATATGGATCACCTGGACACCATCCCTTTGCTCAATTGACCCCAGGCGTTCGAACGACTCACACCAATCCCAGAACCAATAGCCAAACAAGAACGGATCGGGCTCGGCGTCCCATCCGGCGCGCTGATCGGCGGCGGCCTCAAAAATACCTTCGGCCGTCCCTTCCTGAGCCCACGAGGAAATCGGCGTGGCGCCGAGGGCCTGCCCCGATTCGGTAAAGCCGTCATTCGGCCAGCGGGCGAGCGTTTGGGCCTGGGAGCCAACAAACATCTCCTGACGCCGGCCGTAACTATTCGGCGCGTAAGTTTCCGTCCGATACGCCGTATAGGGGGCGGTTAAGATCTTTGAAAGGACCTCGGGCCGAACGCGGGCGCGAAACTCCTCCGGCGCCTGACGCCAAAAGTCGCTCTCGGCCAACGGCTCCCAGCCGTCGACAAAAGCCGTCCCCGAGAAACGGACCTTCCCCGCGGCGCCCGGTGCCGATCGGAAGAGGATCGGCTTGTCGGCCGTCCCCGCCAGAGAGTCGATCGTCACCGTTTCACAGATCGGATAGACCCCTTCGCCGAAATAAACGCAAACAGCCGCCTCCGGATGAGTTTGCCGCGCCGCCGCGGCCGCTTTCACCGCCGCGGCGAAGGTGGCCAGCGGCTGCTGTTTCGTTCCCTCGGCGGTATCGTCCCCATCGGGAGCGACCCAGATTTCAACCTCGGGGGTCGGGATCGGAGGCAGAACGATCGGGAAATCCGCCCGGCACCAGGAAGCGATGAGCAACAGCGCCAAAAGCGCGGCATAACGATAGGTCGTTTTCATACTTTCATCCTCAATATTTATCTTTGGAGAAATAATTCTAGTCCTTCAAAAAACCGCCCGGCTTCGGGCCGATCTCCTCGAGCGGAATCGGTTCCAAGCCGACCTTCCCCAGCGCGTCGGGGCGGCAGAGCGATTCAACCGTCGCCCCGTCGATCTTCTCTTCGATGTTATCCTCGTGAATCACCATATCACCCCTATTCTTAAATATCTCCGGGCAGTTCACGACCCAATTGCGAACCACCGTATTCACATCGGGGTCTTCCGCGACGGCCGCCAACTGGGGATAACGCTCCCGCCATAAATCGGAGGTGATATCGACATCCTCATAACACTTTTTGTGGATCGATTGATAGTCGGGAGCATCCGGATCGTGGAACGTTCGTGTGTAGCGTTCCCCCCAACGATTGAAACTTACCGCCGCTCGGCAATCCAAGAAGATGTTGTTCTCCACCAGATTATCTTTTCCCCCGTGAATTTGGATCGCGCCGAAGTTCACCGCGCCGCAGTGGACAAAGATATTGCCGTAGATGTGAAAACCGGAGATCATATCGTCGAGCCGCACCCCCGCCGCGCCGCAGTGGGTCCCGCCGACGATATTTTCCCAAAGGTTATAGCGAATGACATTCCCCCGATAGGAGGGATTGTCGTAGACGTCGATTCCCCCCTGATCGTCCGACTCTCGGACCACGTCGTGAAAATAGCAATACTCGATCAGCATCTCGTTCCCCTCCAGACGGGCCGCGGAGGAACTCGATTCGGCAAACTCACAATGCTCAAACTTCATGCCGCACCCTTCGGCGAGGATCGCCGGCGCGTAGGTCCTCTTGATTCGGGAAAAGTCGAACACCTTGCAGTGGGACAAGAAATATCCCGAATCGGTCAACGTTTTCCGGTCTCCCCCCTTCAGGACAAAACCTCCGAAACCGAGGGTGCTCAATTCGGTATGATAGCAGCCGCAGTCGGAACCACCGATCATTTCTATGGCGGTCTTGCCGAAACGCTTCACAGTGCAATCAGCCAGAAGAATCGAGTCACTGTCGTGGATCGAGACCGCGCCTCCAAAGCCGCCGTCAAAAGTCAGACCGGCGAGGACCAAGTGCGCGCAGTTTTTGATCGACAGGAACCAGGGCCGCTCAAAGGTCACCAGCTCGGGGGAGACACTTTGGTCTCCGGCAGGGGGGATCCAGAAAATCCGCTCTCCGGCACGGTCGATATAACACTCTCCGGGGGCGTCGAGTTCGCACAGCAGGTTGAAACCGTAGTAACGAAGGTGGTGTTTATAGCCGTACGAGGAGGTATGCGGTTCTTGGATATGAATCACCTGAATACCGTCTCGTTGTTCGATTGCCCCCAGACGTTCGAACGACTCACTCCAATCCCAGAACCAATAGCCAAACAAAAAAGGATCGGGCTCGGTATCCCAACAAGGTGGTTGATCGGCGGCGGCCTCAAAAATTCCCTCTACGGTACCGTCGTGGGCCCACGAGGTCTTCGGCGTGGCGCCGAGGGCTTTCCCCGATTCGGCAAAGCCGTCATTCGGCCAGCGAGCAAGGGTTTGGGCCCGGGAGCCGACGAACATCTCCTGGCGCTGGCCATAGACATTCGGCGCGTAGGTTTCGGTCCGGTACGGCGTGTAGGGGGCGGTTAATATCTTCTCGATCGCTTCGGGCCGAATACGGGCACGAAACGCCTCCGGCGCCTGCCGCCAGAAGTCACTCTCGGCCAGCGGTTCCCAGCCGTCGACAAAAGCCGTCCCGGAAAAACGGACCTTTCCCGCGGCCCCCGGTGCCGAACGGAAGAAGATCGGTTTGTCGGAGGTTCCCGCCAGGGAATCGATCGTCACCGTTTCACAGACCGGATAGACGCCTTCCCCAAAATAGACGCAAACGGCCGACTCCGGCCGGCCCCGCCGCGCAGCCGCGGCCGCTTTCACCGCCGCGGCAAAGGTAGCCAGCGGCTGTTGTTTTGTCCCTTTGGCGGTATCGTCCCCATCGGGAGCGACCCAGATTTCAACCTCGGGGGTCGGGATCGGGGGCAGAACGATCGGGAAGTCCGCCTGACACCAAGAGGCGGTAAACAACAGTGCCAAAAGCACGGCACAGCGACAGGTCGTTTTCATACTTTCATCGACGTATTGGGTGGTGAAACAATGCTAGTCCTTTAGGAAACTATCCGGCTTCGGGCCGATCTCATCGAGCGAAATCGGTTCCAGCCCGGCCCGCTGGAGCGACTCACTCTCGCAGAGCGATTCGACCGTCGCCCCCTCGATCTTCTCCTCGATATTCCCTTCTTGAATCACCCCATCGTGAAGACGCAGGAACGGATCCTGACAATTCACGATCCAGTTGTGAGCCACCGTGTTGACATTGGGATCTTCGGCGATTTTTTCCAGTTCGGGGTAACGTTCCCTCCACAGCGCGGAGGTGATATCGACATCCTCATAACATTTTTTGCGCATGACCGGATAATCGGGGGACTGAGGGTCGGTCCAAGCGCGCGTATAGCGATCTCCCCAGGCGGAAAAACTCACCGCCGCGCGGCAGTCCAAGAAGAGGTTCCTCTCCACCAGGTTATCTTTTCCCCCGTGGATCTGGATCGCGCCGAACAACGCCGCGCCGCAGTGGACAAAGACATTGCCGTAGATGTGAAAACCGGAGATCATATCGTCGAGCCGGACCCCCGCCGCCCCGCAGTGAGTCCCGCCGACGATATTTTCCCAGAGGTTATAGCGAATGACATTCCCACGATAAGAAGGATTGTAGTAGACGTCGATCCCCCCCTGATCATCCGACTCACGAACCAAGTCGTGGAAATGACAATACTCGATCAGCATCTCGTTCCCCTCCAGACGGGCCGCCGAGGAACTCGATCCGGCAAACTCGCAATGCTCGAACTTCATCCCGCACCCCACGGCGAGGATCGCCGGCGCGTAGGTCCGCTTGATTCGGGAAAAGTTGAACACCTTGCAGTGGGACAAGAAATATCCCGAATCGGTTAAGGTTTTCCGGTCTCCCCCCTTCAGGACAAAACCGCCGAAACCGAGGGTATTCAATTCGGTATGATAGCAGCCGCAGTCGGAACCACCGATCATCTCCACGGCGGTATTGCCAAAACGCTTCGCGGTACAATCGGCCAGAAGGATCGAGTCACTGTCATGAATCGAGAAGGCGCCCCCAAAACCGCCATCAAAAGTCAAACCGGCGAAAACTAAGTGCGCGCAGTTTTTGATCGACAGGAACCAGGGTTTCTCAAAGGTCACCAATTCGGGGGATTCGGTCTGTTCCTCAGCGGGAGGGATCCAAAAAACACGCTCTCCGGCACGGTCGATATAGTACTCTCCGGGGGTATCAAGTTCGCACAGCAGGTTGAAACCGTAGTAACGAAGGTGGTGTTTATAGCCGTACGAGGAGGTGTGCGGCTCCCCGATATGGATCACCTGGGTACCGTCCCTTTGCTCGATTGCCCCCAGACGTTCGAACGACTCACTCCAATCCCAGAACCAATAACCAAACAAAAAAGGATCGGGTTCGGTATCCCACCCGACGCGTTGATCGGCGGCTGCCTCAAAGACGCCCTCTTTTGTCCCTTCCTGAGCCCACGAGGTAATCGGCGTGGCGCCGAGGGCCTGCCCCGCCTCGGCAAAGCCGTCATTCGGCCAGCGGGCGAGCGTTTGGGCCCGGGAACCGACAAACATCTCCTGACGCTGACCGTAGACATTCGGCGCGTAAGTTTCCGTCCGATACGCCATATAGGGAGCGGTTAAAATCTTCCCCAGAGCTTCGGGCCGAACGCGCTGGCGAAACTCCTCCGGCGCCTGACGCCAAAAGTCACTGTCGGCCAACGGTTCCCAGCCGTCGACAAAAGCCGTCCCGGAAAAACGGACCTTTCCCGCGGCCCCCGGAGCCGAACGGAAGAGGATCGGTTTGTCGGCGGTTCCCGCCAGGGATTCGATCGCGACCGTTTCGGCCATAGGATAGACGCCTTCACCGAAATAGACGCAAAGGGCCGCCTCCGGCCGGGCCTGCCGCGCCGCCGCGGCCGCTTTCACCGCCGCGGCGAAGGTAGCCAGGGGCCGCTGTTTTGTTCCCTCGGCACCATCGTCCCCGTCGGGAGCGACCCAGATTTCGACCTCAGGAGTCGGGATCGGAGGCAGAACGATGGGGAAGTCCGCTCGGCTGCGGAACGCGGTGAGCAGCAATACAACAAACAGGGCACAGCGACAGATCGTTTTCATAGTCTCCTCCGAAAGATCAAAAGCTATTCCATCGACTAAGGCAGGTCGTCATAGGTATAAAATTTCAGTCCCAGCTCCTTGGCTTTGGCAAGAATCATCTCCAAAACAGCGGGACGAATGAAGTGGGATTTTCCTTCGGGAGCGATATTGTGCGAGTAGAAAACGACGATTTCCCCTCGGTCTTTGGCCCGCTGCAAGGCCGGAAAGACATGTTTTTCGATCGATTCCGGCGACGACATATCGTTCCCTCGACCGACGAAGGTAAAGGTCTCTTTTACCTCGGACACGGGGGTAAAGAACAGGTCGGTTTCGGCCATCGTCTTTCCCTCGGGGATACCCTTCCCGGATCGCGCGTGGCGGAAGAGGGTCTTCAGCGCCGCGTCGGTTCGCGCGTCATGCTGGCTCATCGGATAGGCGAAGCTGGTCGGTTCCAGACCAATGGCGCGCAGTGCCTCCAGCGCGGGGACAACCTCCTCGGCCAAAAACGCCTCGGCGCCGTGTTCCTCGATATAGTCGACCGATTTAACGTGATGGACCCCGTGCACCCCGATTGCCATTCCGGCATCGGCCAACAGCTTCAGATCAGCTGTCTCCTGCTGTGTGAATTGCTCGGGACCGTTGATAAAGAAGGTCGCGCGGGCGCCGTACTTCTCGAACAGCTCCAGCTGCTGTGTCCAGTGATGGATATTGTGCCGGTCGTCGAAGGTCAGAAGAACACCCGGGGCCAGGGTTGATTCGTCTTTCTGCTCCTGTGCCACAACCGCGGAAGCCGCCAGGGTCAAAAGCGTCACGATAGTAAGAGCGATCGTTCGCATATTTCAAAATCTCCCTTTTAGTTCTGTTCGGGCCATCGGCTGGGAAGATCGTCGAACGTATAGAACCTCAGTCCCAGTTCGGAACACCTTTTGAGAATCATTTCCAGAATATCCGGTTTAATAAAATACTGTTGCCCTTCGGGCGAGATTTTATGAGCTAAAAAGACAATAATCTCCGATCGCTCCTTGAGCCGTTCCAGTGCCGGATAGACCTGGGTTTCCACGATCTTTTCAGTGGCCATATCGCAGCTCCAAGCCCCCATCGTAAAAACCTGATCCACCGTCTCCAAGGGGATAAAGAACGGATCGCTTTCGGCCAGCGGCTTCCCGGAGGAATAGCCGGTTCGGACATGACAAAACAGGGTTTGGAGCGCCGCGTCGGTTCGGGCATCCCCCTGGCTGTACGGATAGGCGAACGAGGTGGGATTCAAGCCATAGACATTTCGCAGAGTCTCCAGCGCGGGGCGTACCTCATCGGCTAAAAACGCCTCGGTTCCATGTTCATTGACATAGTCGACCGAGGCGACATGATGCACACCGTGGACACCGATCGCCATGCCGCTGTCGGCGAGTTTCTTGAGCGCGGCCGCTTCGGTGTCGCTTAATTCGGCGGGGTTCGTCACAAAGAAGGTCGCCCGAGCGCCATACTTTTGAAACAGTTCGATCTGTTCCGCCCAGAGGGGGAGATTCCCCGAATCGTCGAAGGAAAGAACAATCCCCGGCTCGGTCAGGGGAGTGTTCTTTTCGTTTTCAGCCGACCAGCCCAAAGCCGAGCAGAGGATCAGTCCCAGGCAAAGAAGGGGGCATCTCATCATGATCGAGTCACTCCTGTTATTGGCGGGCGGAATCGGTGAAGTCAATATCGTTTTAAGCGGGCGGGGACACCTTTTAAGTATACCAAGGCGAAGCCCCGATTTCCACAACGCGAAGGTCCTCCGGGAAAATATTGACTTTCGCGCATCGGGGAAGTAGATTTATTTACGTCCGTCACGAAGCCCTTTCACCATTCACGTTAAGGATTCCAGCAATATGAAATATCGCCGTGTTTGTGTTCTGTTAACGAGCATTCTGTTTTTCACTGTGTTCGCCGCCGCTGGTCGATGCGAGGAGGGGGCCGCGATTGACTATCAGACGCCGCTGGATCGCGCCTCGATTTCATTTCGTCTGGGGCGGAGCATCTGGGAGGAGAGTGATCGGTACGACGATCTACTGGCGATTTTCGACCGTTATCCCGGGGTAACCGACGAGCTGACCTTATTCACCGAGTCGGTACACACCCCCGCGCCGGTCGATCTGTTTTTGCAACGCATTTCGGTCATGAAAGAACGGATCGCGCGGGCCAAGGCGCACGGTTATAAAAGCGGCATTAACATTCTCTGCACGCTCGGTCACCATCCGGAGGCGCTGCCGCTGGCGATCGGCCCGGAGTATCCCCGGGCAATCACGTTAGACGGTCGTGTGGCCGAGGGAACGCTTTGCATGAATCAGCCGATCTTTCGTGATCGGATCGTCACGATTTACACGGCGATGGCCGAGGCGGACCCCGATTACATTTGGATCGACGACGACGTTCGCTGCGGGCACTGGATCGACAGTGTTGGCAACGCCGGAAGCTGCTGTTATTGTGACACGTGTATGGAGCGAATCGGCAAGAAGCTAGGTCGGACGGTCACGCGTGAGGAGCTTGCCGGCCAGATGGGCGACATGAAGATCCGGGCACTGGTCCACGAATGCAACAGCGATTCGATCAACGAGTTGTTCGCGCTGATCGAAAAGACGGTCCACGCGGTCCGTCCGGGACTGCCGTTAGGTTTCATGACGGGTGAGCGGTACGAGGAGGGTTACGACTTCGCCCGATGGTCCAAGACATTGGCCGGTCCGAACAACGCGCCGGTCTGGTGGCGGCCGGGCGGCGGTTTTTACATGCAGGACAGTATCGGCGATCTGGCGGGCAAGGCGCATGATCTCGGTCGTCAGGTTTCGCTTTTACCGCCCGAGGTTCGTGTGATCGAGTCGGAGATCGAGAATTTCCCGTACGCGCCGCTTCAGAAATCGCGCCACATTACAGCGTTAGAGGCGGCGGTAGACATGGCGGCGGGAAGCACGGGCGCGGCGTTTAACGTCATGACGATGAATCACGAGCCGGTGAGTTATTACGAGCCGTTAATCGCCGAGCTGGCGGCGTGGCGTCCGTTTTACGACAAGCTGGCCGCCCAGTTGGGCAGAAAGCCGACGGCGGGGGTTTTCCCGATGTGGAAGCGGACAGACGCCGACAATCCGGCGTGGAACGCAATGAGTCAGATGATGCGTCCGATCGCGGACTCGGGGATTCCCGTCGCGTACCGCGACGAGGGTTCGCCGGTGGTTTTGGTATCGAACGGTTATTTAATGGGGATTACCCCGGAGGAGACCGACGCTATTTTATCGCGCGGTGTTTATCTTGACCAAGCGGGGCTATCGGTTTTGAACGGCGCAGGGCGCGGTGAGCTGACCGGGGCGGAGGTTGCCGCGGAGTACGCGGTCGATTCGATCGAGCAGTACACGGATGACGATATCAACGGGGAGTTTGCCGGGATGGACCGGGATCAGCGGCAGTCATTCTGGCGAGATCGGGCGTACGGGTTTAGGCCGACGGGTCCGGGCGCTCGGGTTTTAGCGAGATTGATCGATTACTCGGGGGAGGTCACGGCTGCGGCCAGTATGGTGATTTTTGAGAACTCTCTCGGGGGGCGGATTGCCGTCTCGGGGTATCATCCCTGGAATTATTTTCAGTCGTATCCGAAGCAATGTCAGCTGAAGCGGCTGATGCGGTGGTTATCGAAGGATCGTTTAGTCGCGTGGGTAGACAGTTTTGAGCGGGGGAACCTTTGGGTTCGGGTAGACGCGCAGGGGGAACCGGCGGCGATGGTCTTTTACAACGCGACGTATGACGCCGCGCAAAAGGCGGTGGTGAAGGTCAGAACCGCGGCGGAGAAAATTACCGTTTATGATCGGGAGGGGAACGAGAGTATTGTTAGTGCCGGTGAGGTGGATGGTCCTTATCGGGCGTTTGAGCTTCCCGAGGTTGGGGCGTGGGAGATGGTGCTGATCGTGATCAACCGCGAGCCGCGGTAGGGCCGGGAGGCCCGGCGGGTCGCGAGCCACGACGGGTCGCGAGCCGCGACGGGCACTATTCCCTTGGCTATTTGTGGGGCAGCCGTTCGGCCGCGCTGCGGGCGCTGCCTCATAAATGAAAACAGTCAGCGGTCCAACGGACCGCGCATTTGCCCCGGTGATCTTCCTACTCACGGGAGGGTATGCGGCTTCCGCGGTCAAGCGCGCTGCGCTTGCCCTCCCCGGGCAGGGGCCGCCGGAGGCAAACAAAAAAACAAAGACACCTAGAAAAAAACAAAGCCCACACAACATAACTCATCAAAACGCCATCACACGCTGCCCCCCACAAAAAGTCACGCTCACCTCCCCAGTCATCCGCCAGCAAAGTGCGGCAAGCCGGCAGACCATCTGGGGGGCAGCTAAGTAGCAGGACGAGCGGCCGAATACCGACCGGCCCCTTCAAACCAAAAAGCT
>JAFRFG010000003.1 GCA_017434455.1 Thermoguttaceae bacterium | reverse complement strand
CTGGTCGGTAAGGTCGAAGCCGGTATCCCGGAAGACGACAAGCGCAACCCGGCCACCATCGCCGACAACGTCGGCGACAACGTCGGCGACGTCGCCGGTATGGGTGCCGACCTTTACGAGTCGTACTGCGGTTCGATCCTCTCCACCGCCGCCCTGGGCGTCGCCGCGTTCGCCGCCATGGGGGCCGCGCAAGAGATTCAGCTCAAGGCGCTGTTCCTCCCCATCCTTCTGGCCGCCGTCGGAACGGCCGCCTCGATCCTCGGCATCTTCCTCGTCAAGACCGACGAGAAGGCCGATCAGGGGACGCTCCTCAAAGCGCTCGGCAAGGGCGTCAACATGCCGTCGCTCATCATCGCGGTTCTCTCCGTCCTCATTTCGTACTTCATGCTTCCCGGCACCGCCAAGGGAGCGGGTCTTTCCGTCATCACCGGTCTGTTCGCCGGCTGGCTGATCGGTAAGTGGACCGAGTACCGCACCAGTTACGAATACAAGCCGACCCAGTCGATCGCCGAACAGGGGAAGACCGGTCCGGCCACCGTCATCATCGCCGGTATCGCCGAAGGTATGTTCAGCACCTGGGCTCCGGTCGTGATCGTCGGTATCGCCACGATCCTCGCCTTCGGTTTCACTACCAACTTCCAGTTTGGTGACGTGAAGCTCTTCTCGCTCGGTCTGTACGGTGTCGGTATCGCCGCGGTCGGTATGCTCTCGACCCTGGGGGTCACCCTGGCGACCGACGCTTACGGCCCGATCGCCGACAACGCCGGCGGCAACGCCGAGATGTCCGAGCTTCCGCCGGAAGTCCGTGAGCGGACCGACGCTCTGGACTCGCTGGGGAACACCACCGCCGCGACCGGCAAGGGCTTCGCCATCGGTTCGGCCGCGCTCACCGCGCTGGCTCTGCTGGCCGCCTACGTCGAGGAAGTCCGCGTCGGTTTCGAGCGCTGGGGCGCCACGGCCGTGGAGCGGATCGAGAAAGATTCGCCCAACGCTTACGGCTACTACAAGGTCGCCGACCGCTTCGTCGTCTTCTACGGCGAGAACACCCAGAAAGAGAAGGAAGCCGCCAAGGCCGCCGGTCACGAGTGGTTCCCCGAAACCTATCTGGTGATGCCCAGTCAGGCGAAAAACTCCGCTGAGGATACCCCGATTTACCGCGGCGCCACAACAACTTGGGCTCAGTCCAACGAGGCCTGGAAGGCCCTCGATACCAAGGCCGGTCCGCAGCTGATCAGCGCCGATACCGCCGCCCTTTGCCCGTTCATCCCGACCGATAACGAGAAGCCCGAGATGGCTTCGGTCAAGTCGGCCAACATGATCGACTGGATGAACTACTACTCCTGCAACCTGATCAACCCGAAGGTCCTCGTCGGCATCTTCCTCGGCGCCATGAGCGTCTTCGTCTTCGGCGCCCTGACGATGCAGGCCGTCGGCCGTGCCGCCTCCGGCATGGTTGAGGAGGTCCGCCGTCAGTTCCGCGAGATCCCGGGCATTATGGAGTACAAGGCCAAGCCGGATTACAAGAAGCCGGTCGCCATCTCGACAAAGGCCGCTCAGAAAGAGATGATCCTTCCGTCGGTCCTCGGTCTGATTCTGCCGGTGGTCGTCGGGGTCTTCCTCGGCGTGACCGGCGTCATCGGCCTGCTGGTCGGGACCCTCACCTGCGGCTTCTGCGTCGCCGTCTATATGGCCCACGCCGGCGGCGCGTGGGACAACGCGAAGAAGTACATCGAAACCGGTATGTTCGGCGGCAAGAAGTCCGAGCCGCACAAGGCCACCGTCGTGGGCGACACCGTCGGCGACCCCTTCAAGGACACCACCGGTCCTTCGCTGAACATCCTCATCAAGCTGATGAGCATGGTTTCGGTCGTCGCCGCCGGGCTGATCGTGAAGTACAGCTTCGAGGCCCTCGGCTGGTTCTAGTCCCAGGACGAGAACACGCGCTGATTGACGCGCAAAAAAAGGGAAGGCAAACGCCTTCCCTTTTTTTATCCTTTCAAAGACGCCCTTAGGCGTCCGTTCGCTGTTTTAATCAATCGACAATCTCTTTGACCCGCGCCACGTCCCGTCTGATCTGATCGATCAGCGCCTCGGCGGAGGGGAAATCAACAAGATCGCGCAGCTTTTTGCGCAGTTCCAGCGTGATCGGCTCGCCGTAGAGGTCGCCGCCGCCGTAGCCGATCAAATGCGCCTCGATCTTCGCCGCCTCGACGCCGAAGGTCGGATTCCCCCCGATCGACACCGCGGCCGGGAAACGGCCCCCCGCCGCCCGGGCCGCCGCGGCGTAGACCCCCGCCCCGGGGATCAGCGTGACGACCTGAGCGACATTCGCCGTCGGAAACCCAAGCGTGCTCCCCCGGTGTTCCCCGGGAACACAGACCCCCTCGAGGGTATAGGGACTCATCAAAAGAAGCGCGGCGGCATCGACGGCCCCGTCGCGAATCAATCGCCGGATCCGGCTGCTGGAGACCGGTTCCCCCAAACAGTCGACGGAGGGGACAATCTCTAAGAAGAGCCGATGTTTTTCACACAGCGCGCGCAGCGTCCGGCCGTTGCCGGCGCGATCACGGCCAAAGGTAAAATTCGCCCCTTCGACCAGCCCGGCGGCCCGCAGCGACGAGAGAACCGTCGAGTGAAAGAACTCCTCGGGACTTTGCGCGAAGAACTCGCGGTCGGCCGAAACCAGCAGAAGATAATCGGGCGAGAACGACTCGATCCATCGGATCTTGGTCGGCAGGGTATACAGCGGGGGGGAGAGCCGCTGCGGCGCGATAAAAGACAGCGGCGGCGGATCGAACGTCATGACGACCGAAGGGACGCCGAGCCGGCGCGCGTTGCTTGTCAATGTTTTGAGCAGTTCGGCGTGCCCCAGATGAACGCCGTCGAACTTCCCTATCGACAAAAGCCCGCCGGCACAGCCGGCGGGAAGGGCGCTAAAATCCTCGATCCGTTCCATAGCCCGACATTATACTCCCGGGGGAGAAACATTATACCCGGGGGAAGAACAGCGCCCCCTATTCCTCGGGATAGTCGTGAACCGTCTCGAGCTCTTTGGTATTGCGGTCGATCGCCATGACGATGGTGCGGGTCTGCGTTCCGTCGATCGCCGAGGCGACGACCTGGAAGATATGCCGCCGTTCGGGAAGACGATAGGGAACCCAGAAGGTCCCGTCCGATTCCACCTTCACCGGTTTGTCGCGGATCGTCAGCCGGGCGTTGGGGGAGGTCGTTCCCTTGATGATCACCTCCGCGTCGACCGTCAAATTAAACGGGGCGTCGTACAGGCCGGCGATATCTTCCTCGTCAAGCACGATCGAGCCGCCGCCGAAACCGCGGCCGCGCGGGTAGCGCCCCGTGTCGTAGCGGGGACGCCAGCCGGTCTGGGGACTCATCCCCTCCTGCTCGTAGTTCTCGGGGGTCTCGACCGTGCCGCTGGTCAGCAGAGAATAGAAACCGTTCTTGTAGCGGTAACCGATTTCCACCTGGTACATCTGGGGAGGGTCGTCGACCTTCAGGTACCAGTTAAAGACCCCGCCGACGATTTTTTGCTCCGAGAAGATCTCCCAGCGCAAATTGCCGATCGAGTTGGGGATCCCCCGCATCAGGCGCAGCACCGGCTCGGCGGCGAACCAGTCGCGCGCCAAAACCGAACGGGCCTTCTGCACCATCTTCGGGCTGATCTCCCACCAGACGTGGAGCCAGTACGGCCCCAGCGCCGTGAGGACCAGACGATCCTCCGGCTCCTGCCCCTCGATTTGGGGGGTGGCGAGGGTGCTGCGCAGCTGTTTTGCCTCCTGAAGGCGCCGCAGGCGCTCCTGATCGGAACGAACCTGGATCGACTCGATCTCCTCGGGCTCCTCTTTGGGGGGAAGTTCGGCTCTTTTTCGGGCCGGCTTGGCGGCCTCGGCCTTGGCTTCCTCTTGCTTGGCCGACCGCTTCACTTCTTCCTCGGCGGGGACTTCGGGTTTGACTTCGGGCTGCTTCCTCGCGCGGCCCTTGGCGGTTTTGGGGGCGTTTTTCTCTTCGTCGAGGCTCTTGCCCGCTTTGTTCCCCTTGCTCACCAGCGCGGCGGGCATTTCGGGAGTGACTTTTTTCGATTGTCTGGAGCCGGTCTGTTTTTTCTTGGCGGCCGCTTCGATCACCGCGTCTTCAGCGGCTTTTTTGCCCGCGGCCTTCTTCGGCGGCTTGGCCTCGGGCGTCTGTTTGGCGGCGCTTTTCCCGGCGCTCTTCCCGGTATTTTTGCTTTCTTTGGCGGCGGACTTGCCCGTCTTTGCCTCGGATGCCGGGGCCGCTTGGCCTTTTTGCCCGCGCGGCGGCTTGGCCGCGGCCGGTTCCTTCGCCGACGGGGCCTCTTTGGCGCGGGCCTTCTTCCCCTTTTTGGAGGCGTTCCTCGCGTTTTCCGCTAATCGGCGGATAATCTCGGCCTTAGGCATCTCGTGCCAGCCCGGAAGAAGACGCACCTCGGGCAAGGCCTTTAACTCGCGCAGCGTCATATGCTCGTAGGATGTGTGACTGCTCACGGTCAAATCTCCGCGTATCTTGGGCGGGGGGGGGGGCGCTTGAAAAAGCGTTGACCCTATAGTACCCCTAAGTATATCTAACTGTATCCTTCTTATTATACGCATTTTATCGACCAAAGACAAGCCATTTTCCCGATATTTTCTATTTTATCTGGTTTTTCATCGAAACAATCCCCTTTTTAACCCATCCTCCCCCTCCGCGAAAACCCTCCGAGCGTGTTGAAAACGGCTTCCCGCGGTGATACAATCGTCTGTATGCTCGGCCCGGTGCCTAAATACCGGGTGCGATACGTTCCCCCCCCCCCAAGAAAAAGACATTCACCCCATGCGGCCGTACCGTCCCAATCTCTCTGCCTTGGAAGAGGCGCTGCTGTCGTCCAAACGGCCGAGGATCGCCGTGATGGGAGATTTCTGTCTCGATAAATACCTCTATATCGACGCCGCGCTCGACGAGCCGTCGGTCGAGACCGGCCTGACCGCCTACCAGGTGCGCCGCAAGGCGCTGTACCCCGGCGCGGCGGGGACCATCGCCAATAACCTCGCCGCTTTAGGCGCCGAGTTGTTCTGCTTCGGCCTGTGCGGCGACGACGGCGAGGGGTACGAGCTGCGCCGCTGTCTTCACGCCATCGGCGCCGACACCGATGGGCTGCTTTGCGCCGACGGGCTCTTCACGGCGACCTATACCAAGCCGATGCGCCAAAGCGAGGGGGTCTGGAAGGAACTCAACCGCCTCGATATGCGCACCGGCAAGGCGGCGCCGCGCCCGGCCGTCGAGCAGGTCCTTTCCGCCCTGAAGCGGGTGGTCGACTGCGGCGCGATCGACGCGGTGGTTATTTCCGACCAGTTCACCCTCGAGGCCGGATCGGTCCTCTCGCCGGCCACGCGCGCCGCCGTTTCCGATCTGGCGGGCCGCCACCCCGAGATATTCTTCCTGGCCGACTCGCGCTCCTACGCCGGGGAGTACCAGCAAATGATGATCAAGTGCAACGCCAGCGAGCTGCTGGATCTGGCCGGCCGCCGGCGCGACGGAGGCGCGGCGCGGGTCGCCGCCGATCCTTCGGCCGACAGCCGCCAGCGCGAACTGCTGGCCGCCGGGGCTCACCTGGCGGCCCAAAACGGCCGGGACGTCCTGGTCACCCGCGGCAAGGCGGGGAGCTTCCTGTTCAGCGAGGGAACCGTCACGGCAATCGAACCGTTCGAGGTGACCGGCCCGATCGACATCTGCGGTGCCGGCGACGCGACCGACGCGGCGTTCGTCCTGGGGGTGGCGCTCGGCCTGCCGCGGCCCGACGCCGCGCTTTTGGCCGCGGCGGTCTCGTCGATCACCATCCAGCAGATCGGCGTCACCGGGACAGCCACCCGCAAGGAGGCGCTGGAGAGGATCGCCTCGAAGTACCCGCGCTGAGCGCTGCGCCGGAAGCGCGGCGCAAAACGCGAAAAAAATCATAAGCAATCAATAACAACCACAGCAACCCTATAGGAGAAACACACGCTATGAAAAAACGGCTCCTTTTGCTCCTCGCCTGCGCCGCCTTCGTTCTGAGCGCCGCCCGCCCGGCGGCCGCCGACCAGACCACCGTCGAAACCGCCGCCCCGCCGGCCGCCTACGGGGGACACTACCTCGGCAACCGCGCGCCGCTGAAGCCCTCTCCCCTCCTCAAGCTCCCGGTCGGCGCTGTGCAGCCGCGCGGCTGGCTGTATCGCTATATGGAGCTGCAGCGCGACGGCCTGACCGGGCACTTAAACGACATCAGCGTCTGGCTGATCAAAGACGACAACGCCTGGCTGATGAAGGGGGGGAACCACGGCTGGGAAGAGGTCCCCTACTGGCTGCGCGGCTACGCCGATCTGTCGTTCATCCTCAACGACCCGGAAATGCTGGCCGAAACCCAGACCTGGATCGAGGGGATCCTCGCCAGTCAAAAACAGTCCGGCTGCTTCGGCCCCCCCGACCCGGACGCCGAACATTGTGATATTTGGCCGAACATGCTTGTCCTGTTCACCCTTCAGTCGTACTACGAGTTCACCGGCGACGAGCGGGTGATCGAATTTCTGACCCGCTATTTCCGCTGGGCCGACAGTTACCCGGAAGATAAGTTCCTGACGACCTTCTGGGAGACCAGCCGCGCCGGCGATATGCTCTACAGCTGCTTTTGGCTCTACAACCTCACCGGGGAAGAGTTCCTCCTCAACGTCGCCGCGAAGATCCGCCGAAAGACCCAAGACTGGTGGCAGGATCTCGCGCTGCCCAACTGGCACAACGTCAACATCGCCGAGTGCTTCCGCGTCCCAGCCGAGTGGTGGATGTACACCGGCCAAAAATCGGACCTGGACGCCGCCTACAACAACTACTGGCTGATCCGCGCCGCCTTCGGCCAGGTTCCCGGCGGCATGTGGGGCGGGGATGAAAACTCCCGCATGGGATACATCGACCCGCGTCAGGCGATCGAGACCTGCGCCGTCTTCGAGGAGATGACCAGCGATATGATTATGGAGCGCATCACCGCCGACCCGCTGTGGTGCGACCGCTGCGAAGAGGTCGCCTTCAACACCGCTCCGGCGACCTTCACCGCCGACTTTAAGGGGCTGCGCTACCTCACCGCGCCGAATATGCCGATCTCCGACAAGAGCAACCACGCCCCGGGGCTGAATAACGGCGGCGAGATGACCGAAATGAACCCGTTCTCCTACCGCTGCTGCCAGCACAACCACACCCACGGGTGGCCCTACTACGTCGAGAACCTCTGGCAGGCGACCCCCGACGGCGGTCTGGCCCTGGCGCTGTACGGCGCCTCGAGCGTGACGGCGAAAGTCGCCGACGGCCGGGAGGTGACGATCGAAGAAGAAACCCGCTACCCCTTCGAGGAAGAGGTTCAACTGACCGTCAACCTCAAAGAAGACGCCGCCGAAGGGCTCACCTTCCCCCTGTACCTGCGCGTTCCGCGGTGGTGCGAGGGAATGCACCTGGCGGTCAACGGCCGAATGATCGACTTCGACGGGGAAGCCGGCAGCTGGCTGCGCGTGACGCGCCCCTGGAACAGCGGCGATACCGTCTCGGTCACCCTCCCGATGACGTTTGCCCTGACGACCTGGCAGCAGAATAAGAACAGCGTCTCCCTCTCGCGCGGGCCGCTTACCTTCTCGCTGAAGATCAAAGAGAACTACGTCCCCAACGACGGCTATGAAAGGCGAAAAGATGTGGTCCAGGCGGGCTTCGATCCGAAGGATTGGCCCAGCTATGATATCTTCCCCGGTTCGGATTGGAACTACGGCCTGATCAGCCCCGAGGCGATCGACCTGTCGAATCTGCGGATCGAGACCAAAGCGTGGCCCGAAGATAACTTCCCTTGGGAGGCCGAGGCGGTCCCGCTCTCGGTCAAGGTGATGGGCAAGAAGATCCCCTCCTGGGGCATCGATCAGTACAAGCTCTGCGCCCCGCTGCCGCAAAGCCCCGCCGCCACGGAAGACTCCCCGGCCGAGGAGCTGGAGCTCATCCCGATGGGCGCCGCCCGTCTTCGGATCAGCGCCTTCCCGACGGTGGAATAAAAAAACCACTCGCGCATCGACGATTTAAAACACACTTGAGATCAACTAAAAAAGCGCTGTGAAAACGGCGCTTTTTTTCTTTCGTATCCTTACGATCACCCCCCAAATGATGAAACCAAATCCGATCGCCATCAGGATAACGCGCGCGGCTATACGCTGTTTGGGTACGGAGGAATTCTTCCTCGGCAGCCCCTCTGTTGTTTTTCTCAGCCAAGGTTTTTTGTCTAAATCGAGGCCGTCGGACTCAAGAGTCAAAACACCCGCCTCTTCCGCTGTATAGTGAGCGTCTCCGCCGTCGCGCGAATCATAAACCCTAAAACCTTCGGGGACTTCCAGGGAAAAGTCCTTGGGACTCATCGGTTCGTTCAGCGACAAGGTCTCTTGATGGATTGTGATTTCCACCTTTTTAGTCAACTTTCCTGTCGACGCGTTATAGTCCGATTCAGTATAATGCGTGGGATAGAAGATCCCAGAACGGGGTAGTTTGACGAATTCTTTGGCTTCATACTCTTTAACGAGGTTCCCCGACGAGGGGTCGTAAAACTCGATCTTGGGGCAAATATAGCCCATACTCGGAACAATCGTAAACCGCTGGGTAACTTTATCAGCGACGGCGGATTCTAGTGTGTATGAGGTCGAACCGTCTTCGAACGGTTTGATCTCAGCGATCTTTAGAACGGATATATCTCGGTTGTCTTCACAAATCTTTTTGAAATGCTGCCTTATCTCTTCTTTCGCGACCCGCTCGCCCTTACCTTCTACAATAGCACTGACACCGGTGACCAGAATACCCCTTAAACGCCCTAATTGATGAAACTGCACCATATTCGGCGCGGTGCTCCCTACGAAAATCGTCGAGGACAAGGGAAGCTCCATAGCCGCTTCGGTGCGATCGGAAAACCGGCCCGAAACCTGTTTTTTTATTGATCGCAGAGGGCTTTCCGGAAAATCCTCATAGGTGAATTGATCTTCCGCAAACTTGCACCCCTTTTGAGAATAGTCAAAACGAAACCGCCCGCTGATTGTTCTGGTTCGGGAGTACGCGGCTCTCACTCTTTCCGGTACCCCGCTGATGATCTCCTTGATATAGGGGTGATCGGGGACATCGTTTTTGAAATCGGCGATCAATTGATCGGATTCCTTCTTAATCTCCTCTTCCGTTCTGTCTCCGATAGTCACCTTCTTCTCATAAGAGATCGCCCCCGAGGTGATCGGGGATTGAATTTGCTGACTGATAACCGCCTTAAGGAAGATATCAATACCGTCTTCCTCGGCACGCCCGCTCTGGCCTAGAAAAGCAACCGTAAAGAACATTACGCACCGTGCCAGCCGCATTATGGTGTTGAGCATAATGATACCCTCCTTCTCCTCACGGGAGACATGTTGTTTGAAGACTATATTCCCATAATGTATCCGCCTGCTCTGACTCCAAAAGATATCGGAAGAGCCGAAAGAAAACAAGTCCCGTTACCACGCCGCGGGCGAAATATCACTTCCTGCGCCGATAGATCGACTGCCCCCGGAACATCTTGTTGGCGATCCGGTCGCGCGGGACGATTACCTCCTCTTCCTCACTGTCCCGATCCGTGACACGGAACGAGCGGACCTCCTCATCGGCGTCCTCCACGACGTACCCCATCGGGGAACGGGCCGCTGATGGGCGGCGCGCCGCGGGGGCGTGGCGCCCCTGAGCTTCCTCGTTCGAGATTCTCTTAAGCAGGTTGTCGAGCTGCTGCTGCGACTTCTCGCCGAAGTAGCCCTTCTGCGCGTTCGGGTCACTGAGGACCTCGACCGGGGTTCCTCGGGTGAAAACGGCCCCGTCGGCGATCACGTAGCAGTAATCGGCGATCTCCATCGTCGCGTCGATCTGGTGATCGGTGATCAGCACGGCGATCCCGTCGCGCGACAGTTCCTGAACAACGTGCTGAATCTCGGTGACGGTATTCGGGTCGACGTTGGCGAACGGCTCGTCGAGGAGCAGAATCCGCGGTTCCGACAGCAGCGCGCGGGCGATCTCCAGCCGGCGGCGCTCGCCGCCGGAGAGCCCCCCGGTTCCGCCGTAGCCGACCTTCGTCTTGCGGACCTTGCGCAGCGAAAAACGATCGAGCAGCTCCTCACAGCGTTTCTTTCGCTGCGAGCGGGGGATGCCGATCATCTCCATCGCCAGGTAAAGGTTCTTCTCGGCCGACAGGGTGCCGAAGGCCGAGTGGTCCTGAGGCAGGTACCCCATTCCCCCTTCCCTGGCGCGGCGGTACATCGGCCAGGAGGTGACATCCTTCCCCCCCAGGAAGACCCGGCCGGCGTTGACATTGATCAGGCCGCACGTCATTCGGAAACTGGTCGTCTTCCCGGCGCCGTTGGGCCCCAGAAGGCCGACGACCTCCCCCTCGTGCACCTCGAACGAGACGCCGTTGACCACCGTCCGCTGTCCGTATTTTTTGACCAATCCCTGGCTCGAAAGAACCACGGGGGCTTCCTCATTCCATCGTGAACGCACGGGGTTTACCTCCTGTAAATGGGCCGCGCCTCCTGCGCGGCTTTTTTTGCGAAAGAACTTGTTTTAGAACCACGAGCAGGTGAACCCGCCGTCGACGTAGAACGCCGCTCCGGTGATGTAGCTCCCGGCGTTCTTGGACAGGAGCAGAATCGCCGTGGCGACCAGCTCGTTCGGATCGCCGTAGCGGCGCATCGGGGTCCCGCGCATGATATTCTCGACCCGCTTTTCGTCGAGGAGCTTGCGGTTCTGCTCGGCCGGGAAGAACCCGGGGCAGATGGCGTTGCAGCGGATCTCCTTCTCGGCGAATTCCTGGGCGATGTTGGCCGTTAAGTTGACCACCCCCGCCTTCGAGGCGGCGTAGGCGAAGACGCGCGAAAGCGGCTTGTCGGAGTTGACGCTCCCGATATTGAGGATCGAACCGCCCCCGGAGGTGAGCATCTTTTCGATGAAGACCTGGCACGAGAGCATCGTCCCCTTAAGATTCACCGCCATGATCTTGTCCCAAACATCGGCGTCGACATCGAGGAACGAGGTCCCGGCGTTGATCCCCGCGCAGTTGACGAGCATATCGACCTTCCCCCCCCAGGCGATCGCCTCGTCGCGCAGGGCGCAGAGCGACTGCTTGTCGGTCACGTTGACCTCGATCCCGATCGCCTCGATCCCCTCGGCTTTCAGGCGGGCGACCGCCTCGTCGCACTGCGCCTTGCGGCAGTCGGCCACGACGATCTTGGCCCCGGCCTTTCCCAGCCCGGTTCCCAGACACAGGCCCAGCGCCCCGCCGCCGCCGATGACGACGGCGGTCTGACCGGCCAGACCAAACAGACCATTGAGATATTCAGCGCTGCTAGCCATAACTATATTCTCCCTTTTCTTCTTTTACTTCACTTCGCGGACATTGATCCAATCGGTGTGGAACGGCCCCTCGTTCGGCTTGTCCACTCTTTTGTACGTATGGGCGCCGAAATAGTCTCGCTGCGCCTGCAGCAGATTAGCCGGCAGCACCTCGCTGCGCAGCGAATCGTAGTAACACAGCGCGGTGGAGAACGCCGGGGTCGGGATCCCCAGCTGCGCGGCGGTGACGACGACCTCGCGCCACGCCGGCTGCGCGTTCTCGACGATGTTCTTGAAGTAGGGATCCAGCAGCAGGTTATCCAAATTCGGGTTGGCGTCGAAGGCGTCTTTGATCCGTTCCAGGAAGACCGCGCGGATAATGCAGCCGCCGCGCCACAGCATCGCGATCGGGCCGTAGTTGAGCGTCCAGCCGTACTCCTTGGCCGCCGCGGCGATCTGGACGAATCCCTGCGCGTACGAGCAGATCTTCGAGGCGTACAGCGCCAGGCGAACCTGCTCGATGAAGGTCTCCTTATCGCCCGACCATTTGGCCGTCGGCCCGCTGAGAACCTTCGAGGCGGCCAGGCGCGAGGACTTCATCGCCGAGATGCAGCGCGCGTAAACGGCGGTCGTCACCAGGGTGCTGGGGACCCCGAGGTCCAGCGCCAGCTGACTCATCCACTTCCCGGTCCCCTTCGCCCCGGCGGTGTCGAGGATCACGTCGACAAGGTACTTCCCCGTCTCGGGATCTTTCACCGTAAAGATATCGCGGGTGATCTCGATCAGGTAGCTGTTCAGCTCCCCCTCGTTCCACTTGGCGAAGACCTCGCCAATCTCTTCGTTCGACAGCCCGGCGCCGAGTTTGAGCATCCAGTACGCCTCGCAGATGAGCTGCATATCGCCGTACTCGATCCCGTTGTGGACCATCTTCACGTAGTGCCCCGCCCCACGGTCGCCGACCCACTCGCAGCAGGGGATATCGCCGTTGGGACCGACCTTCGCGGCGATCGACTGGAAAATATCTTTCACCAGCGGCCACGCCTGCGGGTCGCCGCCGGGCATCATGCTCGGCCCGCGGCGGGCCCCTTCCTCACCGCCGGAAACCCCGGTCCCGATGAAGCGGATCCCTTTGGACTGGAGGAACTTCGTGCGGCGCTCGGTATCTTTGAACTGGGTGTTTCCCCCGTCGATGATCACGTCGCCGGGATCCAGCAGGGGGAGCAGCTGCTCGATCACCGCGTCGACCGCGGCCGCTTCGGGATAGAGCTTCGTCTCCAGGGCGGGGACGGCGTCCTTCGACTGGATCATCAGCATCACCTTGCGGGGGCTCTTGAGCTTGCCGACCAGCTCCTCGAGCGAATGTGCCCCGGTGAGATGATCCCCCTTCGATTTGGCCTGGTCGGTGGCGAGGAAATCGTCCACCTTGCTGGTGGTCCGGTTAAAGACCGCCACGTCGAACCCATGGTCGACCATATTGAGCACCAGGTTCTGCCCCATCACCGCCAGCCCCATCAGGCCGATATCGTACTTTTTCTCACTCATGGCTTTGTCCGCGCCTTTTACTTGGTTTTCGAGTTATCGGTTAGTTGTTATTTTTTATGTTTTGTTTTTATCGGCTTACGGCAGCGTCGATTTGTTTCTTCGGTCAAGCACCTGAATCGGTCCGAGCAGCAGATCGGTCGCCGGGTCGTGCCCCTGGACCTGGATCGTCCCCCGCTTAAAGCGGCGCCCCTTGCGGGGGTTCTCGTCGGCGGGGCGCTCATCGCTCCAGATCAGCGCCGGCACCCCGTTGACCCAGGTGCGCATCAGATCGGCCTGCGCCATCACCGTCAGGCGGTTCCACCCCCGCGGATCGTCGACCAGACGGCGGGCGGGCGACTGACGGAAGATCGAGCCGGTATCGTTCCCGAGGAACTTCCCCCGGTCCTCCTCCGGCGGGGTATTGTTCATCTGCGCCTCGTAACCGTCCATCTCGCTTTGCGGGATCGTTCGGAAGAAGAGCCCCGAGTTGTTCGGCGAGGCGTTCTCCTTAAACGACAGCGACAGATAGAAATCGTCGAACTCCTCCATCGACTCGAGGAACCCCTTCCCTCCGCAAAGGCGCGCCGCCGCGCCCGGTTCCTGAACCGGTTCGACCGTCGTCTCCCCGTGGGCCGTCCAGCCGGCGAGCGACGAATCGAAGATCGTCCGCCACCCCGGGTACATCACCAGGCGGTCGATCACCAGCGTCCCGCCGCGAACAATAATCCGCAGCGCGGTGCGGCCGTTCTCTTTGATCGTCCCGCTTTCGTCGACCAATTGGCCGTCGAACCCGATCGGTCCTCCCCCTTCCCCCTCGGCGGTGATCACCAGCGTTTTGGGCTCGGATGAGTTTTCCAGCGGCGAGGCGAACCGCTTGATATACATGTTCGACTGATCGTGGACCTCGACGCTGGCGGTCGTCTCTTCCTCGGTATGGTAGGTTAATTCCATCTTCCAAGGACGCTGCAAAAGCAGTTCGGTCGTGATCTTGATCGGCACCCGCGTGACAATGCGCGTTTGGCCGCCGCGCATCGCGATCAGCGGATGCGGGGTCCCGACACGCATCCGGCCGTTGAACTGCACCGGCTCGGCCCTCCAGCCGAAGAAGGTCTTGCCGTCGAGCAGCAAAAGCGCCCCGGCGGCCTGTTCCTCGTCGCTGCAGCGCGCCAGCCCCTTAAGCAAAGGCGGCTGACTCCCGTCGACCTTCTTCTCTTCGGCACGCGCCAAACCGCCCGCCAGCGCGCAGCCAAGCGCCAGGCAAACCCAAGCGCCAAGCGATTTATTTATCGATTTCATCAGCGATACCGCCAGTGTTCCTGACCCTGTTTTTGTCCGTGATACAGCTTTCGGTTTTGCCATTATACCACCTTGTCCGGCCCGATTGCCAGACGAATATTTCCGCCCCCCCGGGCAAAAAGAAGGACCGCCCACGGCGGCGTATCCCGCGCCGGTGGCGGCCCTTTTTTTATCTTTTGGCGAATCGGCCGCTAGCCGTCGTAACGATCCAGATGGGGGGTGTGGTTCTTTTTGAACGCCTCCACGCGCGCGGCGTAGGCGGCGTCGTCCTCCCCTTCGGCGCGCTCGACCAGGCGCTCGGCGTAGGCGGCCTCGGGGGTCGCGTCGCTGGCCACATCGAACCAGGCCGGGTCGAAGTTCACCGTCTCGCGCAGGTCCGAGGAGATATTCGTCGCCAGGGCGATGATGGCGTCCCAAATCGCGACCTCGCCGCGGCAGCGGGTCACCAGGGCGGGTTTCCCCTCGATCGACTCGTCGACCTTCGCCGGATCGGCCTCGGGGTTCTGGCGGATGCAGTAGGCCCAGTGCTCGATCTCTTCGCAATAGCCGCGGCTCACGTCGGTGGCGTAGATCGCCTGGTAGCCGATCGCCGCCGAGAGCTTGTCGCCGGCGTCGTCGATGACGATATCCGGCTCACCCGAGGCGCTCTTGGCGACGCGTGTCTTGTCGTTCACCGCGCTGGTGCGGTACAGGAGCCCCTCTTTTTCGGTCTCGATCAAAAGCGTCCCCTTCGTCCCGAAGACGGTCTCGCCGTAGCCGCCGAAACCGTTGCCGTTGATCGTGCTGTACGCCACGGTGATCTTACGCTGAGACAGCAGCTCGTCGTTCGGGTCGTAATCTTTCGCCGGGTAGTCGTACAGGGCGGAGATATGATCGTCGACGTCGCGGTCGAGCGAATTAAACAGCGAACGGCTCCCGCTGGCGGAAACCGAAAGCGGGAACTGCTTTTTGCCGCCGTGCGCCGCGGCGATAAAGATGCTCGCCGCGTCGAGCTGGTGGCTCCCCAGTTCGGCCATCAGGCCGCCGCCGGTGCGATTCCACAGACGCCAGCGGATCAGCTCCTCGATCGCCGGACGGTCGTAGGTCTGCCCGTCGGCCTCGCGGGTCTCGGAGATATAACCGTACTCGGCCGCCGATTTGAACGGACGACCGTAGACTTCTTTCCCCTCGATCAGGGCGTAGTCCGACAGCTGGGCGAGCTTCTGGTCGATCTTCTTCTGCCATTCGGCCAGCTCTTTTTCCGCGGCGGCCTTCTCGCGCGACAGACGCTTGGCCAGATCGATCTTCTCTTCGGTCTTCTCGGCGTCGGGAAGATTGGTGATCTTATCGACGGCCGCGCCGTTCTTGGCGATGAGCGCCTTGAGCCGTTCGGCCTCTTCGGTCCACTCTTTGTACTCGGCGGCGAGCTTGTCTTTGCCGATATCCTCTTTTTTGGCGCCGGGGGGCAGCGGCATCTGCCACGAGTCGGAGCCGGGGAGGTTCCCGCGGTGCCACTGGGCGCGGATATAGTGCAGATCGCCCAGGGTCTTGCTGCGGATCAGCTCGGTGGCGTGATCGTACAGAATGTTGTAGTGCCGCTGGTGGCCGATCGCCAAATGCTTGTGGTACTGCTGGCTGGCGCGCGCCATCTCTTTGCAGTTGGCGACCGAGTGACCCATGAGCTTTTCGGTCAGGACGTGGCAGCCGTGCTTCATCGCCTCGATCGCCGCCGGGGCGTGCAGGAACAGCGGCAGGCCGATAATGACCCCCTCAATCCCGAGCTTCTCGGCGTCGGCCAGCAGGTCGCGGTAGTCGTTATAGACCTTGCAGTTGGCCCGGGCGATCTGCTCGGTCTTCCAGCCGTACTTTTTCATCAGCCCGGGGCGAACGGCCGCGGCGGTCGCGCTGTAGCAGTCGCCGTGGAACGCGCGGTACTGGTTGTACGGGCGGATGTCGGCGATGGCGACCACCTGGACGTACTTGGGGTTGAGCCCGCCGATGAGGACCGACCCCTCGTCGCCGGTCCCGAGCACGGCGATCTTCACCGGCTGATCGACGGTGCCGTAGTGGAAGTAGTACGCCCCCATCCCCTTGCCGCTCGACAGCTCGGCGGCGGCGCTCTTCTTGAGGAAATCGCGTCGGAGGGCCTTGCTCCCAAGCGCCGCGAGGAAATTCTCTTTTCCGATCTCTTTCTGTTCGGGTGTTAAGTTCATCGTAGGTTCCGTTTATCTTCTTTGTGTTTTCTGACTGTGGGAAACGCTCTTGCCGGCTCGTTTACCATCAAGAGAGCTTGTACTTATCCTGATCGATATTCGGGACCCCTTTCAGTTCGGTCAGCTCGTTTTCGGGGGTCTCGTCGTTCTCGGGATCGAACCAAGATTCGCGGAACTCGACGCTCTTCCCTTGACCGGCGGCGATATTGGTGACCAGCGCGATCACCGCGTCGCCCAGGGCGATGCGCGGATTGCAGCGCGGCTGTTTCGTCGGGTCGGTCACGTTTGGATTTTCTTTGATGCACCAGGCCCAATGCTCGATCTCTTCCTTATAGCCGCGGCTCACCGCCGGACCGTCGCCGCTGGCCGAGGCGACCGCCTTTTGAGCCGGCGCCGAGGCCTGGGTATCGAGGGCGGCCGCGCCGGCGGCCTTCTTCTCGACCTTGCTGGTCGAAGGACCGCGCAGAAGCTCGCTTTTTTGCTCCCGCTCGAGGATGATCGTCCCCTTGGTGCCGTAGACGATTTCGCCGTAGCCGCCGAAACCGTTCCCGTTGATCGTGCTGTACTGAACGGTGATCGTCCGCTTGCGGCCGTCGATCGAGGCGGCGTCGTAACCCGGCGCGGGGAACTCGACCAGCGTGGTGATATGGTCGTGAACCTGACGGTCGAGGCCGAAGAGGTTCCGGTTCGCCGAAACGTGGACCCGCAGGGGGTGAACCTTCCCGCGGTCGGGCAGGGCGCTGGGGTCGTCGCCGCGCAGCGCGGCGGCCCGCCGGCTGCTGGCGGCCAGGAAGATGCTCGCCGCGTCGAGCTGGTGGCTCCCCAGCTCGACCATCAGACCGCCGCCGGTGCGCGCCCACAGACGCCAGCGGATCAGCTCCTCGGCGCTGGGACGGTCGTACTGGTACTTTGTGCCGGCGCCGAAGACCTCGCTGAGGTAGCCGTAATCGGCGACGCTCTTCAGCTCGACCCCCTTGTACTTGCCGCCGGTCTCCAGAATAGCGTCTTGCAGCTCGGCCTGTTTCTGGGCGACCTTCAGCCGCCACTTCTCGATATCGAGCCCCGAGGCCTCGGCCAGGTTGGTCTTCCATTCACGAAGCTCGTCGGCCAGCTTTCCGGCCTGCTTGTCGTCGGGCTTAAGCGCCGTCGGCATCGGCATCTGCCACGAGTCGGACCCAGGGGAGTTCCCGCGGTGCCACTGCGCGCGGATGTAGTGGATATCGCCGATCAAGCCGCGCTCGATGTTCTCTTCGGCCTCGTGATAGAGGATGTTGTAATGCCGCTGGTGGCCGATCGCCAGGTGGCGCGAGAACTTCTTGGCCGCGCGGGCCATCTCTTTGCACTGGAGGGTCGAGTGCCCCATCAGCTTCTCGCACAGCACGTGCAGGCCGCGGCTCATCGCCTGAACCGAGGCGATGGCGTGCAGATGCAGCGGCAGCCCGATGATGACCGCCTCGATCCCGAGCTTCTCGGCGTCTTTGAGCAGGTCGCGGTAATCGGCGTAGACCGCCACATGGCGGCGGGCCTCATCTTCGGTCGCCCAGCCGTACTTTTCCATCAGGCCGCAGCGGGCCGCTAAAGCCGCGTCGCTGTAGTGGTCGCCGTGGAAGGCGCGGTACTGGTTGTACGGGCGGATATCGGCGATCGCCTTGACCTCGACATAGTCGGGATTGATCGCCCCCAAAAGGACCGACCCCTCGTCGCCGACCCCGAGGATCGCGACGCGGACCGGATCGCCGTGAACCCGGGAATAACCGAAGTAGAACGCTCCCAGCCCCGCGGCGGGAACCCCGGCGGCCAGGGCGCCGGCTAAAAGAAAGTTACGTCGGGAAACGGCGTTCCCGTTGTTTTCGGTGTTGTTTTCGTTGGTCATATTGCTAACCCCGCTGGGATATTTATTTTTTGTGCTTGTCCTAAGAGTGGCCGCTTTCTCACTTCACGGCCTCGGCTTCCGGGGAGATCCGCTCCGGAACGATTTCCGGGGTGAGCGGGTCTTTCTTCAGGCCGTAGGCGCGCAGCGTCCGCTTGCCGAAGAGCTTCCAGAGGAACCAATCGAAACCGGCCCAGCGTCCGGTCGGGAAGACCGCCAAAATCAGCAGCGCCAGCAGCTCGGCGGAGTCTTTGCTGAAGATCATGAAGTGGCCGACCACCTCGGGGGAGTACGGATAGACCGACGGCCACGGGAACTGCGACAGGCAGACGTTGAACATAAAACAAGCGCCCGCGATCGCCGCCAGACGGGTGCAGAAACCGCACATCAGGCACACGCCGATCGCCGAAAGCCCGACGGTAACCATCAGATCAAGCAGACCGAGGCGGGTCGGCTGGGCAAACTTTTTGATGAAGGGGATCTTCGTGACGATCGACGCGCCGGGGACCTTATTGGTGCCGTAGACCAGACGGGGCATCTCGCCGAGATTCTTCTGGGCGCCGGTGAGCTCTTCCCAGAGAGCCAGACGCATATTTTCCCCCATCTTCTCGGGGACATCCGCCATCTTGCTCCCCTCGCTGCGCAGCTTCATCTGCTGGTCCCAGTCCCAGATCTTCTGGTGCTCGGCGCCGTTGGTAGAGCCAAGATGCTTTTCGTAGCGCTCGCGGCCGCCGAGGAACTCGCGGATCGCGTCGCGCTGCTCGACGGTGCAGCTGCGCAGAGAATCAACATATTGATTGAAGATCGCGTCGCAGCTTTTTTTCTGCTCGTCGGTCAGCTGATACTGCGCCTGGAACTTCTCGTAGAAGCGGTACCACTCCGTCTCGAAGACGGGGAGGGTCCAGCCGAACGACTGGCCTTTGACGAACTTGCCGTCTTCCATCTTGCCGCTGACCACCTCGGCCATCTGAAGACGCTCCGAACCGTCGAGGTCGGGAAGGAACATGTAGTAGAACCCCTTGGTCGGCCCCTTCGCCATCCCGAGGAACCCCTTGGAGCTGAAGCCGTTTTCCGGCTGCATCTTCCAGATTCCCTCAAACAGAAAATGCCAGCCGATCGCCACGCGCGTCAGTACCAGCAGTACGATGACCACTAAGGTCCATGTTCCGACTCTTTTACCGTTCAAAAGAGGCCTCCTCTTCAGCTATGATTCACCGCGTCTTGGCAGAGGTGAAGCTTACGTGTGTTGGGGTATGTGTACGTAGGTGGGTCTATTATATCATGATCCGCGCGGAAAACACCAGCGATGAAAGGCGCCCGCCGCGCAAGGAAAACCCGGATATCTCTTCCCTATTTTAATCGAATTTTACCAATCTTAAAACCCGCGCCGGGATTTTACTAAAAATTTTGCTCTGGTCTTTCCCCCAAGAAATCCCTATGATTCCCCCGCGCCGTGTTTTTCCCCGCCAAAAAACCGTTGGTGATCCCGCCGCGGGGGAAACACCTCGGCTCAAACCGCAGAAAGGAACGTATGGGAGATAAGCTCTTCAACGGACTGATCGCCGCCTTGTTTGGGGCGATTTCGGGAATCGGAAGTGTCTGGTACCTTTCCGATACACCTTCTGGCTCCCCCCAAAACGGCGCACAGGGGAATTCCCCCGCCGTCTTCGATACCCTGGAGGTGCGCAATCTGACGGTGACCGACGGGATCCTCGTCAACGACTCGCAGTCCGGCGAGCCGCTGATCGAGCTGCGCGACGGGGTCGTCCTGGCCAAGCGGCAGGTCCTCTCCAACCACCTGGGGGGCTTCTGCGTCATGGGGCAGAGGATCCAAGTGACCACCGACGACCCGAGCTCGGCGTCCAGCCCGGTGCGCGCCGAACTGGCGACCGACGACAAGGGAGGCGCCTGCCTGGCGCTGGAGAGCCCCGCCGGAACACACTCGATGAACATCGGGTTCGACCGCGAGGAGACCGGCTTTATTATCTCGAAGAACAACAGCGATTCGATGATGGTCGCCCAGGCGATCCTGCCGCTGCCCAAAAAGGGGACCAGCGACGGTTTCCTCCCGACGCAGGGAACGGGCGACGCCCCGGCGCGCCTGGCCGGCGATCCGGCCGAATTGCCCCCCCAGACCCCCTTAACCCCGGCGGCCGCGGCAGCCCCGGCGGCCACGCTGGCGGCCCCCCAGCCAAGCGCCGCCCCCTACTAAAAAGTTAGGGACGGAAGATTTGCCGGGGGCGGCGCCCCGCCGCGGTCCCGGTTCTATTTCAAATACGGTCACGCTGTAAACACGGTCATACCACAGGCACGGTTTTATGTTCGGTCGGTTTCGCCCCAAAGCCCCCGCGCTTATCGTCTTGGCGATATTCGCCGCGCTGAGCACGGCCGCCGCCGACGAACCGTTTACCTACGCCGTCGGGCAGCGGCTGCTCGAGCAGATCCGGCGGCCGATATCTTCCGGCGAGGAGACGGTTCTGCGGGGGAACCTCACGGAACTGCCGATCAACGACCCCTATAAAATCCGCGTCAACGGCACCCTCTTCGGTCAGTGGACCGACCTCGATCGAAGGGGGGAGTTCAACCGCCCCGACGGGCTGAGCGCGTCGGTCTTCGGCGGCGGGATCGGCGCCGACCGCAAGATCGCCAGCCGGTCGATGATCGGCTTTCGGCTGGGAGGCACGACGATCGATGTCCGCCCGGACAACCCCGGCGACAGCCAGTATATCTCGAATTATTACGGCCTGTGCCGTCTCGGCCTGGAGGGGGACCTGTGGCACTGGGACTTTTCCGTCGGCGCCGGAAATAATCACTCCGACAGCGAGCGAGCCCTCGGCGGTGTCCCGGGCGCGGCGGGCCACACGAGCGTTTCGCGCTCCCTGAGCCAAATCCAGTGGAACTACCAGACCGAACTGGGGATGCACTTAAAAAGCGGCTATACCAAGATCGCCCCCTTCCTCGGCTTTCGATCGATCCTTCTCGGTCAGGGGGACGAGGATGATATCCCCATCGACCAGCGCTCGCTCTTCCCGACCGAATCGGGCCAGTCGTACCGAGCGTTCCTCGGTTCCCGCTTCTCGTGGGATTACGCCACCTATATCGCCGTCCTGAAGCCGTCCATCTGGGGAATGTGGGCGCATGAGTTCGGGGACAGCGACCTTCTGACCACCAGCGACACAAGCGAATTCCCCGTCGCCTGGCGATACGGCGGCTGCGAACTTCCCCGCGACCGGGCCATCCTCGGTGTCGGGGTCGCCGCGGCGCTGAGGAACATCGTCGATCTGTGGTTCCATTACGACGCCGATTTCTCCTCGTCGTACCAGTCGCACGCGATTACCGCCGGGGCGAACATCAAGTACTGACCCCGCCGGGGCCTGCCGGTTATTACCGCTCTCACCGATTGTTTCGTTCTTTTCGTCGTTTTCGATACTCGCCGTACCGCTGATACCCCCCGCGCGACCGCCGCGTTCGGCATGGCCGTCGCTTCACGAAGATCCGACACAACGGCTTTTTCTCCTATTTCGGTTGTAATCGTTATTTTTGATAAAGCTCCTCTTCCCCGAGTCCGATGAAAGAGGAAGACCGGGCTCTGTATAGGGGCGTGGTCTGTACCGTATTTGTGTGAACATAAACCAGTACGCCCGGCGGAAAATCCGCTCGGGCGCGGCGGTTTGCGGCGGGAACGGATTCCCCCCAAAAACCGCGGCCGCAAAACGCCGGGGAGCCGCGGCTCTTCCATAATCATCACTTTCGTCACGGAGGACGAACTATGAAGGTTTCGCTGAAAAGACAGGATCGAAATCAAGGGAACTCGCGGCTTTGGCGGATTCAGAAACTGATTCGCTGCATTTTCAGCGAACCGCAGCGCTTTCTCAAGCGGCTGTGCATCGTCTCCGGGACGGTGCTGGCGCTCGGCGCCGGCGTGGCCTTGGCGGCCCCGGGCGACCCGACGGACGATTGGAATCTTCATGGGCAGGATCACTTCGCGACGACGGTCCACGGCATCGAACTGACCGACTACATCGGTTCCAGCTTAGGCACGGTCTACGTCGACAACATCGTCAACGTCTCGCGCTTCTCCGAGTCGAACGCATCCGTGTTCATCGATGAGAATCACAAAATCTCCGGCCTGGAAGCCGACTCCTCGCTTTTGGTGAAGTATCTGGACAGCTCCGGGACGATCGAGAACTTCACGGACGTCACCGTCACCGATGAACTGGCGAACAACACCGGTGCCGTCGTCTACGGCAACGGCGCCGGTTCGACGCTGAGCGTCTCCGGCGCGCTGACCAACGGCGGTGATATCTCGTTCTTCTCGAACGTCACCGCCAGTTCGATCAACAACAACGATTCGGAGGCCGACATCATCGGCACCGGCGCCGGATCGATTCTTTCCGCCGGCAGCATCACCAACGCCGGGGGAATCAGCGATTTCTCGCACGTCACGTCGAACGGCGATATCGATAACAGCAGCGCGGACGCCTATATCTGGGGTGCCGACGGCGGTTCGACCCTTCTGGCGAACGGGAATTTGACGAACGGCGGCGAGGTCAAGTACTTCGAGACGGTCAAGGCCCTGGGAGACGGCGCCGGTATCGAGAACAGCGGAACGATCGCCGGGGAGGGGGCTTTCTCCGAGCTTTCCGCCGAGGGTGACCTGACGAATACCAAAACCGTCACCGGCTTCGCCAGCGTCGCAGCCGACAACATCAGCAACGATGCCGCCGACGCGTCGATCACCGGCACGGGCGCCGGGTCGGCTCTTTCGGCCAAAACAGATCTGACCAACAGCGGAACGATCGGGGATTACGCGTTGGTCAGCGCCGGAGGCGATCTGACCAACGATAAGACCATTACCGGCAGCGGCGCCGACTCGAACCTCTCCGCCGGCGGTACGCTGAAGAACGCCGGCGAGATTTCGCAATTCGCCGGTGTTTCGGCCGGCGATCTCGCCAACGCCGCCGACGCGGCGATCTCCGGCACCGGCGCCGGGTCGAACCTCTCCGTCGAGGGAACGTTGGACAACTCCGGCACGGTTTCTCAGTTCGCTGTTGTTTCGGCGGGGAGTGTCGCCAACGCCGCCGACGCGGCGATTTCCGGCGCGGGAGTCGGTTCGTCGCTCGCCTCGGATACGACCATCGAGAACGACGGCAGCGTCAACGGTTTCTCCACGGTCGCCGCCGTCGGTGATATCACCAACGCCGCCGACGCGGCGATCACCGGCAACGGTACCGATTCGACACTCTTCACCGGGGGCACCCTGGATAACTCCGGTACTGTTTCTCAGTTCACCAATGTCTCGGCCGACAAGGTCGCCAATGCCGCCGACGCGGCGATCTCCGGCGCGGGGATCGGCTCGGGAATCGCGGCGAATACGGATATCGAGAACGACGGCGACGTCGACGGTTTCTCCACGGTCGCCGCCGCGGGCGATATCACCAACGCCGGTACGATCACCGGCAGCGGCAGTGATTCGACACTCTCCGCCGGGGGCACCCTGGACAACTCCGGGGCTGTTTCTCAGTTCGCCAATGTCTCGGCCGATAAGGTCGCCAACGCCGCCGACGCGTCGATCACCGGCGCCGGCATCGGTTCGGCGCTCACCGCGGGCACGGATATCGAGAACGACGGCGCTGTCGACGGTTTCTCCAACGTCGCCGCCGACGGCAACATCACCAACACCGGTTCGCTCACCGGCAACGGCGCCGACTCGAATCTCTCCGCCGGCGGTACCCTGGACAACTCCGGATCCGTCACCGGGTTCGCCAACGTTTCGGCCGACCAGCTGAAAGCCGGCGACGGCTCGACGCTCACCGGGACCGGTCTGTACTCGACGCTCAAAATCAATTCCGACCTGACCAGCGGCGGCGAAATCAGTGACTTCTCCGATGTCGAGATCGCCGGGACGCTCACCAACGAAGGCAGCGGCAAGCTCACCGGGACCGGAGCGAACTCGAACCTCACCGCCGAAGCCATAGAAAACAAGGACAGCAGCGCAATCGAGGGGTTCTCCGACGTGAAAGTCGCCGGCGATGTCGGTAATGGCGCCGACGCTTCGATCAGCGGCACCGGCGCCGGTTCGACCTTCTCGGTCGGCGGCAGTCTCACCACCGACGGGCAGATCAGCGATATCGAGTCGCTCGTCGTCGACGACACCATCACCAACGGCGGCGATATCACCGGCACCGGCGCCAATTCGAAGGTCGCCGCCAACTCGCTGAAGAACAACGCCGACGCTTCGGTCTCGGGCTATTCCGACGCCGAGTTCTACGCCGTCACCAACGACGGGACGATTGAGGGAACCGGACTCGATTCGAAGTTCACCGCCGCCGTTGTAACGAACAACGCCGGCGCCGTGCTCGGCGGATACTCCGATGTGGAGGTCGCCGGAATACTGACCAACGCCGAAGGCGCGGCCGTCTCCGGAACGGGGGAAGGGTCGGTCTACCAGGTCGGCACGCTGGCCAACAGCGGGACGATCGATAAGGTGGAGGACCTGGCCGTCAAATGGGACGCGGCCAACAGCGGGTCGGTCACCGGCACCGGCGACAACTCGAAGTTCACCGCCGATAATCTGACCAACAACGACGGCGCCGAGCTGAACGACTTCTCGAGCATCGCCGTTAAGGGGGCCGTCACCAACGCCGCCAACGCCTTTATCCGCGGCACCGGCGCCAGCTCGACCTTTACGGCCAACGCCCTGACCAACGAAGGCACGCTCGAAAATATCGAGAATGTCGCCGTGAAGACCGAGATCGACAACGACGGATCGATCGTCGGGACCGGCGATAACTCGAACCTCACCGCCGAGAATCTCAACAACAACGACGGCGCTTCGATCGAGAGCTATTCGAATATGACCGTCTCCGATACGGTCGCCAACGCCGGAACGATCACCGCCTCGGGGGAGGATTCGGCCTACAAGTTCGGTACCCTGAACAACAGCGGCACGATCGAGAATATCGAGCAGCTCGTCGTTAAGAATGACATCTCCAACGAAGGGGCGCTCGCCGGCACCGGCGATGAGTCGAAGCTCAAGGCCGCCAACCTGGACAACAGCGCCGACGCTTCGATCGACGGTTTCGCGGCGATGAACGTCGCCGGGACCGTTACCAACGCCGGCGACATCACCGCGTCCGGGGAGGGCTCGACCTACAAGCTCGGCGAGCTGACCAACTCCGGCACGATTGGCCAGGTCGAGGCCCTGGTCGTCACCGGCGATGCCGCCAACAGCGGGGATATCAGCGGCACCGGCGATAACTCCAAGTTCACCGCCGCCAACCTGGACAACAGCGCCGACGCTTCGATCGACGGTTTCGCGGCAATGAACGTCGCCGGCGTTGTCAACAACGACGGCGATATCACCGCGTCCGGGGAGGGCTCAACCTATAAACTCGGTGAGCTGACCAACTCCGGTGCCATCGACGCTGTCGAGGCCATGGTCGTCACCGGCGATGTCACCAATAACGGGGATATCAACGGTACCGGCGCCAACTCCAAATTCACCGCCGCCAACCTGGCCAACAACGCCGACGCCCAAATCACCGCCTACTCCAACATGGATGTCGCCGGGACCGTCACCAACGCCGCCGGCGCGCTGATGCGCGCCTCGGGAACCGGCTCGGTCTACAACCTCGGTGAACTGACCAACGAAGGGACGATCGACCGGGTCGAGTCGCTGGTGGTCGCCGGTGCCGTCACCAACAACGGCGAGGGGAAGATCCTCTCTACCGGGGCTAATTCGAAGTTCACCGCCGACACGCTCGACAACAACGACAGCGGCCAGATCCGCGACTTCTCCGATATGAGTATCGCCGGCAACGTCAACAACGCCGCCGGCGCGGTGATCGCCGCCACGGGCGAGAATTCCTCCTACAAGATCGGGGTCGACCTGACCAACGAAGGATCGGTCGAAAATATCGAGGCGCTTACCGTCGCCGGCGATATCAACAACAACGGCAGCGGGAAGATCTCCGGAACCGGCGCCAACTCCAAACTCAACGCCGCCAACCTCAATAACAACGACCAGGGCATCGTCGAGAACTTCTCCGACATGGATATCGCCGGCGAGGTGAACAATGCCGCCGGGGCCTCGATCACCGCCACCGGCGAGAACTCGGCCTACAAGATCGGCGGGGCCCTGACCAACGAAGGGACGATCGACAATATCGAGGCGCTTACCGCCGGCGGCGATATCTCCAACAGCGGCAGCGGCCGGATCACCGGAACCGGCGCCAACTCGAAGCTCAACGGCGCGAACCTCTTCAACGACGATGAGGGAACCGTCGAGAACTTCTCCGACATGGATATCGCCGGCAACCTCACCAACGCCGCCGACGCTTCGATCACCGCCACGGGCGAGAATTCGGCCTATAAGATCGGCGGTGACCTGACCAACGAAGGATCAATCAACAATATCGAGGCGCTGACAGTCACCGGCAATGTCGCCAACAGCGGCGACGGCCAAATCACCGGTTCCGGCGCCAACTCGAAGCTCAACGCCGCCAGTCTCGATAACAGCGACCGGGGGATCGTCAAAAACTTCTCCGACATGGATATCGCCGGCGATGTCACCAACGCCGCCGACGCTTCGATCACCGCAACCGGCGAGAACTCGGCCTATAAGGTCGGCGGCAACCTGACCAACGAAGGGTCGATCGACAATATCGAGGCGCTCAATGTCACCGGCGATGTCACCAACAACGGCGAAGGCCAGATCACCGGTTCCGGCGCCAACTCGAAACTCAACGCCGCCAACCTCTACAACAACGATCAGGGAACCGTAAATAACTTCTCCGACATGAACATCGTCGGCGACGTCACCAACGCCGTCAAGGCGACGATCGAGGCCACGGGCGAGAACTCGTCGTACAAGATCGGCGGCAATCTGACCAACCAAGGGGTGATCAACGATATCGAGGCGCTGACGGTCGCCGGCGATATCGACAACGACGGCGACGGCGCTTTCGACGGGCTCATCATCGGAACCGGCGCCAACTCGAAAATCAACGCCGCCAATCTGCGCAACAATAATCTCGGCATAGTGCAGAACTTCTCCGACATGGATGTCGCCGGCGAAGTCTTCAACGATGCCGGTGCCTCGATCATCGGCTCCGGTGAAAACTCCGCCTACAAGATGGGAACGCTGGAAAACTACGGCAATATCAACGGCGCCGAGGCAATCGTCGTCGCCGGCAGCGCGAAGAACGACGGCGACGGGGTGATCGTCGGAACCGGCGCCAACTCGAAGTTCAACGCCGACTCGCTCGACAACGACGGCAACGCCGAGATTTGGGACTTCTCCAATATGAACGTCACCGGCGCGGTCAACAACGCCGCCGACGCTATGATCATCGCCTCCGGGGAGGGTTCCTCCTATCAGTTGGGGATGCTCAACAACGACGGTCTGATCGACGGGGTCGAGTCGCTCAACGTCAACGGCGGTCAGCAGGCCGACGGCAGTTTTGCCCCCGGCGATATCAACAACAACGGCCAAGGGGCGATCATCGGAACCGGTTCCGGATCGAAACTCTCCGCTCATAACCTCTACAACAACGACAGCGCACTGGTCTTTAACTACTCGAACATCGATGTTCTCGCCGACGTGACCAACGCCGCCGACGCGGTCATCGAAGGGGCCGGCGAAAGCAGTTCCTTCAAGTTCGGTACGCTTGACAACTCCGGGCGGATCAGTGACGCCGAGGAGATCGACGTCGAGGGGACGATCACCAACCGCGAGAACGGCTCGATTCTCGAGGTGGGCGCCAATTCGACCCTCAAGGCCGGCAATATCACCAACAACGGCGTGATCAGCGCGACCGCCGATCCGGACGCCGACTCGAGCGTCGGAATCTACTCGTCGATGGATGTCGACGGGAACCTGGTCAACGCCGGCGCCGACCCGGATCAGTCCCTGACCCAGTGGAAAGCCGCCGCTCACCCCAACGCCGAAGGTCAGGATGATCGTGAAAACAAGCGTCCCGATACCCCGGCGATGCAGACGGTCGTCGACGACCTTTCCGGCGCGGCCAAGATCGTCAACTACTCGAATATGTCCGTCGGCGGGACGCTCACCAACGCCGCCAGCGGCTACATCCAGGGAACCGGGGTCGGCTCGACCTACACGATCGGGACGCTGGACAACAGCGGCGTGGTCACCGGCGTCGAGAACCTCAACGTCACCAACGGCCTGACGAACTTCAGCGGCGGCCTCATCCAGGGGACCGGCGTCGGCTCGACCTTGAATGTCGGCGGGAACCTCGATATCAACTTCGGTTCGACCATCCGCAACTACGAGACCGTCAATGTCGGCGGCGACTTAAACAACCTCGGCGCGATGGAATTCATTTCCGACACCTATGTCGGCGGCGACTTCCTCAACCAGAGCAATACCTACGTGCCGCGCACCAGGACGCTGAGGGCCGCCGCCGATGCCGGCGGTGTTGAAAACGCCTCCGGCGGCATGCTGGTGACCGACACCTACAACGGCCGGATCGGGAAGATCACCGTTCAGGGCGACGCGGTCATCAACGGCGGCGAGCTGTGGATCGGCGGTTCCGGCGAGCAGCTGCGCGTCGGTCAGGACTACGTCTTCCTGACCGTCAACGACGGCCATCTCACCGTCAACGAGGCGCTTCAGATCCGCGCCTCGAACGAGTACGACTACGATACCCTTTTGGACGACAACTACGACACCGGTTCGTCGAACAAAACCAAGTCGGCGACGCCGCGTCTGTTCCACGCCGAGGGGTTCTACAACGACACCGACTACTATGTCTCGCTGCGCCGCGACTTCGTCTACGGCCGCACCGGCGTGACGAGCAACCAGAAGAACGTCGGTACCTACCTCGACGCCGCCGCCTACACGCTCAACAGCGCCAACGACAACTACACCGAGGGGGATATGTTCAATGTTCTGTCGGCGCTCGATAACGAGAACATCAACGGCGGCAATGTCCCCGACAGCGACTACGGCTACTCCAACGGCTCGGGTCAGTACACCTACGTTTCGAACTACGCCACCGAGGGCGCCTTAAAGGCCCTCGATCAGCTCAGCGGCTCGATCTACGCCGATATGGCCCTGATGTCGCGCCAGAATGTCTGGCTGCTCCAGAATCACGTGGCCGACTTCCTCCGTCCCGACTTCTGCCTGGAGTGCAACTGCGCCTGCGGCCCGATCAACAACGGCTGCGGCTGCGGCTGCGACGCCGCCGGTTTCTGCTCCGCCTGTGAAGATACCATGGGCGACTGCGTCACCGGCGCCGGTCACAACCTCTGGGGGATGTACTACGGCAACTTCGGCGAAATCGACGGCGACGGCAACGGGGGCGGCTTCGACTACAAGACCAACGGGTTCATCGTCGGCGGCGACCTCTACCGTTCGCACCGCACCCGCATGGGCATCTACGCCGCCTTCGGCTACACCAACCTTGACCGGGACGATCTGAACAACGTAAGCAAGACCCAGTCGTACAACCTCGGTCTTTACGGTGTCCACGAGTTCTGCTTCGGCAATCTGCTCGGCACCGCCGGGATCGCCACCGACAACTACAAGGCCGACCGTCTCCTGCACTTTGGCGAAAGCCCGCTCAACTCGAACTACGTCCACCGCATGCATCACGGCGAGCTGCAGAGCATGCAGTACAACGTTCGTCTGGAACAGAGCTGGAACTACGCGCTGCGGCGCACCCTCTTCCAGCCGTTCATCGGGGTCGCCTACGACAACCTCCGGATGGGCGAACTCCAGGAACGGACCGAATGGGGCGATCGTGAGGACGGCCAGTACGTCACCGAACTGCACAGCGACAGCTACAATCTCGACTCGCTGCGCAGCGACATCGGCGTGCGCCTGTCCCGCTGCTGCACCCACGGCAGCAGTGCCTTCAGTCTGCAGGGCCGCGCGGCCTGGCTCCACGAGTTCGCCGATACCAACGTCGAACTCACCAACTCCTTCACGAACCGCAACTACGACGTGGAAGAGACCGGCTACGGCAACGCTTACAACACGGTCGCGAACAACGCGTTCAACAGCGATCAGTTCAACACCTGCTCGTACACCATCCGCGGTGTCGATCTCGGCCGCGACTACGCCTGGGGCGGCGCCGGCGTGACCTACACCTGCCTGAGCACCAATATCTCGCTCTTCGCGGCGTATGATATCCTGTTCAACGACTTAGAGCAGCTGCACAACGTCACCGGCGGCGCCGAGTTCACCTGGTGATTTTCCGGCACACGCGCAAGTGTGTACCACCTAGAAAAAACGGCCGCGAAAAGCGGCCGTTTTTTTATTCCTCCCCGCCTTCTTGTTTGGGGTCCGGCGCCGGCTCGATATGGCAAAAGACGTACAGCACCTGGGGAAACCGCGTCTTGACATCGCGGGCGATATGGTGCGACAGCGCGTGGGCGTCGCGGACCGACATCGACGGATCGACCTCGATATGCAGATCGACCGACATCGACTCCCCCCCGAGCGGGCGGGTTCGGAGTTTGTGCAGCCCGCGGACGTCTTCATTTTCCGAGACACAGCGCTGGAGCGCCTCGACATCCTCGGCGCTCATCCCCCGGTCCATCAGCGTCCCGAGCGCGGGACGGACGATCTTTACCGCCGAAAAGAAAATCATGCAGCTGACTAAAATCGTCCCGACCGGGTCGAGGAAGCTGTACTTCGGCCCAAAGAAAAGGCAGACCCCCACGGCCAGCGCCGCGGGAATCGAGCTGATGGCGTCGCTTCGGTGGTGATAGGCGTTGGCCAGGATCGCCGTGCTGCGGCAGCGGCGGCCGATCAGGGCGGTGCGGTGAAAGAGCCATTCCTTGACGATGATCGAGACGACCGCCGCGATAAACGCCGGCATCCCCGGAAGCGGGAACGTATTCCCCTCGATGAGAAGATACAGACGGTGAATCGCGGTGGCGATCAGCTCGCAGGCGACCACCCCCAGGACCAGCCCGATAAAGACCGTCACCATCGTCTCGAGTTTGGCGTGCCCGTATGGATGATCCTCGTCGGCCGGACGGGTCCAAAAGCGCGACCCGACCAGTATCGCCACGTCGGTCGACAGGTCCGAGAGGGAGTGGACCGCGTCGGCGACCAAGACCTGGCTGTGGGCGAAGATACCGGCGGTCGCCTTCATCGCGGCCAGCGCCAGGTTGAGAATCATTCCCAGCCAGGTGATCCGGCGAAGCGCGGCGTTGGAGACCTGAGTATCGCTGGCGGCGTCGCTCGGACTCATTCTCCCCTCCGGCGCGGCGGCCTGCGGGCAGCCGGCTTTCGGCCGGCCGGCTTGGCCGCGCTTTCACTTTCCGACGGCTTGCTCTTGGCGGCCCGGGACGCGGCCGTCTTCGGCCTGTTCGGCCGGCCGGCGGCGCTGTACAGCCGGGAGATCTCCTCATTGGTCAGCGGCCGATAATCCCCCGCCAGAAGCTTGCCGAGTTTCACCGGACCGACCGCCACCCGCTTGAGATGGAGCACTTTATGCCCGACGCGGGCGAGCATGCGCCGGATCTCGCGGTTCTTCCCCTCGCGCAGGGTGATTTCCAAAATAGAACTGTTTTTGTGGGGAGAGAGGATCTTCACCTCGTCGGCCTGAACCACTCCCTCGGCGACGTGGATCCCCTTTTTGAGCTGGTCGACCAGCTCGGTCTCCACCAAGCCGGCGACCTGCACTTGGTACTTTTTAGCGACCTCAAAACGCGGGTGCGCCAGCCGCTCGCACAGCGCCCCGTCGTTCGTCAGGATAATAAGCCCTTCCGACTCTTGATCGAGCCGGCCGATCGGAAAGACGCGGCCGAACGTTTCAGGGACCAGGTCGATCACCCGGCGGCGCCCCTGCTGGTCACGGCTGGTGCACAGATACCCCTTCGGTTTGTTCACCGCCAGGTAAACCGGCTTCATCTTGGGGAGCGCCTCGCCGTCGACCCGGATCACCTGCGTTCTCGGGTCGGCACGGTCTCCCAAACGGGCGACCTGGCCGTCGACCTCGACCCGGCCGTCGATGATCAGCTGTTCGCAGGCGCGGCGGCTCCCGAACCCTGCGGCCGCCAGGATCTGCTGCAGACGATGCTCCTGCGCCGCCGATACCGGCTCGGTCTTAGCGCCGGACGGCTTCCCGGCCGGCTTTTTCCCCCTAAGCGCCGGGCCGCTGAAGACCGACCCGGCCGCGGCGCGCGTTTCGCCGGCCGAGCGCTTCGGCGCCCGGGAGAAAGGGCGCGCGTGATGCTTCGGATGTGAACCGCGGCGGTTTTGCCCGGAAGAACGGCGCTGAGCCATCGAAGAAACCCTTTCTTAAAAAACGCGCGCGGCAGCCGAGCCGTTCGCCCCCGCGCTCTTTTCCCTTGCGGCGCCTTTCCCCTACGGGAGGGTGACCACCTTCCCGGTGCGGGCCGACTCGTAGACCGAGACGATAATCTCGACGCTGCGGCGCCCTTCGTAACCGTCGATCACCGGCTTGCGGCCGGTTTTAATCGCTTCCATCACATCTTTGAACTGCTTGGCGTGGGCGTGGTGGCCGATCGCCGCCGGATCGGCGGCGCCGCCGCCGGTCGAGCGCTTGGCGGCCATCGACCGGCGAACCTCCTCGTCGACGGGGGCCGCTTCGGCGAAGTCCCACTTAATAATATCTTCTTCTTCGATCACCGCCGAACCGGTCGAGCCGTGGATCTCGATCCGCTTCAGGTACCCCGGCCAGGCGCAGGTGGTCGCCTCGAGCGTCCCGAAGGCGCCGTTTTTGAACTTCAGATTGGCGATGGCGACATCCTCGACCTCGATCCGCTCGTGCGCCAACAGACCGGTCATCGCGCCGATCTCGGCCACCGGTCCCATCAGCCAGGCGAGCAGATCGACCGAGTGGATCGCCTGATTCATCAGCGCCCCGCCGCCGTCGAGTTTCCAGGTGCCGCGCCACACGCCGCTGTCGTAGTACTGCTGCGTCCGGTACCATTTGACGATGGCGTCGCCGAGGGTCAGCTTTCCGAACCTCCCCTGCTCGACCGCCTCTTTCAGCCGCATGCTCGAGGGATGAAAGCGGCTCGGGAAGACGGTCGACAGAACGACCCCCGACTTTTCGGCGGCGGCGATAATCGCGTCGCAGCGCTGGAGCGTTACCTCCAGCGGCTTTTCAACGATGATATGTTTCCCGGCCTCGGCCGCGGCGACCGCCGGATCGAGGTGGGCGCCGCTCGGGGTCCCGACGGTCACGATCTCGACCTCCGGGTCGGCGAGCAGCTCATCGAGCGAACGATACGCCCGGCAGTCGTACGTGTCGGCCAATTTCTCGGCGGCCGCCTGAACCTGGTCATAGCAGGCGATCAGCTCCCCGCCCGCCTCTCGAATCGCCTTGGCGTGAAAGTTCGCGATCATTCCGCAGCCGACGATACCGAACCCCATTTTGCCCATTTTAACTCTCGCTTCCGTTATTGGTTCGTGATATTCCCGTTGCCGGTTCGTAAAAACGGCGTTTTCCCTCACCTTCGATTTTAACATACCCCGGCATGAAAAAAAAGAGTCGGCCCGCCGAAAGTCCGGCCGCGCGCCGTCGGTATGCCGCCGGCATCTTGGGGGGCGCGCGGTATCGTGTTCGTTATATTCATTAAAATAGATACTTTCGGCTTCCCGGGAGAAATATCACCGGCGCTGGAAAGGGGGAAACTTGCACACGCGGCTTTCATCGTTTATTATATAAGGGAGTTTTTTCGCTTGCCGCCGCGGCGGGAGCGTTGTCGAATGTACGCCCCAAAAACGTTCAAACGGCGCAAACTAAGTAAATTAGGATAGTTCATTATGCGACAGACGATCCGCGTGATCCTCTCGACGATCCTCCTCTTTACGGCGGCTGCCCTTTGCTCGGCCGATGATTCCTCCGCTGTCGCCCGGTACAGCCAGGGGATCAACCTCTTCTTCGGCGGTCAGTACGCCGAGGCGATGGAGTATTTCAACGCCGCGGCCCAGCTTTCCCCCGAGAACCCGGCCTACCGATATTTCATCGGACTGTGCTGGGCGCGGCTCGGCAATCCCGAGGAGGCGCGCAAGGCGTATATCGCCGGCGCCGCGGCGGAGCTGACCCCCGCCGGGGCGGGGATCGATGTCCCGAGCCACCTGATGCGCATCCAGGGATACGAGCGCGTGGAGCTGGAACGGGTTCGCCAGGCGGTCCGCGCCGAGTGGAACGCCCGGGTAGCCGAGCGCCGCGCGATCCTCTACGGCAAGAAGGTTGACCAGGGCCGTGAGGACCTGACGACCCCCGCGCGCCAACAGTCCGAATCGGACGCCTCCGGCACCGTGGACGCCTCGCTCCCGATGGTCCCCCCGATCTCGCCGACGGCCGGACCGGAACTCCCCGCCGACGAGTCCGAGGACTTAGCCGCCGCCCGCGTTTTCGGCGGGTACATCTACCTCAGCGACGAGCTGGGCAAGCCGATGCTCTCGACGATCACCAAACAGCGCATCGCCCGGAAGCAGGCCCGGATTCAGGCCGAGGAGAACGCGAAGCTCGACGCCCACGGCAATAAGTTTGTCGATATCTACGCCGACGACCAGGTCAAAGACGACGGCAAAGAGTTTAAAGACCCCGATGAAAAGGGCGCTGGGTTGGGCGAGCGGCTCGGCAGCTGGCTGAAGGGCTCCGACGACTCGACCGACGACAAAACCGACGATGAAACCGAGGGCGACCAGACCGGCGACGACGGCTGGGATCTCGACGACGACACCGACGCCGCTCCCGAGAAGTGATCGCCACCGTCCCCATCACCGCTGGCCCCTCTATGCCGATCTCCCGCCGATCCTTCCTGATATCTCTTCTCCCTTCCGTTCTGGCGGCCGGCTGCGCGAAGATCGAGCCGGCCGGCAAGGCGCGTGTCTTGGCCCCGGTCGAGCCGGTGTCGTTCTTTTTGCGTGAAATGGCCGGCGGCGCCGTCGAGGTCGAGACGCTTGTCCCCGCCGGGCAGGAGCCCGAGACCTTCGCCCTGACGGTCCCGCAGCTGGCGCGCGTCGCCAACAGCCGTGTTCTCTTCCGAATCGGTTTTCCGCTGGAGGAGGCGCTTCTTGAGCGGCTGCGTTCCAGCGCTGGCCGCTCAGCCGGCGATATCGAGGTCATTGACCTTCGCCCGGAAAAGGCCGAGAGCTCCGACCCCCACATCTGGATGAGCCCGGCGATCATGAAAAACGCGCTCGCCCCGATGGCCGACTCACTGGCGAAACTCGCGCCCGAGGCGGCCGAGGAGATCTCCCGACGCGCCGCCGATTTGACCGAGCGCCTCACCGCCCTGGAAGAAGAGATCACCGCCGCGGTCGCCTCCTCGCCGACCCGCGAGCTGTACGTCTTTCACCCCGCCTACGGCTACTTCTGCCGCCAATTCGGCTTAGAGCAGATCGCCTTCGAAAACGAGGGACACGATCCCTCCCCGCGCGAGATGGCCGATTGGATCCGCCGGGTACAGGATCGCCATGTCCGGGTAATCATCGCCCAGCCGGAATTTTCGCAGGCACAGATCCGCTCGGTCGCCGATCAGACCGGCGTCCCCGTTCGGGTCCATTCGCCCCTGGAGGGGGATTATTTCAAGAACCTGCGCGGTTTAGCCGCCCTTATCGCCGACGGCCCGGGCGACGACCCCGACGAGTGAAAAAATCCCCCCAAAAGGGGAATTCTCCCCCCGGCGTTTTTTGGTTATAATAAAATAGATAGATTTTGCCCCCGCGGCAAAAAACATAGGCAAAAAAACAATATCTCCCACGCGAATAAAAGGAGTTTCCCTATGAAATCGTTCGCTCAGTTAGCTTCGCTCTGTTCGCTGCTGACCCTCTGCCTGGTGGTCGGCTGCCAGCAAAAGCCGGTCACCACCACGGTCGACGACGAAACGACCCCGGTAGCCGAGCAGAGTGTCGAAGAGGTTGAAGAGGTCATCAACCTGGAAGAGGCGTTCAGCGCCCCGGCCGCCGACGACGCTTCCGGCGCGATGACGACCGGCGACGCCCCGATTATGATCCAGGGAACCACCGGCGACGCCCCCATGACGATCCAGGGGACGACCGGCGACGTCGGATTCTCCGTCGAGATGACGACCGGCGACGCCCCGACCGAACCGGTGACGATCGACATTCAAGAGGACGACACCGACAAAGTCTCCGCCGCCTTTTTTTTTTAACGGCTCCCGCCGCGCCTAAGTACGCGGCGGACGCTTCCGTCGCGCTCCCCCCGGCCGAGGTTCTTTCCTCCCAGCTGGACCTCTACCTCAAAAAGATCGACCGCGATCTCGAAGACCTCTCGGTGAATCCGAACTTCGAGGACGGGGTCGGTTCTTTTTATCGGGACACCAATATCATCGCCCTTCTGGCGCTGGCCGTCGGTCTTTCCCCGGAGGATTCCCCCTATAAAGCGTCCGCTTCGGCGATCGTCTCCGCCGCCGAAAGCGCCTCGAAGGTACAGTCCCTCGCCGACGCGAAGACCACCGCCGCCGACCTGAAGGCGTCGTTCACCGGGGCGGACGGCGGCGATCTGGCCTGGACCAAAGTCGCCGACCTCGGCCCGGTCATGAAAAAGGGCCTGCCGAATATCACCACCGAAATCAAGCGGCTGGGGAAGAACGAAAAGACCCTGACCCGCTCGGGGAATCTCGATAAGGTGATCGGCTCGACCGCGACTCTGGCGGTTATCGCCCAGGGGTGCCGTCCGAACGTCGGCGATACGCTCGCCCCGGATGAGGACGCCCAGTGGCAGGAGTTCTGCGGCCGTCTCTACGACGCCGCGATGGCGGCCAACCGCGCCGCGGTCGATCTGAAGGACGGCTCCGGGACGTTCGACGCCTTCCAGGCGGCTCACAAAGAGATCGAGGCGACCTGCAACACCACCTGCCACGCTGTCTTCGGCGGCTCGGTCAACTAACGCTGACGGCCGGTAAAATAAAAAAAGCGCGAGAGAAATCTCGCGCTTTTTTCGCTTTTCCGTTTTTCCCCTTCTCACTCCTCTTTCGGCTCGCGGACTCCCGGGAAATTCTCCGAGAGCCACTTTTCATCGACCGTGATCGTCTCGCCCGGGTCATCGGCGCTTTGCTTTACCGTGATCGTCCCGGTGATATCGAACAGCCCGAAGCCGCGGCCCGTATCGTCGGTAAAGACCACCGGCGCGCGCCCGTCCGGAGCGATCACCGTCACGCCGTCCCAGACCATTCCGCCGATCGGGCGGCGGATCGGCGGGCGCTTTTCGTTGTCGGCGGGACAGACCAGGCGAATCGGCGCCCGGTCGGCTCCGACCCCCGTCATGTCGATGGTGACATTCTCCAGCGTGAAGGCGTGCGCGTCGGGGCTTTTGGACTGGCAGTAAACCGCGTCCCCTTTATTCCCCGCGAAGAGACAGTTCTTGAGCGTAACCTCCCCTTCGATCACCTTATTGTCGTAGTGGAAAAACGCTTCGTAATAACCGTGGCTGTTGTTTCGGCTGACGCAGTTCTCGAACCTCAGCGAGATCGGCTCGGCGATCCCCCCTTTGAGCGAGCCGAGCCAAAGCTCGATTCCGACACCGGCGTTGTTCTCCACGATACAGTCGCGCATCACGCAGTTGACCAGGTATTCGTCGGCGTGATTCGGCTCGAAGTCGATCCCGGCGGCGGGGGCCGTACCGCGTGTATTCGACAGGACACACCCCTCGATCAAAAGGTTCTTCACCGAGATGACCGATATCCCCTGCCGGTTGTTGTCGTCACAGACGACGCGGCGGATCGTGATATTCTCGCTCGGCGCCCCTTTATCCCCCGCCACGCCGACATAGATCCCATCCCCCCCGGTGGAGCGGATCTGTAAATCCTCAATGAGGACATTCTTCGCGGTCGTCATCGATATCCCGTGCCGCCACTCCGACTTTTTGTACGGCTCTTGGTGATAATCGCTTTTGCGCATGAGCAAAACCGAGTCCACGCCCCCGCGGATCACGACATTCTCTTGGTTTTTGATCGACATCAGCGACGCGCCGAGCGCTTGGAACTCCCCCTTTTTGGCCTGCACCGTCACCCCGGAATCGAGGACGATCTCGATATTGCTCGGGATCGTCAGCGGCGTGACGTTCCACGGGACGCTCTGCTTATCGATCCTCAGCACCTTCACCCCGCTGTCGAGCGCCGCCTGGAGCGACGCGGTCGCGTCTTCGGGATTAAATCCCCACCAGGAGGCGAGCGCCTCTTGTATCGACCCATCGGCCACGGCGGCGATCTTTTCCTCGTTGGGGGCGATCACCCCCGCACTGTTTTCCTGAGCCGACGCCGCGGCGAAGGCCAAAAGCGTAAGAGCGAAAACGCAAATCTTTCTCATCGGTATTTTTCCTCGATTCTTCGGATATTGTTATTCTTCGGCCGGTTTTTCTTCCGGCTCCTTCGGCTCGCGGATCCCCGGGAAGTGTTCGCAGAGCCACTGCTGGTCGATCGTGATCGTCTCGCCGGGATCGTCGGCGCTTTGTTTCACCGTGATCGTCCCGGTGATATCGAACAGACCGAAGCCGCTTCCCGTATCGTCGCGGTACCAGATGGGGGTCTGCCCCTCGGGAACGATGATCGTCACATTATTCCAGACCATCCCACCCACCGGACGGCGGACCGGCGGATGGTTCGAGACCTTTGTGCTCGCCATCGCGATCGCCGGGAACTTCTTATCGGCCCCCGTCATATCGACGGTGACATTCTCCAGGGTGAAGGCGTGCGCGTCGGGACTCTTGGAGTAAAGGCGGATCGCCGAGCGGTGATTGCCGGCCAACCGGCAATTCTTCAGCGATATCTCCCCCTCGAGCACTTTGCCGTCGTGATGAAGGAATTCCTCAAAGTAACCGCTTCGGTCGTTGTTCCGGCACAGGCAGTTTTCAAAGGTCAGCGAAAGCGGCGCGGAAATACCCCCCTTGAGCTGACCGAGCCAAAGCTCGATCCCGTCCCCGGCGTTGTTCTCCATCACGCAGCCGCGCATCACGCAGTTGATCAGGCACTCGTTGGCGGCGTTCGGCTCAAAGTCGATCCCCGATTCCGGCGCGGTACCGCGGGTATTCGACAAGACACAATTCTCGATCAAGAGATTCTTCGCCGAGATGACCGAGATCCCCTGGCGGTTGTTGTCGTCGCAGATCACATTGCGGATCGTCACGTCCTCGCACGGGGCGCCCTCTTTCCCCGCCCCCAGATAGATCCCGTCCCCGCCGGTGGAGCGGATCACCAGGTTTTCGATCCGAACGTTCTTCACGGCCCTAAGGCAAATACCGTGCCGCCATTCCGACTTTTCATACGGATCTTGGTGGTAATCGCTCTTGCGCATAAGCAGGACCGAGTCTTCGCCTCCCCCGCGGATGACGACATTCTTTCGGTACGGCACCGAGAAGAGGAAATCGGTCTTTCCCCGGAACGCCCCTTCCTTGGCCAGGATCGTCACGCCGGGGTCGATTACCACCTCGATGTCGCTGGGGACCGTCAGCGGCGTCACGGTCCACGGGGCGCTTTGCTTATCGATCCGAAGCGTCCTCACCCCGCTGTCGAGCGCCGCCTGAAGCGATTGCGTCGCGTCTTCGGCGTTGAATCCCCACCAGGAGGCAAGCGCCTCTTGTATCGACCCGTCGGCCACGGCGGCGATTCTTTCCTCGTTGGGGGGGATATTTCCCGCGCCATTTTCCTGAGCCCGCGCCGCGGCGAAGGCCAAAAGCATAAGAGCGAAAACACAAATCTTTCTCATCGGTATTTTCCTTAGATTCTTCGGATGTTGTTATTATTCCTCGGTCGGTTTTTCCTCCGGATCCTTCGGCTCGCGGACTCCCGGGAAGTGCTCGGAAAGCCACTGCTGGTCGATCATGATCTCCTCGCCGGGATCGTCGGCGCTTTTCTTCATCGTCACGTTCCCGGTGATATCAAACAGCCCGAAGCCGTTGCTGGAATCGTCGCGGTACCAGATCAGCGGACGGTCCTCGGGATTGATAACGGTAAGATTCTCCCAGACCATCCCGCCGACCGGGCGGCGGACAGGTGGCTCGTCGAGATAGGTCTTGGAGAAGAAACCAAACGGACTGACATCCTCGCCGGCGCCGGTCATATCGATAGTGACATTTTCCAGACAGAAGGCGTGCGCGTCGGGGCTTTTGGAGAACAGACGAACCGCGTGGTCCCCATTCCCCGCAAAGAGGCAGTCCCTCACGGTGATGTTCCCCTCGAGGACTTTGTCGTGGTGATGAAAGAATCCCTCAAAGTAACCGTTCAGCTTGTTGCCGCGGCACACACACCTTTCGAACGTCAGGGAGATCGGCTCGGAAACGCCCCCTTCCAGCTGGCCGAGCCACAGGGCGATGCCGCACCCCTGGTTGTTGTCGAGGACGCAGTCGCGCATCACGCAGTTGACCAAGCATTCGCTGGGGTAGTTCGGCTCAAAGTCGATCCCCGCTTCCGGGGCGGTGCCGCGGGTATTCGACAGAACGCACTTCTCGATCAAAAGGTTCCGCGCCGAGATGACCGAGATCCCCTGGCGGTTGTTGTCGTCGCAGAAGACATCGCGGATCGTCACGTCCTCGCACGGCGCCCCGTCGTTCCCCGCCCCGACATAGATCCCGTCCCCGCCGGTGGAACGGATCGTTAAATTTTCGATCCGGACATTCTTCACGGCGGTCATCGTGATCCCGTGCCGCCACTCCGACTTCTCGTAAGGTTCCTTGTGATAATCGCTTTTGCGCATGAGCAGGACCGAGTCGCCGCCCCCGCGGATGACGACATTCTTTTGTTGGTCGATCGACAGAAGCGACGCGCCGAGTGACCGAAACTCCCCCTCTTTCGCTTGAATCGTCACGCCGGGGTCGATCACCACCTCGATATCGCTCGGGATCGTCAGCGGCGTCACGGTCCAGGGGGCGCTTTGCTTATCGACCCTCAGCGTCTTCACCCCGCTGTCGAGCGCCGCCTGAAGCGATTGCGTCGCGTCTTCGGCGCTGAACCCCCACCAGGAGGCGAGCGCCTCTTGTATCGTCCCATCGGCGACGGCGGCGATTTTTTCCTCATTGGGGGCGATCGCCCCGGTATCGGTATCTTGGCCGAGCGCCATGCCAAACCAGCACAGCGTCAGCGCGGCGGCAAACAAAGATCTCATCGGAACACTTTCGGCTCTTGTTCAGGCGGGATAGATTCTCCCCCCATCCCCCACGGAAAAATATACCCCGCGCGCCGCCGCGATTCAACTGTCCCGATCTTCGTCCCCTGCCCCTCTAAGCCGAGGGCCGCGCTATGATATCCAGAGTTTCTCCTCTTCACCGAGCGTGTTGCCGCTTTCTGTGGTCACGATTTTATACCGGTACCCTCGGCCAAAGAGCGGTCCCACCTGAAAGCTCATGTAGGCGTACTTGTTTTTCTTGTCGATCCTAATAGAGAAGCTCCCCTCCGAGTAATAACTCCGACGCGATTCCATCACCCTTTCCACTTCCGAGTCGGTTTTTCTCCCCGCTCCCGGTTTCACCTTCTCCAGCGAGCCGTTCTCGTATCGATATGTTTCCTGGGGATCGCCGGACTCGCCTTCCCCTTGGGAGAAATCGAGATAAAAGACCCTCGGCGGAGTCCCGAGTAAACTATGGCCCGGATCGCCCGCCATATCGTCCATAATATCTTTGCACAGTTCCATAAGCAGATTTTTTATGTCGTCCATACGAATCTCTCCTCAAAAACGCGAATGTTTCCCCCTCGGCACCTTTTGCCGACACTTTACAGAGCACAGACCCGCGCTACACTGTCCAGAGCATTTTCATCCCCGCGAGCGTGTTTCCTTCCACATCGGGCATGATTGTATAACGAACCCCCCGCCCAAAGAGCGATCCAAGCGCGAAGCCGACGTAGGCGTACTTGTTTGTTTTGTCGATGGCGACGGCGAAGTGTCCCTCCGAGAAAAAACCGAAGTGAATCGGTTCGACATTCCCCTTGGTTCCCGGCGGAACACTCTTCAGCGTCCCGTTCTCGTACCGATACGTTTCCAGCGGGTTTTCGATGCGTGACCCGATAAACTTATCCTTATCCAGATAGGCGAAATCAAGATAAAAGACCTTCGGCAGCTGCCCGAGAATACGATCATCGGAACCGCTCGCTATCGCGTCCATCATTGCCTTGCACATTCCGATGAGATGGTTTTTTATATCGTCCATCCGAAACTCTCCTCAACAACGCGGATCTTTCCCGGCGGGGCCCCCTTTGGCGCGTGTCGGGGCGGCCCCTTTCGGCTCTTGCTTTTGGTGGCAGTCACACCTTCACGTCCGGATTCTTCTCGCCGAATTTCTCTTTGAGCGTCTCGCAGATTTCACCGCGCGGTTTCCCTTGTTTCTCCATCTGCTTGATCGTCTTATACGCCGCGAAGAGGGGGGACGGGCCGATCTCGGAGCTAAAATAGCCGATCCCCTGATTCCATGCCAGCAGCTCGAACACATCATCCAGCGCCGCGCTGTCGAGCCCGTGGATGTACGCTTTTACCAGTTCTCTGGTCGCCTGGCGCATCCGCCCCGCGCCGACCGCGTTGGTGAGCGACAGCAGAAGGCGTATCTCATAGGGGAGATACCGGTTTTGATCGTTCCACGTCAGATCCCAGAAGTTCACCGCGATATTGCCCAATTTCTCGTCGATCAGCGGCATATTGGTCAGGGCCGCCGGACGCATCGGGATATCCTTTTCTTCCCGCCTCCGCTCGACACGGTAGAAATACGCGTGGTATTCCGCGTCCCCTTTGCGCTCGGTATAGTGTTCAAAGCCAAGGCCCTCCATCACCTCGTAAAGAGGAAGAGGATCGAACGATTGGATAACCTCCAGCCCACCGCCGGCGGGAAGCCCCTCCGCCTGGTACTTGATCCCCGGAAAGAAATTCCCCTGAATCCCCCGCACGTCGATCCGCTTAAATTCCGCCGTCTTTTCTTTCCACTGTTCATAACTCATCGCGATACCTCCCTTACTCCAAAATTTTGCCGTCCCTCGTGATCGTAACGACCTGCCACGGGATGAACTTCCCGCTTCCCTTCAGCGCGCTTTCGGCCGCCCGCTGCAGGGCGCCGCAGCACGGCACTTCCATCCGCGCGATCGTCACGCTCTTGATGTCGTTGTCCCGGATGATCGCGGTGAGCTTCTCGGAGTAATCGACCGCGTCCAGCTTAGGGCAGCCGATAATCGTGATCCTGCCCCTCATAAACTCCTCGTGCATATTGGCGTAGGCAAAGGCCGTGCAGTCCGCCGCGATCAGCAGCTTCGCCCCGTCGAAGAAGGGCGCCCGCTCGGGAACCAGTTTGATCTGACAGGGCCACTGGCCGAGCCGGGAGACCACCCTGCCGCTCGGGACAAAAGAGGTGTCCGCGCTTGGCTGCAGACGCGCCGCCCGGCGGCCGGGACAGCCCCCCTCGCCGCCGGCGTGGTTCACCGCGTCCATTTTCGATTTCTCCTTCGCTTCCTGTACCGCTTTTTCGTCATATTCCGGCGCCTCGCGCTGCTCAAACGAGATCGCCCCGGTCGGACATTCCGGCAGGCAGTCGCCGAACCCGTCACAGAAGTTCTCGCGCACCAGCTTGGCCTTGCCGTCTACCATGTCGATAGCCCCCTCGTGACAGGCGCCGGCGCACAGCCCGCAGCCGTTGCACTTATCTTCATCGATACGGATAATTTTACGAATCACCATAATCGCCTCCTCTTTTGCTCTAGCGCTATTATATCCCGGCCTTCCGGAAAAATCACGCTCGGCTTCCCGCGCGCGAGCGAACATCAAGCCCCTAAATAAAAAGGGGGGGGGCTCTCTCCGCGCCAGCCGGCGAAATATTCCCCCCGCTGTGGTACAATAGCGGTCAGTAACAGCCATTCAGCACAAACCATTCAGCACCTTACCACAAGGAGAGAATATGGGTTCTTTATCTTTAACATCACGGCTCGTACTCTTGGCGGTGGTGTTTTACGCGGTGGCGATGCCCTGCGTCCCGCAGAAAAAACACAGCCAATCCTCATTTATTCTCAGCTATGCAGACCGGGCTATTTGTCCCAGCCGAGCTTTGCTACCGTTTGCGCTTTCATTTTTATGCCTTAACATCTATAATGAAGGTCGGCCTATATAAGGGCGTGTAAACGCCGTTTCTTCCACAAGAATTATTTATTTAGGTTAATGATCAGGCATAAAAGGCAGTTATAAATCTTGTTAGCCCTCATAGACTAACGAAGATTTCCTGGTATCTCAGCCAATTATGGAAACGTATACTAGGAAACTCCGATGAGCGGTTTGAAGATGACATACTTTCGTTAGAATAAGTTATATAAGATTACCACGGCATTTTGTAGAAAGAAGGACGGAGTCTGAACTAAGATTAATGGTGATAATATGGCTGACAGGTTGACCAAGGAACAGCGTGCAAAATGTATGCGAAATATCAAATCGGGAGATACTCTAATCGAGAAGAAATTACGTCTCGCATTATGGCATAAGGGTTATAGGTACCGCAAGAATTACAGAAGACTTCCAGGGAAACCAGACATTGTTCTTCCCAAATACCGAATTGCTATTTTCTGCGATAGCGAATTCTTTCACGGGAAAGACTGGGAGGATACACTACTTCCACAGCTTATGCGCGGAAATAATCATGAGTTTTGGGTTAGAAAGATCTCTCGAAACATTATACGTGACAAGGAGGTCAACGAGTCACTCAGGAAGGAAGGATGGATCGTACTGCGTTTCTGGGCCAAGGAGATAAAGACGTCCTTGACAGGATGCATCACCGTAATCGAAGAGGCAATTTCAAGCAAAATGAAGAATATTGCCTGATGGCGTTGACATTATTCGTTTAAAGGAGTAAAATAGAGGCGGTTGGCCAATTACAGCTATATAGGTGACGGTAAAAATGGATTTCATGACGATACAAGAGGCATCGATACTATGGGATATCTCAACAAGGCGCATTCAGTCTTTATGTGCAGAAGAGCGTCTTGAGGGCGTTCGTAAATTCGGACGCCAATGGGCTATACCTACCACAGCAGAGAAACCCAACGATGCCAGAGTAAAGAGCGGTCGTTACGTAAAAAGGGCGACTGACACCTCGCGTTTCAATCATGCAACCGATGATGATTCCCCTATCGAACGCCCCGGTTTTACTCCCGTGTCTGTACTCGAGCAGATTCACTATAGTGAAATCAAAGACCGGATCCCCAATGAACAGTACGACTTCGTAGATTTGTTTTGTGGTGCAGGTGGTATGTCTTACGGTTTCCATAAGATTGCGGAGCTGACCAAGCGGTTCCGGTGGGCAGGAGCTATTGACATTGACACACACGCCAATGCTACATACGAACGCAATTATCATCACAAGCCTCGAAACATAGACCTGGGGGAAACTGCCGTTGATGAAATCAAGATGGCTCTTGACCTCAATCCAAAAAACGATCTCATCCTTATCGGATGCGCACCGTGCCAGGGTTTTTCGTCGCACCGAAAGAAAGATCACAGGGGAACTGATTCGAGAAATACTCTAGTTGGTCGTTTCGCTGAAATCGCTGTTGCGTTACATCCTAAGATCATCATTATGGAAAATGTGCCTGATCTTTTAGCGAAAAAACACTGGAACCACTATAAGGCATTCAAAGATACTGTCGAGAAAGCTGGTTATCATATCGCGGTAAGTATCCTGAACATGGCTGATTTCGGGACACCCCAATCCCGTTTTAGGACCGTTCTGATTGCTGCGCATGATTTTTTCCCCACGTTGCCAGAGCCAGTTTTCAAACCAGAACAATACAGGACAGTACGAGATGCAATAGGAAATCTTCCCCCATTAAAACCTGGCGGAAAAGACCCTATTGACCCGATGCACATCACGTCCAGGCATCGAAAAGAGACGGTTGATATCCTTAAGAAGGTTCCAAAGGATGGTGGTAACCGACCACAAGGTGTCGGTCCGCAATGCCTCGATAATGTCGCAGGTTTTTATGATGTATATGGGCGACTTGCTTGGGATAAGACCGCGGTAACAATTACTGCCAGGTGTAGGACACCTTCCTGTGGTCGTTTTGCCCATCCTGATCAGAATCGTGGTCTATCTGTGAGAGAAGCAGCACTTCTGCAAGGTTTCCCCACAGATTACTATTTTGAAGGACCGTTTGATGACAAGTACAAACAGATCGGCAATGCAGTTTCACCTATCTTCTCTACCAGATTAGCTGCACACATTCTGACATTGCTTGCCGGTCAGAACCATGCGAAGGAATTCAATACAATTAACGAACCGTATTTCTGTTCTTACAGCGGAATGATTGCCCGAAGTCGAAACAAAAGCCCTGTGTGAGAAGGATTCGATATGGAAAGGACCTTTAGGATTATAGACTGCTTTTGTGGCGCAGGGGGACTTTCATTAGGTTTTGAAAGGGCCGGTTTTGAGGTAGTGTATGCCTTCGATATTGATGAAGCATCAGTAAACACCTACAATCACAATAAGAAGCATCACCACGGCACTGCCTTTGTTCGAGATATTTATGATGTCGACAGGAGTCGTATTGAAAAGGATCTTGGTCATGAAATCGGATCCATTGATGTTGTAATAGGGGGACCCCCATGCCAGGGTTTTAGTATCCAGCGACGAGGTGAGAATACCGATATACGTAACAACCTTGTTTTGGAGTTTGCCAGGCTGATTCAGGACATTCGTCCAAGGCTATTTGTAATGGAGAACGTGGGAGGCCTGTTATCCGTCCGCGGAAAGCCTTTCTTAGAGCAAGTATTCAAAGAACTTGGAGATGTAGGGTACCTGATTCAGAAGAGACTGCTACTTGCCACCGATTATGGTGTCCCTCAGAGTAGAAAACGTGTTTTTGTAGTGGGAGAACTTAGTTCAGATAGTTTGCACCATTTCAGTTTTCCCGCTCCTACAGGACAGGCCCTGAAAACTGTTCGTATGACGATTGAGAATCTTATGGACAAAGATGAGGAATATCTCCCTAACCATAAAGCAGACAGACTCTCTGACACAAATCTTAAGCGCATTCGTTCGATAAAGGAAGGAGAAGGTCAGGATTCTCTGCCCAGCGAACTACAGCTTTGTTGTCATAGCAAGAATAAAAATCACCGCCATTTAGACACATACGGCCGAATGGCGTGGGATAGACCGAGCCCAACTATAACTGCTAGATTCGACAGTTTCTCTAGAGGGAGATTTGGCCACCCCGAGCTTGACCGTACAATAACCCTTCGAGAAGGTGCGCGTCTCCAGACTTTCCCCGACGATTTTGAGTTCATAGGAACAAAGGTAGAAATTGCAAGTCAGATTGGAAACGCAGTTCCGCCATCGCTGGCAGAGTACATAGCTAAAAGTGTAAAACAGACACTAGGAGAGAGCAAAAATGACCGATGACACTTTCAGTTGGCCTTCTGGTAGTCGGGATACAACCCAGTTCCCAAGTATTAAAGTAACAATCGATCCAGAAATCAGGGACCACCTTAAGGCGATTTGTCGCCTAGATGGAGTTGATTGGAATAACTATGAAGAACAACTTACAATCAGTGGTCTTAATACAGATTCAAGGATTCGCACTTACCGTAAATTATATGAAAGACTCGGTCTTATTTTCAAAGATGGAGATAAGATTCGATTGTCTAGACTAGGGAGGAGTATCAGGGATCTAGAACAGAATATCGATGCAGCAGCCCAGTCCTTGGTCAATCAGATTCGTGTCTATGCAATCGATGTACTTGCACGTTATCAACTTAGGAACCCTATTGATGGTCCTGATCTACCCATTTCTTGTGATGTGCAGCCATATGTTTGCATTTGGAAAGCGATGCGTGTCCTTCAGAACAAGATCTCATTTGAGGAGATGAACAGGGTCATTCTGCACATTGCCTCCATGAGTCAATTAGATGAGGCCATTCAGAAAATTGGAGAAGCACGAGCTAAAACGAAGAATTATAACTATTTGACACGAGATCAGATGGATAGACTACTCGGACCTCAAGTACATACGGAACAGGAATCAGCCCGTATCGCACCATGGTTTTCACTAGCCGGTTGGGGTGGTTTGATAATAGAACGAAAACAAGATAATGAAGGATTTCGCCACCTGGTTCCTCTAGCATTAGACGCTATAGATGAAAAACTCGCAGATATACCAAAATATTACAATGCACACACAGAAGATGAATGGCTCGACTACTATATAGGGGATGTTGGCGTAAGAGAAAAAGAGTCTGCGAGACTTTATAACATACCCGACGAAAAACAACGAACGCCTGGAGGAACCAATATTATTTTATACGGAGTCCCAGGATCGGGAAAAAGCTGGACGATTAACAATGAATACTGCGCTGATGAAGACAGAATGGAACGTGTAGTCTTCCACCCTGATTATATGTATTCGGACTTCATAGGACAGATATTGCCAGTCATTCGTCACGAAAAGGTTCATTATGAGTTTGTGCCGGGACCTTTTACGAAACTGTTAAGGAAAGCATATCTAGATGAGGAGAACGAGTACTATCTGATTATTGAGGAGATCAATAGAGGTAACGCACCCGCGATCTTTGGTGATGTATTCCATCTACTTGACCGTATTACGAGTTCACAGAACCAGTTCCAGATTGGAACAAGTGAGTACGCTATTACCAATGGTAATATTGCGAAATATGTGTATAGAGACGAGAACCATAAAGTACGTATTCCTTCTAATCTTTCTATAATTGGGACAATGAATACATCTGACCAGAATGTATTTACGCTTGACACTGCGTTTCAGCGTCGTTGGCGTATGCAGATGATACCTAATACATTTGAAACACATCGTTTTGCTGAATCGCCCATACTCGACACAGAAGTTACCTGGAAAATGTTTTGCAACGCGATTAACGATGAGATCCAGCGGTTATGCAATGTTACTTCATCAGAAGATAAGCGCCTAGGAGCATATTTTGTGTCAGCTGATGACTTGAAATGGTATTCGGAAGAAGACGATGATTCCATTTCTACACAATTAAGGACTGAGGCTAAACATAAGAATTCACGATTTGCCGAAAAGGTCCTAAAATATCTTTGGGATGATGCATTTCGTTTTTCTCACAACGAGACCTTCAACACACGACTCTATAACAGTCTTGAGTTGATAATTAAGGTTTTCTGCTCGAAACGTAAGAATGATCGTTTTATTGTTTTCTCAGAAAACCTACGAAATAAGATTTTTGAACACTTGAATTAATGCATGGCCTTGATCCTGACATACAACTTCCAGTCGTTATAATACATAAGATACAGAGATGTGATGGCGAAGATCAAATCGGATATTAGAGACCATTGTTATGTCGACACTACTGGTTATGGTGATCGCTTTGTAGGAATCCGAGCAGATTCTGGTAATATTATGGTCCATTTCCCAATCGGATACCAACTCCCCGATAACGAGGATGATATAAGACAGGACATAATTATTCTAATAGCAATTCTCTCTGAGTTTGGGAAGGACAATGGTACTATTAATTACCCTAACCCTTTAAATACTTCCCGGACTGTCGAATTGCCGATTAATGCTTATATGCGAGTTATTCGGTTTTTTCTTGATCAGAACGCTTATTATATAGAGCGAGAACAAACCAGAAAGATATCGGATAAGGGGAGAATTGATTGGGTTGCGTCATTGAAGCATAATGTATCTCTAATTGATCAGAATGGAAACGCGTTTTTTAATAATTACACGGTTAGGGGACTTACACCGAATGAGAAGAATTTAATTACGCAGATACACAAGTATTGTGTGTATGTGAGTTTTAAGCAGCTCGGTTGGCTCTTTACTGATTTTGTTCCACCAGATCCTCTTATAGAGAAACGATATGATCTGTTTCTCTATATCCTAAGAAAGAAGCTCAATCATACACACATTGAAAAGGAAAAAGAGTTGTTTGAATCCATGATTGCTATCATTCAATATCTGAATGAAGTTAAATCTGAACAGAGTTTTTACTTTGGGACTGACCGTTTCGAGTATGTCTGGGAGAAACTGATTGATGTTATACTCGGGATCCGTAACAAAGAGGATTTCTTTCCTCGTACACACTGGACTTTGAGATTTGCAAAGAATCGTACTAATCATGCTCTTGAACCAGACTCTATCATGATTCACAATGGGAAAATATATGTTCTAGATGCGAAATACTATCGCTACGGCATAACTAACAACCCCTCACATTTACCTGATTCATCATCAATTAACAAGCAAATTATTTATGCAGAATACATAGCTTCTCAACAGAGATTCCGCGAGGAGTATGGTGATATTGTACCAGTCTTTAATGCTTTCCTCTTACCTTTCAACCGAAATAATAACGCATTTTCAACTGATGATGTATTTACAAGCGTAGGGGAGGCTACAGCAGACTGGAAAGATGGAAGTCGAGATTATGAAAGAATAATTGCAGTTGTTATCGATACCAGGTTTATAATGTATAATTATTACGGTTCACATACCGAAAAAATCACAAGATTAGCTGAGACCATAGATCGTGCTCTGGTTAGAATGACGAACATTATTACAGACACTGATAACACATTCGATTCTGTCTCCTCTGCGACTTCTTTTTCTTCTTAACTGAATATTTGCCATCCTTATCTATTCCTTATTCTTAAACAACGGAGTTATCTCTCCTATAACACAAACAATGATTATTCCTTCTTTCCCTTTACATTTGTCCTATGGTGATTATGAGTTATAGATTCTTTTTCTTTCCATGATTCACGCGAAGCCATCTGTCTTTCACTTTAATTATGTAATTGACACTAAATTCGTCTTTCCATCCGCTGCAGAATTATTCACTGTCCATCAAACCCACCGTGAAATATCCCCGCCCCTGTGGTACAATAGCCGTCAGCGAAAACCATCCAACAAAAACCATTCATCACCATACCACAAGGAGAGAATATGGGTTCTTTATCTTTAACGACACGGCTCGCGCTCTTGGCGCTGGTCTTTTGCGCGGCGGCGCTTTCTTGCGTCCGCCCGGCGGCGGCCGGCGAGTACAAGCCGGGCGAGACCGTCGGCGGCGTCTACGTCTCGACCGAGCACAAACCGGGGGTCTCCTTCCAGTACTTCCTTTACGTCCCCAAGGCGTATGACCCCGGCACCCCCGCGGCGCTTTACCTCTGCCACGACGGGCTGGTTCAGGTTCACGCCGACGTGATGGCCGAATTGGCCGACTCCGGCCAGCTCCCCGCCGTCGTCTGTGTCGGACTGATCGCCGGCAATCTCGAGGCGACCCTCCCCGGGGGAATCGGCTGGCACATGCGCGCCGAGGAGTACGACCAGTGCGGTCCGCAGTACGCCGATTTCGTCATCGACGAGTTCCTCCCCTGGCTGATCAACGAGTACGGGCTGAATATCTCCCCCTCCCCCGATATGCACTTAGTCGGCGGCGCCTCTTCCGGCGGTATCTCCGCCTGGAATCTCGCCTGGTTCCGCAACGACTACTTCCACCGCTGCTATATGTCGAGCCCGACCTTCAGCTCGATGCGCGACGGCGAGACCCCCGTCTATTTGGCCCGCATCGCCGAGACCCGGGCGATCCGCTGCTATGAGCTGTACGGCGACTTCGAGCCGATGATCCCGGCGGGCGATTCCCTAGTCGCGGCAATCAACGCCGAGCGGATGATGGACTTTTGCGGCTATGATTACCAGTGCGAGCACTTCCCCGGCGAGGGGCACGGCTGCCGCTGGACCGATCCCGAGGTGGCCCGCCGCGCGATGCAGTTTTTGTGGAAGGGATGGGACCAGGAACCGGTTCGGCCGCTGCGCAACCCCCTTCAGATCGATGATATCCTCACCTTCGGCACCGGCTGGGAAGTCACCGACGAGCCGATGCCCGTTCCCCCGCAGGCGCGATCGGCCGCCGGAACCTTCCGCGCCGAGGGGAGCGACCTGTACCTGACCGACGAGCGGGGGAACGACCGGTGTGTCACCCCGGCCGACGCCGATTTCTCGCGCCTCACCTCGGTCGCTGTGTCGGCCGACTTGTGGCGGCTGTACGCCGCCGACCTCGATCGGCGGTTCGTCTATATGATGCCGATCAACCCCGACGGAACGCTCGGGGACCCCTTCGGCCAGGCGCCGCTGCGCCTGTCGTGGGACGCGCGCCAGCTGGGCGCTGTCGGTATGGCCGTCGACGGGCAGGGACGCATCTACGCCGCCACGCAGATGGGGATCCAGGTGATCACGCCGTTCGGGATGGTCGAGACCCTTCTGACCCTCCCCGGCGATAAGCCGGCCGAGGCGGTCGCCTTCGGCGGCGCCGAAAATAATTACCTCTACGCCCAAAGCGGCGATACCGTCTATCGCCGGGTGATGAAAGTCCACGGGCGGATCCCCGGCGCCGGGCCGGCCGATCCGATCCCGAACGGCTACAACGGCTACTACCGGTCGGAGCGCTTCAGCGAGAAATAGCGGCGCGTCCCCCCGGCTCTCCACGCGAAGCCGCCGATGTTGTCACCGATCGGCAGCTTCGCGCGCGGGGGCGGTGGTTATTCAACGGGGAAAAAGTTCCCCGCCAAACTTTTCGAAAATTCTCTCAGAAATTGGGTATCGCGGTCTTGACTTTGTCCCCCCGCCCCCTCATCATATAATATATCGTGATACGTGGCCGCCGGTGCGCAGGCCCGGCAAAAAAACTCCCGTAAACCGCTTGACCGCAGGAGATTTCTCATGACCAAACTCTCCGCTCGAATCGCTCTGATGGCGTTTCTTTTCACCGCCGCGCTTCTTTGCCGCGGCGTCCGTGCCGAGGAGGACGGCATCGATATTTTCCTCAAGGCGATCGACCCGCAGGGCCCGGCGGTGATTAAGACCGGAACGGTCGCCTACGAGCTGTCCAAAGAGCTGGGGGGCAAGACGGAAGAAGAAATCCAGGCGGAATGTGATCAGATGATCGCCATTCAGCAAGACATAAACAACAAGCCGTTGGACGAGGCGGCCATCCGTCAGGTCACCGATTCCGTCAGGGCGAAATATTCCCAACCGCGAATGATCAGCGGTCTGCTTTGTTTTGACTACTCTCAAGAGCCGTACCGATACACCAAGACAGAATTGACGATCGACGGCCATACCTCCACGGTGATCCAGAAACAGGAAAAGAGCGGCCCCAAGGGCAAAACCGAAGCGGCGCAGCTTGAATCTCCTTCGACAGTGTTCATCAGCAACACCCCTACATCCGCCGCGAAATGCGAGGAATTCGGACGCTTTCGGGGTCTTATGGCGGGGCTCTTTACGGCCGAGATTCCAGATCAAAAGGATCTGTCCCCCCGCGACAAGATCATCGAGGTGACCAAGGCGCTGTGCGGCGACAGTGACGAGGCAAGGGTTTTCGAGATCGTGGAAACCCAACCCTACGACAACGGTTCCACCGCCTATACGCTCGAGTGTGGGGTCGGCGAGAAAGTCACCCGGCGCTGCACGATCGTCCCCGAAATGGGTTACATCTGCACAAAAGCCGCGACCTTTAACTTCAGGACAGGCGATCCGATCGAGGAATACGAAGCCGACGATTTTGTCAAACAGCCCCATTCCGACCTCTGGTACCCCACCCACTACACCGAAAGGCAATACAACCCCCAAACCGGAGCGTTGACGCAGCAGTGCCGGTACACCATCGATCAAGACAGTCTCGTTCTCAACGAGCCGATGACCCCCAAAGATTTCGCGCTGGAGATCTCGGCCAATTGCGGTGTCATCGACTCACGAGATGGGAAAAATACCAACTACGTCGCGGTCGAGCCGGGCGAGTTGACCCTGGAGCCGGGGGGATTCGACCTGGAGAAACTCTCCTGGCTGAAAAAACCGGGAGAAATTTCCAGTACCCCCCCGTCGAATACGGCCCCGTCCAATACAAGTCCTTCCGGTTCCCCCTCCCCGGCGGGAGAGCCCAAACCGCTGGTTCGCATCCTTCTTATCGCGGGGGGCCTGCTCATCATCGCCGCGGCGCTGGTGGTCCGGTGGCTGCGCGGCAAATAAAAAGCGGCCGCGCTAAGGGTGATTCAAATGGGAGTCTTTCTGTCATGATCAAAATCTCCGCGGGCGCTGTTCTTTTGGCGCTGCTCCTCACGGCCGCGGCCGCGGCCGAGGAGGACGGCGTCGATATTTTCCTCAAGGCGATCGACCCGGAAGGCCCGTCGGTGCTCAAGACCGGAAACATCGTCTTCGACATGTCCTGGGAATTCGGCCGGAAGACCGAAGAAGAGATTCAGACGATCTGCGAGACGGAGATCGCCCGACAGAAGGAACAGTTCGCCCGGGATAAGGAGCGATATCCCGAAGATCCGATCGAGGAACCGGACGAGGAGAAGATCACCGCCGAGATACACGCCAGGTATACAAAACATTTCCTCAGCGGATACTACCGTTTCGACCATTCTCAAAAGGGCTGCCGCTATATCAAGGCCGAGCCGAATTCCTTCATGATGCCCGGAACGGTGGCGATCGAAATCGACGATCTCCGGGGGACCGACGGCGGCGGCCCCAAATTCGAATCGATGATAGACGATCCTTCCCATTCCATGATAATCGTCGAAAACCAGCGGATGTGCTGCATCGGGGATTTCCCCCGATTCGGGCGCGTCGCCGGCCGACTGGCCGATGCGTGCGCGGCTCGCGCCGCGGAAAAAGGGGAGCCGGTCACGTCCGATGACATCCAAGAGCAATTAAGAAAGCTCTATAGAATTGACGGCCCGGTCACCGTTTTGAGGATCGCGGGAACCGAACCGTACGAGGACGGCTCGAAGGCCTATATACTGGAAAACGCCATCGACGACAAAGTGATCGAGCGGTATACGATTGTCCCGAGTATAGGGTATCTCTGCCCCAAAATCGAGATCTTCGATCCGGTCACGGGCCATCTGAGCCAAACGTACGAAGCCGAGCGGTTCGTCAAGCCGTCACGCGCCGATATCCGTTACCCCCTCGTCTACACCCATTCGTACTGGAACACTTCCACCGGAAAATGGGCGTTGAAATTGGACTATACCATCGACGAAAAGAAGCTTTCCTTAAACAAACCGATGAAACGCGGGGATTTTACGCTGAAAGTCCCCAAGGGCTGCTGTATCGACGACCTGCGTCAGATGACGAACGACTGCTCGATCGCGGTGAGAAAGGGCGCTTTCAAACTCAAACCGGGCTTCACCGATTTAGAGCAATACTCCTGGCTTAAAAAACAGGATGATTTGCGCGATTCCGACCTCTCCCGAACGCTCCCCCCGCCGGTCCGCAAGATCCTCATCACGGTGGGGGCGGCTATCGTGATCGCCGCTTTGGTAATCAAGCGAAGAGAAACAAAAAAACGCGCGGCCGCGTGAGGAAGGCGTCTTCCGCACAAACAGCGTCATTCGCCCACGGTACCGCGGCACAGACCGATGAGCTCACCGACTCGATAAGGCCTCTTCCGAACGGTGAATTCTCTCGGATTTTATTCCTGAAGGTCACGAGAACCAGCCAAAACTCACTTAAAACTCACTAAAACCAGCCAAAACTCACTAAAACTCACTTAAAACCGGCCAAAACTCGCTAAAACTCACTTAAAACCGGCCAAAACTCACTAAAACTCGCTTAAAACCAGCCAAAACTCACTAAAACTCACTTAAAACCGGCCAAAACTCACTAAAACTCACTTAAAACCGGCCAAAACTCACTAAAACTCACTTCGAGCCACGGTCCCGCTGCCGCAAGAACCAGACAACATTGCTTGTCTTTCCACGGGAATCGAGTATTCCGTCTTTTGTTCTCATAGCCCGAAGCAGGTTAGAGAGCTTCCTTTGCTTTTGTTCTTTAGACAAGACACTGGGCAAAACATCACTTACCGCGGCATAGATTTCCCTCTGTCTTGCCTCGTTTGTTCTCTTCCCGATCCTTTGTTGACGCCAGAAACAAGCGAAATAGTCTCTATCGTTTTTTCATCGGGACGACGAACCTCACTTCCCTGCCGTCATAAAAATACAGTTAACCCCGGCCGATTTCTTTTAACTGAGCTTTTGTCTGCCGGACCAAAGAATCCTTGATCGCCATTTGGCGGATAATATCGCTCGCGATTTTCTCCAGAGGGCTTCCCTCAGAATAATCGGCAGGCTCTATGTAGTTGACACGATTGTCCCGGAGGAAACCCGTGACTTCGGATTTCTTCTCTTCCCGGTAGACGGCGATGGAATAGCCGCCGTTGACTTTCACCAGTTTCATGCAGGGAACATCGGTTATTCCGTCACCGATATAAACCATATTCCTGAAAGGAATTCGGCGGTCGTCTTCGGGAGTATATTGATTCAGTTCCTCATCCTTCGACAGATCCAATACTCCCTTGTTGACACGATAGAGGAACTGTGTCTTTGTCGTATAATTCACGACGTTTTTGGGCCAGCAGGCGACGTTGTTCTCATCATAGAAGAACTCGCAGGCGAACACTGCGTGAAACTTATCGTATATACTCGACCCTTCGATGATTTCACGCAATCCCGAGGAAATAATATAATGCTCGATGATCACTTCCTGCTCTTCCCCGATGCGATTGATACGGTCAAACCATGATGGAACGCCGGGGAAGAATTCAAGATCTTTCCCCAGTTTCACAAAGTCATCTCTTCGTACAGGGATATGAGACGAACGCGCCTTTTCCCGCATGATATACATGTAAGCGAGAATACCGTCCATTTTGTTCTCTTTCGCGAGTTCGCCGGACTCTTTCCAGAATTCTTCCGACGTCGTCCCAAGGTTAGGAATAAAGGTATATTCCTGCATATCCTTGGTGCAGAGAGTCTTGTCGAAGTCGTACATAAACGCGATGATCGGCTTGTTTTCGCTCATATCCACACCTTTTCCTGTCTGTCGGTAAACACGTATCTTCCCCCGGCGGTCTTGCCGCTGAAACGGCTCACCGGGCTCCTGTCGATCAACAGCTTTCACAAACACCTAATGCTTGCGGCCGGCGCGGCGATCCCTTATTCAATACGCTTAATCGTACCGCCGGCGGGCTGTTTTCGCAACCATTTTGTTCGTTTCCGCTCCCGAATTTCGAGGATGGCTCACAAATTTTTAGATTGTCCGCTTGACATCCGCCCCCCTCTGCTCCTATAGTAGGGAAGAATCGTCTCGTATTTGTTTCGCGGGACGAAAAATTTCCCGGTTTTTTTCTCAGGAGCCCTCCTCATGATCAAAATCTCCGTTCGCGTCGTTCTTTTGGCGCTGGTCGTCACCGCGAGCGTGACTGTTTGTCACCGCGCGGCCGCGGCCGAGGAGGACGGTGTCGAAATTTTCCTCAAGGCGATCGATCCGGAAGGCCCGGCGGCGATCAAGACCGGAAACATCTTCTACCAGAGGTGTGTCGATTACGGTCCGATGACCGAAGAAGATATCCGGGCGATATGCGAGAAGGTAATCACCCACCGGAAGGAAGAGATCGCCCGGCATAACGAAGAGTATCCCGAAGATATTGTCGAGGAACCGGACGAGGAGAAGATATCCGCCGAGATCCACGCCAAGTATTCCGAAAAACATATCTTCAGCGGGTACTTCATTTTCGACTATTCCCAAAAGGACTACCGCTATACCAAAGCCGCGCCGTGCTCCGACATGATGCCCGGAACGGTGATGATCGAACTCGACGATCTCCGGAGGACAGACGGCGGCGGACCCAAATTCGAAACGATGATCTTCGAGCCCTCTTATTTGTGCGTCGACAACAACAATTGGTGCAGTAACTGGGATTTCCCCCGATTCGGACGCGTGACCGGCCGATTGGCCAGCACCTGCGCGTACCGCGCCGCGGAAACCAACAAGCCGCTCACCCGCGGCGACATCCAAGAACAATTAAGGAAGCTCTATAGATGCGACGGCGCGCTCACCGTCTTAAGGATCGCGGGAACCGAACCGTACGAGGACGGCCGCGAGGCCTATCTGCTGGAAAACGCCGTCGACGACACAGTCATCGAGCGGTATACGATTGTCCCGAGCATGGGATATATCTGCCCCAAAATCGAGCTCTTCGATCCGACCTCGGGGCATCCGGTCCAAGAGTACAAAGCCGAGCGGTTCGTCAAACCGTCCCGTACCGATACCCTCTACCCCTGTGTCTGGACCGAATCGCGCTGGGACGTTTCCACCGGAAAATTGGTGAAGCGAACGGTCTTTACCATCGACCAAGAGAAACTCGCCGTCAACGAACCGGTGAAACGGTCTGTTTTTACGCTGGAAGTCCCTAAAGACTACTGTGTCAACGATGTGCGGCAGATGACGAACGACTGCTCTATCGCGGTAAGAAAGGGCGTTTTCAAACTCAAACCGGGCTTCACCGACTTAGAACAATACTCCTGGCTCAAAAAACAAGATGATTTGCGGGGATCCAAATCCTCCCGGCCGCTCCCCCCGCCGGTTCGCCGGCTCCTCATCGCGGCGGGGGCGGCCATCGTGATCGCCGCTTTGGTGATCAGGCGAAGAGAGACCAAGAAACGCGCGTCCGCCTAAGGAAGCCCCCATTCAGGCGGGCGAAGGGCGTCACCGGGGCGTGATACCCCGGGCAATTCCGGTAAAAAAGCAATCTCGATCGATACGGTTCCTCAGTCCCTATTGTCTGGGGCCGAGGAATTTATCTCCGTTGAGGTGGACCAGATGATCTGGGGCCTCAGCGATCCAGACCTCCGTCTCCCAAGCAAGCGACGGAACAAATTTCTTATAGGTTCCGAAATCAATGAATGCCGTCACGTAGATCTTGCCCGCCGTCACATCTTTTGTCATCTCGGCAATCTCGAGAATACGCTTGGGATCCATCGGCCCGACCGAAGTAACCGACTCGATGAAGTAGAGCCAGTTCTTATCCTCACGATAGAGAACGACATCGGGCATCTTCTCATGAAGAGTAATCTCAAATCCCAGGGAGCGCAACTTATCGACGTTCTTCACCAGATCTTTTTCAATCGTATCACCTACGTATAGGCACTCGGAATTGGGCGCAAAACGGGGCGCGAACTCTTCGATAATCGCCTTTTGCAATCGGTTATGTTTTCCGGGTGAAAACGTCAGTTTCTGATTATTGATCTTCACCGGCATAAGAGTCACGCGTTTCTTCGACGCGTAAATATCGACCAAGGCTTGATGGTTGGTTTTGAACCGCTGGACCGCTGCCTTGTATCGTGAACTACCGATGGTACGGAGGACATCGAGGGTTTCCCTTGTTATCCGATAACGGTAATTGGGGCTATTTGTCGCCAAGCCGTTATCCTCGATAAGAGCGGCCGTACGAAAGTGATGAAGAGCGCGTTTGCGGAACGTTTCTCGGCTGTTCTCCGCGTAGGCAACATCGTATTTTGCCTTGGCAAAGGCAATAATATCGTGGATACGAATCCACTGATTCGCGGCTTTCGACCAACTCGCTCTTCTTGTGATGCCTGCCATGGCCAACAGCGATAAACAGCAGATATCCGATTGTTGAGCTTTCGGCATACCGATCCCTTGAAGAAATCCTCTGACTTCCTCCATCTTACGCATACGCCACCTCTATCACAATGCTGTCACACGCAGGTGTGGTTAGGTCACCGGCTGCCTTCACCCGCTGACCGATTTGTCGGATCTTCTCCACCGGAGGGACAGGGATACTGTTGACCTCCGTACTGTTAACCTGGGTACTTCCGTTCAAGACACGATAGTAAACATCAAAGAGCGTAGAATTTAAAAGCGCGTACACGCCATAGGTGGTGGGAATATCCATTTCCGAGCCATCGACGTGATCAACGTAGTTAATCTTGTTCTGTGTCCCGATGAACCGGTACTGCGGAAAATCTTCCGCGAGGTACAGCCCGCACTGGAGGCGACGGTGCTCTTCCTTCGCCGTAAATCGTTTGCAGAAGACATAGTTCTTGTTCTTCTGAATCAGTCCGGGTTTCTCATCAACGATCCAATCGAAATCTTTCCCCGAGGGATTATGGTGAACCCGGCCATCCCGTATGTGCTGGCTGTAGAAGAGCGGGACAATATGTTCCCCCGGTTCTTTCCGCAAATCCTCTCCCTGGCGAAAATCCACAACAACCCCGGTGCGCATTCGCAGACCCTCTTCCGGAAGCGTATGTTCGTAGGAATGGATCTTATGAATCACTGCCATCTCTTCAGCGGTTGTCGGCAGAAACAGATAGATATCTTTCCCCGCAACCACGGAAGTGTAGGGAACATTCAGCGATGTAATGTTGTGAAAATCACCGTTGCTTTGATTCGAGGTGACCAGGATGGTCTTCGGCGCGTCCGATGTTTTTTTCACTTTGATGATCATCGTCTCCTGAAGGACTTCTTCCTCCTTGAAGACTTTATCACGGCTGGCAAACAGGTGAACGCGAGTCAATTTTCCGACGCTGAACAAATATCTTCGGAAGTAGAGAAAATAGAGTCCCGATGTCCAGCTTCTCGGGATAATGTAGACCATCTCCGCGCCCGGCTTGAGATTGAACAGCGACATCGACGCGAATAGGAAATAGAGGTTCGGCGCGCCATGAACAACGGTCGGCATCGCCAAGGCGGCCGGATCATCGCGCGTGACACGCAAGTAGGGGGGATTGGCTATGATGAGGTCATACTTCGGCGGATCCGGTACCGCGAGCAAATCCCCTTTGAAATCATGCTGCTGCGTCAGGATGTAATCGCCCGTGAGTAGCTCATACTCCAAAGGGATGTGTGACCGTCGCTTAAGAAAAGCGAGGTTTTTCCGCAAGAGGGGCGTAATTTCCGGGTCGGTCTCGTAACAGGTAAGGTGTATCCGGTGAATATGCTCGGCTTGATTGAGCTGATCGACAAGCGCCGCGGCAAGAATGCCGCTCCCCGCGCCGGGATCCAAAACACAGACATCCTCAGGAAGGCGGGACAAATCGAACATCCCCGCCATAAAGACGGCCGTTTCTCTCGAAGTAAAGAACTGCCCTTTTTTCTTTCGGAGCGATTTGGGCATCTCCTCCAGAAACGATCCTGTTCTTTCGATGACGACAGACAAAAGGTCGCTCATTGCTTCTTTTCCCCGCGGAGCTTCTTCACATAGGCCTCAATCAACGCCGCGACAGTTGTGTCGTGCTCAAGAGCGAACATCTTTAGGAACTTCTTGTCTTCCGCGGATATCGAGACATTCAGTGTCGTCTTCCGTTCCTCTGTCTTATTCATATCGCGAGGCATCCTTTCTTGCGCATTTAGGCATATGCACAGATTTTACCCCCAAGCCGCGCGGAATTCAAGATCGAGTATTCCCGGTCCTAATAAATTCCCCACTTGAGGTCCCCTCATCAAAACAAAAAGCTGTTCCTATTATCTTTCTAGGCACCGCGCTAAAAAGCATTTCACTCCCCGGTCAGCTTCGCCAAAAGCGCGGAGCAGCCCGCCAGAACGTCGTTCCAGGTCGCCTCGAAGTCGTCGGTGTACCACGGATCGGCGATATCGCGCTTTTGGCCGGTGAATTCCAGCAGAAGGTGAATCTTCCCCTCGGGGTCGCCCCCGCAGATCCGGGTCATCCCCCGCAGGTTCAGACGATCCATCCCGATGAGATAGTCGTATCGGCCGTAATCCCCCCGGTTCATCTGGCGGGCCCTCTTTCCCGCGCAGCCGAGCCCATGCTCGGCCAATTTGCGCCGCGTCCCCGGATAGACCTCGTTCCCCAGCTGCTCGTCGCTGGTCGCCGCCGAGGCGATTTCGAACTCGATGTCCGCGGCGGCCCCCCGCTGGGCGCGCCACTTGGCGGCGAGGTCTTTCATGACAAATTCCGCCATCGGACTGCGGCAGATGTTCCCGTAGCAGACAAAAAGAATACGGATGGTTTTCAACGGGGCGTTCCTTTTCGAGCGTTGTTCCTAAGGGGTGTTTCGCGCCATTATACCCCCCGCGCCGAGATCGGGCCATAAGCCGAACGACTCCGCGCGCCCCGCCCCCCGGGGAGAAATCCCTTCCCGGCGGGATCGGGCGCTTCTTGGCGTGTTTTCGCGCGTTTTTTCAAGATTTCGGGAAGTTTTAAGATAAAAATCGCAGGAAAACTCCCTATCATGATTGATAGAACCGGAGCTTCCCGGGGGGGTGGGGGCTTTGCCGCCTCTTCGTCCCTTTATTTTCCTCAAACCCAACGAGATACCATTATGAACATGAATCCTTCGGATGACCACGACGGCCGTTACGATGACCTGATCCCCAGCGACCAGACGGGGCTCCCCGTCGATCGCTCCGACTCGGGGGATCAGATCACCGATCCGGATCCGTCTGTTTCTGAAAACAACCGGTCCCAAGAGCAAAACGCGCGTGAGCCGGGAGATATCTCCCCTCCCGCGGAGGAACAGACCCATGCCGAAGAGAACTCTTTGGCGGACGATGTCCCCTCGGGCGCGCAAGAGCCGATCGCCCGGGCCGACGACGCCGACGGCGAAGAAGCCGACGACGATGAGGCCGACGATGCCGACCAGACCAATGACACCGACGACGATGACGAAAACCAAGCCGACGGTGACGAAGACAAGGACAGCGACGATGATGACGACATCCCCAGCCCCAATGCGCTGTTCCGCTTCCTGAAAGCAAAGCCGAGGCGGCTTTTCCTCCCCGCCGGGAGAAAAAAAATCCCGTTCCGGCTCCTGTTAATGCTGCGGATCGGCCCGCTGCTGCGGGATTTGTTGGGGATGTGTCTGTCGCGGCTGGCGCCGTTGACCGCACAGGCGCCGCAGCTGCGTATACTGATGGGGGCATTGATGGCCCAGTTCGGTTTGTCGCGGATCGCCTCTGTCAAGATGCTTCGCCTCAACGCTTCGGTCAAAGAAATCCCCGATCGATTCGCCTTTTTTGCCGAATCGCTTCAGTCGATCACGGTTCCCGAGGGGAACCCCCATCTTTGTTCGATCGACGGGGTGCTTTACAGCAAGGATGGGAAAACGCTCCTGTTCTACCCCCCCAGCAAGGAGGGATGGAGCTTCACGGTTCCCGAGCCGGTCGAGACGATCGCCAAGCACGCCTTCTGCCGGTGTGAGCAGCTCCGGTGCCTGCGTTTCCCCAGCACCCTTCGGACACTGGAAGAAACGGCTGTCACCGAGTGCCCGAACCTCCGAGAAATCCATCTTCCCAGCGGGGCCAAAAAGATCGACAACATGGCCATCGTCAAAACGAAGTCCCTCGAGCGGATCGAGGTCTTCGGGGCCTCCGTCCAAAAGGGTTTTCGCTCCATCGACGGTGTCCTTTACTCGGGTGATCTGAAGCGTCTGATTCTCTATCCCTGCGCCAAGGACGACGTCCATTTCCATCTTCCCGATTCGGTCGAGGTGATCGGCCGGGGCGCCCTCGTGCGCTGCGGCTTTCTCCGTTCGATTCATCTGGGCCCCTCGGTCCGCGAGATCGAGCTGCTGATGGCGCCGATCGAAGCGCCCTGCGGCGGCAACGCGTCGGTCTTCTACGGATGTGAACTTTTAAAGTCGTTCGACGTCGATCCGGCCAACCCGGTCTTCCGGTCGATCGACGGGGTCCTCTATCAAAATGACGGGCGGATCTTGGTCAGCTATCCTCTGGCGAAGAAAGACCGTACCTTCCGGATCCCCGACTCGGTCGAGGCGATCGCGCCGTACGCCTTCGCGGCGAACAAAAACATCGAGCGGGTGTTTTTCCCCGGCTCGCTCCAGACGATCGGTCAGGGCGCGTTCATCGTCTGCGAGAATCTGCGCGAAGTTCCCCTGCCCGACTCGCTGTGCAGCATGGGGGACAGGGCGTTCGCCGGGTGCGAGCTGCTCACCGCCATCCGGATCCCGAAGTCGCTTCGGGGGTTCGACCGCTGCTTCGACGGCTGCCCCTCCCTGGAGCGGGTCGACGTCGATCCCGAAAACCCGGATTACCGCGGCAACTGCGGTGTTCTGTTCTCGCAAGATTTTACCCACCTGATCTACTGCCCGGCCGCCTGGCCGCGAAAATCGGTGGTCGTTCCCGACCAGGTCACGACGATCGAATCGGGCGCGTTCGAGGACTGCCGGAAACTTCGCGACATCAAGGTCCCGGCGACGGTCCGCGTCATCGAGGATTCCGCCTTCCGCGATCCGAATCTTTGCTCGGGCGGTATCCAAACGATCTACGCCGAGAAGGATTCCGCCGTCTGGCGGTACGCCAAAAAGAATCACCTCAAGGTGGCCGACATCAGCGAATTCCCCGAGGAGGACCTCCTCGACTAAGACGCCGGCGGTTCACCCGGAACGTTCTTTAGGGGGCTTGAAAAAGCCCCCTTTTTTGCCGCTGCCGGGGCTTCTTGGGCCGCCGCGGTCCGATTTTTCAAAAAAAACAGAAAAATCTTTGTCAGATCGCTCCGCATCGCTCCTACTATAGGAAATGCGGATCATTGACGGGGAGGGGGTATTGTCGGCTTTTCTCTGTCTTGTCCATCACCCAAAGCGCGAGGCGGCGTATGACAAATCATCCTTCGGACAACCACAGCGATCGGCACGATGACCTTCATCCCGGCGGCGAGGGGGGGCACCCCGTCAACCGCCGCAACACGGGGAATAAAACATCCGAGCCGAAGCCGCAGGTGTCCGAAAACCGATCTCCAGATCAAATAGAACCTCAACCGCCGCGAGAGCTCTGCACTTCCGCCGAGGGAAAAGGGGCGACGCCCGACGTCAAACGCGGGGAGGATCCCTCTTCCCCGCCCCGCCAAGAGATCCGCGCGGAGGAAAAACTCCGCGCCGAAGAGAATCTCTCGGCGAAAGATACCCCCTCGAATCCGCAAGAGCCGACGGCCCGAACCGAGGCCGAACACCCCAAAGCCGAGGCCGCCGGGGAAAAGTCCAATAACGATAACGCCGGCGGTAAAGCCGACAGTCAAGCCAAAAAAGAGGCCGACAAAGAGGAAGACTCCCCCGGCAGGATCCTCCGCTCGCTGAACGGAAAGCCGAAACATGTTTTTCTCCCCGATGGGGTGAAAAAAATCTCCGCCCCGCTCTTGCGGCTGCTCGGTTCCGCCGAGACGCTCCGCCTGGGTGCCTCGTTCGAAGAGCTCCCCGAACTATTCCCCCTGGCCGTCAGGTCGCTCCGGTCGATCGAGGTGTCCGACAAGAATCCGAATTTCCGCTCGGTGAACGGGGTTCTCTACTCCAAAGACGGAAAAACGCTCCTCCTCTACCCCTGCCGGAAGAGGGCTCGGAGCTTCGCGGTCCCCGAGCCGGTCAAGACCATCGCCAAGTATGCCTTCTGCCGTTGCGAGTGGCTTCGGAGCTTGTTCTTTCCCGATACCCTTCGAACGCTGGAGGAAAAGGCGGTCTTCGAGTGCTCGAACCTCCTTGAGGTCTATCTCCCGCGTCTGATCGAGACGATCCACCACAAGGCGTTCTTCAAAGCCGATTTCCTCGAGCGGATCGAGGTCCTCGGGGGACCTGACCCAAACCAGAAGCTTCCGCCGGCGGAGGGGGCCCCAGCCGGTGAACGTTACCGCAGTGTCGACGGTATCCTTTACTCGAGTGATCAAAAGCGTCTGGTCCTTTATCCCGGCGGTCGTGACGACCCCTGTTTCAAGATTCCCGAGACAGTAGAGGTCATCGGCCGATACGCCTTTAATCGGTGCCTCGCTCTGAGAACGATTCTTCTGGGCGCTTCGGTTCGTAAGATCGAACTGCTGGCCGAACCGATCGACCAGTGCTGTTACGCCAACGCCACTCCCTTCGGTGAGTGTCGGCTCTTAAAATCGTTCGGCGTCGATCCGGCCAACCCGGTCTTCCGGTCGATCGATGGGGTTCTCTATCAAAACGACGCGCGGGTCTTGGTCTGCTATCCTCCCGCGAAGAAGGATCGCGCTTTCCGGGTCCCCGACTCGGTCGAGACGATCGGCCCGTACGCGCTGGCGGATAACGACTTCCTCGAGCGGGTGATCGTCACGAACTCGGTTCGGACGATTGAGCAGGGCGCGTTCCTCGATTGCGGGAACCTGCGCAGCGTCGCCTTTTCCGACAATCTACGGAGCATGGGGGATCGGGCGTTCGCGCTGTGCGATTCACTCACCACGATCCGGATACCGAAGTCGCTTCGGGGATTCGACCGCTGCTTCGACGGCTGTCTCTCCCTGGAACGGATCGATGTCGATCCCGAAAACCCGGATTTCCGCGGCTATCTCGGCATGTTGTTCTCGAAAGACCTCACCCATCTGATCCACTGCCCCGCCGCCCGGCGGGGAGAATCGCTGGTCGTCCCCGACCAGGTCACGACGATCGAATCGGGCGCGCTGGAAGACTGCCGGGACCTTTGCGCTGTCAAGGTTCCGGCGACGGTCCGCGTCATCGAACCGCGCGCCTTTCGCGGTCGTAATTTCGACTCGGACAGTTCCCAAACGATCTACGCCGAGGTGGGCTCCGCCGCCTGGGATTTCGCCAAAGAGAACCATGTCCGTGTGGCCGATATCGACGACTTCCCAGAGAGAGAGTTCCTCGATTAGCCGGCCCAAGATCCCAGAGGTTCGGTTAAAAACTCGAAGGGGGCTTGAAAACGCCCCCTTTCTTATCGTCCCGGCGGCGAAAGAGCCGTCTTTTTAAAAAACAACATTTTTTTCACCGGATTGCTCGGCGCCATTCCTACAATAAGTAAAAGCAATCCCGCAGATGATTCACAAAAGGGGTGATCTCGGCTTCCCCCCTTTTTCCGCAACCCAAACAGTGAGGCGGCCCATGACAAACTATCCTTCAGACGACCACAATGACCGGCACGACGAGCTTCATCCCGGCGGCGAGGGGGAGTTCCCCGCCGAGCGCCGCGACTCGGGCGACAAGAACATCGAGCCGGAAGCGCAAGTTTCCGATACCCCGTCTCAAGACCAAAAAGAAACAACACCCGATGCTAAACATGGGGAGGAGCACTCTTGCGCGCCTCACCAAGAGCTCCCCACGGAGGAGGAACCCCGCGCCGAGGGAGAACTCTCGGCGGAGGAGAATTCCTCGAGCACGGAAGAACCCGAAACCGAGCGTCCCGAAGCCGAGGCCGCCGAGAACACCGCCGACGCCGCCGGGAAACAGAACGACAGCGATGAAGACGGTGAAGACGAGGACGAGAATGACGACGAAGATGATGACGACGACGACGATG
>JAFRFG010000012.1 GCA_017434455.1 Thermoguttaceae bacterium | reverse complement strand
GTTCGGGAACCTCCGGATCAAGGTCTGTTTAACGACTCCCCGAAGATTTTCGCAGTTTTCCGCGCCCTTCAACGCCTTCTGATGCCAAGACATCCCCTATGCGCCCTTCATCGTTTGATCGCAGGAATCGAATATTCCTGTCATTCAACGACACCACGATTGTTCGCTTGTCAATCGTGTTGTAACGTCCTTTTCTCGAGTATCTAATATCTCGCGCTGTACTACTCTGCCGTCCAGAGGTTCACCAAAAGGCGAGCCCCCATCGGCTTCATCTACAGTCTTTAGATGCCACTCTTGCTTTTTCTGATTGTCAAGGTTCTGGTGTCTTACGCCAACCCAACAGGGGGGCAAGACTGAAGGGAGAGTGTATCACCGGAAAAAAAGCCGCCAAGGGGCTCCATCCAAAAAAAAGGCCAAAACTAAGGAGATTTCTTCCGCGCTTCGGGGAAATACCCTTAAAAACAAAGGGATTTACGGAAAAACACGAAGGATTTTTTTGGCCGTTTAACAAGGAATTTTTCCCGTGTGTCTCCCCCAATAAGGGGGCCTCGGGAAGAAAAAAAGGGCGCGGCCAAAAAAACCACGCCCTCAAAAATCGCATTTGATCGGACAAGGCCAAGACGGCCTTGGAAACAAAACCCTCCCGGGGTCAAAACTCTTTGGCGAGCCAGTCGCGGACAATTTTCTCGAACGCCATCGGGCGTTCCATCGGCGCTAAGTGCCCCCCCTCCTCAATGACGGCAAAGGACGAACGCGGCGCTTTCGCGGCCATGGCCTTCATCGATTCGGGAGGCGTCAGACGATCGTCCTGTCCCACGACCACCAGAACGGGAACTTCCAGACGCTGGAGAACAGCGGTAGTGTCGCCGCGCTCAGCCATTCCGAGCGCGGCGGCGGCTACCCCCGCCGGGTTCTGGCTATTCATCATCGTCTGGACGGCCTCAAGAATATCGGGGGTATCGTCGACGGTCACGGGGGAAAGAAAACCGGACGCGCCGTCGGAAAGGTCCTCAATCCCCTCGCTAAGCACCGTTTCGGCCAAATGACGGCGGCCGGCGGCGGCCTTCGGGGTATCGGCTTCGGTCTTCGTATCGCAGAGGATGAGTCCTTTGAGCCGACGGGGGTGCTTCTTCGCGAACTGCATCGCGATGTACCCCCCCATCGACAGACCACAGACAATCACCTGAGGGATATCGAGCTCATCGAGAAGCGACGCCAAGTCGTCGGCGAAGACACCCATTGTGGTGGGCGGCGCGTCGTAGATATCGATATCGTCTTCGTCGAAGTCCTCATCAGGATCACGAAAAACGAGGTTCGACGCGCCGAACCCCCTCAGATCGGGAAGGATCGACTGGCAGCAGCGCGCAAGGGACCTCGCGGCGGGAACCCACATGATGTGATCAAAGGGGAACCCGTGGACAAAAAGAATCGGCGTCCCCCGGCCGACTGTCCAAACAGCGAGGTTCCCCCCTAAGTATCTTTCTGTGATCACCTCAGATCCTTTCGTCTCTTTGGCCCAATAAACACCCGGAACACCGAACGCTCCATCGAGTCCGCCTCGGCGAGGAATGCTGTTACGCGCCGAGGTTTAAGTGTGGTATAATACCGATGGGGTCTGGTCCCATAATCGTAACTATAGTGCCTTGGGCTTGAAAAAGGAAGTTCTTCCCCTCTTAAAAAACCGAAATTACGAGAAAATCATGTCGAATCGGGCGAAAATCTCTGTTTGGGCATCTCCGTCCCCCTCAGGAAGCCAAAAAGCTTTCCTCTCCCCGCTTTTGTGGGCGATGATTTTTTCCCTGGCGCCCTCGTTCTGGGGCACGGCGGGGATCTTTCCCGCCGCGCGCCTGGCGGCCCAGGCCAGTTTCGGAACCCTCTCGAACCCCTCGGCCCCGTCGGACGGGTCGCCGTCGTCCGAACAGCCGAAGAAAAAGCATCGAACCAAGAAAAACATGAACGCCTCCTCGGAAACCACCGGAGGGACGTTTTCCGGCGACGCGCAGGGGGACGCGGCGGGCAGTCCGAACACACCGAACAAGGGCCCCGTCCTCGGCGTCCCCCAAAAAGTCCGCTACCGCTACGGGATGGAGTTTGAGGCCAGACCGGGGGGGGAATGCTCGAATCTCTTTGGATCGGCGCCGATCCCGATGGAGTGGCCCGAGCAGAAGGTCACCTTGATCGAAGAGGTCTTTCCCCGCGAGGCGAGGGTCGGTTATCGCGAGCTGAAAGAGGGGGGGGCCCGACAGCTCCTGTTCAAGATGCGTACACTCCAGGAGGGCCAAAAGACCGAGGCCTCGGTGGTGATCGAGGTCACCCGTTACACGCAAGCCCCTCCGTCCGATACCCAGGGGCTCGTGATCCCCAAAAAACCGGGGCGCACCCTGCGTCACTACTTGGATGACTCCCCCTTTATCGAGGTGGGAGATCAAAGAGTCCGGAAAATCGCCCGGACGATCAAGGAACAGACCAAAGACGAATCCCCCTGGAACCAGGTCTGCGCCGTTTTTGACTATGTCCGCGAGCATGTCCGCTACAACGAGTCCTTAAAAGAGGCGACCATCCGCGGGGCCGCCGCCGCGATCGAAACCGAAGAGGGGGATTGCGAGGATATGTCCGCCCTGTTCATCGCGATCACGCGCAACCTCGGCATTCCCGCGCGGACGGTCCGGGTTCCCGACCACTGCTGGGCCGAATTCTACCTCGAGGATACCGATGGGAATGGGTATTGGTTCCCCGCCCAGGTCGCCGGCAACGAGGCGCTCGGCGTTTCGTCCGATACCCGCCCCATCCTGCAAAAGGGGGATTCGTTCCGCCTTCCGGAATCCCCCCGCGAGGTGGCCCGGTACGTCAAAGAGCTCTTCACCGGGGATGTCCGTCAAAACGGGCCCGACCCGCGTGTGCAGTTCATTCGTGAAGAGGTTTCCCGGTAAATAACGCGCCGGCAGCAAAAAAGTCAGTTCCTGCGAGTTTCCCCATGAAGCGAGCGTTTTTGTTTCTCCTTTGTTCCGCCCTTCTTTCGGGCCGTGCCGCCGCGCAGGAGGCGATCCAGACATTGGATTCCGGAGCCACGGTCTTCGGGACGATCGCCAAAGAGGACGACAGCACGGTCACACTCGATCTGGCCGGTGGGGGGCAGCTGGTCCTGGACGCCCCGCTGGTCAAAAAGAAAGATACACCCTCCGCCGACCTGATCGAGTGGCGGACACATGTTCCCCTGCTGCCCGATACGGTCGAGGAACATCAAAAGATGGCCGGTTGGTGCCGCGATCGAAATTTAACCGACCAGGGGCGTCTCCACGCCGAGCGAATCATTGAACTCGATCCGGAAAACGACGCCGCGCATAAGTTCCTCGGCCACGTTAAACTCGACGGGTTGTGGATGACCCCCATCGAGCGCAAAGAACAGCTGGGGTATTCCAGTTTCGGGGGTCGTTCGGTCACGCGGCAGGAGGAGGTGCTTTTAAGGCAAAAGCAAGAGGATAAAAAAGCCGTCAGCCGCTGGAAAAAAGAGATTAAATCGAACCTCCCCCTTCTGCGTGAGCGTGATCCGCGCGCGTTGGAGTTCTTTCGTCAGATCCACGACCCGAGGGCGCTGGCGGCGGTGACCGACTTTCTTCGCCGCGAGGAGGATCCGCAGATTCGCGTTCTCCTCGTTCAGACGATGGGGGGAATCGGAACCCCCGCCTCTTACGGCGACCTGGCGACGGTCTCGGTCATCGACGACGATTACGAGGTCAGGCGCACCGCCCTGGAAATCATCGGCTCACAGTCGAAAGTGATCCCCAGTGTCATCCAGTTCTATCGCCGCCGTCTGTATCACCCCGACAACGCCACGATCAACCGCGCCGCCGCCGCGCTGGCCTACCTGAACGCCCCGGAGACGATCCCCGATCTGATCAACTCGCTGGTCACCAATCATCAGCGGACCATCACCGAGGGGGGGGACCGGCCGATCGCCACGTTCTCCAACGAGGGATTCTCTTTCAATCCCGGCGGCGCCGTCACCAAGACCGTCACCGACACGATCGAAAACAGCGATGTACTGGCCGCTCTTCAGCAATTGGCCGCGAACAATCTGCCGCCGGCCGTCGACTTCGGATTCGACGTCGACGCGTGGAGAACCTGGTACTTCCAGCGGATGGAACTCGACGGCTTCGATACCCGCCGCTCCGAATAAAATATTTCCCCTTCGCGTTTTTCGCGCATACGGCATAAAAAAAGGAGGCCTATCGGCCTCCTTTTTTTTCATTGCGCCCACTTAACGGGAGCCTGCCTTGGAGAATCAGTTCTCTTCGGTCTTTTCTTCTTTCTCTTCCTTGTCGTCCTCACTGACCGGGAGCGAGAAGAGCGGGCCGGAGCCGCTTCCCATACCACCCTTGAGGGTGTCGGGATTCACCGTCGGGGCGGCCGAAGCGGAGGCCTGTCCTTCGGCGGCTTCCGCGGCTTCTTCCTCTTCGGTCCATTCGGCGCGCTTGCGCGACAGGCCAATCTTCCGCTCGTCGGTATCGACGCGGAGAACCTTGACCTCGATGTCGTCGCCAACCTTGACGACTTCCAGCGGATCCTCGACCTTATGGTTGGCCAGTTCCGAGATATGGAGCAGACCTTCGAGGTTATCCTCAAGCGAGACAAAGACACCGAAGTTGGTGACCTTGGTCACCTTGCCGGTGACGATCTGGCCGGGCTGGTACTTCTCGGGGATACGGGTGACCCACGGATCTTCCTGGAGCTGCTTCAGACCCAGGGCGATACGGTGGCTCTTCTTGTCGACGGAGAGAACCTGGCACTCGATCTTCTGTCCCTTCGCGACGACTTCGTTCGGATGGGTGACTTTGCGGACCCAGCTCATATCGCTGATGTGAAGAAGACCGTCGATCCCTTCCTCGATCTCGATGAAGGCGCCGTAGTTGGTGAGGTTGCGAACCGTACCGGTAACCGTCGAACCGATCGGGTACTTCTCGTCGACCGATTCCCACGGATTCGGCTGGGTCTGCTTGATACCGAGGGAGATTTCCTGCTTGTCCTTGTTGATCCCCAGGACAATCACCTCGACGGAATCACCGACCGAGAGGATATCGCTCGGGTGGTTGATACGCTTCGTCCAGGACATCTCACTGATGTGAACCAAACCCTCGATACCATCCTCGAGCTTGACGAAAGCCCCGTAGTTCATCACGTTGACAACCGTACCGGTAACGCGGGAACCGACGGGGTACTTCTCGCTGATATTCTCCCACGGGCTGGGGGTCTTCTGCTTCAGACCCAGAGAGATCTTCTCTTTTTCGCGGTCGATCTGGAGAACGACGACTTCGATCTCTTGGTCGATCGAAACCACGTCACGCGGATCGGTCACGCGGCCCCAGCTCATATCGGTGATATGGAGCAGACCGTCGATGCCGCCCAGGTCGATGAACGCGCCGAAGTCGGCGATGTTCTTGATGACCCCCTTGCGGATCTGACCCTCCTGCAGTTCGTTCAACAGAGCGTTCTTGCGCTCGGCCCGCTGAGCTTCGATCAGAGCGCGGCGGCTGACGACGATATTGCGGCGCGCCTCGTCGATCTTGAGAATGAGGCACTCGATCGGCTTGCCAATGAACTCGCCGATATCGCCGGGACGGCGGACGTCCACCTGACTGGCGGGGAGGAAGACGTTGACGCCGATATCGACCAGAAGACCACCCTTGATCTTCTTGGTGACCGTACCGGTGATCGTCTCACCTTCCTTGATCTTCTCCATCATCTTGACCCAGGCCTCGATCTTAGCCGCCTTCCGCTTGCTCAGCAGAATCATATTTCGGGCGGCTTCCTCGCCGGTCATCGTGTCTTCGAGTTCTTCGACCAGGACCTTGACCGTCTGGCCCGCAGCGGGGGCTTCCTCTCCCTCTTCCCACTCGGAGATCGGGATTTGCCCCTCGCTCTTATAGCCGACGTCGACGATGACGAATTCTTTCTCGATACGGACAATCTTCCCCTCGATGATTTCGTTCGGGGTGATTTCCTTACCCTCGACGATTTTTTGGCTAAAGTCGCCGCCGCCGAGAACGTTTTGGATTTCGTCGTCCCAGTCCTGTTCGTTCAGATCCAGCCCGCTGATCAGGTTTCGATTTACCACAACTAATATTCCTAAAGGGTTTTAGTCCAACCGAAGCGTTCCATCAGACCGCCTGACGGAAACAACCACAAATACCTCGGTTAAAACATCAGGGTTTCGCTTCCCGCCCGCGATGTTTCGGGAACCTCTCCCGAAAAAACGGAACACGCGGACTTTCGGCGTTTCGCGCGCTGACAAAGCCGATCCTCCCCCGCGGAAGGCCCACCTGAGGACGGACGGCTTTAGTCATTACGGCAAACTTGCCTATAAAGCAGATTAACCGGTTTATTCTACCTGAATCCGGCCGCAGGATAAGGGACCCCTCGCTGAGGGGGAAAGGCGCGTTCTTTCCCCCGGGGATTACTTCGCCTTGACCACCGGAAGATCGGCCCAGCAGGTGGTGTAGCACGGGGAGCGAAAATTTGACGACGGCTGCCAGGAGGGGCCGTCCTCGTTTCCCCTGGCGGCGCTTTCGGCGGCGCTGTGGATTTTCCCCGCACCGAAGGCGCGATTGACCTGATCGATCGCCCGCATCAACTCGAATCGTTTGGCTCGGCGGTCGATATCGTCCTCGGTATCGAAGAGGGATCGATACGACCTCTCCACGCTTTGGTCGACGATACCGACCAAAAGAACCATCCCGCGCTGATAGGCGAATCCCTCCCGGTAAACCTGATCGGTCAGAAGTTTCGCGTGATGAAGGATCGTGATCGTGTCGGAGGTCGGTTCCCCGAAACCGATCGTTCGGGCCTCGTGCGATTGGGGCAGATCGGTTCGGAATCGATTGGTATCGAGCTGGACAATGATCGCCGAGGCGGCGCAGCGGCATCGGCGAAGACGCTGCGCCGCGCGGGTGGCGAACAGGGCGATGGCGCGATGAATCTCCTCGCGGGAGGAGATCAGCTCGCCGAAGGAACGGGAGACCCGGATACTCTGCGGGGTCGGCGGCTCGTTCTCCAAGAGGAAGCACTCCTCGCCGCGCAGTTCGCGCAGCGTCATCTCTTGGACAATCGTAAAATTCTCGCGGATCCACTTTGGGTCGACGCGGATCAGGTCGGCCGCCGTCTTGAGGCCGTATCGATGGAAGTTCTTCGACAGGCGGCGGCCGATCCCCCAGACTTCCTCGATCGGGAAGTCCTGAAGCGCCGCTTGCCGCGTGTCGGGGTTCATCAGCGAAAAATAGCGGTCCGGCCTTGACTTCGCCAGGTGATTCGCCGCCTTCGCCAAGGTCTTGGTCGGTCCCACCCCAAAGGAGATCGGAATCCCCGTCCAGCGGGGAACGGTGGCGACGATCTCTTCTCCCAGCCGAGCCAGCGGCTGGCGGAGGTCCTCCGCGGACATTTCTTTGGCCGCCCCCGCGAACCGTCCGGTGAGATCCAAAAACGCCTCATCGATGGAGTAAATCTCGATATCGGCCGTCCATTGGGCCAAGGTCAGCATCACCCGATGGCTTAAGTCGCCGTAAAGAGAGAAATTCGAGGAGCGGACAATCACCCCGTTTCGGGCCAGGAACTCCCGCACGCGGAAGTACGGCGTCCCCATCGCCACCAGGGGCTTGGCCTCGGCCGATCGGGCGATGATACAGCCGTCGTTGTTCGACAGCACCACGACCGGCCGAGAGCGCCATTCGGGGCGAAAGACCTTTTCGCACGACGCGAAAAAGGAGTTGCAGTCGGCCAGGCCGTAAATCTTCATCGGTAACTTTCTTTTCGGCTTAAGCTTTCTAAGGCCGCTGCCCAAACATCAAAAGACCAAACGCGTGCTCGGTTCGATCGGAATTTTCGACGTTCCAGCATTCGACGCCGTGATCGGGGACGATTCTTCTGACCGCCAGAGCCCAGACATCGGTGCGGGTCGGCGCTATACGGGTGAGATCCTCCCAGGGAATCGCGATCTCCAGTGTCCAGCGCCCCTGATCCCCGCCTTGAGCGACAAAGCAGCGCGCGTCCCAGCCGAGGCGGTTCCAGCACGAATCGGTCACGTCCCCGTCACGACTGAAGAGGAATCGGTAGTACGTCGTGTAGTCCCGGTCGAGATCCAATTCTATCTCGACTCTGTCCTTATCGTCAAGATTCGCGTCCCGGCGGCGCGGTCCCTGTGTTTTGGGCCCCGCGCCGGGGATATCGCTGCACTCCAATGCGATGTAGAGAAACTGGGCATCGTAGAGAAACGACACAAACGTCCCAAACTCAGTGGAAAGAGCGAACTTATCGTTTAGCTCTTCCCGGTTCGCGTCCGGATCGGGAGCGCTTTTGTCCGGCCGGTCCGAAAGCGAGAAACGCTCGGCCTTCCCCCAGACCTCCGGTTCCAGGACGCCGTCGAGAAAGGGACGCGCCGCGGTGGTTCGGCACGAGGCGATCGACAGCGGGCAAAGACGGGACAGCTCGGATTCCTCCCCCGTTTGGGGGGAGAGCAGCTGAAACTCGGCCTCGGCGCGCGCTCCCCAAAGCCCCGATTTATCGACCATCGACCGATTCATAAAGTAACGAAGCGCGTCGTTGTCAAACCCGCGAACCCGCTGAATCATCGCCAGGGGAAAGCGAATCTCCGGATTCATGTAAAAATCGGGCTGAACCGAACGGATCAGTTTTCCCAGCTCGTCGGCGTTCACATAGCGGGAATTCATCGCCGAGGTATCGACCGCCAGCGCGGAAGAGACCGACGCGTTCCCTACGGTCCCCTCGCTGCTGGTGAGGCGGTTCCCGTCGTTCGTTCTCCAGAACGGTTCCCGTCCCGAATAAAATTGGATGAGCCATGTCAGGGCCCGGCGCGCCTGGGGCAGCTCCGGCGCCAAGTGGGCCACGCGGGAAAAGACCTCTTCGGCCGAATCCCAATTCCCCGCGGCCGCCAGCGCCGACCCGACGTCGGTGAGATACTCCACCGCCAGATCCGCGTCGAGCTGAAGCCGCTGCCGATCGACGTCGGCTAAGAGCATCTCCACCGCGCGGGGATCCCCGCCGGAAGCGAACCTCCCGACGATCCCCAAGGTCTTGCGGCGCAGGGCGCTGCGCTGACGCGGATCGGTATCCTCACAGACCAGCGGGACGGGCTCGCTTCTGCGGGCCTCGCCGCTGTAGGGGATATCCAGACGGTCGAACATCGCGGAGCACTCTTTCTCCCCCTGGCGATCGTACAGGACGCTCATGGCCAGATCCGTCCCCTTGTCCGCCGCGGTATTCGCGGAAGATTCCTCCACCAGCCAGCGCGCGGCCAGCGCCGTCTCGCTCATCTCGCGGCCGATCGACGAAACGAAGAACGAGCCGCTCAGGCGGATCCCCCCCTCCCCGTCCTGGGTGATCATCTCCACCCGCTGAACCGCCCAGGGGGACAGCCCCGCCTCGGAGATCTGCTCGGGATAGGCCGTGGGGGACTGCGCCGCTAAAATCGCCCCGGGGAGTTCCCGTTCGATCAGGGATCGGGCCGCCTCGGTCTGGGGGCTCTTCAGCCCGCGGGCGTGCTGAGCCAGCAGCTGAACGACATCTCCCCCGCTCTGGACCGCCTGAGAGGCCGGACGCGCCGGGGTGGAGATCACCAGCACCTCGGGACGCCAGACGCGAATCAGACGAACCAGTGATTCTCGAAAGATCTCCAGGCCGTGATTATCCGACTCGGCATCGAACGCGGCCAGCAGCGCCTCCACCGTCCGTGCCGTCGGGGGAACCGAAAAGCGTCCCGGTTCCGCGGCGGCGCTTCCCAGAGAATCGAGCAGCGCCGCCTTCAGGCGGCTGGGCTTGGAAATTTCGTTTTGCGACGACTCCTCCGGCCGAAAAACCAGCGCCGTCCCGCCGAGATACCCTTCCTGACCGGAGGGCTGAATGAACAGTTCGGGACGAAACGCCTCAGGTTCGGCCAGCAGGGCCAAAAAGGCCAGACGCCTCCCCCCCTCGTGCTGAACCTGCCAGGTTTGCCCGCCGTCGCTGGTGGCGATGATCGTCCCTAAGTCCCCTCCCCCCCATCCGTGAAGGGGATCGACAAAAAAGAGGATGCGGATCGGGACACTGACCCCGGTATCGAACCGCCGCCAGTTCTCTCCACCGTCATCGCTGACCACCACCCGGCTCCCCGGGTTCCCCGCCAGAACGATATGCCCTTCTTGCGCGCTGAGGGCGTAGAAATCGAATTGCCCGCTCGTCCCATCGGGGAACTCGCCGGCCGGACGCCGCCAGGAGCTCTGCTCCCCCGAACAAACAAGCGCTACCCCCCGGTCACCGGCAGCCCAAAGCTCCCCGGAACTGTCCCGGGTCACGGCGCGGATCGGGGTCTTTTCCAAACCGGGCACCGGCATGACACGCCCCCCCGAGACGGTTTGAAGCGTGAGATTTTCTCCCGTACCGATTACCTGTTCTCCGGCGGCAAGGGTCTGTGCCGAACACCAGCCGCTGTGTCGATTGCCGCGTGCCATCGGCTCCCAGCTCTCCCCCGCGTCGCGGCTGATAAACAGTCCCGACGGGTACAGTTCCGAGGAGTCGCCGGCAATCATCCACTCGGTTTCGCTGAGGATCTGGATCGAGCGCAAAATCGGGAACGACGCGTGAGGGATCTCCTGCCAGGTCGCTCCCGCGTCGGCGGTCACAAAAATGGCCCCGCAGCCGTTTTCCCCCCCGGCGATCACATGTCCGCCGACGACGATCCCCCGCTGGGAATCGAGGAATCGAACGGCGTACAGTTCCTCGTCGGTCGGCAGTTTCATCAAAAGCCACCGTTTTCCTCCATCGAAGGTGGTCCACAATGTCCCCCGGTCCCCTGCCGCCCAGCCGCGAAGCGGGTTAATGAAGAAGATATCATGGATCGTCGCGTCGTTCTGGTACCTCGGCAGCCCCCGATACGGCGGCAGGGGGGATGGAGGCAAGAGGGCCGCCGGGGGTTCTTCCTCGGTTTGGACACCGTAGACCAGCGAGGCGTCGGGGCCGAGCGACTCGGTGAAATCGATCATCCGCTTCTCCCTTTCCAAAGGAGGAGCGCTCGGCTCGGCCGAGGGTTCCTCACCGGCGGGGACATCGACCGTCGAGAAATCTTCCTCCCCGCCGGAATCGATCGGCGGCATTTCCTCGGCCTCCTCCCGGTCTTCCTCGCGCTGCATCGGCGCGGGGCCGGCCGAATCGCCGTGGCCGCGGCGAACCTGGTCGGCGAAGAGCTTCCACGGCTGCTCTCCCCAAAGGGGCGCACAGGACGCGGCGGTCCAAAACATCACCACCGCGCAAACAAGCGCCGAAAAAAAAGCCAATACCCCCCGCCCGAGACAAGCGCGCCTTAACGCCCGCCTCGCGTCGTCATTCCCCGCGGGGGAAGCGAACACCTTTCGCGCCGGCAAATCGAGTTTCATAGCTGCCGGTTACCGTACCGATTTTTAGGCGCGAAGACAAGGGGAAAAAACCGTTTTGAGGAGGGGAGAGATTCACCGCGGCCGCGCGGGGGATCGGCGCCTTGAAACAGATCAAGAACGGCACCGATCCCCCGCCGGCATTTTTCGCAAAGGGCCGCCAGACATCGACGGCCTTTAAACGCCCCGCCCGGGGCACGAAAAGAAGATTACCGGGCGGCCTTCCCGCTCACCCAATCGAGCCCGCGGTAGAAGATCTCGCGGTAGCGCGGGTCGTTGAACGCCCCCTTGTCATGGCCTTGAATCAAGACAAAGACCGGGCTGTTCTTGTACTGACGCGTCCAGCAGATCGGCTGCGAGGAATCGGGATGATCGGTTCGGATCAACACGTGATTCCCCTCCGGGGCGAGCCACAGATTCCCGAAAACCTCGTCGGTGAGGGTGAAATCTTTCAGCCCCTTGGTAATCGGGTGATCATGATCGACGACGATAAAGTTCACGTCCGTCGGCTGAATGTAACTCGACGCGGGATAGGTTGTTCCGTCGATTTCCATTGGGGCGGTCAGATACGCCGTCCCGTAGACCTCACGGAACAAGGGGAAGTCGTTGTGCGAGATCAGCGCGTGATGGAGCATCACCGTCGGCATCCCCTCTTCCCACATCGCGGCGAGTTTCTCCTTTTGCGCGTCGGTCAGTTCAAAGGTGGACTGATCGTGGAAGACCAGCACGTCGTACCGCTGCGAAAGCCCCGCGTCGAGCTGATCTTCGCCCTCGGGGAGCACCAGTTCGTCCATCTCGGTATGGGGACGATCGAGGATCATCTTATGGAGCCCCTCTTGGTCGTACCAGTGCCCGCCGGTCACCAGCAGCACGCGCAGGGGCGAATCGTCTTCCGCGGCCCGAACAACAACCGAAGGGACGGCCGAAACGACGGCCAAAAACATCAGAACAAGAAAAACGGGACGAATCAGTTTCATCATCGGTCAATCCTTATTTCCCAGATATGCGTCAGGCCCGCGCGGTAAAAAACCAAATGCCGGCGCGCCGAAATTCAGTGGCGCCAAAAGCGCCGACCCCCTATAATTGTATCCGAGGACCGATAGAAAATCCAACGGTCAAAATCCCCCAACGATCAGTTTTTTCCCGAGCGCCGATGAAAAAATTCCTCTCCCCCAAGGACGGGCCTTTTCTCGAAGGTATCGCCTCTTTTTTCTCTCAGCCGGAAAACCGACGGTTCAATCACCGCGCGGTCCACGTGATTGTCCCCAATTCCAGGGCGAAAGATCTCCTCGGCGATCTCTTTAAAACCGCGGGCGTCGACTGCCGGGTCCATGACTTAAGCACCTTTACCGACTGGCTTTACCAACCGCACGAGAAACTGGCCGATCCGTTCACGGAGCTGCTCACCTGGGGAAAGGTTCTTCAGCAAATGGAATCGGGCCATCCGATCCGCCGGGAGCTCTTCGGGGATCCCCCCCCAAAATTCCGGGGCCGGCTCGACTTGGCCGAGCGCATCGCCCTCCTGCGCGGCGAGCTGGCTGACGAGGGACACAGCTTCGACACCGTCGCCCGGCTGCCGAATTTAACGCCGCAGGAAAAAGCCCGATGGGAGGCGCTCTCCCGGCTCGAAGAGGATTATCTGCGCGCTCTGGCCGACACCTCCCTCGCCGACCGTGCCGAAGAGCGCCGCCGTATCCTTGCCGGCGTCCGGCCCACGGGGAATGCCACGCTCTTCTTAGCCGGTATTTTATACCTTCCGGCCATTCATAAAAAACGTCTCGATCAGTTCGTCCAGGCCCGCCCCGACTCGGTCAACTGCTTTCTTTTTGCCGAGCGATCCCAAGAAGACCGCTTCGATTCGTACGGAACGATCATCCCGGAACGCTGGACCGATCTGGTCTTTGAGATTCCCGAAGGGCAGATCTTTCAGCTCCCGACCGTTGTGGAAGAGGGGGAAACGTGCGCGCGCTGCCTGGAAACGCTCGATCTTGACCAGACCGCCATCGTGATGGTCTCGCGGGAATCGTATCCGTTCCTGGTCTCGGAATCGCGAAAGCTCGGTCTTTCGTTCCCCCCCGCGCCGGAAGAGAACCTTACCGCCAATCGTCTGATTCGGCTTCTTCTGGACACCGCCCGTTTCCTCGAACAGCGCCGCTACGACTGTTTCGCCGACTTGATTCGGCATCCCGACCTCGACGCGTGGTTTCTTCGCGAGATTCCCGAGATTGCTTCCCGCGACTGGATCTCGGCGCTGGATCAGCTTCACGAAAAATATCTCCCCGACCAGATCAAAACCGGCCTGGGAACCTACAGCGCCGATAACCCCGGCGATGAGGAGGACGATCGGCGGAAGAATCTGCGGGAAAACCGCGAGGCGCTGTTTCGCCTCTGTGATCTTCTCGATACGCTGCTGGCGCCGTTTTACCGTGACAAATATCCCGCCGAGCCGCACAGCGGCGGCGGGATCTTCCCGGCCGAGCGCCGGCCGGCCGAGTGGGGAGATATCATCCGCGCGATGGTCGGGACCGTTTACCCCGCCGCGGCCGACCTTCTGGCGGAACCGGCCGACGACACGGCTGATATTCCGGCTGCTGAAACGGTGCCCGGCAGCGAAGGCACCGAGCCCATACCAACCGCCGAAGAGGAGACCGCGAAGGAAGAAACCGAGGACACGACACTCAGCCCGGCGGAAAAACAGATCAAAACGGGGATCAGCGCGCTGAAAACATTCCTCGATAAGCTGGGTAAACTGCCGACGATCCTGGACAAACCGATCACGGCGGTGGAGTTCTTTGCTCTTTTACAGAAGTATTGCGCCGGGCGGCATGAGCCGGTCCCCGCCGAGGAGTTCCCGGTTCCGATCCTCACCTGGAACGATGCCCGGTTCGAAACCCGTCCTCACCTGATTCTCACCGGAATGACCGACGACCATCTTCCCCAAAATCCCGGCGCCGGATTGTTCCTGTCCGAAACGCTGCGCCGGGAGCTTCGGCTGATGACCGCCAATGATCAAGCCGTCTGCGACGCCGCCGGCTTCGAGATGATCCTTCGTTCCCACAAGAGCGTCACCATTCTCTTCCCCGGTGAGGCGATCGACGGTTCCCCCGCCAAACCGTGCCGATTTCTCCTCATGACCGAACAGGTCGCCGACTCGGCCAAACGAATACTGCGCTTTTTCTCGAAAACCGAGGATCCGGCCGCCGGCGGCGAGGTTTTTCCCTTCGACCCGGCGGAAGAGGGGTTTCGGCCGCCGGTCCTCACCTTCGCCGGCGACCCGCCGTCCCATTTTTCCCCATCCTCGTTTAAGACCTTCTTCGAGTCCCCCTATATCTGGTTTCTCCAGCAGGGTCTCCGGCTGGAGGCACTGAGTGACAGCGCCGTGGAATGGGGCCCCGATAAGTTCGGAAGCGTAGTCCACGATATGCTCCGCCGCTTTGGGGAAGATACGGCCGTGCGTGAATCGACCGACGAACGACAGATCACCGCGTTTTTCGACAACTGCCTCGATCAAAAGCTCCGCCGCGATCAGGCCGGTTTCGCCAGTCGAATCACGCGCCTTCAGCTCGAACAGGCCCGAGAACGCCTGCACGATTTCGCCCGGTGGCAGGCCCGGTGGCGGGAGCGAGGAAACAGAATCGTCGAGGTCGAGACCTCGGTCCCTCACCACGATCCCTGTCTTCTGACGGTCGACGGGGTCGATGTCAAAATCTCCGGGCAGATCGACCGAATCGACTACTCCCCGCAGACCGGGGAGCTGTTTATCTTCGACTACAAGACCTTCAATTCCGGCACCGAGGGGAACGGTCCCTCCGGGGACGACCCGCTGCTCAACCGCCGGGAAAAGAACGAGATCGACAAACGCTACTGGAAAGAGCTCCCCTACCCTCCCTACAGAATCGGGACATTTTCCCCAACGCCTTTAGACAACGGGAAATGGCGCCACTGGATCGATCTGCAGCTGGTGCTCTACCGGCCGCTGGCCAAAAAGATTCTCGCGCGGATGAACTTCGGCCAACCGATCAACAAGATCACCAGCGGCTACATCATTCTCCCCAAGACGCGGCTGTGCAAGGCATTCGCGGCCGACTGGACCGGAGACGACCTCCAGGAGGCGTTTCAGACCTTCGAGTGGGTCGTTCGGACCATTCGCGCGCACTGGAGGACGGGCGTCGATCCATCCTCTTTAATCGATCCGAGCGTCCCTGAGCGGGGAACGATGCTCGACCACAAGGCGGGGAGGTTTTACTCCGACTTCGCCCCAATCACCGGGCTTTACTGATAATCCCCCGATGAATACGGGCCAAAATCTTCCATCGGGCCGAACTCCTCGTCGCTTCCGACGGCCTGGTTGGCAAACAGCGCGTAGTCGGGCAGCCAGGTGAGGTGGACATCACCGACCGGCCCGTTTCGCTGTTTCGCGACCATGACCAGCGCGTCGTTGTCAGACTGCCGGTCATCGGCTTCTTCGGCCGTCTGGTAGTAGCTGTCACGGTGGACAAACATCACCACGTCGGCGTCCTGCTCGATAGCTCCCGACTCGCGCAGGTGCGACAACCTCGGGCGGTTGTCTTTGGCCTGCTCGGTCATTCGGTTGAGCTGCGCCAGACAGAGAACCGGGATCTGGAGTTCGCGCGCCAGCCCTTTAAGCCGCCGCGCCGTCTTGGCGACCTGCTCCTGACGGGGATCTTGATCGTTATCGGGAGCGATCAGCCCCAGGTAGTCAATCACCAGCATCGCCAGCCCATGTTCGCTTTTGCGCTTGAGCCGGCGGGCGACCGCGGCGATCTCGGTCACGGTATGGTAGGGGGTGTCGTCGATAAACAGGGGGGCCTGTCCCAATTCCGAGGCGGCCTTCGCCAGGGATTGCTGCTCTTTGCTCGTGAGGAACCCACCCCGCAGATGATCTCCTTTGATCCGTCCGCGGGAACAGAGCAGACGCTGACCGAGTTCCACACGTCCCATTTCGAGGGAGACGAACAAAACCGACTGGTGACCGTTCACGGCGACGTGGTCGGCGATATTCAGCGCCAGAGCCGTCTTCCCCATGCTCGGACGCGCCGCCAAAATGATGAGCTCGGAGTTATGGAACCCAAAGAGCATCTTATCGAGATCGGCAAACCCCGTCATCACCCCCTCGACCCCGCTTTCGCTGCGCCGATCGATCATCTGGAGGGTCTCTTGCATCACCTCGTCGATCTTCTGAACACGATTGGAATCACGGCCGTCGCCAATGGCGAAAAATTTCTGCTCGGCCCTGTTCATCAGTTCCTGCGACGAATTTCCCGGCTCATAGCCATCCTCGAGCACTTCGGAGGCGGCGACGATGATATCGCGGCGAATCGCCTTCTCGCGCACGATCATCGCGTAATGCCTCGCGTGCGCCACCACCTGAACCGAACTCATCACCTCGGCCAAATAAGCCTCGCCGCCGATCTCCTCCAGTTCATCCGCCTCGCGGAGCCGCTCCACCAGGAGGATCAAGTCGATTCCCCGCGAGGAGGTGTTCATATCGAGGAGGTTCCGGTAGATGATCCGATTGGCGGGGACGAAGAAATCGTCCGGGCGGATAATGACCGCCATCTCGTCACAGACTTCGGGTTCGAGGAGAATCGCTCCCACGACCCCCTGTTCGGCCTCTTGACTGTACGGCAGCGGCCGATCGAGAATCGGTACCGGCGGCTGTTTAGTGATTCTCTTCCTTGGACGCTTCGAGGGACCGGTTTCGGCCATAGACGCACTCCTTGCTTAAAAAACGATTGATGTGAAATCATAAGGGCCCTTGATTATCCCCACCCCCGAACGCAACGCAAGGGCCCCGGCCGAAAAAAATTCCGGGCAGTCCCCGCCCGGCCCGTTGCCGGAGCGGAAAAAAAGGGAATAATTACGGCGGAAAAATTTTTACCACCCAAGGAACCGACCCGATGGCCGAGGCGATCGTCGATCTTCAATCCGTCACCTTCTCGTACGATGGGCAGGCCCCCGCCCTGGAGGATGTCTCGCTGAAAATCGCCCCGGGGGAGTTCGCCTCGATCGTCGGACCGAACGGGGGGGGAAAGACCACCCTGGTACGGCTGATGCTCGGGCTGCTTCACCCCCAAAAAGGGACGGTAAAGCTCTTCGGTCAGCAACCGGAGAAGACCCGGCTGTTCGTCGGCTATACCCCGCAGCAGCTGCGGGTCGACCGCCTCTTCCCGATTACCGTCGGCGACGTCGTGCTCACCGGCCGGCTCGGCGGCACGCGTGATCAGGGCGGCTCTTTTCTTGGCCGCGTCTTCCGGCGGTACACCAGGCAAGATCGGGCCGAGGCGGCCGCGGCGATGGAGCAGATGGGGGTCGCCGAGCTGGCGAGCCGAACCTTTGGGGCACTGTCGGGGGGACAGCGTCAGCGGGTTCTCATTGCCCGGGCGCTGTGCGGCCGCCCCAAGCTCCTGATCCTCGACGAACCGACCAACAACGTCGACCCCTCCAGTGTCGAGCAGTTCTATCACCTCCTCGAGGAACTGAACCGCACGGTCGCCATTTTGATCGTCTCGCACGACCTGGGGGTCGTCTCGCGCTGCGTCCGCAGCGTCGTGTGCGTCAATCAGCGGGTGGTTGTTCACCCGACCAGTGAGTTCGACGGCCGGGCCATACGCGAGATCTACGGCGGTGATCTGAAGATGATCCGTCACGACCACCGATGCAGCGAAGGGGGACACCTCTTTGAGGGGGAGCACCTCATTTAACTAGGCCCTTTCGCGGCAAAAAAGCTCCTCTTCAAACAAACGCCTCCTCCCCGTACTCGGGCAGGGCGATCTTCGTCTCGGGGGCGATTCCCCGAATCTTCTCCGCTAAGGTTCGCGAGGAGGTAATCTCTCCGTGAACGACAAAAGTGGTCTCGGGATGCTTCGGGATCGCGCTGTACCACGCCAGCAGTTCTTTTTGATCGGCGTGACCGGAGATTCCCCGAACCGAAACGACCTCGGCGCGGACCATATACTGCTGGCCGAGAATTCGGACGTTCTTTTCTCCGCTGACAATCCTCCGCCCCAAGGTTCCCTGGGACTGATACCCCAAGAAGAGAATCGTGTTGCGCTGATCCCCGATATGGTTGGCCAGGTGGTGCTTGATTCGCCCGGCGTTGCACATCCCGCTGGAGGCCAAGATCAGCGCCGGCCCGACGAAGGTGTTCAGGGTGCGGGACTGATCGGGGGTCTCCAAAAGATGAAGGTTTTCGATCGATTCCCTGCTTTCGAACTTCCTGAGTGTCTCTTGATCGAAGCACTCCTTGTGACGGACGAAGATTCGTGTCGCCTCGACCGCCATCGGGGAATCGAGGAAGATCGGGATATCCTTCGAAAGGGCGCCGCTTTGCTGCAGGGTTGCCAGTCGATAGAGCATCTCCTGAGCGCGCTCCACGGCAAAGACCGGCATAATCACCTTGCCGCCTCGGGCGGTGGTTCGCTTGATCGTCTCGCTGAGCTGGTCGTCCACGCTTTCGATCGGCGCGCTTTCCCGGTCGCCGTAGGTCGACTCGATCAGCAGGGTGTTGACCGGCCGGCGCGGGTCGTCAAAAAACGCCGGATCGCGCAGGATCGGACGGTCCGGACGGCCAAGATCGCCGGAGAAAAGAATCCGGCGGTCGTTTCGCTCGCGCGGTTCCCGATAGGTGACCTCGACGAAGGCGCTCCCCAGGACATGCCCCGCTTCGTGGAAGGCGACGCTCACATGGGGAACGATCTGTTTGGACAGATCGTAGTCCACCGGGGCAAACATCGGGAGGACCTGCTGAACGTCGGCATTGGTGTACAGCGGAACGACGGGGCGCCCCAGACGGTTTTCTTTGCGGTGGCGCTTCTGCTTGAAAAGCGCGTCTTCCTCTTGGATATGGGCCGAATCGAGCAGAATCAATTTGGCCAGTTCGCAGGTCGCCGCGGTCGCGTAGATCGTCCCGCGAAAACCGTCCTTCCAGAACTTCGGGATCAATCCGCAGTGATCCAGATGGGCGTGCGTCAGAAAGATCGCGTCTATTCCCGCGGGATCCTCGGGGCACTTGTCCCAGTTGCGCCACAGAAAATCGCGCTCCTGGGTCATCCCACAGTCAACCAGAAAACGAAAATCCCCGATCTCGGCGAAGTGCTTCGAACCGGTGACATTCCCATTGCCCCCCAGAAAACGCAATCTCATAATCGTCTCATTCGTCTATCGCGGTGGATGAAAAGAGGCGGCCCTTCGGCCTTCTCCTTTTCGGCGGTTTTCCCTCTATTGTAAAAAATCGGCTCAGCAGACGCAATCGTCCCGCCCTCGGACGAGAAAATTTCGCCGATCCCCACCGGGCTATTCCGAAATAACGTCAAATACACCATAATAACCGTTTGATACAGTTCGTGTATGAAGTCGTGTTGGACAGAAAGAAAACCGATGAACCGTTTCCCCCGCTTCCCCCTGCTTTTGACGCTCCTGTTGCTGCCGGCCGCGGCGGTCTTTGCCCGGGAAACCGTCAAGAGACCCCCGTTGAGCGAGCGGGACCGAACCGCCGCTGTTGACCGCGCCAAAGAAGCGAGGCGCGATTGGCCGGGTTTCGGGGACCTGAAGATCCTCTATATGGACGATCTGGGCATCCGCGCGCTTCCGGGCCGCTATGTCGATCTTTACACCGACCTGCCCTCCAACGAAAAGAATGACGAGATCATCCACCTGCTCGACGCCGCGGTCCCCCGGCTGTGCGAATTCTTCCATCTCGATCCGCGTCAGTACGACGGCTGGAAAATCTCCGCTTTTCTTATGACCGACCGGGAACCGTTCGAAATCTTCGGCGCCTTCGACTTCAGCGAGGAGGAGATTCCCGAATTTCCCAACGGTTTTTCGCTCTACGATCGAATTTGGGTCTTCGATAAGAACCAGGTCTACTACAACCGTTTCCTGATGCTCCACGAGCTGGTCCACGCCTTTATGCTCCATACCTTCGGGGCTTTGGAACCCCGCTGGTTCACCGAAGGGATCGCCGAGTTTCTCGCCCTCCACCGCTGGGACGGGCAGACCATCGAGCTGGGGATCTTCCCCGACACACGGGAAGAGATCGAGGGGTTCGGCCGGATCGATCGAATCCGATCTTTCGTCCAATCGGGCGAGGTCCCCTCGGTGAGGGAACTGCTCGCCTTCAAGCCGAAGGCCTTTGAGGATATCTCGGCTTACGCGTGGTGCTGGGCGCTGGTGACCTTGCTGGCGCACCGGCCCGAGTACGCCGACGCCTTCGGCGCGCTCCCCTTCCTGGCGATGGAGGAGGACCCCAATAAGCCGTTTCTTGACCTTCTGGGGGACGGCGCCGGCCGGCTTGCCGCCGACTGGCAGAATTTCGTCGAATGGCTCGACTACGGTTTCGACTTCGATCACGCGCCGGATATGAGCGTCCCCCGTTCCGAACTGGGGCCTCTCCCCGACGGAGGAACCACCCTCACGCTCGACGCCGAAAACGGTTATCTGGCGACCGGCGTGATATTAGAACCGGGGAAGGAGTACCGCCTCAGCGCCGCGGGACGGTTTCGTGTCGGCGGCCAAGGGAAGGTCTATCCGTGCGAGGCCAATGGGATCACCCTGTCGTACTTCAACACCCGTCCCCTCGGGACGCTCCTTGCCGAAATCGTCCCCGAGAAGGCCCCCTTGAGCGAGCTGCCGATTCAGACCGAACCGATCGGCGCGAAGGGAACGCTTATCCCCCAAAAACGAGGGGAGCTTCACCTGCGGCTGAATCTCCCTACCGACCAGATCAAAAACAGCCGGGGGACCTGCGCGGTCACCGTTCGGCCGTGAGAAAAAGCTAATCAAGCAGGGCCTTGCATTGGCGCAGACTATCTAAAAAAGAAGAAACATCTTTGCGGGCTGTTTCGGCGTCGACCTCGTAGCGCGCCGTGAGGCGCTCGACCAGTTCGTCCTCGGTCACGTCGTTTTGAAGCTGCTCCACCAGGAAGGCCCCGACGGCATTGACCGTGAGCATCCCGTTGAAGTCGACCTGCGCCCTTCCGAAAGGGACCAAAATCGTTGTATCGTCCAGCGTCCGAAGAACAAATTCAGGATTTAGTTTCATTTCGTTACATCAAGGATTTCATCCGTTCAACGGAACCACCGAACGAGGCTCACCGAAGGATCCCGCTGACCCGGCGTTTGAGATAATGATAGACTTGTCTCGGAAAGCGCAGTGCCATCCAGATCTCGCTGTAGAGACGAAAAAACAGGCCGTCGCAGTCGATTTGCCGCGAGCCGCGCCGCAAAGAGCGAACCACCGCCAGAACTTGCTCGCGGCCGATCCCCCGCTCCGGCGCTATCTGGTTATCGCCGCAGAGAGTATACCGCTGAGGCGGCTTACAGACCTTTACAATTCTATGCAGAACATAGGTTCCGTCCAGACGTCGATAGAGGATAATATCGCCTCGGCGGAGTTTTTTCTCCCCGGGGGGCTCCAGAACGACCGTGTCACGCCCCCCGCGCAGGGTCGGAAGCATACTGCTTCCGGTGGGGGTCATCGAGACACGCTTGCCGGCCGCCAACAGCTCCCCGGCCAGGGCGAAAAAGGACTCCGACCCGATCAAAAGCGTCGTCTTTTCATCACTCGGGAAAACAGAATCACTCATGGCGCCTCCCCCGATCCGGGCTGCTGAAAGGGGCGCGCCTGGCGCATCGCGGCGTACGCGACTCGAACCGCCCCGGTGGTCGGTGTGCAGCACAATTGGAAGATCGGGATCGTCTTGATAAGCCCGATCATTCGATCGAGCGCGTCCTCCATCTGCGCGCCGCCGGCGGGGCGAAGTGTCTGCGACATAAAGGGATAGACCGCCTCGGGCGGCGCCATAGGGCGAATCGTATCCTCGATCCCGCGGCGCAGGAAGGCGATCGCCGCCAAGGGAACGCGAAGCGGGCGATTCAGGTCGCTCTTCCCCGACCAGGGGGTTCCATAGACATACCACGCCCCGTCGACCAAACGGATGACCGGCTTGTCGTCGTTGAGGATAAAGGCGCGGTCCCGGCCAAAGTGGCGGCACCAAAGCTGGGTATGGGTCGACTTGCCGACCCCGCTGTCGGCGGAAAACAGATAGGCCCGCCCGTCACAGACAACCGCCGAGGCATGCAGCCCTATGCCGCTGTAGTCGAGAATCAACCGGATGAAGTCGGTTCCGGTGAGGATATACAGGAGAGAATCGGGGGTCAGATGCGGGTTTTCGCGCAGCTTCCTCTCAAAGAAATCATCGGGGATATCGATCACCATATCGACTTTGGGAGGAGGGCTTTGGCTCGGCAGCTCATACGCCCGGGCCTGCTTGCACAGCCGTCCCCGGCCGGAATCGAACGCGACCACCAGATCGGCGATCCGGTAATACGTCCGATGACCGGCGCGGGGGTTATCTTGGGGCAGGATCGGCACAGCGCTTCTTTAGCATCTCATATTTGAAGGGATCAATCCATGATCGCGATATCGTAGTCGAGCAGCTCGCTGTCAATTCCCTCTTCGGCGGCGGCCTCTTCATCGAAGTCAAAGAGCCAATCGGTACGCTGCGACTCGGTCACATAGGGGAGAACCGCCAGGGCGGCGGCGGAGTCGTCGCGCAGCGCGTCGAGCGCCTCGAGGATCACCTTGTCGGAAGAGGATCCGGCCGAGGCGGCCGCCGGCCGATCAAACGCCGACACGACGAAGTAGTCGGACTCCAACGCCGGGGAAACGACCGAATCGGATCGCGCCACCCAGCCGAGGAGGTAGGGATCGAACCCCGCGTCTTTGTAGAAACCGCCCGTGCGGTACGAGACCCCTCGAACACCGTCATAGGACCATCCGTAACCGGCCAGGAAATAGGACAGATCATAATCGCTGATCGTCGTGGCTCCGGGTGTGGTATCGACCAGGAGAATCTTGTATTTTCCGACCGGTCTTTGAGCGTAGTACTTGAGGAAGAAGGCCAAATCGGCGTCGTCGACGGCGCCGTCGTCGTTGACATCAAACCGGACGGGGAAGTAGGTGGTTTTGTTCAGCGACTCGGTAACGCTATTGACCCCGTTGGACTGATTGATCGACTGGGAATCTTTCGAAACCAACAGATTGAACGTCTCCGAGTTGGTAAACGCCTGGAAAACCCCGACATCCGCCAGATCGTCCAAAGAGATGCCGCCCCCCTCCACCGGCGCCATCTTGACACGGGCCAGCAGTACCTGCTTCCCGGAGGCGACCGTCACCGGCGTGCTGGCGAATCCCGAGACGGTGACCTTGCCGGCGGTACTGTCGTCGGCCGTCACGGTGAACCCGGTGCCGGCTTCCACGGCGCTGTAGACATAGTAGCCCGAGCGGAACGACAGTTCGGCGGAGAATTGGGTGATCGTACTGGAGGTGCTCGGGGCGCCCCAGATCTCGACATAGAAGCTCGACCACTCGTCGAGCCAGTCGTAGACGGAGCCTTGGTTTTTGATCTGATCGACGGTCATCGCCTGCGAAGCGACCGTCCCGTCCAGGCCGCGGATCACCACGGTCATCGTCCCTTCCGTATCTTTTTCGTAGGAGGGATCCAGCCGCAGAACCGTCTTCCCCTTGACGGCGTAGACCGACGGTTCGCCGGTGCCGCGGTCCGCCGCCGAGACCAAAAGATACGGGGCGGCGAACAGTTCGCCATCGGTCCCCTGGAAGTTAACCCCATCGGCGTCGTCCCCCGCCAGAGCGTTGTAGACGGGAAGATTCAGCGGCGAGCTGCCCTCTTTGCCGAGTGCCCAATAGAACTTGGAGCGCCCCGCGTTGTTCACGGTAAAGACCGCGTCGAGCTTTCCATCGCCGTTGATATCGCCAAGAACCAGACCGCCGACCTGACCGATTTGGTCGATCCCGCCGTTGATCGTCACGGGGGGAGCGTCGCCGGGGAACCCCTCGTCCGGCCGATGGTTATTCCCCCCCGCTTCTCCGGAACTGGTCGTATTGAGGACATAGGCCACCGAGGAGAACCCCTCGGAAGTCTGAAGGACGTACCCTATCGCGGCATCCAGCGCGCCGGTTCCCTCGCTGAGGAAAACGATATCCGTCAGTCCGTCGGCGTTGATATCGCCGCAGGCGACACTGACCGGCTGATAGGGATTGTAGAGGAAAACGTACTGACCGCGGGGGACCGCCGAGATCGATTTCTTTTCGGCGGTACCGACGCTGCCGGCGGTGTTGTCGAGCACGACGATTGTCGAAGCGGCGTTCCCCGTGCGGCAGACGGTGTAGAGAACATCGGCGTACGGATCGCTCCCGGCGCACAGGGCCCCCACCCACAGCGCCGTGAGCTCGTGGGAGGAGGCGAACTGCGATTCCACACAGCGGTTGGAGACAAGCATCGATCCCACCTCTTTAAGCGGATCGATCACCGAGAGGTAAAGCCCCGATTGTTCACTCCCCTGGGCAGTGTGGTAGTACCCCACCACAATCTGGTCGGCCGGATTGGCATCACTCTTCCCGAGAACATCGCCGGAGGCGATCAGCGACGTGTAAGCCGTCGAGGGAACCGACTCGAAGGTAACGGTGCAGGAGCCGTCACTGACCACCCCATTGGGGGTAAAGCGGCCGTCCGCGCCCTGGTAGAATATGCCGACTTTCCCTTCGTAAAGAACCGCCACGTCAATCTTATCGTCCTTCACGCCGGCCGTGCCGGTGCCGAAGTAGCCGAAGACGGCGGCCGAAGCCGTTCCGTTGAGGTTCCCCAGCTGAATCGGCTGGGCGCTTAGGTCGGAATCGGCAAAGAGCCAAATGCCCGACGCGCCGGCCACCAGAAGATCGAGCGTGCCGTCGCCGTTGTAATCCCCTTCCCAGGAGGCGAAGTAATCGGGCTGAGTCACCAGGGTCGCCGGAGAATAGGGGGGCTCCCCGCCGGTGGCCCTAAAGAAGACATAGTCGGTTCCCGAGACGGCGACCAAGTCGGTGGAGGAAGTGGAGGTGAAAGCCCCCGCCGCCATCGCGATAGAGCGGGTGGACGAGGAAAAACCGCTGTAGGCGACCGCCGAAGCGCCGCCAAACGAGCCGGTCCTGGCCGATTCGTCGAGCGACAGGGTCAGGGAGACAAGCTTTTTGGTATTGCAGTAATAAAGATTCTCTCCGGAGGCGGCCGCGCCGAGTGGTTCGGTCATCGAGGTCGTTGTTCCGGCGGTGTAGTTCCACGACTGAACGTCGTACGCGAAGTTGGCCTGACCGTACGAAACAGAGACGTCGTAGGCGTTAAAACAGGTCCGGCCGGAGCCCTTATTGACGGTCACCAAGAACGTATGGCCCCCCTCGCTCAGGGAACCGACCAGTCCTTCCCCATTGACGGTTCCGTAGGGGGAACCGGTGGTGGCGGTAAAGGAACCGGCCGCGCTGCAGGAGAACAGGACGATTCGATCGCAGTCCGAGGTGCTGACCCCCGGAACTTTGGCCTGCATGCGAACGGCCGCGCCGCTGCCGGTCTGAACGACTTCGACCGACCAGGGAAGGAAGACGGTCGCCGACGGCGAGAAGACCGAAAGCGAGATCGGATCGGAGGTCTTCGTTAAAGAAAACGTACCGTTCGACCAGGAGTAGAGGGAAAAGACAATATTTTGGGTGCTGGAGGTATCGGCGACCAAAAGATCGTATTTTCCGTCGCCGTTGAAATCCCCCAGGGCCGCGGCGATATCGACCTGGGAGAGATTTTTATCGACCGTGGTCGTCCGCGCCGGGCCGTACCCCCCCGCCTTGTCGTTGAGGTAGACGGAAACCGTCGAATCGGCCTTGTTGACCGTGACCAGATCGTCGAAGCCGTCGTTATTAAGATCGGCGGCGCCGACCAGATCGACGTTCTCTTCAAAATCGACAATCGCCGATCCCGCTTCGTAGACATTGCGCTCGGGGAAATCCTCAAAGCCCTGCCAGTCACCGACCGCGAGGAGAATCCGTCCCTCAAGGGGTTCCATTCTCATCGAACGGAAGGAATGATTCGGGGAGGAATGGGAGATAGAATTCTTCTTCATCGTCAATGGCTTCCTTATCGTCAATGGCTTCCTTCGTCAAAGCTTCCTGGTGTTATGGGGACTTCCCTGTTTTGCCCTTAAAAAGGAAATACCGAGCGTCTCCCGAAAGTGTAATGATTTTATGAAATCTTTTCAAGGGATTAGCCCAGAAACGGAAATAATCCGCCCCGCGGCGGGCCGGCGTTTCAAACCGCCGCCGCAAGCGTTTTTTCAAGAAAAAGCCCCGTCGGATTCTTTTAAGGATCTGATGGGGCTTTTCGCTGTGGAGCCGGGCGCGGCAAACCGCCTTCTTAGGGAGGAAGGAGGAACTTCTCAGGACTTAGAGAAGATTCTCCTCCAGACCATCCCCGTCAAAGAACCCTTCCTCGTCGCTTTGGCTTTCGGAACCTTCACCCAGGGCAAAGTCGTACTCGTCGTGCGACTCGACGATCTGGTCAAAGGACTCCGCCGCCATGAGCTCGTCGATCGCGGCGTTGTGCTGCTCCACAAGGGCCGACTCGTCGTACTGACGGACGCTGCCGATCGCCAATCCCGAATCGGCCAGCGACTGGGCGGTGCGGGTATCGAGGAGGTAGATCGTCTCTTCGGCAGGCGCGGCGCTCAGACCCACTTCGATCGTCGAGGCGGCCAGCGCCCCGGAGACCGGCGTTTCGGTGACGATCGCCGTCATCGAATGGACATCCCCGGCACTCGACCCGCCGGCGTCCCCGCCGGTGAGGGTATCGAGGATCGCCCGCGCCGCGGCAATATCCTGCTCGGTCAGTTCCTTGCGCTGACCGACCTCCACCCCGTAGTACATCACGTCGGCGACATCGTCGGAGTGTCCCTCGGCGTTGAGGTAATCGAAGGTGGTCATCACCGTCATGTAGGCGGCGCTGGTCGGGTCGTAACCGTAGAAGTGCCCCAGCTCGTGGAGGATCACCGTGTAGAGGTCGTACCGCGAGGCGTCGACCGGATCGCTGAGCTGCGAGTACCAGAGGTTCCCCGCCGCGTCGTCGTCGACGTAGATGATACCGCTCTTGACCACCCCGTTGACATCGACCTGCGTGACCTGCGCCTGGGCCAGGGTATCGGTATCGGCAAAGTCTTTCACCGCCAGGGTCACTGAGACGGACTCATCCAAACCGAGCGCCTCGACCCATGCCTGATTGGCCGCGTCATAGACGGTGCCGACCAGGGCGATTTGATCGGTGCTGAGCGTCGTCCCGACGTAGCGCTGCGTGAAGGTCGCGGGAAGAAGAATCGAGCGATTCCCCGAGACGACATCCTCTTTAGTCGCTCCGTAGAGACTTAAGAAGTAGAGGAGGTCCGCGTCGTCGATCGCCCCGTCACGGTCATAGTCGGAACCGACCGTGTAGGAGCTGCCGGCGATACCGTGGCCGTACGCGACGAGGAACTTCGCCAGGTCGGCGTCGGTGATCGCGCCGTCGTCGTCGGTATCGTAAGGATTGGCCCACAGCTCGACGGTCTGCTTCAGACCGACACTCACCTCGGTATTCCCCGAGAGGGTGTAAAGGTCCGCCGCGGTGATCTCCCAAAACAGGGCGATCGGATCGGCCGAGGCGCTCCAGGCGACCGTGTCCCCTTCACCGGACTGCCACGCCACCCGAGCCAGGAGAACCAGCCCGCCGTCGGCAATCCCCCCGTCGGCGGCCAAAGCGCTGACGGTGATCAGACCGTTATCGGCGTCGATCGAGTACAGACCATCGCTGAACATCGAGCCGAACTCGACACTCGTCGCGGTAAAGTACCCCGGCGTGTAGGAGAACTGCGCCGAGGCCCCCAGGTAGGTCTCCAGCTCGGAGGCCTTGACCCAGATCTCGGTGAAGTGGGACTGCCACTCGTGGAGATAGTCGGTGTTGCTCACCAGGGTACTGTCGACACTGCTTTCGTCGGTCGCCTCAGCCACCGTGCGGAGGTAAACACCGTTTTCGGCAATCACCTCGATCCCACTCAGACCGACCACGCGCTGCGGCACGACCACTCCCTGGTTGAGGCGGATCTGCGTGTCGTTGAGCTTGGTATCGAGCGTCTCCCCCTTCGGAACGAGGTTCAGGCCTTCCTTAAACGGGGTGATATTCTGGCTCGGGTACTGCTTGGTCACCGCGCCGATGGTGATCGAGTGATCGGCCATGCACTTCGTCCCGCTCTGGCTGGTCGTCGCCTTGACGACCACCTTCATGCGGCAGACCAGATAGGCCCGGGAACCGTCTTTGGCGTTCAGGCCGCCCGTACTGGAGAGCGAAACGTCGCGCAGACGCGCTCCCAAATCGTACTCTTCCGTGCCGTTGACGTTGATCTGGCCGTCGTCGTACATGTCGCTGTGCATGCCGAAGATCGGATTGACGCCGATCAGCCCGGTTTCGTCCTCATCCCAAATATGAATCGACTCGATATTCGAGGAGTTGTAATTCAGCTGGAAGGAGGCCATCGACAGCCGGAAGTCCTGCCCGCTGAATTTCCCGGTGGTATCGCGGAACCATACCTCGAGGTAGTACCAGTAGTTATCGTTAACCTCGTCATAGTTTCCGAGGGTATCGACGTCTGTCGTCTCGAGCTTGGCGTAGTCCGTCGTATTCCCGTTGAGGTTCGACGTGGTCGCCGTGTTCGTCCCGTAAAGGATCACATTCGCCGTGCACTGCTCCTCATCGGCCAGCTTGACCTGGAACAGATTCGAGGAGACCGAATTGGTCCCGTCGCTGACGGTGATCTTGGCGTAGACCGGCGCGGTGTTGAGCGTCGAGGCGTACTCGGCGCTCTTCAGTTCGATACTGGTATTGCCGCTGGTGTCGGTCACCATCCGATACTGCCCGACAAAGTGGGCGGCGCCGTCGTTCCAGGCGACGTTGGTCCAATCGGTCGTATAGGCCAAATCGGCCAGTTTGCTCACCCCCTGCGAGGTGGAGTAGATGGCCGCCGTCGTGTTCTCGGCAATGTAGGCGCCGGTGAAGTGACCCGAGAGCGGGAGCGACAAAATACCGTCGTAGGAACCGTCGGCGTAGGCGAAGTGGGTCGTCTGCGCGGCGTAGTCGGCGACAAACCGAGGCGCTTCGTACCAACCCTCCACGGTCACAGCAGCGGTGGCCGCCTCGGAAGAGGCGCCGTGACTGTCGGCGACGGTGAAGTTCACCGCCAGCGAAACCGTCGAACCGATCGCCAGCTTCGGGAAGAGCGCGCGCAGCTTGGCGACATCGAAGACGACCGTCTTAGAACCAGTCAGCGACCAGCAGTCGGCCGGAAGCTCTTTGACCGTGCCGCCGTCCTCGTAGGTGATCGAGGCGACCGCCGCAGTCGGAACCGTGTCGCCGATATCCAGATCTTCCGCGCCGCCGGTCAGATCGAGCACAGTCTGCGTGCCGGCGGCCAGATCGACCGTCCCGGTGAGCGTCGCGGAGGCCGTCGGGGCCTCGTTCCTCCCGACGACGGTAACCGTCACGGTCTTAATCCCCTCTTTGACACTCGCGCCGGCGGAGTCTTGCACCAGGTAGGTGACCGGGATCGTGACGGTACCGTCCTGTGCCAGCTTGATGAAATCATCCGTCAGCGCGGCAAGGTCGATACTCACCTCGCCGGTTTGAGCGATCGTGATCGCGCCGGGGGAAATCGTGAACGGATACCCATAGGCCGCCACGCTCGTCGGAACCGTGACGTTGGTCACCGACAGGGTATTCCCATCGGGGTCGACCACGCCGTCGAGAACGTTCAGGGTATCTTCATTGGCGTCGTACTTCACCGTCTGATTGATCAGATTGACGTTGGCGGTGTGGTCGGCCGCGCCGTACGGGGCGTCGTTGACACCGATAACGTTGAAGTCGTAGGAGATCGACTCGGTCGCCGCGCCGGCCTTGTCGCAGACGACGAACGAAATCGAATCGGCCGCGGTCTGGCCGGCCGGAAGGTTCGGAACCCTTTCGGCGCGCCCGGCGACGTTATAGCTGCACGAGGTGATCCCGCTGGTGTTTTTGACCAGCGTCAGGGTCGCGCCCGAGGCGAACGCCTGAGTGAACGTATTGCCCGACCATCCCGCGCTCTGCGCGGTAATCGTCGTCCCTTCGACGGTCACGCTCTGGAAGTAGAGGGTGGTATCGTTTAGGTCGATATCTTCGGCGAACATCGCGGGGGTGATCGACACCGCAGCCGAGCCGGTCGACTCCTCGATATAGTCCGAACCGGTCGGGGCGTCGGCCTTCTTGGTCGGCGCCTCGTTTTTGCCGAGCACCGTCACGGTCAGCGACCTTTCCCCCTCGGCGACGACCAGTCCCAGGTCGTCGCTGATGGTGAACTTCACCACAATCTCCGCCGACTGGCCGAGCCCGAGCTTCACGAAATCGCCGGTGAGCTTGTCGACATCGATCGAAACCGTCCCATCGGCGGCGACGGTGATCGCCCCCTCAGAGATGGTGAACGTGGTCCCGTAGGCGGTGACCGTCGCGGGGACGTTCCACGTCGTGCGCAGACTCCGACCTTCAGGATCGACGACACCGTCGAAGATATTCAGCGTCGCCGAGCCGGCGTCGTACACCACCGCGCCGGTGGTCAGATCGACCGAGGCGGTATGGTCGGCCGCGCCGTACGGGGCGTCGTTAATACCGGTGATATTGACGGTGATGGGGTTGTTCGTCGAGGGAACATCCCAGACGACGCCGTCGGAGGTGTAGCCGTCGATCGTGTAGTGGTAGGTCACGTGCAGCTCGGCTCCCTCGGCGAGGAAGTTGAGGAATGTCCCGTCGTTGGTGAAGGTGAACGTACTCGACGTGCCGTCGACCGACGCGGCCTCGCAGAGCTCCTGGACAAACGCCGTGTACCGATCCGCCGACCAGCCGAGGTGGTCTTTGATCTGCTCGCCGGTATACGTTCCGGTCGAATCGGTCAAAGTGACCGTATTGACCGGAAGCTCCTCGAGGGTCTTGAAACGCACGTCGGTAACCGTCGCGGTCGCCTTGTCGGGATCGGTGAAGGTGTTCTGCGACAGATCCGCCGAAACGGACGGGTCATCCTCGGTGATCGAGCGCAGATCAATCGGATCGGCGACGACACCACTTTTGTCCTGAATGGTGAGATTGATCGTGTGATCCTGAACGTCGGCCTCACCGTCGAGATTCTGGGAGGTAAAGGCCAGAACATAGTCGCCCGGCGGCAGAATCGGCGAGGGGCCCGTCACCGCGCTTTGCTCCACATAGAGCGTCACCTTGCCGCCGGTCGTCTCCATCTTGAAATACTGGGCCAGGTCGGCGTCGTCGTTGGCCTTCGTGACGGTGAACGAGTAACTCTCACGCTCGCCGCCGGGGAGCATATCGCTGAAGAAACCGAGCTGCTCGGTCGCCGGAATCCACCCTTCGACCGCGGCAGACTTATTGGTAATCCTCAAGGTGGTCGGATTATTGGGATCCATCTCGAGCGGGTCGAATTGGCCCACCACCTCGACGGCGGCGTCGGCGGTATCCGAGGTCAGCCGGCCGTCGGAAACCTGATAGGTGAAATCGATTCCGCGGGTATCGTCTTTCGCCAGGTCCCACTTCAGGGCATTGCCGGCGGCGGTGTAGGTGAGAACCTGTTCCCCCTCGACGACCGAGACGGTCAGGTACCCGACATACTGATCGTTATCATACAGGTCGATCACCTGAGGATTGGCCTCGGTGGCGGTGACCGCGACATCGTTGAGCTTGACCAGCGTGACCGGGTCTTTGAAGTCGATATCGTTCGAATTGGCCCGCCAGTCGATCACGACGGAATCGCCGGCGTTGACCGACGCGGAGAGATCCTGAGCCGTCGGCGCCTGATTCGTCCCGGTGATCGTCACCTGGATATCTTCGATGGTCGCCGCGCCCTTGCCGTCACTGACCTGGAAGCTGTAAGCCAGGGTAGCGGTGACCGCTTCGGGAAGCGCCTTGAAAATCTCCGAACCCGGGGCGAAGACGTACTTTTGCTGCGCGGCGTCCCAAGTCAGCCAGGTCGAGAAGTCGGCCCCCTCGACAATGGCCGCGATCCCCGCCGGAGCGTTTCCGCTGAAGACCACGTCATCGCCGGACGGATAGCTGTTGAGCGTATAGACCAGCTCCTCGGCCGGCGTATCGGCGTCGGTCACCTTCGAAGAGGCCGAGGCGGCCGCGTCGACGTCGCTTAAGGCAATGTCGACCGTACCGTGCGCCACCGGAGCGTCGTTGACACCGGTGATCATCACCGTCACGTCGCCGCCGCGAAGCGTACCGGCAATCGCCTCACCGTCGATCACCAGGTTCGTCAGCGAATAGCCGAACGACATCGTCAGCGAGTCCCCCTCGGCGAGATACTGCAGCATTTCGCTGGCGGCATCGTCGAGACGGAAGAGGAAGTTGCCGGCGCTGTCGATCGACGCGCACGAAAGCAGATGCGCTTTTTCGGCGTCGGTCAGATCCGCGGCACCCGCCCCCGAGACATCGTCTAATCTCAGGGTCGTCGCGAAATCGTACGAATCGACCGTCGCCTCCACACCGCCGCTTTTGTGAGCGGTCACGCTGACGATTTTTGTGGTCAGATCGACCGCCGCCTGATAGCCGGTCTCGGGGGTGTAAACCTGATCCTCGGTCAGGGTTCCCCCTTCGATCACCGCCGGGGTCACGGTAATCGTGTAGCCGACGATCGACAGGGTAAAGGTCTGCTGACCGGCGTCGTCCGCGTGGGCGGCGGTATCGGTATTGGCGTACTCGAACGTCACCGTATAGTCGCCGTACCACTCCGCCGGAATCGTCGCCAGGGCGTCGCGATTGACCTGCAGCTCGATCGAGCCGTCGGGGCCGTAAACAGGATCGGCAAAGCGAAGAAGTGCCGACGCCTCGAGCGTATGCTCGTCGTTTTTAATCTCCTTGACAGAGAAAGCGTACGTCTGGCCGGCGTCGCTGTGGAAGGTGATCTTCTCATCGAGCGTCGCCCAGCCGGTCTCGGTTCCGAGGGCATTGACCTCTTGGTCCGGAATGTTCACAAACTGGAGCTTATCGAAGGCGCCGACATAGGTGTAGCTGACCGCGGCGCCCTCGGACAAAGCGCCGTGGTTGTCGGCCATCTGATACTCAAGCCCGCCAAGCTCGATCGCCGCGGTTTCCCCCGCGGGGGTCGTCCAGCGGAGCTGCTCGCTGTAATCGCCGGCCAGCGTGTAAAGAAGCTTCCGGTTCGCGGTATCGAGCGTGTAGGTTCCGTAACCGGCGACCTCGACCGAACTTTCGCCGGGGGCGAACTGGCCGGTCTCCCAATCGATCGTGTAGGTCGTCCCGCCGATAGTCACCGTCGCCAGGGCAACGGTATCGCTGTAGTCGATATCTTCACCGCCGCAGGGGATCTCGAGCACGATCGGTGTGGCCGCGTCGGGGACGGCGGTATAGGTTTCGTCGATCGCCTCGGCGACGGGCGCTTGATTCGTCCCGGTGACGGTCACCACGACGGTCTCTTCGGTCGTCGCGCCGAGCTTGTCGGTCACCGTGCAGGTATAGGTCAGGATGAACTTCGCCCCAATAGGAAGCTGCTTGAGGAAGTCGACATCCTCGGGCACCTCGAAGCGGTACTCTTCGGCGGCACTGTCGAAAGTCAGCCACCCAGAAAAATCGGCCCCCGTCGGGACAATCGTCTCGATCCCCGCCGGCGCGTCTTGGAAGGCCGGCGCGGAAACCGACTTCACCGCCGCGGAGAGGACATCGCCGCGGTCGCGGTCGGTCGCGTTGGTTTTTTCGCCGGCGGCCGCGGCGGTATCAACCAGCGCGATTTGAACATTGGCGTGGGCTTCCGGAGCGTCATTGACACCGAGGACGTTGAAATCCCAGGTATCGGTCTGGCCGTCGATATTGGTCATCGAGAACGAGACCGGGTCGACCGCCCCCTCGGGGAGGTTGACGGCTTTGTCCCAGCGGCCGTTCATCCGATAGGTCATCGAGGTAATACGGCCCTCGCCGTCGAGAACCAGGTCAACTTTCGCGCCGGACGGCAGAACAATCGTGTCAGACGTCCCGTCCCAATCGGTCACGGAGTTTCCCTCGTAGATCGTCAGGGTGGTGATCGCGGCCCCGTCGCCAAAACTCCAAGCCGGGTCGTAGGACGTCTCGTTTTTGGCGGTTTCGCGGGCGTTTCCGGCGATATACCGGATAAAGACGTCGGTCGGCGCCATCTCGTTGCCGGCGTTATCGGTCGCGGTGATCGTCATCGGATAATCGCCGTTGTCCAGCTCGCCGGTGCGGTCGTCACGGAAGAAATCCTCGAACGACAGCGGCTGGCCGTCGGCCACGACGCCGACGATATTGGTGATCCGATGCCCATCCGGCGTTGTACCTCCGTCTTCGAGCACCGCGTCGTAGGTGTCGTCGCCGACTTTCACCGTGGCGCTGCCGACCCCGCTGTCATCGATAACAGGGATCTTGAAATCGGCCGGATCTTTGACCACCATCGGATCGTCCGAATCGGTCCACGCCGGATCGATCTCGGGGGCCTCGTGGTCGTACTCAAGCTTAACGCTGGAGGCATCGCGGATGCCGAGCTTAATCAGCGACAGGTCGTCGCCGCTCATCACACCGTCCATGTTGACGTCGTAAACCGTGCTGTAGACGTTGTTCCACTGGGAAACATCGACATCCTCGCCGAACATGTGGCGGTAGATATCGATTGAGGCGGGATTCCTCCCGCCGGAGAAATAGGCGTTCGTGTACGAGACGAATTTGAAGGTATCCTGGATCTCGAAATCGTCGATGACCCCGTTGCGGTTGACGCTCCCCGGAGTAAAGACCGAGCAGGTGAAAGCGCCGGTGAGCCCCTCATCCTTCCCCGAGATAAAGAGCTTATACCCCTCTTCGTTCGGCGTCACACGAAGGATAACGAACGAGCTGTTCGTCCCATCGTCGTCGCTCAGCATTCCGCTTTTGATGATCTGCCACCCCGAGACCTGGTCGTCGAGCGCGATCGCCGCCGGATCGAGCACGGCCGGCTGGCCGGCCTTTCCGCTGACGACGACACCGACGAGAAGATCGTCCGTCCCCGCGGTTTCGCCGAAAGTCAGCTTCACTTCCGAGGGATTTTCGACATCCGAGACATAGCCGAACTCCACGTTGGCTTCCGGGGTATCGACGATATCCCACCCATTGGGTGTCGCGGTGAGCAAATTCCGATCTTCCAGCGGCTCCATCTGCAGTCCCCGCTCGCGAAGCGGCTTCATCCGACCTTGCAGACGAGAGAAAAACCGTTCCTGAAGATACTTTTTCATACTCATGCTATCGATCCTTAACGCAAAGGGATGAAATACCCGGTTAGCCCAACAACGGACAACGGCGCGAGGTATATTTTATCTATACCGCGCAACCAACGCAACCTGCCCAGATGTTACGCTTTTTGTGCCAGCACAATACCCCCGCCCGCGCCAAAGGAGTCCATACCTCCCCCCTTGGGTGCGGAGATTACGCTTATCCCTATTTATCAACCATTTTCCCGACGGAACTAAAATCATTCTTCACGGATGCCCTCTTTTTTTCATATACCCCTCCCCCACACAAAAAAACCGTTATATTCCGCCCCCCTCCCATAGACGTAACCGCCGACCGAAAAGTTCCTCGAAAGGCCGAAGGGGATTTCGGCGGCCGCTGTAAAAGGGCCGACGAGTTGATTATAACCGACTTCCCCTTTATAATGTTTCCACGCAAGAGATTCTTGTAGGGGAAACCGACAAGAAAACCGAAAAAAAACCACCGGCAGGAAAAAACCTATGAAGATCGCGTTCTGTAACGAAGTCTACGGCAATTGGCCGCTGGAGAAACAGTTTGAGTTCACCGCCCGCTGCGGGTACGACGGCGTTGAGCTGGCCCCGTTCAGTCTCGACGAGGCGTGGGTCAGCGGGGCCGAAAAAAGCGCCGATGTGCGGCGGATCACCCCCAAGCAGCGCGACGAAATGGTTCTCCTGGCCGAAAAGGCATCGATCAAGCTCCCGGGAATGCACTGGCTTTTGGCCAAGACCGAAGGGTTCTTCCTGACATCGCCCGAGGCGGAGATCCGCCAAAAGACGACCGCCTACCTAAACGATCTGATCACGCTGTGCGCCGACTTAGGGGGAGAGTACCTCGTCCTCGGCTCCCCCGCCCAGCGCTACGTGCTGCCGAACTTCTCCTACAACGACGCCCTCGGCTACGCCGCCGACACCCTCGCCGGGACGCTCGATAATCTGAAGCGGAACAATATCATCCTGGCGCTGGAACCGCTGGCCGCCAGCGAGAACAACTTCCTGATGAACGCCGCCCAGGCGCTGGAGCTGATCGAGAAGATGGGGAACCCCGGACCGATCACCATTCACCTCGACTGCAAGGCGATGGCCGGCGGCGAGGACCGTCCGATCCCCGAGGTCATCCGTGATCCAAGATTCGTCCCCTTCGAAAAGACCTTCCACGCCAACGACCCGAACCTGCGCGGTCCCGGCTTCGGCGAGCTCGACTTCGGGCCGATCATCGCGGCGCTGCGCGAAACGGGCTTCGACGGCTGGATCGGGGTCGAACCGTTCGACTACAGCGTTGGGGTCGAAAACCTTGCCCAAAAGAGCGTGGCGTACCTGCGCTCTTTCGAATAAGAGCGCCGCGCAAACGTCTCTTCCCTCAATATCCCCCAAGACCGGGCCGCTGTCGCTTACCGCAGCGCCTCGGCGACCCGTTCTTTCAGCTCATCGGTGAGTTTTCGATCCGAGTGCGTCATCGCCTCATCCAGCGACAGTCCCCGCGCGTATTCTTCTTCTCCCGCGAGGCGGTTTCCCGCAAGGCCGAGCGCCAGGGCGTGATAGAGGCGGTACTCGGCGTTGGTGGGGAATCGCTCCACCGCCTCGGCAAAGGCGCTTTCGGCCTCTTGAAACAGTTCCCCGCGCGCCGCTGGCCGCGCGCTTTCGGCCAGGGAGAGCAGAAGTTTCCCGGCGTGGAAGCGAACCGACGCCGAGGGGGGAATCGCCTCGAAGAGCCCCTCTTTCGCCGATAGGAAGGAGGAAAGGGCCTTCTCGCCGCCGCCGGCTGCTATGTACTGCCGCGCAAAGGCGGCGGTGCCGTCGAGGCAGAGCATACGCAGCGAAACGCAATCGCCAAGATCGCAGGGGAGCGCTCCGCCCTTGAGCTCCCCGGACAGCTGTTCTAAGGCCGCCGCGCCGGGATGGCTGAACTGCCCTTCCAGCTCCCGGGCGCGGCGGGAAACGACGGCCGTTCGCCAAAGGCCGACGGCGCCGGCCAGCAGCAGAACAACCGCGGCACCGAACACCCAGCGGCCGGCTCTTCGGGCAGACGGTCCCGCGGCGGCGCAGGTCCCCTCAGGTGTCGTCTCGGCGGGGGGGGCCATCGCGGCGGTGAGCAAAATCAGCGGCAGCGCCGTGGGGGGGTAAAAGATCCCTCCGGCGGCCAGAAGATTGATCCCCCCCGCCACCCAGGCCGGAAACAGCCAGCGGCGCGGAAGCGTCCGGGTCAGGAATCTCTCCCCCAACAGCAGCGCCGGCGGGATCGCCGGCAGCGCGCAGAGCAAAAAGTCGAAATCGATCGGGGCCTCGGTCTGGATCGACAGAAAAAACGCCGCGAAGCAGGCGGCGGCGAAAAAAAGCCCCCAGAACAGCGAGCGAAACAGCCCCATCGTTATTTTCGGGGAATTCTGCCGATCCGGTTCGAGCTCCGCGCGCAGCGCTTGGCAGCCGACCTTCAGCAAAAACGCGAGCAGCGCCGCCAGCGCGGGAAGACCGAGCAGCGAGGCGATCTCGAAGGCGAAGTTGTGCGGGTCGGCGACCACCTCGCTGGCCGTGGCGTTCATAAAGCGGGTGTACATCGGCTGGAAGTTCCCCGGGCCAACCCCAAGCCAGGGATACTCCGCCGTCATTCGCGCGGCGGCCTGCCAGTAGTCGAGCCGGAAACCGAGCGACTTTTTCGCCTCGGTGAAGAACTCCCGATCGAGGATGCCGGAGGTAAATCCTCCCAGCAGCAGCAGTGCCAAAAGAATCGGCGAGACGGCCAGCGTCAGACGGAAAAACCTCGGGGCGCGGTTCAGGCCGATGATCACCAGCGCCAGAATGGCGCCGCAAAACAGCGCCAACACGCCGGTGCGGCTTTTGGTCAAAAACAGCGCGTACCCCCCGATCACCAGGGTCGGCGCCAAAACGAGCAGGTCGATAAGACCGTCGCGGCGCTTTCCCCTTCCCTCCTCGGAATTCACCCGCCAAAGAGCGATCAGGCGGCAGAGCCCCTCGAGAAACAGCGTGACGAGGAAGACCAGCGTCGGAACCAGAAAACCGGCCAGGGTATTCGTCAAACCGAACGTCCCCAGCGGCTCGACGCTGTTGAGACGGTTTTCGAACAGCTCCCGCTGCGGCGTGCCGGCGGGGATCACCAGAGAGTTATCGGCGAGCATCTTCTCCGGGTCGGCGTGATACTGCGCCCGCAGCGCCGGATCGCGGACGCGGTAGCAGTAGACGGCGAAGAGGGACTGCGCGAAAAACAGCGCCAGCAGGAAAATCCCGAGCAATTTTATCAGCGGAACCGGTCCGGATTCCCGCCGCGGGAAATATCGCAAAACAAAATAGGACGCGGGCAACAGGAGGATCGCCCCGCTCTGGCAGGCGGCGTAAAACCGGTTCCCCGTATCGTTCCTCACCAAGGCGATCCACGAAAGAAGCGAAAGCAGGGCAAACAGCCCCATCCAGCCGTCGGCACCGGAAAAGCCCCGGGGGCGGAAAAGAAGAACCACCCCCAAAGAAAGCGCCGCCAGGAGCCAGCCGAGGTTTTCCGTCAGCAGATCCCCCCCGCGGACGGAACCTTCCGGGGCGAGAACCAGGGAGACCACCCATAAAAAGGCGATCAAACCGAGCAGAATACCTCGAAGAGCGCGTGCTGTCATCGATTCCTCTTTAGCCGAAAGGAAAAGAAGCGCTTTTGACACCAAAGACGAAAGCCGCCGGCGTCAAAAGCGTTTGCCTCAGGGGTAAAATTCCCCCTTAATCCCCTTCCACCACCAGATTGTTGAACGGATAAAGGGCGAACCATCGGCTCGACCCCTCCCCGAGGGAACGGACCGTCAGGACGGTTCCGGCCTTGCTGCGCAGCGATTCGGGGAGCGTCAGGCGGAAACGCCCAAACGCGTCGCTGGGACTGCGGCGCAGGACCTCAAACTCCATGCGGGCTCCCTCTCCCTCCCAGGCGAAACGATCCCCCTCCTCGGGAACCACGTCGAAGGTGAACAGCTTCTTGCCGTTGGCCTCAAAGACAAATCCCTCGCTCGCCGGGGAGGAGGTATACCCCAGCCCGCCGGCGAAGATGTAGGTCACCCCACCGTCGGCGGGAGCCGGAGCGGTCCGCCACGAAAGGACGTTCTCCTTCGAGTTCTGACGGCAGACGATATTCGGGTCATTATCACCGCGCCAGGTCTTCCAGGTCGTCTGTTCGTACTTTCCTTCCATCAGCCGGCGGAAGCCGAGAACCGTCCCTTCGGGGACGGCGTCGGTCGTCGCCAGGTCGCCGGCTTTCATCACCGCCGGGCCGCTCGGACCGGCGGCGGCCTGTTTCAGAAGGGCGGCTAAGGTCGACTCGCTTTCGGGCTGGCCCTTCGCTTTGGCGTGGTTCAGCCCCGAGACGACCAAGGTCCCCTTCCCGACCGCGGCGTCGAAGACCACCGCCGTGTCCTGTACACGGACCAAACTCGGAAGGGCGCGAATCTGAACGTTCGGACGAGCGGGGAGCTTCTCCAAGTAGAACTTCACCGCTTGGTCCAGGAGGGTATACCAATGCGGCTGGCACCAGTCGGCGGTCTCCAGCTGCTCGGTGAAGGGGGTCTTGTAGACAAACGTCCCGACATGATTGGCATGATCGCTGTCGCCCCCCTTCCACCACGTCTGCTGATACTGAATCGACTCGGTGGGGAAAATCCCGCCGGAACCGAACAGAACGACCCCGGCGCCGGCGTCCAGCGCCTTGGTCAGACGCTCGTCCAGATAAGAGGTGACGTAGAGCCCGCCGGCGGGCAGTTCCCCTTCCAGCGGAATGGGGCTCATCCCGGCCTCGGGGAAGATATTCAGAACATCCTCATCGGCATAGACCGGGCGGCCGTCGATCGTTGAGAGCGAAACCGATTTCGGGTAGAGCATCGCGTGCCACTCGTTGCTCTGGATTGTCTCGCCGGCGTCGTCCTGGAGCTTTAGGCGAATCGTCACCTCGCTCGGCTGATCGACCTCGGGCAAGACGCTTGAGATATCCATCACTTCGGCGACGGTTCCCGGGAGGATGTTGTTTACGCCGCAGCTTTGCCGCGTCGTCCCGGAGGCCAGTTCCAGATCGCAGTGAAGCACGCCGCGGACCGCATCGTCGGTAAAGTTCGACACGAAGAACCGCGCCTGGCACCGATCCGCGCCGCGGTAGGTCCGCTTAAGGTCTTTCTGAAGCAGAACCAGCGGGGCGTTAAACAGACGAACCCGCTGCGGGGTAATCGACTTGGGACGGAAGAACAGATCCATCAGACCGTTGCTCGTCGTCCAGAAGTCTTGGATCAGCCACCAGTGATAGCCGATGATTCCCGGATTGAGGCGCATCCCCTCAACGTTGTACTTGTGATGGATGTAGTAGATCTCCTCCGAGGCGCGGGCCCATGCCTCGGCCTGGTCATCCAGCCCCAATTCCTTCAGTTTCCGGGCGCCGTCGGTCATCCAGAACGGGATGAAATCACTCTTTATAGGCGCGTTGGGATCACGCCCGATCAGCGACGGGTTGCCGTCAAAGCGGCCGTCGGCGAACAGATCGATCTGATTGGGGCGCGAGAAGGTGATATAGTTCCCCGCCTCGTGCGAGAGGGTCGGTTTTTTAAAGGTCGACCAGGCGAACTTTTCGGTCGCGATCGGCGAAACCCACTCGTTGAACAGGGCAAACGCGATATCGAGGGAGTCACGATCTCTCCCCTGCTCAAAGTAGGCGAGCCAGTCGCCGTCGGTATCGGAGTAGAAGCGCGCCGGGTCGTACTTCTCGACCGTCTCTTTGAAGAACTTGGTGTAGAGCTCTTGCCCCGGATAATCCTCGTTCCCCATCCACAGTTCGTTGCCGCCGACCCAGACGAGAATGCAGGGATGGTTCCGGTACTCTTTGACCGCCTGAGTGAACCGCTCGCGGTAGGTCTCCATCGCCGGTTCCGTGTCGGTCCCCTCCGGAACATTCGACCTCCAGCGTGAATTGCCCGGAAGCTGCTGCGGGTAGCAGATCGCGAATTCCGCGGTCGGAATGACACCGATCTCGTCGCAGGCGTCGTAGTACTCGTGCGGCAGAATCGTGCTGTGGTGACGAACATGGTTGAATCCGAACGACTTGATGATCCGCAGCCGAGCGCGATACATCTCGATATTCGTCGGCATCGAGAACTCATACGGATAGATATGGTCGTCGCCGTACCCGCGCAGGAAGATCGGCACCCCGTTGAGGAACAGACGATCCCCCTCGATGGTGAACTGACGCAGCCCGCAGCGGCACTGGATCTCGTCCAGCGGATCGTCCCCCTTGAGCAGGGTCATCTTGGCGGTATAGAGGTTCGGGGTATCGGGAGTCCAGAGCTTCGCGCCGGGAACCGGGAGATCGAACGCGGCCTCGCCCGCGCCGGCGCCGACCGAGGTCTGACTCGACGCGGCCAGCGCGCCGTCGGTGTCGAACAGTTCCAGGCGAACCGCGTCGGCGGCGCTTTGGCCGAGAATATCGGCCTTGGCATGGAGAACGGCCTGATCGGCGACGGTGGTCGTCAGGTAGAGCGAGTCCAGATGCTCATCCCCGACGGCTTCCAGCGTCACGTGCCCCCAAAGGCCACCCCACACAATCTCCATGTAGTCGTTGATCGAGGAGGAACCGAGAATAGCGTCTTTCTCCCAATGCTGGAAACTGTCGACGCGAATGGTGATATCGTTCTCCTCGCCAAAACGGACAAACGCCGTCACGTCGCGGGTGAACGACGCGACCTGTCCCAGAAAGTCCGGACCGGTCAGCTCGCCGTTGATCCAGACCCTGGCCATGCGAGAGATCCCGCCGAGCGTCAGAAAGACCCGCTTCCCCGACCACTCGGCCGGAACGCGGAACGTCCGCTTATACCAGCCCAGACCAATGAAGTTGTGCTCGAGTTTATCGGTTTGTGTCCCGTACCCCTGATTGTCCCAAATACCGGGAACCTGGATCGTTCCGTCGGCCTCGGGGGCGTACCCCTCCAGCGGCATCGCGGCCAGTTTGGCCCCGGGGGCGAACCAGCCGTCGGCCTCCCCGCGCGCCTCCGGATCCGTCGCGAACGACCAGGTTCCGTCGAGCGAAAGCCGCTCGCGCGCGCATAAGGTTCCGGCAAAAGCCAGGAACAGAAATAATCCCCATTTCAGGGAACGTGAAAAGGACATCAGCATTCGTTTTTCTCCGTTTTTAAGTATTCGATCTTATCACGAAATATCATGCCGTCTGTTTTGTCCGCGGCGGACAAAACAGACGGTCTATTCCTCAAACTTCAGGGAGTAAATATCGGCCTCCGTCAAAGTAAAGCGAAGCGCGATCGTCTTCCCCGCCAGGGCCGACACGTCACTGTTGCCGTTCCAGCTCACACGCCAATCGAGGGTATCGCCGAAGAAGAAGTCACACTCCCCCGCGGTAAAGCCGGGGATCGGCTCGCCGTTTTCGTCCAGGACCTCGACGCGAACCTGGCCGGCCGCCGAGGTGGCGAGGTTCACCGAGAGCTCTTTTCCCGTGAAGGTAAACGGGCGGGTCGTCATCTCCCCCGGGACACACTTGGCGTGCACCGAGCCGAACCCGTCGATCCTCAGAGAGTAGCGCCTCAGGCGGGACCAGTCTTCGGTCGCGTACGACTCCACCGCGTAGAGCGACAGCTCGCGCGGCATATCGTCGCGGGGCGAGGCGGTCTCCACGACGTTCCAGGCGATGTAATTATCGCCGTACGCCCAGTTATGCTGCGTGCGCAGTCCCGGCCGCAGAAAGACATCGTTCGACCGGCGGAAATGGATCCCGTCACGGCTGGTGATATAGACCGAGTCGGTCACCGCCGTGCCGAAGCGCTGAAACAGGGCGATGCGCCCCTGGCGCAGGTCCCATCGGGGAAGGTTCTCGGTCGCCTTCACCAGGCCGTTGTCGACGTAGCGCGCGGGGAAGCCGATGTACAGATGCTTGGCGCGGTAGTAGGGGAGAATTTGGTTGACATAATATTGCGCCCCCGGCTTCGGCCCCTCCCCCTCGGGGAAGAGCAATTCCCCCTCGTTGGTCCAGTGGATGTAGTCGTCGGAAACGGCCCGGCTGATCGACCGGGTACCGTCGCCGCGGAAGATCCGGTAGTAGAGGACGTACTTCCCCTCGGCCTCGGACCAGAACGAGAGGTTCTGCGAATCGAACGCCCCCTCGGTATAGACCGGCTGGTCGCTGATCGGCGTCCAATGGATGCCGTCGGGGGACTTATAGGCGAAGACGCCCGCTTTTTCACCGAAGGCCGCGCCGGTCGCCTTATACCGGGCGTCGGGCGAGGCGTTGGGATTGCGGTCGATGAAGGGGGACAGATCGTGGCACTCCGACCCGTCGGCGGCGTAGTTCAGAATGATGTTATTCTCTTTGCTCCCCTCCCACTCGAACTGGCCCACATTGGGACGGGTCCACTCGATGCCGTCCTTGCTTTCGTAGACGGTATAGACCAGACGATGGGCGAAACCGACCCCCTGCGCCCAGGCGTGGCAGTAGGCGCGGTACAGCCCAAGCTGCTCGTCGTACAGAACCGTCCAATAGCCGCAGCCGTTTCCCTCCCACGGCTGATCGCAGAGGATCGCGACGTTCTCCCGCGTGGGGGAATGAACCTGGATCTCGCAGTTCGTCATCGAGGCGACAAACTCATCGTCACAGAACAGCTCCCGCTCGCCCCCCAAGGCCCGGACGTAAGAATCGTCGGCCGACGATTGGCCGGCTGCCGGCAACAAAACGGCTAAAGAAAACAGTCCCAACACCGCGGCCAGCGGCGGCAGATATCTCTTCGGTTCGATGAACATTCTTCCTCTTGCTCCCTCACATTAAAATACCGTCTGCCCGGCCGGCCGTGATCAACCGCGGGCCGAAAGGAACCCCCTCAGCCGTTTTTTATACCAGAACACCGACCCGCAAACCAGAGATCGGGGACGAAAAAGGATCAAAAGTTAATCTGGGAAAGACAAAAAGAACAGAGCAAATCAAAACCACCGATATGGAAACAAGTTTTCCCCACTGAAACCGCCCTGGGGAGACAGTCAAGCTTTTCCCAAAAAATTTTTTCGGCGGAGTTGACCGCTTGTAACCCCCGATCCGTTTTTCTCTGTGTCCAAAAGCTCCGGAATTGGCGAACCCTTCATTTGACATCCCCATGCCAGACGCTAAAATGGGGTTGTCTGCTGTGGGCGGGGTTCCCCGTTTCTCTCCCGATTTTACGGGGGCCGCGCCCTTCTTCACAGCGTCTTCTCCTGCCGCTTTTGGGCAGCCGCTCAAACGGCAAAGGCCGCCGGTGTCAAGCCAAAACGCGCCGGCTGTGTGGTTGGTTATTCGCAGTCGGGAACGCTTTCCCGACTCAAGACGATAGTTAGCTTAAAGACGATATGGATATCGACGTTCCCTTTCGACAACAGCTCTCATCGCTGATCGGAAACAGTGAGTTCGAACGGTGGTTCTCCGGTATTCGATTCGCTCAGGAGGAAGGCAAGCTGCGTGTCATCTCCTCCGAGGAACACAAGCTCTACTGGATCCGAAAGAACTACTTGTCCAAGATACGCCAGGTGGGTCAATCGATCTTCGAGGAACCTTCTTTTGCTGTTGAGTTAGAAAAACAGCCGGCCCCCGTCTCCGGTTTGCTCTTCGACGCGGAAGGGATCGACGCCGAGGCGGATGATGCCGACCTCACGGGGATAGAGCTTTCCAGTGAATCGATCCGCACGGTCCGCCGTCCAGACAACCCGCCGGCCAAGCCGGCCAGGCCGAGGAAGCGTGCGGCCGTGCCTTTGCCCAACTGGGGATCGCTCGACAGTTTTGTCGTCGGTCTGTCCAACCGGATCGCCCGAAGCATGATCGACATCGTGATCAACGCCCCGGGCGAGCGCTTCAATCCGCTGTACATCTCCGGTCCGACCAGCGTTGGCAAGACACACCTCCTCGAGGGGGTCTACACCTCTTTCCGTGCCCAGAACAGCCGCCGAACGCCGCTGTTTATGCGCAGCGACCAGTTCACCGCCATCTTCACCCAATCGGTTCGCCCGGGGGGAGACCGCCGCTCGTTCCTGGATCGTTTCAAAAACATCTCCCTCTTCGTTCTCGACGATATCCACTTCCTGGAAGGGAAGCTCAAGACACAGTACGAACTCATCACGCTGATGGATCAGCTCCGTCATCGTGGTGTCCAGATGATCTTCGGCGCCGACCGCCCCATCAGCGAGCTGACCGGTTTACAAAGCAATCTGGTCTCCCGCCTTCAAGAGGGGGTCGCCTGCGCGATACAGCCGGCCGAGCGCGAAATCCTTCTGGAGATCTTCAAGCGCGCCTGCGCTCGGATTCATCTCCCTGTCAGCGACGAGGTCGCCCGCGTGGTGGTCTCTCGCTACGCCACCCACGCCCGTCAGCTCTTCGGGATCGCCAATCAGCTGTGTGCCCGCTATTTGACCGACGGGCAGCCGATCACGGTCGATACGGTTGAGGAAATTCTCGGACCGTTCGGTGTCAAGCGGCGGATTGTCCGTCTGGAAGATATCGAGAAGGCAGTCGCCGAGATGTTCGAGGTCAAACCGTCGTCGCTGCGCGGCAAGTCGCGCGCCCGTGACTGCTGCTACCCTCGAATGCTGGCGATGTGGCTGGCCCGAAAGCATACCCGAAGCGCCCTGTCCGAGATTGGCCGTTACTTCGGCAACCGAAGTCACAGCACGGTTCTCTCGGCGCAAAAGCGGGTCGATCAATGGCTCAGCCAGGTCGAAAGCCGCGCCGCCGGCGCCGATCAAACGCAGTATCAGACCGTCGAGAACCTCCGCCGTCTGGAGCGGGTGCTTCTCGGCTAGAAGCAAGCCGCCGCGTTATTCTTCCCGCCGCGGCGCTTTTCTTTTTGTTCAACTGCTTTCGGCTTGGGGTTCGTCCCCGCGTCCGACAGGGTTCGGCGGCTTGTGTTATGCGCCGGTTTCCCACAAAAAAAGGCCCCCTTGAACAGGGGGCCTTTTTTACGAACGCGTCCTTGAACTTAGACCGCGGAGAACCTAGTTCTTCTTCATCTCGGCCAGGGCGCTGTAGTACTCGAACCGCTTCTGGATATTCTCCTGAGCGACTTCCTCGAACTTCTGCGCCTTCTCCGGGTTGTTGCGGAACAGCTGATTGAACCGGTTCTGCTTGGTTTCGAAATCTTTGAGCGAACCCTCGGGGGCCTTGCTGGCCAGAACGAACGGCTTCTCCAGACGCGGGTCATAGGACCACAGCGGCCAGTAACCGCACTTGACGGCTTCCTTCTGGAGCTCCATACCTGTCTTCATATCGATCCCCTGAGCGATGCAGTGCGAGTAGGCGATGATCAAAGACGGACCGTGGTACGACTCGGCGGCGACCAGGGTCTTGATCGCGTGGGCCGGATTGGCGCCCAGGGAGATCTGGCCGACGAAGCAGGTACCGTAGGAGGCGGCCATCATGCCGAGATCCTTCTTGCCGGTCGGCTTGCCGCTGGCGGCGAACTTGGCGACGGCGCCCAGCGGGGTCGACTTCGAGGCCTGACCACCGGTGTTGGAGTAAACCTCGGTATCGAGAACGAGAATGTTCACGTCGCGGTTCGAAGCGACCACGTGATCGAGCCCGCCGTAACCGATATCGTAAGCCCAGCCGTCACCGCCGATGATCCAGTTGCTGCGGCGCACGAGGTAATCGGCCGACATCTCCAGGAGCTTGGCCTTGTCGCAGCCGCACTGGCAGCCGGCGACCTTGGCCTTCAGCTCGGCCACCCACTTGCGCTGCTGCTTGATCTGGTCTTCGGTCTCCTGCTTGTTCCCCAGGAGGTTCTCGACCAGCTCGGCACCGATCTTGTCCTTCGATTCGGTCAGCAGCTCGCGGACGAACTGGTTCTGCTGATCGACGCCCAGGCGCATCCCCATACCGAACTCGGCGGCGTCCTCGAACAGCGAGTTCGACCAAGACGGACCGTAACCTTCGGCGTTGGTGGTGTACGGGGTGCTCGGGAGGTTGCCGCCGTAGATCGACGAGCAGCCGGTCGCGTTGGCGATAAGCATCCGGTCGCCGAACAGCTGGGTGATGAGCTTCACGTACGGGGTCTCACCGCAGCCGGCGCAGGCGCCGGAGAATTCAAACAGCGGCAGCAACAGCTGCGAACCCTTGAGGGTATCGACCTTGACCTTCGTGCGGTCGAAGTCCGGAATCGTGAGGAAGTATTCCCAGTTCGCCTTCTCGGCATCGAGATTGGCGATCTTGTCCTGCATGTTGATCGCCTTCTTCCCCTCTTCGGTCTTGCTCTTGACCGGGCAAACATAGGCGCACATACCGCAGCCGGTGCAGTCTTCCGGAGCGACCTGGACACGGGCCTTCATCCCCTTGAACTCACCCTTGGCGTCGGCCACGGCGAAGGTCTCGGGAGCGCCTTCGGCGGCATCGAAGACCTTCATGCGAATCGCGGCGTGCGGGCAAACCAGAGAGCACTGACCGCACTGGATGCAAAGGTCCTTGTCCCAAATCGGGATATCGATCGCGACGGAGCGCTTTTCGTACTTGGTGGTTCCGGTCGGGAAAGTACCGTCGGCGGCCTCGGTGAAAGCGCTCACCGGCAGCGACTCGCCGCGGGAGGACATGATCTCGCCGAGGGTATTCTTGACGAACTCCGGAGCGGAAGGATCGATCCCGTCGATGCGATGGAAGGTCGAATCGGCGGCGGCCGGAACGGTGACTTCCTCCAAAGCGGCGAGCGAAGCGTCGACGGCGGCGTAGTTCTTCTGAACGACGGCGTCACCCTTCTTGCCGTAGGTCTTCTTGATGTCGGCCTTGATCCGCTCGATCGCCTCGTCCTCGGGCATGAAGCCGGCGAGCTTGAAGAAGCACGTCTGCATCACGGTGTTGATACGACCGCCCATACCGGCGGCTTTGGCCACCTTCACGGCGTCGACGACGTAGAACTTGAGCTTCTTTTCGATGATCTCCTTCTGGAGCTCGACCGGCAGGTGTCCCCAGACCTCATCGGCCTTGTAGGGGGAGTTGAGGAGGAACGTTCCGCCGTCAACGATGGTCGCGAGAAGATCAACACGCTCGGTGAAGACAAACTGATGGCAGGCGACGAAATTCGCCTTGTAGATCTGATAAGAACCCTTGACCTGACGCGGCGAGAAGCGCAGGTGGGAAACGGTGACCGAACCGGACTTCTTCGAGTCGTAAACGAAGTAACCCTGGCAGTAGCGCGGGGTGTACTCACCGACGATCTTGGTCGTCCCCTTGTTAGCGCCGACCGTACCGTCGCTCCCCAGACCGTAGAAGACGCAGCGGGTCACGTCGTCGGCTTCGGTGGAGAAGTTCGGATCGTAGTCGATCGAAAGACCGGTGACGTCGTCGTTGATACCGACGGTGAAGAAGCGCTTCGGCTCGGCCTTGGCCAGCTCGTCGTAAACGCCCTTGACCATCGCGGGGGTGAAGTCTTTCGAGGAAAGACCGTAACGGCCGCCGGTGATCTCCGGAAGGGTGCCGACCCACTTCTGGCTCATCGCGGTGACGACATCCTGATAGAGCGGTTCGCCCAGGGCGCCCGGTTCCTTCGTCCGGTCGAGCACGGCGATCTTCTTGACGCTCTTCGGCATCGCGGCGACGAACGCGTCGGCGTCGAACGGACGGTAGAGCCGGACATTGACCATACCGACGCCCTTGTCGCTGCCGACCGCGTCGATGTATTCCTCAACGATCCCCGAGCCGCTGGCCATGATGACAATGACCCGCTCGGCGTTCGGATCGCCGTAGTAGTCCATGATGTGATACTGACGGCCGGTCAGGGAGGCGAACTTGTCCATCTGCTCCTGGACAATCGCCGGAACCTTGGCGTAGGTGCTGTTGCACGCCTCGCGGGCCTGGAAGAAGACGTCCGGGTTCTGGGCGGTACCGCGCAGAACCGGGCGGCTCGGATTCATCGAACGCTCACGATGGGCTTTGATCAGCTCCGGATCGAACATCTGGCGAACGATATCTTCGGGGATCACCTCGAGCTTGTTGACCTCGTGGCTGGTACGGAAGCCATCGAAGAAGTGGAGGAACGGGACGCGGGCCTTGTGGGTCGACGCGTAGGCGATCATCGCCATATCGTGAGTTTCCTGAACCGAACCGCCGCAGAGCATCGCCCATCCGCAGGAACGGGTCGCCATCACGTCGCTGTGATCACCGAAGATCGACAGGGCGTGGGTCGCCACGGCGCGGGCGGTGACGTGGAAGACCGTCGGGGTCATTTCGCCGGCGATCTTGAACATGTTCGGGATCATCAGGAGAAGTCCCTGGCTGGCGGTGAAGGTACAGGTCAGGGCGCCGGTCTGCAGAGAACCGTGAACCGCGCCGGCGGCGCCGGCTTCGCTCTGCATTTCGATCACGTGAGGAACCGTACCGAAGAGGTTCTTCTTTCCCTTGGCCGCCCAGTCGTCGGTCAGCTCGCCCATCGTCGAAGAGGGGGTAATCGGGTAGATCGCCATGACCTCGTTGCAAAGATGCGCGATACGCGCGGCTGCCTCATTTCCATCACACATGACAAAGCGTTTTTCTTCGCCCACGGCTCTTCTCGTCTCCCTTGCTTTTAGAAGCAAATAGTTTGAAGGTTAAAGGTTAACGGCCAAAACACGGCAAGACCGTTATTTTACCCCGATCGGAAGCCCTTTCAAGTCGGGGGGCCGCTGGCCGCCAAGCCCCCTTTGCCGTTAAAAAACAGTCCCGGGCGAAAAGAAGACCCCGGATAAAAAAGAGAAAAAAAACGTTTTCGCCGAACGCCTCAGGCGGCGCCTCTTTATGTTTCCCGCGCGGAAAAACCGCGCCGCAAAAAACAAGCCGAGGAAAACCGACGGAACGCGCGTTCTACGGAATCGCCCCCGAACCACCGGCCGCGGCGTTTTCGGGATTGAGGATCTCCGGGGCGTTCTTCAGCCGCCAGGCGATCTGACGGATGATGTACTGCTCCATATCGCAGTCGCGGCCGTTCGGGATCCAGCCGTCGGAGACATCGACCGAACCGCGCGGCGACTGGAGTTTGCTCAGGTTGTCAAAGAATAGATTGCTGCCGCTGGCCCCCGAGTTCATCGGCTGGGGGAGATTCTCGATCTCGTTGTAGACCGCCACGTGAACCAAAAAACCCTCCCCCTCGGGAACGACCCGAACGCTGGCCGAGCGGCGAATCGACTGCAAGGTCGCCTCCAGCCGGGCGTCGAGCGTGACGGAGTTTCGGTTCCACGGCTGGAGAACCCCCGCGGCGATCACCGGATCGGTATCGATCCGTCCTTCCGTCCGAACAACCGACTCGGTCCCGTCCTCGTTGCGGGAGCGATAGGTCTGGACCGGGTACTCGCGCGGAACGGGGAAATAGTCGTCGATCACGTCGACCACCGCCTCCCAGAGGTAGTTGGTGTCGGATGTCTCGACATAGAGCGGGTTGACGCTGTCTTCCTGGCGCGCCGAAAACCGGACCGAAACCGGCTGCGCCGAACCGGCTGTATCCGGTACCGTGGCGCACCCGGCCGCGAACAGCACAGGGGCAAGCAGGGCGCAAAGCGCCTGCCAGGTTAGAAAGCGGGAATTCCTCATAGGGGGGGATATAGTCTATTTTCCCCCCCGAATCAAGAGCGTTGTTTTTAATCTTTCAGCGATCGGAAGACCTCGCGCGCGGCGGCGATCGTCATGTCGACCAGCTCGTCGGTATGTTCGATCGAGGTAAAGAGCGCCTCAAACTGGCTGCACGGCAGATAGATCCCCCGATCGAGCATCGCGTGGAAGTAGCGGGCAAAAAGACGCGTATCGCACGCCGAGGCCTCGGCCCAACAGCTCGGCGCCTGTTGGCCGGCCGGCGGGAAGAAGCATGTCCCCATCGCGCCGAGGCCGGTAAAACAGGCGTGGATGCCCGCCGCGGCGGCCGCCTCCTGAAGACCGGCGCCCAGCCGGCTCATCGCCGCGGTGACGCGGGGGTAAAAGTCGGGCGTCTGGTCGATTACCCGAAGGGTCTCGTATCCGGCGGCGGTCGCCAGAGGATTACCCGAAAGGGTCCCCGCCTGGAAGACCTTTCCCGCCGGAAGAACCGCGTCCATAACATCGGCGCGGCCGCCGTAGGCACCGACCGGCAACCCCCCGCCGATAATCTTCCCGAGGGTCGTCAGATCGGGACGGATACCGAAATACTCCTGCGCCCCCCCGCGCGCGACGCGGAAGCCGGTCATCACCTCGTCGAAGATCAAAAGCGCGCCGGAAGAATCGCACTTTTGGCGCAAAAGCTCCAGGAACCCCGGCTTCGGGAGGATACATCCCATATTGCCGACGACCGGCTCGACGATCACCCCCGCCATCCGATCGCCGTAGGTCTGAAAGACCTCGCTGACCGCCTGAAAATCGTTGTAGGGGACCGGAATCGTATCGGCCACCGCCCCGGCGGTCACGCCGGGGGAATTCGGAACCCCGAGGGTCGCCGCCGAGCTGCCGGCGCTCACCAAAAGCGCGTCGCTGTGGCCGTGGTAGCAGCCGGTAAACTTAATGATCTTCTCACGGCCGGTGTACCCCCGCGCCAGACGGATCGCCGACATCGTCGCCTCGGTCCCGGAACTGACCAGCCGGACTTTCTCGATCGACGGGATCATTTTACAGACCTGCTCGGCGATCTTGTTCTCCATCACGGTCGGCGCCCCGTAGCTTGTCCCGCGCCGGACCGCCCGGCACAGGGCGTCGCTGACGCGCCGGTTGGCGTGACCGAGAATCATCGGCCCCCAAGAAAGGACATAGTCGAGGTAGCGATTCCCATCGACATCGAACAGCCACGGCCCCTCGGCGCGGTCGATCACCACCGGCGTCCCCCCGACGCTCCCAAACGCCCGCGCCGGCGAGTTCACCCCGCCGGGGATAAGGGTCTGTGCCTGGGCAAAAACAGCGGCGCTTTTTGTATGGTCCATCGATGGCCTCCTTTAAGGTTCTTCCGCGGCGTATGAACCGGCGAATCGTCAAAGAACCGGTTCCGACGGTAATGGTAGGTAAACAGGCGCGGTTTTCAACCCCCGCGCCGAAAAAAGGACTTGGTTTGAGAAATATGCTCCCTATAATGAACAATGTGCAAGGGGGTTGCCCATTGCCCCCAAAAAACATTCTCGCCATCGCGTTTCAAGACGCGCGCCGCCGTATGAGTAAACCAAGCTACCCTAAATTTCTCGAGGAACCCGAAAATTTCATCCCGTTTCGGATGACCCTTCTGCTCGAAAAGCTTCTGGAAAATCGGCCCGAGGAGCAGGCGAGCGATCTGCGCCGCCTTCACCGCATGCTCGCCGATCGCTTTCACCTCGAGTTTCACGAAAAGCTCCTCCATTTGCGAGACCTGTTCATCCCCATCGATCCCGATCGAGATACGCGTGCCGAACCGATCCTCAGCCCGGAGGAACATAAACAAAAGGGAGAGGAGGTGATCCACGAGATTCAATCGCTCCTGACCTCCTGCAATTTCGCCGAGATGACCGACGAACAGATCAACCAATGTCTGACTCTTCAGCCTTTGAGCGGTCTGAAGGTCGAGGTTGACCGCTTAAAATTCGATCCCTTCCAGATCTCCTACCGCGGCTGCGAGCGGTATGTCCCCTCCCCTGATCGTTGGTCACGGGCAAAAAATTGGCTGCTCGAAAAACTCCCCGCCCTCAGAAAGCTGTCTTCTCTGAAAAACCGATGGCCGCTCAAAAAGTACTTCTCCCAACCCGAAAAGAAATTTCTCCGGCTCAAGAAGGTCTTTCTCCTCCTTCGTCCCAAGGAGGGGCAGGATCAGACGGTCATTCTCAAACTCTACCGTGATGTCCCGGTCGATAACCTCAAGATTATCATTCCCGACGCCTCCATTAAAATCACCATCTTCGACAGCTTTAAAATCGGCGCGACCGTCGGCTGCGGACTGATCGCCAGCGCGTTGAAACTCGCCCTGGCGGCGGCCCTGTCCTGGGTCGTTCTGTTGGTCTTCCTCTTCACCTTCATCTCTTCCGTCCTGAAGGGGCTGGCCGGTTTTATCAACAGCAAAACCAAGCACATCGGGAGCTGCTCTCAAGAGCTTCTCTATCAGAACCTGTCGAACAACATCGGTACCATCTCCGCGCTGGTGACAATGGCCGAGGAACAGGAGGTCAAAGAGATTTTCCTCGCCTATGTCGAGCTGCTCGACCACCCCGGCCAATGGCAGACCGTCCAAGAGATGGACAAGGAAGTGGAGGCCTGGCTGGGGACACTCGACCCGGACAGCCAATACAAAAAGATCAATTTTGAGGAATCCGACGCGGTCCGCAAACTCAAAGAAAAGAAGCTCGTCGACATCCGTCAAGAAGGTGAACAAGAGCGCTTCCGCGCGGTCGATCTTCCCACCGCCTTGGATCGGCTGACCAAGGCGTGGACACGCTACACCACCGACGGGACATTTGACTAAACAAAAACCAAGCGGGATATCAAGCACCCTATGGCCGCGGCCCGTGGCCGTTTTCCGGCAGACCACGCGGCCGCGGCGGGAAATTCCCTTTTCCTTCTTTGGTTTCCCTCACCGCTAAGAAGAACTAGAACAGCGCCTCGATCGAGATCCGCGACCACGACTCGAAGGCGTCGGGGGTCTTTTTCAGTTCCTCGACCGGGCGGAAGCCGGATTGGAGGAGGTCGGGCTCGTTCGAGACCACCTCGGGGCGGGCAAGTTCAAAGATGTGAACGACCCCCAGGTGGACGGTCCCGACCTCGGTATCATCGTCGTTGATCAGACCGGCGCAGCGTTCCGAGAGGATGATCGCCGGATCGAGACGGACCTCCTCGTGCAGTTCACGCAGGAGCCCCTCCCAGTAAGGATCACAGCCGCCGGCGACCATATCGGTGTTGTTGATATGCCCGCCGACCCCGACGCTCATCTTGGCGTGCAGACGCGCCTCCCCCATGCCGGCGCCGCGGGTATAGGTGAACAGCCAGGGGGCGCCGGTATCTGGATCGGTCCAAAGAAGAAGAATATACGGGATCAGCTGCTTATACGAAGGGTCTTTCTCCATGTCTCCCCGGCGCATAAACCGCAGGTTCTCCGGCGCCATCAGCCGGCGATACGGCTGGGCGTCGGCGCGGAACCCCTGAAAGTAACCGATCTGTTTGAACAGCTCGGTCGGGACAACCAGAATCATCTCGTCGGACTTGGACATCTTCTTGGATATCTTTCACTCCCTCTCATCGCGCGGCTTGATCGTTCTGTGGTTTTCTTCCAAAACAAAGACCGCGGGGCCAAACCTCTTTCGTGGAACCCGCGGTCTTTCGCGTACGGCCGGCTTCGAAGGCGGCCATCAGCCGCCGAAATCGTCGAAGTTGATATTCTCACGCTCGACGCCGAGACTGTCGAGCATCTTCAGCACCGACTGGGTCATCATCGGAGGACCGCACATGTAGTACTCGCAGTCTTCGGGCGCCTTGTGGTCCTTGAGGTACTCGTCGTAGAGCACCTGGTGGATGAACCCCTTCGGTCCCTTCCAGTTGTCTTCCGGCAGGGGGCTGTCGAGCGCCAGGTGCCAAGTGAAGTTCGGATGCTGGCGGGCCAGTTCCTCGAACTCCTCGACGTAGAACGCCTCGCGCAGAGAACGGGCGCCGTACCAGAACGAGATCTTCTGCTGGGCGTTGCGATGCTTGAGCAGCTCGAAGATATGGGAGCGAAGCGGAGCCATCCCCGCGCCGCCGCCGATGTAGATCTTCTCGGCGGGGGTGTCGTGGATGAAGAATTCCCCGTACGGACCGCTGACGGTCACCTTATCGCCCGGCTTTAAGTTGAAGATAAACGACGACATGATCCCCGGCGGGACATTCGGCTGCTTCGGCGGCGGGGAGGCGATACGGACGTTGAGCATCACGCGTCCCTTCTCCTCGGGGTAGTTCGCCATCGAGTAGGCGCGCATCGCCGGCTCTTTGACGACCGAGCGATAGCGCCACAGATCGTACTTATCCCAGTCGCCGCGGTACTCCGGGTCGATGTCGTAGTCACGATAGGAGATATCGTAGGGGGGGCACTCGATCTGGATATAGCCGCCGGCCTTGAAATCGACGTTTTCCCCCTTGGGAAGGTCCAGGATCAGCTCTTTGATGAAGGTCGCCACGTTCCGGTTCGAGCGGACGGTGCACTCCCACTTCTTCACCGAGAAGATCTCCGGCGGGATCTCGATTTTCATATCCTGCTTGACGGCCGTCTGACAGGCCAGGCGGGTTCCGAGTTTCACCTCGCGGCGGGTCATATGCCCCAGTTCGGTCGGGAGAATATCGCCGCCGCCGGCTAAGACGCGAACCTTGCACTGACCGCAGGTTCCGCCGCCGCCGCAGGCGGAGGGGACAAAGATCCGCTGATCGGCCAGGGTACCGAGAAGCTTCCCGCCGGTCGGCACCATCAGGGTCTTCGAGGCGTCGCCGTTGATCTCGATTTTGACGTTTCCGGCGGGGACCAAGGTCGCCTTCGCCGCCAGAATAATGGCGACCAAAAGGAGAACGATCACGGAAAACGCGATGACTCCGGCAATAATCTGCATAGCTGTGACTCTATTCGTTTATCGTGTTGATTCGGTATTGATCCAATTTCGTTGGGGCTATTACATCCCGCTGAAGCACATGAAGGCCATCGCCAGCAGCCCGACGACCATAAAGGTCATCCCCAGGCCGCGCAGCGGTTTGGGAGCGCGGGCGTACTCGAGCTTCTCGCGAATCCCCGCCAAAATGACGATCGCCAGCGCCCAGCCCAGTCCGGAGAAGATCCCATAGAGGCACGAGTCGCCGAAGCCGAAGTCGCGCTGCTCCATAATGAGCGAACCGCCCATAATAGCGCAGTTGACGGTGATCAGGGGAAGGAAGATTCCCAGCGCGTTGTAAAGCGGCGGGAAGAAACGATCGAGCGTCATCTCGAGGATCTGCACCATCGCGGCGATCACGCCGATGAAGCAGATGAACGTCAGGAAGGAGAGGTCCAGCGAGGCAAGGGTTTCGCTTCCGGTCCAGGAAAGGGCCCCCTCTTTGAGAACATAGTTGAGAATCAGGTTGTTGACCGGGATCGTGATCGCCTGAACGACGACCACCGCGATACCGAGCCCCAAAGCGGTCTTGACCTTTTTGGAAACGGCCAGGAAGGTACACATCCCCAGGAACATCGACAACGCGAGGTTCTGGGTGAAGAGCCCCTGAATGAGCAAATCAAAAACGTGCTGCATAATAGTCCCCTATCAATCTACCCGCCGTTTACTCGGCAAGATCCTTTTTCCAGGTTTTCACACACCAGATGAACGCGCCGATCAAGAAAAAGGCGCCGGGCGAAAGAACCAGCAGTCCGTTGGGGACATACCAGCCGCCGTCGCTGACCGTCTTGAAGATCGTGATCCCGAAGAGGGACCCCGAACCGAAGAGCTCACGGATCGAACCGACGACCAGCAGCAGCAAGCTGTAGCCGAGCCCGTTCCCCAAGCCGTCCATGACGCTTTCCAGCGGGTTGTTCTTCATCGCGAACGCTTCGGTGCGCCCCATCACGATACAGTTGGTGATGATCAATCCGACGAAGACCGACAGCTCTTTGCTGATGTTATAGGCGTATGCCTTGATGATTTGGTCGACCACGATGACCAAGGTCGCGATAATGGTCATTTCGACGATCATTCGGATACTCCCCGGAATCACCTTTCGGATGAGGGAGACCCCGAGATTGGAGAAGACCGTCACAAACGTCACCGCCAGACACATCGTGATCGTGGTCTGCAGCTTCGTCGTCACAGCCAGAGCCGAGCAGATGCCGAGCACCTGGATCGCGACCGGATTATTTTTGATAATCGGTTCGGTTAATGCTTTTGCCAACTTGGAACTCATAATGCCATTCGCCTACAAAATGTTTCGGCGCCTTTTATGATTCGTGAGAAATGTTTTGCTCTTGTTCGAAAGATCCGCCCCGAGCGGTTACTTCAGCGTGGCCAGATAGCGGCCATAGCCGCGTTCGCCCAGCCAGAAATCGACGGTTCGATTGACGCCGTTGCTGGTGAGCGTCGCGCCGGAGAGGCCGTCGACCTGGTAGGGGTCGTCGGGCGCGGCGGTTCCCTTCACGAAGTGAACGGCCGGTTTGCCCGATTCGTCGAAGGCGCTTTTGCCCGACCACTTCCCCATCTTGGAGGGATTGGAGATTTCCCCGCCCAGGCCCGGGGTTTCGCCGTGATCGTAGAACGACAGGTCCGCCACGGTCTTGAGGTCCCCTTCCAGGGTGAGGAAACCGTACATCACCGACCACAGCCCCTGGCCGTAGATCGGCAGAACCACCTTGCCCAGCGCCCCGTCGGCGCCGCGAACCAGGTAGACCACCATCTCGTTGGGAAGGCGCTTGACGCCGGCGGGATCATCCGAGGCGGCCAGAGCGACCGAGCCGTTGGGGTCTTTCAGCTGAGCGGCCAGATCGACTTTCGCCGGATCGGCGTCGGGCGCGGCGGTGCCGCTGGCCAGATCGACCACCACCTGCTCGATCTGACCGAAGAGTTCGGCGGCGCGCTCGGCGGAGATCTTTTCGCCGGCGGCGGCCAGCCCGGCGGCGCGCAGGACGTTGAGCTGTTTATCGAGAAGGGCGTTTCTCTCGATGTTCGGCTTCAGCCCGGTCGCGGTCATCGCGACCAGAACGGAACAGACGATGCAAAGCAGCGTCGCGACGGTAAAAGTTTTGAGTATGGAATCTTTCATGATTGTTTTAGCCCCTTATGGGATGCAAGGAGGTCACTCGGCGGCGTTGAGACGGCGGCGGCGCGCGCGGATATTCGCGCGGACGACACACCAGTCGATCAGCGGGGCGACGCAGTTGCCGAAGAGGATGGCGAGCATCGTCCCTTCGGGATAGGCCGGGTTGAGGACACGGATAATGATCACCAGCATCCCGATGATCAGGCCGTAGATGTACTGGCCTATTTTTGTCGTGGCCGCCGTCACCGGGTCGGTCGCCATAAAGACCATCCCGAAGGCGAACCCGCCGAGGATGAAGTGCCAGACCGGACCAAGGTTGAACGCGGCGTTGGTTTCGCTGCCGACCAAATACAAGACGGTGGCCAGCCCCATCCCGCCGACCGCCATGCTGAGCATGACGCGCCAGGAGGCGACACCGACGATCACCAGGAAAGCGGCGCCGATAAGACACGCCAGGGTCGATGTCTCACCGAACGAGCCGGGGATCGTCCCAAAGAAGGTGTTCATAACGTTGTACCCCCCCTGAGCCAGACCGGCCAGACCGCCTTCCCCCGGGGTCGGATTGGTCGCCAGCGACAGCGGGGTCGCGCAGGAGAACCCGTCGACGGTGGTCCAGACCTTATCGCCGGAGATGCTCCCGGCGTAAGCGAAGAAGAGGAACGCGCGGGCGACCAGCGCCGGGTTGAGGAAGTTGCGCCCCGTCCCGCCGAAGATCTCTTTCCCGATAATGACCCCGAACGACATCGCCACAACGATCTGCCACAGCGGAAGGTTCGGCGGAAGGGTCAGCGGGAAGATCAGCCCGGTGACGAAGAACCCCTCGTTGACCTCCTCGCGGTAGATCATCGCGAAGAGGATCTCCCACCCGAGCCCGACCACCATCGTGACGATGTACAGGGGGAGGAAGTAGACGGCGCCGTGAATCAGGCAGCCGATAACGTTGTAGTACGACGTCCCGAAAACATTGAGGAAGGGGCAGACACTGTCGAGCCACGCTAAAATGGCGTAGTGCCAGTCGGTCGAAAACTCGGTGCCGCCGGCCCTGAGGGCTTCCATCGCGCGGTTGGCCTGAAGGCCGACGTTGTACATCCCCATCAGGATACAGGGGAGCAGCGCGTACATTACGGTGGTCATCACCCGCTTGTAGTCGTTGCAGTCACGGACGTGGCATTTGCCGGAGGTTCGCTTATCGGGGGTGAAGAAGAAGGTATCGGCCGCCTCAAAGAACGGGAAGAAGACGTGGAAAATCTTTCCCTCGGCGAAGAAGGTTTTCTCAACCTTCTTAAGTATATTTTGGGCAAACTGGAGTTTCATCCTTAAGTTACGCCTCCTCTTTCATGATGGTATTGAGCATCGTGCGAAGCGTCTGGGTGTAGTCATTCTTTCCGAAGTCGACCAGCGTGCACAGAGCGACGTCTTCCTCGTCCAGCTCCAGAACGCCGAGCTCCTCGGCCGATTCGATATCGCCGACTTCCAGGGCTTTAAAGAGGAACTCCGGCATCAGATCCAGCGGCTGAATCTCGGAGAAGGCCGGGTTCGGGAAGACGGCGCGCTTGCCGCCGTGAAGGGCGGTCGTCATCTTGTAGGGCCAGCGGGGGAGCCAGCGGGAGGCGACGGTCCGGGCGACCGAAAACTTGCGCCAGCCGGGCATCGTCCAGCCGAAGAGCTCGCGCGGATTCTCATCGGCGATCACCGAAACCTGATTGACGTAGGGACCGAGGAAGTCGAGGCCGTTCCCCTCGGCGGCGCGTCCGCACAGGACACTGCCGGAGATAACGCGGACCTCACTGCCGGTCAGTTCGCCGGCGGTCAGTTCGCTCAGCGAGGCGCCGACCGGAACCCGGATCAGACGCGGGGAGGCGACCTTGGGGCCGGACAGGGCGACGACGCGCTCGGTCGGCCAGCGGCCGGTGGTGAAGAGCGAACCGATCGCCATGACGTCTTGGTAGCCGATCGTCCAGACGACCTTGCCGTTTCCGACCGGGTCAAGGTAATGGATATGGGTGCCGGCCAGACCCGCCGGGTGCGGGCCGGAGAAGATTGCCGACTCGACCGACTCAATATCGTCGCCGGGAATATCAATCCCGTCGGGGGCCTTGCACAGCCAAATCTTCACGCCGAAGCGGCTGATCACCTTCAGGCCGTTGATAAAGCTGTCGGGGTTTTCCCCGATCACCACGACCGGATTCGGCGCGCCGGGATTGGTATCCATCGCGGTGACGAAGATCGAGGCGGGAACCGAATCGAGCGTTGGAATGCGGCTGAACGGACGCGTGCGGAACGACGTCCACAGCCCGGAATCGACCAGGATCTGCCGAACACGGTTCGGGCACAGCGACTGCAGCTCATCGGGCTGGAACGAGTCGAACGGTGCGGAAGCGTCACCGTCGGCATCCAGGCGGAGAACCACGGCGCGGAAGGCGCGTTTCTCACCGCGGCAGATTTCCTCCACCGTGCCGGCGCCGGGGGCGGTGAACTTCACTCCCGGATTTTTCTTATCTTCGAAGAGGGGTTCCCCGGCCAGGACATGCTGCCCCGGTTCCACCAGGATCGTCGGTTTCATCCCGACATAATCCGGCCCGACCACGGCGACATGCTCAACCTTCTTGCGATCAGGGTCGATCTGCTGCTTCGGCGCGCCGGCCAAAGCCAGATCCAATCCCTTGTCTATTTCAAACTTCTTCATTCCATGACGCCTTTCCGAATCAAGGGTACCGCAGGCGTGCGTTCCAGGGGGAATATCTAACTTCTTGAGGGGCGGCAACACTAAGCGCCCCTCCTTCCTAGTTTAACCAGACCCAGGGGGGATGTCCAGGGTCGGCGCAAGAGAATTCGAGAAAATTTTATTGATTGCCCCCCTCCCCGCCCCTTGGAACGAGGGCTTTTTTCACGCCGCGTTGAGGTAAAAAAGAAACAAAATACAGAGGGCGTTTACCCCCCGATGGTCTGACAATACTCCGCTTTAGTAATGGAGGAAAATCCAAACGAGATGGTAAAAGACCGGCGCGGCGAAACAGACCGAGTCGATTCGGTCGAGCACACCGTTGTGCCCCTCCACCAGCGTCCCGTAGTCGTCGACCCCCCGGTCGCGCTTGATCGCGCTCATCGTCATGCTTCCGGCGAACCCCATCAGCGAGATGACAAAGCCGGTGACAAGCGGCTGCCACCAATCACGAAACGGGGTAAAGTACCACAGCCCCAGCGCCAGAAGCGCGGTCGACATTGCCCCGGCGAAGATCCCCGGCCAGGTTCGGTGAGCGTGGATCGTCGGGGCGACGACCCCCTTTCGGAAGAAGTGCGACCAGAGATACTGGAAGACATCGCTCATCTGAACGAGGAAGACAAAGTAGATCAGCAGGCAGAGACGGTCCGACTTGAGCGTGGAGCGCGGCGCGGGGACCGTTGTGTCGACAGCCTCATCCGGCGCGGCGTCGCCGGCGGTGTTCTCGGGGGGGGCCTCCTCATCGCAGGGGCCCTCCGGCGGGGTGCTCTCCGGCGCGACAGAGGCGTGAGGATCACCCCCGGCGGCCGTGGTGGCGATATCGCTGATCGCCTTGCCCATCGGGACGAGGACTTTCTCTTCCATACCGGCGGCGAACGACTCGATCACCGGCGGGGCGTCACGCTCCAGGGGGAGGGTCGTCGTCAGCAGCGCGGGGGCGAACGACAGGGAGTAGACGCAGATCACCAGTCCCACCTGGATTTTCGCGACCCGCTCGAGGAATCCCTTCGGGTCGTTCGAGGTGGCGATCGCCGCGGGGAGGATCAAAAACGAGTACGCCGGAATCAGGATGGAGTAGACCTGATAACTGGAGATTCCAAAGACCGATTTGAACCACTGGTCGTCCATCCCGACGACCAGATACTGAATGGGCGTCAAAAGGAAGAATACCCAAAAGAGCGTTCGATGGTCGGCCGGGCGGGTCGGGGTCAGGGTGATATACTCGCGCAGCGCCCAGAACGAAATCATAAAAAAGAAAAGGGTCGTCGCGGCCTTCCCGAGGAGCAGCGAACAGATCAGCAGGACGAAGAGAATCCACCACGATTGAACGCGGGAGCGGCAGATATTGAGAATCGACAGATCGATGCCGTGCCCAAAATGCCTCTGCAGAACCCGAATCGCCCAGCTGGCGGCGACCAGCAGGAGAAGGATCCCGCTCATAAGGATAACGACCCGATGATCCATAAACGCACCGACAGAGACGTTCTCTTCGTTACCGTCCAAACAAACTCCCCCTCCCCTTAAAATAATAAGAGGAGGGGGAATAGCAAGCTTTTCTACGTTATTTATGGTTCGCTTTCCACCAGCGGGCGAAATTCCCCTCTTTCGGCGGCACGGGAAGGGCCCTGCCGCGCGTCCAGCGGCCCATGAGCCACGGGTGAATCGGAAGCGCCGGCGCGACGCGGATACCGAGTTTCACGGCGAGCATCATCAGGTTATAGCGCCAGCGGCTCTGCATTCCCCAGGCGAACGCCCACCACAGGAGGCGTTCCGCGCAAGACCGGGCCGGCGAACCGGCCGTGGCGATCGACTCGGCGCGGGAACGGACAACCTGGTGAGCCAGGTCGATTTTGACCGGGCAGATCTGCGAGCAGGCACCGCACAAGCTCGACGCGAACGGGAGCTTTCCGGCGGTCTTATAGCCGAGCAGCTGCGGGGTCAGGACGATACCGAGCGGACCGGGATAGACCCAGCCGTACGCCCAGCCGCCGACCTTCTGATAGACGGGGCAGCGGGCCATGCAGCCGCCGCAGCGGATGCAGTGCAGCACCTTGCGGTGGGCCGGGGAGGCCAGGGCGCGGGTGCGGCCGTTATCGACGATGACCACGTACATCGTCCGTCCCTCGGTCGGACCGTTGAAGATATGGGTGTAGCTGGTCAGCTTTTGACCGGTCCCCATGCGGGGGAGCATATTGAGGAACAGCGGAAGGTAGTCGAGGGAGGGGATGAGCTTCTCGATCCCCATCAAGGCGACATGGACCTTCGGACAGGTGGTCGAAAGACCGATATTTCCCTCGTTTTCGACCAGGCAGAACGACCCGCTCTCGGCGATCCCAAAGTTGATCCCGCTGATCCCCATGTCGGCCGAGACAAACTTCTGGCGCAGGTGCTTGCGGGCGATCATCGTCAGCGCCTCGTGCTCGGTCGTCTTCTCGACGCCGAGCTTTTCGGCGAACAGCTCGCCGACCTCCTCGGCGCTTAAGTGGGTGGCGGGGGTGACGATATGGGTCGGGCGCTTGCCGGTGAGCTGAACGATGAACTCGCCGAGGTCGGTCTCCAGCGCGGAGATCCCCGCCATGGCGAACGCCTTATTGAGCTCCAGCTCCTCGGAGACCATCGATTTGCCTTTGACGACGGTCTTGACCTGGTGCTTCTTCGCGATATCGAGGATGATCGCGTTGGCGTCGGCCGCGTCGCGGGCCCAGAGGACCTTGACCCCCTTGGCCTCCAGACGATCGGCGAACTTCGCCAAAAGCTCATCGAGGTGGGCAATGGTGTACGCCTTCACGTCGTGCGCCCTCTGGCGCCAGTCGGGCCAATCGGGGATGCTCCAGCACACGTCTAAACTGGACTGGCAGCTCGTGCGCATCGCGGTCTCTAAGGCCGCCTGCCCTTTCGGCTCGGCCAAACCCAACGTCTCTTTCGGGAAAAACGGCGCGCCGCACAGCGCGTTCGCATCATATTTTGTACCATCCACGGCCATCGTACTCTCGCGATTCGATACGGGAACGGGTCACTTCTTCGAACCTTTGCTTAAGAGGAAAAAGTTCTCTATAAGCCAAAGGGAAAATACGCCTCGATAAAGTATCCCCCAAACCGGGGCCATTGTCAAGAATCACCTTTTGTTTTCCGCCAAAAAGAAAACCCCAAAAGCCGCGCGCGGCGGCCTTTGGGGTAAAGAAACGAAACGGTTGGGACCTTAAGCGGTTTCGGCCCCGGCGGCCGCTGTCATCAGTTGTTATCCGATCCCTCTTCGTCCTCGTCTTCCAGACCCCAGTCTTCGTCCTCGTCGTCCGAACTCTGGAAGGACTGGAGAATCGCTCCTACCTGAGCGAAGAACTCCCCGGTGATCACAATGTCCCCCTGGCAGGTGGTCGAGCCGTCGTAGTTAACCGTCTCGTAAATGGCGGCCTCCGGGTCGGCCTGGTTAAGCAGATCGGCGATCGCGTAGATCTCCTGCGAGTCCTCGGGGATCAGCCCCAGGGCGCAGGCGCCGAGATTCTTCATCGACAGGCGGAAATTGAGCGGTCCGACATCGCTCATCTTGCTGTCAAGGGCGATGATCTCCTTGAATTTCGCGCTGACTTTGGCCTGCTCCAAACCGGCGATCAAAATCAGTGTATCGTTTTTAACCCCGAGCAGAACGCTGGGGGTGACTCCGGCAAGGTCCGGATTAAACTCGGTCAGCCCTTCGCATTCCCCTTTTTTGAAGGCAAAGGTCGAGACGCTGTAACCCTTATAGGACTTATTGAACTTCACCTTCTTCAGGATGTCGGCAGCGTCTTCGTCCTGCGCCTTATCGTTCAGCATTTCCCCCAAGGTGCCGATGGCGTCAATCAGATCGTCGCCGCCGTCGATGGTCCCGGCGACAATCAGCAGCGGATCGGTCGTCAGCGAGAGGACGCCGTCGGTCATTTCCTGGGAAGCGGTCTTATCGAGGAACGAGGCAAACTTATTGAGCGCCTCTTCGGCGGTCTTTTTGTCATCTTCCTGGACGTCGTCATCGCCGAGAAGCCCGTCGATGAGCCCGCTGAACGCCTCCTGGATCGATTGACGCGACCGTTCGATCATCGACTCGGACTGAATCGAGTTATTGAGAATCGACAAGATATCGTCGTCGGGACGGAACAGCTCGCCCCAGGCGGTCTGGCGGCCTTTCATCTTTTTGAAGATACCCTCAAGCTCCGTCCCCTCGGCCGCCTTGCAGTCGTACGCCAGAACAAAGTCGCCCGAACTCTGGTCGGCCTTCAGGCCAAAACCGAACTCATCGAGCTGCTTCAAGAAAGTCAGAAGGGCCTCGGCCTGATTCTCAACCGCTTCCGACTCATCGGAGTCGTCCGCCACTTGGGTGAGGATCATCGTCATCACCGACTCGATCATGGCCTGGGGGACACGGGTCGGGAAGACCTTCGCGCAAAGAGCGCAATCCTCGCGGACATCGTCGAGCAGAGCGGTCGGATCGCTGTCGGGGACGAGGTCCTCTTTCCCCTCCTGAACAATCACGCTGTAGGGACCGCGCGACAGAACCGAGAAGACCGCGGCGTCCGAGTCGTCGCCAAAGGTCAGCTTTTTGGTGGCCGGATCGTAACAATCTTTGATCGCGTCGGCCTTCGGGAAGGTGAAATTGCTCAAATCGGCGATCGGAACAAAACCGAAGGCGACCAGCTGCGACTGGTCGGTCATGGCGACGAACCCCGCCGGCTTTGTCTCGTCAACCCCTTCGGTCTGACCGAGGAGCATGAGCATCGTGTCAAACATCTCTTTGTAGCCGAGCTCGTTGGCGATGACCGAAGCCGTATCGGTCAGGGCCTGGTAGTTTTTGGCCGAGACATAGGCGATCGGCTTCATCGCCTCGGCGGCGAACAGCGGTGCCGAGACGGCCAGAAGAAAGAGAAACAGTCCCGCAAGAAGTTTTTTCATGGCAGAGTCCTTTGTCTGTAAAAATGGTTTCGTCTTGATTTCAAAACTCACAGGAGCCAAAGCAAGTATAACCGAGACACCGCCGAAAATAAAGCTTCGCGGCACGGTAAAAATTTTTCGGTGTTCGGGGGATGCGCGTCACTCGCCGGTGAGGCAGTGAACATAGGTTTCCGACGGCAGCGCCGTGGGAGAGAACGCGTCGACATAGCGGACGATCGAGCCGTTGAGCGACTCAATCTCGTCGAGGAATGTCATCACCGCCAGACGCTTATTCTCGAGGATGTCGAGATAGCAGTAGGTCCCGTCGACCGTCCCGTCGGGAGCGATCTCCGGGACAAAGAGCGACTCGGGCGGCCCCAGCGAGACGGCGGTATCCCAGACGGCGTCGATCTTTTCGGGAATCAGAACCGTTTGGGTAAGGATCTCAAAGTTCACCGACGGACTGCTTCCCGACTCGAGATTGTACGGCCCGTGGCACGGGGTCGAGCTGGGGATCGGCCAGCCGACATCCGGCGTGCGGCCGGAGCGGCGCATCAGCTCCATCTGAGCGGCGCGAATCTCGCCGCGCAGCTCGGCGATCCGCCCGAGCGTCCCCTGACGATACGACTGTATCGTCGGGATCACCGCCCGCGCCTCGGCCGACGCGCTGTCCATCGAGGCGATCAGCCGATCGACGGTCTCTAAAATCTTGTTCTCCACCGCCAGGGAAGCGACCTGAGTGCGCAGATGCCAGTACGAATCGACCGCTTCGATCCTCAGACGAGGGTCACCGACACGCGAAAGCATTTCCCCGAGCGAAAGCGGGATTTCGAGAATATCTCCCTCTCCCGCGCCGCTGGTCGTCGATTTGATCGAAAACAGCAGATCCGAAAGCGATCGGGTCTGCCGAAGAATCTGTGCTTTTTCCTGCTCGCTGCGCGGCTTGGCGTAGGTCGCCGAGGTTCCGCCGGCCGGAGCGCCGCTGGGGGGGGCCTGCACTTCAGCGGGAGGGGCGGGATTCCCGTCGGGCGGCAGGGCCGAGGGGACCGTCTGCGACGGCGCGAACTGGGGAAGATCGACTTGCGGGGTTTGCGGCGCCTGAGCGTTTTGCGGCGGCAGATTACCTTGCGGCAGAAGATTGTTTTGCGGCGGCGCGGCCGTCTGCGGCGGGGCGTTTTGCGGAGGGATCTGCTGCTGGAAAGGTTCTCCCTGCGGAGGAAGGGGATTTTGCGCCGGCGCGGCGGTTTGCGGCGGCGCGAAGAGATCTTGCCCTGGCGCGGCCGACTGCGGCGGCAGCGGGTCTTCCTGCGGGGGGACAATGCCCCCCGCCTCAGGCGCGGCGCCGGTGTTGCCGCCCCCCGAGTCGGCGGGGACAATATCAGGGAGAATCAGATCCCCGCCCGCCGATGGGGCGTCGGGCATCTGGCCGCGGATGATCATCTCCTCGGAGGGATCGGCACGGCGGGCCGAGGGGATCTCAAAAGGGAGCGTGAGTCCCTCGGTCTTTGCCGGCTCGCCCGGCGCCAAGAGCGCCGGCGGCGGTGTCGATTCCAAAGCGGGATTCGCCGCCGCGGGAGTGGAAGAACGCAGAATCGTTGCTGCGCCCGGCCGCGCGTGCTGAGGCGCCTGCCGCGCGGGAATGCTCGGTCTGGTGTTGGCCGAGCCGCTGACCTGCCCCCGGGGCGCCGGCTGGAACTCCTGCCCGCGGATGATTTGCGTGCCGCGGTTATCGGCCATCCGGTACGCGGGGTCGGCGGTTCGGTTTTTCGGATATTGATTGAACGTCATCAAGAGGCGATCCCCTTGAATCTGCGGCCCCACGGTCTCGGCGACGTACTCGGCGATGAGTCGATTGTAGAGAATCACCGACTCGAGCATTTTGCGTTTATCGTCGGTATGTCTTTTCAGCGCGGCCAGCAGCTGCGGCGCGCTGCAGTTCGGGTCGTTGTACAGCGCGGCGAACGCCGAGAGCGATTCGGCGACGGCGGCGCGGTAGGCGCACAGGGCATTGTACTGATAGGGGATCCGCTGATTGAGCATACTCGCCCGAGCGGTAAAGGTACGATTCCGGGCGATCTCCTCGGCACGCGTATTGTACGGTTCGACGGTCGGCGGATCGGTCGGAACCGGGAGCATCTCCGGCCGGAAGGCGGCGGCGGAGCGTCTGGCCAAAGCGGCGCAGCGGTACTGAGCGGTTACAAACGCCACGCGGGCGTCCCGCTTGGCCTCGTCGGCAAGACGTTTCGCCGAAACCCAGAGCGCCTCGGCGTTGGAGCCCATCGCCTGCCCCTGATATCGGCTGACACACGACGCCACGTCGTTGGCGTAGACGGCGGCCAAATTGCAGCGAATCAACTCCCCGGTAAGCTGCCAATACGCGTCGGTCAGACGAAACCGCTCCTGCGGTGAGGAAACACCTCGCAGGATATCCTCCAAGCTGCGGTCTTCACCGACCGCGGCGGTTCCCTCATGCTCGGGCCGACACATCAGCGGAAGATAAGGATTCGGCTGCGCGGGGGCGGCGGCCTGCGTCACAGGTGCCGCGGCGGCGGGAGTCTGCGCCGGGGCAGTACCGGCGGGTGCCGCCGGGGCCGCGGGCGCTGTGCCGGTCGGCGCGGCGAGCCCGGCCGAGACATTTTGCGGCGGGTCGGACGGGGCCAAAAGCTGCGAATCGCTCGGATGAGGGTTTTCGGGCAGCGCCAAGGGGCCGGATGAGTTTAACGGAGCGGGAGAGGCCAGAAAAGAACCTTCTGTATCCGCGTTTGTTCCCTGTGCGAAAGGGGTCTCCTGCGCGAGAACAACGCAGCCGTGCCAGACGAACAGAAGGGCGGCCACCGCGGGCATCCATGCGCTGCGGCTTTTATTTGCGGTTTTTCCGTAAAATCGGAAAAATTCCATCGCTCCCCTCCTGGTCTCTCCCGGAACTTTTTGCGGTTGCAGTGAAAACAGTCCATTGTCAGTCACTGCGCCAAGTTCAACGGGGGGCATTTTACAACATTCGCATCAAAACTCAAAGACGAATATTTCACTTCAGCGACAACGACAAAAAAAGCCCCCTTTTCCAGGGGGCTTTTCTTGTTTCTCAAAGGAGACAACACCGCGGCTATTTCGAATATTCTTCGACATAGTCGTTGATGAACTTCGCGCGGACCTCCGGTCCAAAATCGGGCATACGCTCGATCTGGCCATAGGGGGGAGGACTCTTGCGTCCGGCCTGAACATCGAGCATCAGCCGGATATTATCGGCCTCGAACGCCTGATACGCCTTGCGTTTCATCAGGTTGTAGAAGAACTCGGCCTCCTTGCTGATCGCCCAGTCTCTCGACTCGGTGTATGTACCGCAGTACGGAACAACCAGGTCGATCCACGCCTCGATGATCCGAAGTTCCTCCTCGCTGAGCTTCACATCCTTGTGATTCTCATCGGGGTGAAGCAGCAGGTCAATCAGCGGGCTGGCGGGCGAACCGGCGTAGTACGGCGGATACATCGGGGGAGCGTCCTGAACACAGATCGGATGGATATATTTCTCGAACTTCCCGCCCTCGGTCAAATTCAGATACGCCTCGCTGAAGACACGGCCGCAGCGCTGATCTTCCGGCTTTTTGGTATGCCTGGTCGGATGAACCGTTGGAATCTGGCGAACCGGGTTCGGAAGCAGACTGAACGGACCATCTTTGATCGGGTTGCCGTTCTCGTCTTTGGCGTCCTTGGGCGGCTTGAACCCCTTGTGGCACTCGATACAGTGGCGATCGAGAATCGGCTGAACATCTTTCGGGAAACTAAACCCTCGGTTCGGGTCGTCCCCCTCAGCAATTTGGATCAGCGGCTTTGGAATCGCCACCCCCTTGTTCAGCGCGATCGTCTGGTTCCCCTGAGCGAGGGTCGCCACGTTATCGATGGTGCTGTCTTTCGGCTCGTGGCAGCCGATACAGCCGAAGAATTCGTTCGGCTGGAGGGTCGACCAACTGCGCATCGACTGAACCGCGCGCCCCTCGGCGTCCAGCAGCTGGAAGTACAGCGGCGTCCGGGCGGGGACCTCGAACCAGGCGCTTCCGTCCTCCTCGACGGGGACATCGCCGATGATCCGCTTCACGTCCCAGGAGGCGTTATCACAGCCGATCGGGGTAGTGCACTGCGAATAACCTCCGGGGCCAAAGTTCCAGTTTTCATAGACGCCGGCCGGACGGAATTCCAGGGCGATGACGCGCAGCGTCTTGATCGTTCCCGGCTGCACTCCTTCCAGCCCCGGTCCCTCGTAGACGTTCTGCACGTAGAACTGCCCGGTCTTCGAGCGGAAATCAACCGTCGAGGGACGCAGAACCGGCTTCTGGCGGGCGGCCAGCGGAACATGCTGACCGCAGGAAAGTTCGGCGTCCCAGCACAGCGACTCGCGCCGTCCGTCCTCATCGATCCAGAAGATCCCGTACTCGCCGGGGAACGACTCATGCTCGAAGATCTTCGCTTTCGAGCGGATTTCCGGGAGCATCGAGACGAGGAAGTTGCGCTCATCGAGGGGGTACGGATACTGGAATTGATCGCCATGCTGATCGTTCATATCGATCCTCTCGGCGACCGCCTCGGCGACCGGGGCGATATAGTGGCAGCCCTGATCTTCCTCGGTCCCGTTCTTGCGGTCGATCACGATCAGTTTCCCATGCTGCTTGGTATGGTGGCCGGAGGAGATCGCGACGATATGCCCCGAGGTCCCGGGGATCGCGCGGGCGTGAAGAATCGTGGTCGGGAACCAGGAGTCATTCCCATAGATCGCCGTCTGCCCGGTCCCGTCGGGATTCATCGCGAAGAGTCCCTGCGGGAAGACCTGCGTGCGGTCGTTGTAGTCCCAGCGGGTATAGAGAATACGGCCGTCGTCGGTCATCCTCGGAGAGTTGACCGTCACCTGGTCGAACGAGATACGGCGCGTATACCGTCCGTCGCTGTCACACAGGAAGAAGTTCGCGACATCGGTCCACCAGCAGTCGGTCGTCTGCATGCAGCGGGTCGATGCGAAGAGGATATTCCCGTCCGGGAGATAGACCGGTTCCAGATCGGCGAAGCCGAGCCCAAAGGTGAGCTGGCGGACTTCCCCGGTTTGGAAATCATAGTCGTAGAGGTGATAATCGTCGGTCAGGAAGCTGTCTCGCTTGGAAAAGACCATCTTCCGGCCGTCGTACGAGATATCGGGATCACGGATGAAACCGTCGTCGGTTTTCATCAGGTCCTCCGACCGGACGGTGCCGTCGGCGCTGATCGTCATCTTGCACAGCACCGCGCCGGAATCACGGAAGTTATCCATATAGTCTTCCAGATACTGGGCGTCGGTCACACTCTCGGTATAGGCGTAGTGGCTTCCGCCCAGAACCCCGTGCTTGGTATAGATCAGCACCGGGGTGGTATCGACGACAATCTCCAGCCGCCCCCTGCGGCGGACCTGACAGGCCTTGATATACAGTTCGCGCCAGCGCGGGTCGTTCCCAGCGGCGGAGGCAAGCGATTGCGCTTCGGCGGTCAAAAGCGCGACGTCGTCCTTGACGCTGTCTTCCTCCGAGCGATCGGCCGCCTCTTTTTGGATGTCGCCGATCACCTTCCCCACCAGCGCCGCCTCGGCCCGGGAATCGTCGCCGCTGAAGATATCGGCGAAGTCGTCGCCGGTATCCTGAGCGAGCCAGTCGCGAAGCTGATAGTCGGCGTACGGCGCGGGATCTTTTTTCGGTTCCGGAATCACACGCGGACCGGCGTCACGCAACTGGCAGGCCTTGATGTACAGTTCTCGCCAGCGCGGGTCGTTCCCGGGGGCGGAGGCGAGCGACCGCGCCTCTTCGGTCAGCTTCCCGACATCCTCTTCGGTGCTGTATTTGACGCTGTTATCGCCGTCGGCCGCCAAACGTTCGGCGGCCTCTTTTTGAATGTCGCCGATCACCTTCTCCACCAGCGCCGCTTCGGCCCGGCAATCGCCGCCGCGGAAGATGCCGGCGAGGTCATCGCCGAGATCCTCGGCGAGCCAGTCGTGAAGCTGATAGACGCTTATCAGCACAGGTTTTTTTTCCGGTTCCTCGCCAAGAGCCGCGGCGGTCAAGACAAACACCGCCGGCAAAAGCGCGTTCACCATCGAGAACAGAGTTGCTTTTTTCATTATTGGGTACCTAACTGATGTTTCTTCTTGTTTCCGCGGTTTACTGAACAAATTCCACCGACTCGGGCCCGATGAAATAGAGCGCTTTCGGCGAGAGGGTGATCTTTCCCTCGGGGACGGAAACCTCGTTCCCGAGGTAGTCGAACGCCTTGGTCACTTGGCCGGTAAACTTCAGTTCCACATCCTGCGCGTCGCCGGCACGCCAGACGGCGACAGCGTTCGTCCCGTCGGGGCACTTCCAGCCGGCGCGCACAAGATCCCCGTCGATATCGAAGAAGGTCGATTGGCTGTCGGCCGGCCGCGCCTCGATCAGGGTTTTATAGGCCTGATACACCGGCTTGGGGGTGAGGTTCTTGTGCACCAGCCCGAAGTTGTCCTCTTTGTCGAGCACGCCGACCTCCGGGTTCTGGAACTCGTACCAGAAGCAGGAGCTGACCCCCGAGGAAAACGCCGTGAGCATCAGTTGCGGAAGGTAGACCGCCTGATCTTCGAGTGTCGAGAGGTTGGTCGTCTCCAGCTCGTTGAGGGTACTTACCAGAACCGCCCCCTTGGCCCAGGCGGGACGGATATACTCGATCACCGGCGCGCGGAAATCCCCTTCGACCGCCTGATAGATCACGCTGATGTGGTCATTGGCTTTGGCCAGGTCGTTCGAGAGAAACCGGGTGCACTGGTAGGTATCGCCGAAACCGTCGATCATCGCCAAAAGCTGGGAGTGGAAGTCGAAGTACCTCCAGTCGACCACCTGGCAGCGGCTGATCGCCGGAACCGTGGGATCCTTCCACGACGCGACATAGTCGAGTCCGAATTTCGCCCGATAGTCGTTCGGCGCTTCCTCGTTTTTCGCGGCGTAGCGGCCGTCATACTCCTCGACCTCATAGCGGAAGGGAATCCCCCCGAGCAGGAAGAGGTTCCCCCCCTCTTGGACGTAGCGGCACAGGTCGTCGAACCAGGGAGAGGGGAACGCCTCGCACGGAGGCAGAAGCAGCGCGGCGTAGTTATCCGGCGAAATCCCCTCCAGATCGTCGAGCCGAATCTGATCGACCTGATCACGGCCGATCGCGCGGGGGAACATTCTCCGAAGCGAGTCGGCGTAGTAGAAAGTCCCGGGGATATAGCGCTCATCGTAGAGGAACGCGAAGCGCTTTCCCCGCAGATCGGGGATCATCAGCTTGACGGCGACGGCCAGAACACCATTGTACATCTCGCCGTACGACGGAAGGGACGAGAACCCCATTTCGGTGATCCAGATCGGAACATCGTCCAGGCCGTAGCGCTTCATCAGATCGAAGATCCGGACAATATCGCCGGTGAACCACTCGACCGACTTTCCAAACTTCATCCCCCCGCGATAGGTATGGATATTCATCACGTCGAAAAAGCCCGCGGCGCCGGCCTTCAGTTCTCGCTCGATATAACCGGCGGGGGCGCCGGCCAGGCCGCCGTGAACCACGACCAGCTCCGGATCGATCACTTTGATCGTCTCGTACGCCGCGCGGATCATCACGGCGTACTCCTCCGGCGAGAGGTCCCCATCGTGGAGCATCGCCAGATTCGTCTCGTTGACGATCTCCCAGCAGCGGATCTTGTCTTTATAGCGCGTCACGGTCCGACGGATATACTCGGTCCACTCCCCCAGATGCTCCACCGTCGGGAGGTAGTCGTCGTTTTGACTGAGAACCGGCAGAAGGGTCACCGAGTTTTTCTCGGCCAGTTCGACCAGCCGGTCGGCATGGGAAAAATCCCACTGACCGGGTTTTGGCTCGATCGATCCCCAGCGAAAATCGGCCCGCGCGCACCGGATGCCGGCCGCGCGCATCAGCGGCAGTTTCTTTTCGGCCAGGGAATCACCGTACAGGTGGCTGCACACGCCGTAATACGGCCCGTCCGCCGGAGAGGCCGCTTCGCCTCGGCAGGCGGCGGACCAAACAAACGCCGCGATAAGGAACACCAAAAGACGCTTCATTTTTACTCCTTATCAGAACAGTATCGGCCTACTTCGACGCGCTGCCGAGCCCCTGACCGATCAGCCCGGAATAATCTTGGTCATTCACCGGCGAGCCGCCGCGGTCCATCCAGCCGGCCAGGCAGAAATTGACCGCTCCGGCCTGTTTGGCGGCAGCGGCGGCGGCCAACAGCTCCGCGACGCTGCGGGACGACGAACCGGTGTCGCCCAGCTGCAGCGGATCGCGCCGGGTCGAGACCGCCAGGGCCGTACGCGTTCCCTCAAGGGCTTTGTTCCAGGCGGCGATATCGACATTGAAATCGGTCTGGCTTCCTGTAGGACAGGCGATCACCAGGTCGACGATCCCCTCCTCGGCCCACTCCCCGACATTCATCCCCATCTGCTTGGCCTCTTCGGGGGAGGCGGGAACCCGAACCGAGAGACGAACGGGATGGTTTCTCTCCTTCGAGATCTTATCGGCCTTGGCGCGGATTTTGCGGACAAAGTCGTCGAGCCGCTCGGGAACATTGGGAGGAAACTTTTTCTCGAACACGGCGCCGTCGCGCATCCAGTCCAGATCGAACCCGTCGAAGTCGTAGTGGCTAAAGAGAAAATCGATGAATTTCATCTGGTAGTCCCGAACCGCCGCGCTCGCGTAATCGAGAGCGCGGTCGTTCCACTCACTCATTTCGCACTTTTTAACAATCATCACCCGCCACAGGTGGGAGTAGAGAATGCAGAAGGAAGAGTGGGTAAAGAACCCCGGTTCATCGGACTTGTAGGTTTCGTTCATTCGAACCGAAAGCCAGACCCCCAGGGATTTCTCCCGCGCCCGATCGATCCAGACCGCGTAAGGGTTGATTCCGGCCTTGGAAAGACGCAGCGCGTTTTGCGGCCAGATGTCCTGCGGCTGGACATGATCCATATCGTCCCAGATCGCCTCGCGGGCGCCGTCGCTCGGGATATTGGCCCGCTGTCCCGAGATACAGAGGAACAGATCGGTAACGGCGCTGTCGGCGTACTGATCGACCCACGCCTGCAGATCTTCCTTGGTCATCTCTTCGGGCTTGCGGGTCGAGAAGAAATGACTGTTATCCTCACACAGAATTGTCTTCCCCTCGAGGGGGGTGTACTTCTTCGGCGGCTGGGCGAACACAGCGGCGCAGGCCGTCAAAATAAAAAGAGCGGGCAACAGCTTAAACATTCTGGCTTTTCGCATAACGGCCTCGCGGGAAAGGGATATACGGAACCGGGCGCTCGGCGTGAGGGCTCACGCGGGCGAAACCCTAAGCGGCGGAAATATTGCCTGACACGGAACGAAACCATTGTATTCTTCGGCGCGCGCCGTTTCAAGATGTCCCCAAGGGGTATTTCAGGACGTCGGCCCCCCTTTTTTTGGGGGGGGGGCGATGCAGCAGTCCAAGCGTTTCCGAACAGACGTTACCTCTTCGGCTCGGCGACAGTCGGCTTGACCGCCTTCGTATAGCGAACGGCTCGGTTCACCGCCCCACCGCTGTCGGGGATCGGGCCGGACATCAGTTCGGGGAGATTCTGCGAATAGCGGTCGGACTCCTCGATCGCCGGGCTGGCTTGCGGGAGGAGGAACGGCTTGGTACAGTTCCCCTCCGCGTCGAAATGGGTGAAATAGGTCCGTGTGAACTGACCGGTGCCGCGGCGGCTGCTGAAGACCAGCCACCGTCCGGAGGAATCCCAAGAATGGACGCTTTCGGCGCTGCGCGAGTTAACCTCCTCCAGCGGGCGATTCTCCCCGGTTTTTAAGTCCAAGAGCCACAGATCACTCTCATGGTGCCATATGGGGAACGTCCCGTAGTCCGCCTTCACATAGACCAAGAACCGCCCATCGGGGGAAACACGCGAATGAACATAACTGGAGCTCGTCCCTTCGGCATCCAAAAGCACTTCGGGTTCGCTGAAGCTATAGGTCTCGGGATCGAAACGCATCCTCACGAGGGAATAGCGGATTTCCTTGTGGCGATCCATCATCTCATTGGCGCGCGCCACGGCCGACTCCTTGCGGGTACCCGATCGATCCTCCGAGGTTTTCAGTTTCGCGACACTGCAGAACAGCTGTGTCCCGTCCGGCCCCCAGGCGGGGAAGGTCTCGTAGAGATCTTCGGTCTCCAGAACGGGAATAATCGCGTCTTTTTCGACGTCATAGAGCATCAGGTCCGAGAAGCTGTCAAAGACCTCGATCTTGTTTAAATCAAGCGAGTGGAAACATTGCCGGGTATTGTTCGACGAGTAGGCGATCAGCGGCAGGGTCGGGTGCCAGGCGGGGTACGTCATCGAGAACCCCGAACGCGCGGCGGTATCAAGCTTCTTGAGCTTGCCGTCCCAGCGCAGCATCGTCCCGGTGTTTTCCCCTCGAACATGGAAGAGCGAACGGTCGGGATTGCCGCTTTGACAGCAGTGGCAATTCGCGCAGGAACCGGAAAACGCCGCGTTGTCGAAGAACGGCCGGGTCTTAAAATTCTCGAGGCAGCGCTCTTCCAACCGGATCCGTCCAAAGATGATATACCCCGGCTCAATCCGGCGATAGGTCAGGTATGGATCGACCCGGTCGGGGGAGACGGTCACCTCGATCGGCTCAAACCGTGACCACTCCTGATCGCGGCGGACATAGACGGTGAAGGTGATCTTTTGGCCGAGGTTCTCGCTGAGAAGCTGTTTCCACGCCCGTTCGGGAATCCGGACCGACTTCCCCCCCGCGGCAATACTCCGCTCCCCCCGGCCGGAAATCACGGTAACGAAGTCGTCCCCCTCTTCCTCGATCCGAAAGTTCAGCGGCGCGATATTCGGCGGGATCGTCACCGAGACATAATCGGGAAAGATCGACGGGGCGTTCGGCTGCCGGCCGTATTGCTCGGGAATCTCCGGCGGTTTCGCGCAGCCGGAGATCAGCGCCGCGGCGGCCAGCGCCAAAAGGGCGGCGAACAAAAGGGAGATCGGCCGAATGAAATATTGCTTTGGCATAGAATATCTTAGTTTTTCACCGGGCGGCGCGTGCCGCCGGCGGCGACATGATTTTGTTAATATTCCGGATACCGCGAGATGAAGGCCTGGTAGAGCCAGAAGGTATCGGGGAAACGATCGAACAGCTCTTGGATCATCGCCAGATCCTCCCCGCCGCTTCGGGCCATGATCGTGTACGGCTTAAGAAACTCGCCGAAGCGGGAGACCAGCGCCTTATCGTAGGGGTAGCGGATCGGCGGGTACTTCTTCGTGATGCTGTACTCAAAGAAGATCGCCCCCTGCTGAAGCGCCGCCGGAATCGGCACGTCGGGATTCTCCTGCCGCAGGCGATCGTAATAGATCGCGAAATTCTTATCGAACAGTTCCGGGTCCGCCAGAAGCAGGAACCAGGAGAGAATCAGCTCTTGATCGGCACGGCCGAGCGATTCGAAATCGTGATACAAAGCGCTCAGATGAATCGCCTTCGCGGCGGGGGAGTGATCGAGAAGATACTCTGTCGGGCGCAGACGCCGGGCGGTCTGGGCCATCGCGATCACGCGGCGCGCCGGGTCGCTTTGCGGCTCGGTCCCGTGCATCATCGCGCTGAGGGCTTGGCATCCCGCCTCATACCAGTCGGGACGCCCCAAAGGCGCCAGGAGAATCAGGTTCTTGCGCGCCAAAGAGTACTCCTCGTTGGCCAGAGCCGCCTCGAACAAAAGCCACCTTAGGTATGGTGACTCGGGGCAGACGCGCAGCCGCTCGTTGATCTGCCAGATCCCCTTGTTCACCGAACCGCTGCGAACAAGCATCTCGCCGCCGAACAGGGAGGAGGTCTGAACCTGTCTGATATCCTTGGCGGTCGAGGCGACATTGGTCCGCTCAAAGAGCCGATCGGCAATCTGGCCGGTCTGAAAAAGCGCCAGGTGCCGAAGTTCGATCAGCGGCAGCGACGGTTCCGGACAGGCCGATTCGATCGCTAGGATCTCGTCCCAGCGTTCGTGCTCCAGCGGCCGGGCCATCGCCAGGAGGGCAAGATAGTTTTTGTCGGTCTTCGAGAACAAAAAAATCAGCGCCGAGGCGGCGATCGTCGCCACCCAGGCGAGGGGGGCCGCCGCGCCGCTGGGGGTGTTTTGGGCGGCGTCCGGTGCGCTGGCGTCCGGGGTTCTTTGAAGGAAACCCAGAAGCGGCGGCGCCAACGCCGAGACAAGCGCGGCGATATACAGTCCCAGCGAGAGCTCCTGGCTGAACGGGTCCATAAATTTTTTCGAGAAAATCACCTTCCCCGCCGTCCACAACGAGGTGGGAACGATCTTATCGGCGAAAACCCCATACCACCCCAGCGGGATGAGCGCTCCCCAAACAACGGGAGCCAGCGCGCGGAACAGCCGCCTCGGGGGCTCCTTGAGCAGAAACTCGTCGCGGGCCAGACAGACCCCAAACAAAAGCGTATAACCGCCAAAAAGGGGGTAAAAGAGCGTTAGGGCAGCCAGCTCCCCGAGCAGCCGCCCGCGCCAGGAGGGAATTTTCCCCAGCGCCGTCGGGACGATCAGCGCCAGCCCTATCGCCGGGAAGGTTCCGTAGAGCTGGCCGGTCTTGGCCAGCCAGAAGTGATAGTACCCCTGGACCGAGACGAGAACCGTCAGCAGCGCCGTCGGAAGGAGGGCGAAGAGCCACAGGAGCGAAAACCGATCGCCGCGCCGCGGGCGAATCACCAAAAACGACCCGACAACGGGCAGAAGCGAAAAGGCGACAATCAGCAGCGCTCCCAAGGGGACGGCCGCGCGGGCGGCGGCCAGCGAGGGAATATCCCCCAAAAAGCGGATAGCCCCGCCGGGAAAGGTCAAAAAATAGGCCCGGGGGACCTCAAAATAGTGGGTCAAATAGACCAAATGCCGATAGAGCCCTCCCCAGTACCAGAGGAGAAAAAGGGTGAAAAAGACCAGCAGCGCCGCGGTGAGGCGCCCGGAAACCGTCATCGCGCGGCGCGGCTGGGCACCTTTGCGCGGCGCCGCCGCGCACTGACTGGGGGTTCGTGCCTGTTTTCGCCTGGCTGCCATATCGTGTCGCTTTAGGTGATTTTGGAGTAATGCTCAGTAATATTACTGGCGAATAGGAACATGTTCACGGATCTAACAGCTTCGTCGGTTCTGGTTTGGCGTGCCGCATTTTCCAGTTCATTTTTCCTCCGGCCGCCGGCAGTGGGCCGGTGAGCATTTTGGGGAGAGACTGCGCGAAGCGGTCTTGCCGGGCCTTCTCGGCGGTGGCCATCGGAAGGGGGAACGGCTTGGTACAGGTTCCGTCGGGACCGAAGTGGGTAAAGTAGGTCCGCGTAAAGATTCCATCCTCCCGGCGGGTGCTAAAAAGCATCCATCGGCCGGAGGAATCCCAGCCGTGGAAACCGTCGACATCGTCCGAGTTGATTTCGCTCATGGGGCGGTTGGCCCCGGTTTCCAGGTCGAGCAGCCACAGATCGCTCTCTTTGTGGTAGATCGGCATCGTCCCGTAATCCTGCCGGACATAGACCAAAAAACGCCCGTCCGGTGAGGAAACCGGATAGAGATAACTGTATTGATCCCCGGCGTCAAAGACCGTCTGGGGGGAGCCGAACCGGCGCTTTTGCGGATCGAAGCTCATCTTCATCAGCGAAAAGTGTATCTCCCGGTAGCGCGCCGTCATTTCGCCTAAACGGGCGTTGCGGGCCTCTTTGCGGGAGAGCTTGGGGTCTTCCGAAGTTTTCAGCCGCGCCCGGCAAAAATAGACCTCCGAACCGTCCCCCCGCCAGGCGGGGAAGGTTTCGAACAGACCGTCCGACTCAATAACCGGCTTGAGGGTCTGGTTTTCCGCGTCGTAGAGGACCAAATCGGCGAAGGAATCGAACACCTCGATCCTCTTGGTATCGAACGAGTGGAAGATCTGCTGAAAACTGTTCGTGGAACTGATAAAAACCGGAAGCGTGGGGTGCCACGACGCGTACCCTAAAACAAACCCCGAGCGCGCGGTGTTGGCGACCTTCTTCACCCGGCCATCCCAGAAAATCATCGTCCCGCCGTTGTCTTTATGGCGGTAGTGAAACAGGGAGCGCTTCGGGTCGTTCCGCTGGGCGGTGTGGCAGTTCGCGCAGCCGCCGGCCAGCGCGGTGCTGTCAAAAAAGGTCCGTGTGTCAAAACTCTCCAGCGAGCGTTCCACCAGGCGAACGCGGTCAGAGAAGATGTACCCCGGCTCGATCGACCGATAGCTTAAGAACGGGTCGATCCGGTCGGGGGAAACGCTGTTTTCGATCGGGGAATAACGCCGCCACGCCCCGCCGCGGCAGACATAGACACTGAAGAATATCTTTTTCCCGGCGTTGGCCTCAAGAAGCTTCCTCCAGAACTTCGCGCCGATCTCCACGCATTTTCCTTCCAGGAGGGTCTTCTCCCCGTTTTCACCGGCGATCTCGGTCAGGAAACGTTCCCCCTCTTCCTCGATCTGGAAGTTCATCGGCGCGATATTGGGGGGAATCGTCAGCGAAGTATAGTCGGGAAAAATGACGGGAGTGCCGGAAAGTGACTCGCAGTCATCGGGAAGCGCGCAGCGGCGGCACCCCGCCAGCGGCGCGGCAAGCGCCGCGCCGAACGCCAGAGCCAAAAGCGCGGATAGGCGGTGGATCGATCTGGGAAACATGGGCTTATGAAGAAAAACGGCTTTCGTCCGCGGTCGGTGTTTTTTCGCTCGCTCAATAATCGGGCGCGTCAAAGATAAATTGCTGATACGACCAGTACGACAGCGGGAAGCTCGCTCGAAGCATCCGCTCGGCCTCAGCGGCGGCATCTCCCTGATTTTGATTGAGCCGGGCGTTGATCGCCAGAAACTCGGCAAAGCGCTCCACCAGCCGCCGGTCGTAGGGATACCGGTGAACCGGATATTCTTCGGTCTGATAGTACTCGACGATAATCGCCCCCTGCTGCAGCGCGTGGGGGATCGGCGCGCCGGGTCTGTCTTGCTGAAGATGTTTGTAATAGATATCAAAATTGTCCGCGAACCGATCGAAGTCGCGAACCAAAAGAAGCCAAGAGAGAAACCTCTCCTGCGCCGAAAGCGGGCAGCCGGCGAAATCACGGTGCATGGCGCTTTCCTGAAGCACTCGGCTGACAGAGTTATTGTTGAGGATAAATTCCTGGGGCCGCAGCGAGTCGGCCAATTTGATCCGCGCCAGGACGCGCCTCCCCGTCTGTGTCTTCGGTTCGGTTTGGTGTTTCACCGCGTCGAGAATATCCTCTCCCGCGGCAACCCAGTCGGGACGCTTCATCGGACGCAGAAGCTCGAGGCATTTGCGGGCGGAAACCGGTCCCCCGTCGATCAGCGCGCACTGAAAGACCAGCCAGCGGTAGTAGGGAGATTCGGGAAAGACACGCAGCAGTTCGCACGATTTCCAGAAAGCGAAATTGACCGAACCGGAACGCATCGCCATATCGGCCCCAAGCAGCGCCAGCGTCCGACTGGTCTGCAAATCGGGGGAGGTCACCGGCAGATTCGGCCGGTCAAAGAGTTCCTGACCGATTCGGCCGGTTTCGGCCAGCGCCAGGCGGCGCAGCTCGATCAGCGGCAGGGTCGGCTCGGCGCAGGCCCCCTCGATTTCGAGAAGATCGTCCCAGCGGTCATACTCCAAAGCCCGAACCGAGGCCAGAAGGGCCATATAGTTCTCGTCGGTCTTGGAGAAGTGCCAGATACCGGCGGCCAGAACAGCCACGGCGGCGAGGGAAAGAATATCTCCCTTTCCCAGGCGGCGAACGCGATGATCTTTGCCCTCTTGGGAAGCGTCTGAGGCGCCGGACCTCGGCGGCGCCTTTTTGGGACTTTTGGCCATTATCTCTTTGGCGGCGGCCAGTGCCGTGAAGATCAGAGGCAGGCAGACCGAAACCAGGACCGCGATGTACAGGCGAGCAGAGACCAGGTATGTCCCCGAATCGAGAAGATGTTTCGGGAAATGAATCGATCCGGCGGTCCAAAGAGCGCTGGGAGCGACCCTCGACGCGCAGAGGGGGATACAAAGAATCGGAAGAACCGCGGCCGTGATCATGGGAATCAACACACGCCGCGCCCGATGAGGCGCACCGCGCGAAAGATACTCCTCACGGGCGATATAAAGGGCCGCCGGGAAGGTAAAGATGCCGAACAGGGGATAAAACAGCGCCAGCGCCGCGATTTCGACGATCACCCGTGCGCGGCTTTTGAAAAGACGGCAAAAACCCGGCAAAAGAACAGCGCCGCCCAAGGCGAGGAAAGTCCCGTAGAATTCTCCTGTTCTCACCGCTGAAAAATGATAATACCCCTGGATGGAGATGAGTATCGTCAGCAGCGCTGTGGGGAGCAGCGCGAAAACCCAAAGGGGGGAATACCTGCCGGTTCGCCCAAAGCGCGCGGCTGTCAGCATCCCGACAGCGGGAAGTATGGAGAAAAAAACAATCAGCACAGCGCCTAAAAAATCAGTCCGAAACCACGCGGAAACCAGCGAGGGGATGTCTCCCAAAAAACGAACGGCTCCGCCGGGGGAGCACAAAAAACTCGCCCGAGGAACGTCGAAGTAATGGGTGATATAGACCAAGTGGCTGTACTCGATTCCCCAATACCAAAGGAGGAAGAGCGCGAAGAGAACCGACAGCCCGGCCACCGAAAGGGGCGAAACCGAAAGCCCTTCCCCTCCGCGTTCCCCCTTCGGCGCGGAAGGAGGCGTCATACTCACCGAGCTTTTCCGTTTCCGCTGTGCCACAAAAACTCACCTCGCTTCCACGCGCCTGAGCAAAAGAACAGATCTTAGAAATATCGGCGATAACCACCTGGCCGACGGGTTCATTGTAGTTTCCCGCCCTCTTCCGCGCAAGTATCGGGAAAGAAAAAGGCGGCACGACCGGGTGCGCCGTACCGCCTTTAGGTAGGATTTCGAAAAGAGTATCGAAAGAGACTCTTTTCGGTACGTTGGATATCACTCTTCCTCGCGGTAATCGTTGATATCCACCGTCAGGGTGTTCGCCCCCGACGATCCGACCGTGATCTCGATCGGCGAGGAACTCGGGAAGCGCAGGTCAACCGGAACACGGTCAATCTGATCGGCGACCGTCTCTCGCAATTCAATCTTGTGGGCAAAAAGGGCTTCCGGGGTCAACTCAGCCAGCTCGTCCGGGGTCATCGTCTCTTCCGGAACGGCGTCTCGGACGATCGAAATAACGTACCCCCCCTCGGGAGCCCCCTTCGCGGCGTAGGTCCCCCACATCGTCTTGATCACCGCGACGCCTTTGGCGGTCGTCGAACCGGCGCAGGTAAACGAACCGACTTCCGTCCCCTCTTTGGGGTTGAGGATCACCGTCGCCAGATCGAGCGGCTCGCCGGTGTCCAATACCGTCACCTCCACGGGATAGACCTTCGGGAAGCCGGCGGGCGCCTTCTCGCAGCCGGTTAAAACCAGGACAGACACGGACAGCAGCACTAAAGCGCTGATGGTTAACTTCATCTCTTTTCTCCTGCTCACGCTAGAAACAGAAAAAGGACAAGCGTCCATCGTCCCTGGGAGGATGACAAACGCTTGTCCGAACATCCTGACCGATCGCCTTGGCACAAGGCCCGGCGATCTGGTTAAGACAACATGCTTACAGGGCCTTCGACTCGCCGCCGCTCCTCGAGCCCATAGCGCCCCAGACGCCGTACGGGCTCTTGCCGGTCGGGTTGACGTTGTTGTAGTAGGTCGTGGTCAGAGCGGTCTCGCCTGAGCCGAAGCTGGCGGACTCAGCCAACTCGGCGTTCGGGGTGACGGCGTTGACCCCATCGGAGACGAAGTGGACCGAACCGTCAGCAAAGACCGCGTTGACACCGCCCGGGTGGTTGCTGTTGGCGGACAGAATGTGATTGCCGCGGTTGGCGCTGTAGGGGTTCTCACCGCAGGACGGGGAGTTCGGGGGGAGAATCGTCTGGAAGGTACTGGTCTTGAACGCGCCGCCGGCGAAGTGGATACCGCGGGCTTCCTGAGCGCATTCACGGGAGGCCAGGGCGACCTTCGGGTCGTTGACGTCCTTGGAAGCCATGCAGTTCGACGGGGTCAGAGCGCCCGTGCTGAACGAAGCGGAAGCGGAATAACCGGAACCACCGTTTCCGTTGGTACCCGGAACCCAACCGTCGAAGGAACCGTTACCGAGCTGGACGACACCACCCTTGATGTTGTTGGTCCCAACCTTGTCGGAGGTCACCGACTCGCTGGCGATGATGGTGTTGGAGGTACCGTCGGAGATCGCGGAAAGACCGATGAACTTCGGCTTGTTGACACCGCTGTGCCCCATGAAGATACCGCGCTCGCAGTCGCCGTTACCCTCGGAAGTACCGTAGATACCGTCACCCAGGCAGCCGCAGTAGCTGGTCTTGGCGCCGCGGCCATACATGGCCTCGTCTTGGGCGTTGTAGAAGTTCGGGCAGCCATCCCGCGCGGTGCCGTCGGACGGGCAGCAGAAAGCGTCGATCGGGCCGCGGAAGGCCTCGACCATTTCATAGTCGCCCGGATAACCCGGCTTGCCGTAGTTCTTGCAGCCGGCGGTGGCGTCCGGCGCGTTGCTGGCATCGCCCCAATAGATGCAGTGACGATACTGCGACTGGCCGATGAACATATCCCAGCGCTGGGCCATCTCCATATAGGGGAGCAGAGTGATCTGCCAGCCGAGCAGACCATAGTGGCGGTCTTCGCGCATGTCGAAGTCACCGTCCACGGGCCCAACGTAGTTAGCCCAGCCGGAAGAACCATCGATCCTGCGGGTGACTCCCTGCCCCCAAGCGCGGGCCGGAAGACCGCCGGTGGCGTCGTGGTAAGTGTGGAACGCCAACCCGAGCTGCTTCAGGTTGTTCGTGCACTTCATACGGCGAGCCGCCTCACGAGCGGCCTGAACGGCCGGCAGAAGCAGGCCGATCAAGATGCCGATGATCGCGATCACGACCAGCAGCTCAACAAGAGTGAAACCTTTTTTCCTCATGGAAAAACCTCCTAAATGAAAAACCTAAAAATGGCCGCCGGGAAAAACGTTGTAGACCCGCGCGGCACGGAACCAAGCACGCGCACACAAGTGCGCGTACACGTGTTAAGGAATATTAAGCCATATTAAACCCGCCGCAACGAAGCGGCTGAAATATACACGCACGCATCACCCGGTTTTCGCGACGAAAGCGGGCACTTCATTGATGATAAACACATTTCCACCCCTCCACAGATTAATCATACCCTACTCGTTCATGCTTGTCTACAGAAACGGCAAAGAAATTTCCGGAATCAGAAAAATATTTTTCTTCGCCCCGCAGAGAACTGAAAATCCCCCTATTTTTTAGGGTTTTTCGGTGTCTCCGTGTCACGTGCGTGAGGAAAAATTCAGTCGGTTTCGGCGCAAAAAGAACCTCATTCTCGTCAAATCTTTCCCAAAAGAAGCCGCGGCGAGGTCTCGAGCGGTTAAATTTCCAACAATGGCTTCATCCGTCGCGGACCGCCGACTTCTCCGCCGTAAGGAAACGGATCTTTCGGCTCATTTCCCCGCCGGTCTGGGGGAGGGGACCGGTCATCATCTCGGGGAGGTTCTGCGAGAAGCGGTCGGCACGCTCCGCGCCGGGGGATTTTGTCGGAAGCAGAAACGCCTTGGTACAGGCGCCGTCCGCGGAAAAGTGGGTGAAGTAGGTTCGGGTGAATTGACCGTCGCCGCGGCGGCTGCTGAAGACCATCCAGCGGCCGCTGGAGCTGAACGAATGAAAACTCTCGGCGTTGTCCGAGTTCGCCTCGCTCATCGGCCGCGTTTCTCCCGTGGCCAGGTCCAGCAGCCACAGATCGCTTTCACGGTGAGTCAGCGGGAAGGTCCCGTAGCGGAGCTTGATGTAGATCATGTACCGCCCGTCGGGGGAAAAGCGCGGGTGGACGTAACTGGCACTTGTCGCGTTGGCGTCGAAGACGACCTCCGGCTCGCCGAACCGAAGGGTTTGGGGATCGAAACCCATCTTCATCATCGAGTAGCGGATCTCCTCGGTCCGTCCCCCCATCTCCTCCAATCGCGCCTCGGCGGCGTCTTTGCGCGAAACACCCACACGGTTTTCCGAGGTCTTTAGCTTCGCGACACAATAGTACAGTTCCAGGCCGTCCGGCCGCCAGGCGGGAAAAGTCTCGTAGACATCGTCACTCTCGAAGACCGGAATGATCTGCTTACGCTCGATATCGTAGAGCATCAAGTCCGAAAAGTCGTCAAGAACCTCGATCTTCTTCAGGTCGAACGAGTGGTAGATCTGCCGGGTATTGTTTGATGAATAGGCGATCAGCGGCAGCGTCGGATGCCACGAGGGATACGACATCGCGAACCCCGAGCGGGAAACGGTGTCGATCTTCTTTAGCTTTCCGTTGATGCGCAGCATCGTTCCGCCCCAGCGGTGACGAACATGAAATAAGGAGTTATTGGGGTCGTTGGCGCGGCAATGGTGGCAGTTCGCGCACGATTTGCCAAGCTGTTCCTCGGGAACCAATGACGTATTATCAAAAAACCTCTTGGTGCGAAAATCTTCCAGACAGCGTTCCTCCATCTGAATATTGCCGTAGCGATCGTATCCCGGCTCTATCTTCCGATAGGTCAGCCAGGGGTCGATCTTGTCGGAGGAGACACTGTTTCTGATCGGAGCAAAGCGCCGCCACGCGCCGTCACGCTTGGCGAAGACGGTGAAAAAAATCTCCCCCTCTTGATTGGCCGCCAGGAGTTTTTTCCAAAACTTCATCGGTATCTCAACCGTCTTCCCCGCGGCCAAATGTCTTTCGCCATTGCCGCCGGTGATCTCGGTGAGGAATTCGGTTCCTTCCTCCTCAATCTCAAAATTCAGCGGCGCGATATTCACCGGAACGGTTACCTCGCTGTAATCGGGGAAGATCACCGGAGGGGCAGGTTCTTCGATGACGTCGGTCGGAAGCTGCTCCCGGCAGCCGCAGCACAGCGCCGCCGCCAAGAGGAAGCCCCCCAGGACAGCGAAACGGCGGGATGTTATGAGAAAATATTTTTTTATCATAGAGCGTCTCCGGCGGCGTTGCGCCGCGAGGCTTTGCTTTTATCAATATTCGGAGGCCTGGCTCATCACAAGAAGATAGAACCAGAAGGTATCGGAAAACCTATCCTGCATCTCGAAAAATATCGGTGCGTCGCGCCCGCCGCTTTTCTCGAACTGGCTCTGCAAACGCATAAAATCGGCGAAACGCTCGAGTTGTTCGGCATCATAGCGGTATTTGGTGAGGGGAAACGTCCTCGTCGCGGCGTAGTCGGTATAGATCACCGCCTGCTGAAGCGCCCTGGGAATCGAGGCATCGGGGGTTTCTTTGGTGAGATGCTCGTAATAGACGGGAAACTGCTTCTCAAATAAAGGGATATTCCCCAACAGAAGCAGTTCGCACAGGATCAGCTCTTGGTGGGCGAGGGAGCAAGAGGCAAAATCGCTGTACATCGCGCTGAACTGAATGTTCTTGCTGACGTTGGATATATGAAGCATATACTCGGTCGGCCGTCTGTGTCGGGCGCTTAATATCCGCCGCTGGACCCGCCGCCCGTCCTCGGTCACCGGCTCGGTGCCGCGCTCGGCCGCCTCGAGCAGATCACGGCCGGTTCCCAGCCAGTCGGGACGTTTCATCGGCTCTAAAAGCGAGAGGTACTTGCGCGCCAGGGGAAGCTCCCCATTGGCCATAGCGGTCTGAAAGAGGAGCCAGCGAAGCGCGGGGGCCTCAGGAAACAAACGCAGCGTATTGCAGAGGAAACAGATCGCGTGATTGACCGAACCGAACCGGAAATACAGGTCGGTCCCCAGCAGACGCACCCCCTCGGTATAGACCAGATCGGGGGCGGCCACCGGGATATTGGTCCTCTCAAAGAGGCGCTGGCCGATCTGCCCCGTCTCGGCCAGTGCCAATCGGCGAAGGTCAATCATCGGGAGGGTGGGACTGTCGCAGCGGGACTCAATCTCGAGAATCTTATCCCACTGATCGTATTCCAGGGGACGGACCATCGCCAGGAGGGCGAGGTAATTTTCATCGGTCTTCGAGCCCCATTGGACCGCCAGACAGACCAGCGCCAAAACCACGGCCGACAAGACCGAACCGGCCGCGCCGCCGCCGGACGCCGGCGCCTCTTGGGGCGGATTTTGAGGGGGAGTGTCTTTCGCGTCGCCAAACGCTCCTCGGGCGATGGCCATCAGCAGCGGCGCGGCAGCCAGCGCCAAAAACGCGATGTAGAGGCGGCTGGAGATCTGCATGGTAAACGGATCGGTGATCCCCTCATAGAAGCGGATCAAACCAGCGGCTGCGACCGCGTCGATCTGGAAGTGGCCCGCGCACAGGAAATACCAAACGGCGGCGAAAAACAGAAGAAACACCGCGGGAAGCAGCGCACGGACGGCGCGTCGGGCCCCTAGGCGCCCCAGTTCCCCGGCGATCAGCCCCAGTGTCAGGAACGCGCTGTAGGCACCGAACAGAAGGTAACACAGCGCCGTGGCCCCGCCCCCGGCGGCAAGACGAACGGAAGTTCGAGAGATTTTGCCGATCAGCCAAGCCCCCAAGAGCGCCATAGCAGACGCCGCGAAAGCGCCGTAGAACATCGAGGCACGGACCACGGCGAAGTGATAGTACCCCTGGAGCGAGACTAAAACCGTCATAACCGCGGTGGGAAGAACCGCGAACAGCCTCCAGGGCGATTCCCGGCGCGCGGTGATAAAGGGAAGAAGCCCGATCGTCAGAAAAGCGCTGTAAAGAACAATCAGCAGCGCCCCCGCGGTGATCGAGCAGCGGGCCGCCAAAAGCGAGGGAAGCGCGCCGAGAAAATGAACCCCGCCGCCGGGGGTCAGAAGGTAGGACCACCGGGGAACGTCGTAGTAGTGGGTCAGGTAGACCAAATCCCGATACTGAACGGCCCAATACCATGCCAGAAAGAGGAAGAACGCGGCGAAAAGCCCCCGCGAAAAGAGGGGAGGAACCGACCAGGCGATCGATTTCCGCGCGGCGGCGGGCCGCTTTTCTCCGGCAGGCGGCTGTTTCACAGGGGCTTTTCCGCGTCGTTTTGGTGGCATAGAAACAATATGTATTTTATACCGTTATCTTGAAGGTCTCACGAAAAAACAGCGATGCCGGCATCATGTACGGGCGACTACACACCGCCTTTCGATTTTACCAGGGGCCGATTGTTCTGTCAAACTTTACCCCCGGCGATCAAAGGGGAAAGGAAGAATGGTGATTTTTCAAAAACTCCCGGGTTCCTACATTGACGTCCCCGGGGTATTTTGGGTAGACTGTTCGGCAGATGCGTTTCCGCGGAAGGCCTTCCGGGCGCGCGGAAACGGCACCCGATGGACCACAAATCCTGCGATCTATACCTTAAGGAGAAAACAGATGAAACCGTTCCTCTGCTTCACGGCATCCCTGGCGGTGATCCTCACCGCTTCGCTGGCTTTGCGCACCACCGGCAGCGCCTCGGGCCGGGAAGGTACCCGCCGCGGCGCGATCGTCGGCGGCTGGACCGTCCACAAAGAAATCGACACTGAGGCCAAGGCCGTCTTCGACAGGGCGGTCGCCGAGCTGAAGACCGAGACGAAATATCAGCCGCTGTCCTGCGCCACCCAGGTGGTCAGCGGCCTGAACTACGCGTTCCTGTGCACCGCCGTCGACGCCGAGGGAAACGGCTATTTCTGCGTCATCTCCTGCTATTTGGCCGCGCGCGCCGACGCGCCGGTCGATTTGGTCAGCGAGAGAATCATCCCGTTTAGGGAACCGTGATATTCCCCGGCTTTCTTTCCGATCGGCGCGCTGTATGACGCGCGGCAGAAATTTTTAACAAGCGTTTCTTGAAACACCGCCAATCATCAACCACCCCAAGAATCGATTCTCCCCTATGTCCGAATCCCCCTCTTCGAAAACCCCTCCCGTAGATCTTCCCCCCGCCGCGGACGAGAAAGCCGCCGAGATCCTCGGCGCCGCCGCGCCCGGCACTGACGGCGCCAAGCCGAAGAAAGGCCGCTTCTGGCGGTTTGTCTTCTGGACGCTGGCGCTTTTCATGTTCCTCTTTCTGGCGGTCTCGGTCGTCGTGATCATCTTCGTTCGTCAGATGTTCTTCACTCCCATCAAGATAGAAAACGCCGACACGCTCCACTTGATCGGCTGGGCATGGGCCAGGGATCTGACCAAGGAGAGCCACGAGACACAGCAGGAGCTCTCCGAGGCCTATTTCAGCGAGATCACCACCGACGCGGCGAAAATCGACTTCGAAGACGAAAACGTGAAGAAATTCCTCCCTCAGGTGAAGAAGACGATTCTTCAGCGCGAAGAGATGCTCGACCATTGGGAGAGCATCCATAAGAGCGACGGCTCGATCAAACGTCTGTACAAGATCGCCAAGACCGACGCCCCCGCGATTCTCTCCGCCGACATTTCCCCGAGCGATCGCTTAAACGCGCAGCTCGCCGCGCTGAAGGAATCGGGAAAGACGATGGTCCCCGCGGCGCAGACCAAGATCGAAAGGAACATTCGCGCCCTGACCAAGGCGTGGTTCCTCTCGAAGATCGCCGCGTACGACGCCGCCGACGATCAGGATAAGCCGAAGGTTCTCCTCGATACCGCCGACAATCTTCAGCACCTTCAGGGGCTCTACAACCAGCTTCGCCAAGAGGCGGGGCTTAAGACGGTCGAGGACCTGGCCCAGCTGCGTGAACTGAATTTCGCGGTCGCCTCCTGGTACGACGACACCCCCGCCGAGGAGCTGGCCCGGCTGCTTTGGTTCAAAGATATCCTCCTGTCGATTATGGTCGCCCGTCAGGCGGGTCTTTCCCCGAAGATCGACTCGATGATCTTCCGCTCCTCCGAGAAGGAGAAAAAGCCCAAAGGACTGCTGCGGGGCATTCTCTAACCTTTTATGTCCGACTCAGCTGTCTTTATCCCGCCGGAAACGCTGCGTCCATTCACCGCGCGCCTGCTCGGCTGGTTCGCCCGCCACGGGCGCGACCTCCCTTGGAGGCATACCCGCGACCCGTACGCGATCTGGGTCAGCGAGGTGATGCTCCAGCAGACCACCACCGAGACGGTCCGTTCCTACTTCGGCCGGTTCCTGAGCCGTTTTCCGGATGTCTTCGCCCTGGCCCGCGCCGGGGACGAGGAGGTTCTCTCCCTGTGGCAGGGGCTGGGCTACTACCGCAGGGCCCTTCTGACGCGCCGCGCCGCCTGCCGGCTCGCCGAACAGTTCGGCGGGAAGTTCCCCCGGACGATCGACGGGCTGCTCGCCCTTCCGGGCATCGGACGCTACAGCGCCGGCGCCATCCGTTCCCTGGCGTTCGACCTCCCCTCCCCCATTCTCGAGGCGAATACCCGCCGGCTCTACGCCCGACTGGCGGCCCTGACGCTGGACGCCGCCTCGCCGGCGGGAGAAAAACTCCTGTGGCGCTTCGCCGAGTCGATTCTCCCCCCAAAGAACGGGCGCGATTTCACGCTGGCGCTGATGGACCTCGGTTCCCTGGTCTGCGGCCCGGTCCCCCGCTGCGGCGACTGTCCTGTCCGCCGATTCTGCGCCGCGGCGGCGGCCGGAAAGGAAAACGCCTTTCCGGTCCTCTCCCCCAAAAAGGAAAAAATCCCCCGGCAGGAATGTGCCCTGTTCCTTCGGCGTCCCGGCGCTCGGGGGGAAGAACCGCGCTGTCTGTTTGTTCAGTACCCGAACCGCCTCAGGTGGGGGGGACTGTGGGACTTTCCCCGCTTCGAGTTCCCGGTCGGTGACGCTCCCGACACAAGCGGGAAGCTGCGGGAGGTGGTCTCGGCGTTTTTGGGGACATCCCCTTCAATTGCCCCCCCGCTGTGGCGCCTGAGGCATTCGGTCACCCGCTACACCATAGATCTATCCTTCTGCCCGGTTGGCCTGAAGCGCGGCGGCCGGCTGAAAGAAGAATTTTGGAGGGGCAAGGACGATCGGCCGATTCGCTTCGCCGGGGGCCCGACCACTTTCGGCGCGGTCGGTTTCCGTTGGCTGACCTTGGATCAGGCGCGCGATCTGGCGATGAGTACCACGGCAAGGAAGCTGCGAACCGTCGCCGCGGAACTGTTCAGCGAGTTTTTTTCCGAGACGCCGGCCCCGCCGGAAGAAATCCCCGCGCGAACACCTCGCGCGAAAACCACGCGCGCGGACGGAGGGAACCGATGAACTTATTTCAAACGAGGGGATGCTGTTTTTGTCCTATCGTCAGCGGATCGTCGGGGAACGCGACCTATCTGGAGGCCGACGGGGACGGCATCTTAATCGACTGCGCCTGCTCGGGGAAAAAGATCGAACGGGCGCTCTCGGATCTGGGGACGAGCATCCAAAACGTCCGGGGGATCTTCCTCACCCACGGCCATCACGACCACTGCGGCTCCATCGGCGTTTTGGCTCGAAGGCACAAGATACCGATCTTCGCCAACGCGCCGACCTGGAAGAGAATCCGGGACGATAACACCAGCGGCCGGCATGTCACCGGCAAGATCGACCCCGATCTGATCCGGGTGACCGATACCCTCTTCACCGGATCGACGGTAACGCTCGGTTCATTGACGATCGCCTCCTTCCCCGTTCCGCACGACTGCCCGGGCACGGTGGGGTACCGGATCTCGCTTGGGGGCCGAACCGCCGTGGTGATGACCGACTTGGGGTACATTCCCCGCGAGCTGGAGGACGAGGTCCTCGGCGCGTCGGTGATTCTCTTGGAATCGAACCACGATCTGCAGATGCTTCGAACCGGCCCCTACCCCGGCTATTTAAAGAACCGGATCCTCTCCAACAGCGGTCACCTCTCCAACGACGCCGCCGGCCAGTTCGCCGTCAAGCTGGCGCGCGGGGGGACCGGGCGGATTTACCTGGGCCATTTAAGCAAGATCAACAACACCCCCGGACAAGCGCTGACGACGGTCACCCGGCATCTGATCGACGCGAGCATCACCCCGAACCGGGATGTGGAGCTGCTCGTCGCCCAGCGAGAAACCCTCTCGACCCCGACCCGCTGGTAAGCGCCCTTTAACGTATTCTCCCGCGGGAGAAGAGTATCCGCAGGGGAGCCAGCCACCACTCGTACCCCGCCCAGATCAAGATCTTGTAACGCACCGTCGGCATACAGACCACCCGGCGCAGCCAGCGGCAGTCGATTGATTTAAGCGACGCGGTCACCACCTTCTCGGCGTCGATCCACAGGAAGCCGGGGATCCGTTTTTTTATCGGCGCATCGCGCATCGGGTTGGTTTGGTGAAATTCGGTGGCGACCATCCCGGGGCACAGCGCCTGAACGCGAATCCCGCGATCCACGACATCGGCCTGCAGCGACCTCGAAAACGTGATCATATACGCCTTGGTCGCCGTATAGTCGGCCGCCCCCCGGCCGGCCAAAAACCCCGCCGCCGAGGCGAGATTGATGATCTTCCCCGATTTTTTGGCCGTCATCGGGACCAGCGCCGCGCGGCACAGACGCATCGTCGCCAGGCAGTGGACCAGGACCATGCGGGTCTCCAGGTCCAGATCGACCTCGGGAAACGGACGATTTCCCCCGAAGCCGGCGGAGTTCACCAGGTACTCGATCGTCGAAAGCTTCTCGATTCTCTCCTCCGCCCGGCGAAGATCTTCCGCGCGCGATAAATCGGCGGTCATCACCTCGGCCCGGATACCGTACTTGTCCGTCAACTCGGCGGCAAGCTTTTCGAGCCGGTCGGTCCGGCGGGCGATCAGCAGAAGATTGTGCCCCCGCCGGGCGAACCGTTCGGCGTAGATCGCCCCAAATCCGCTCGACGCCCCGCTGACCACCGATACCGGCCCGTTTGTGATATCCATAGCGCTTGTATCCCCCTAAAGGTCCTATGCCCGAAAAATGGTGGAAGGAAAAAAACCGCCTTTCGGCGTTTGGCTGTAATTACCGCCGTTCGGCTAATATAGCATACCACACACCCGGGAGTATCCATGTGTTATATTGCCCGTTTCTTTTAACTTGCGTCTCTTTTGCATCTTCACCAAACAACACCATAACAACGGCCCAAACCGACCGTTTTTTTGCCGAATTGATCTGGAAAGAACCCGCCGGAATTTCTACAATCCGCCCGATGATGGGACACGTTTTTTTCAGGCACGGAGGCCTGTTCGTACTGCTTCGAACACTCCTGGGAATCGCTGCGACGGCGATTTGCTGCGCGGCCGGCGCGCAGCAATCGGCTTCGACGCTTCCGGTACGCCTGAATTTAAGCTTCTCTTGCGACACCCCCCATCCGTGGCGGGGCCAGATCACCCTCTCGAGCGGGTTCTTCTGGAACAGCGTGCCGCTGGGCAGCGACCGCGGCGCCTCGGCCACCTTCCAACGCACGGGCGAAAAAAACGGTCTGCTTCGTTTCTCCTCCCCCGAGCCGTCGGCCTTCTGCGGGGTTCAGACCACCGCCGTCCTCCCGCCGGACGGTTCCCTCAGCGTGTCGCTGAACGGCGGCAATGGGCAGCCGGCGCAAAAAAGCATCCGCCTCAGCGAAATCTTAAGCGCCCCGGTTCACCTGACCCTCGACGGAAACCGGCTCACCGTCGAGCGCGCCCCGGGCGATACCATCCCCCTTTCGGTCTCGCGCCTGGGGGGGGAACGCTTTGCCCAAAAGGGAGGGGCCTACGCCCAAAGCGCCTCCCCGTCGATGGTCTTCGATCCGGACGAGACGCTGATCCTCGGCCTGTTTACCCGCTACCTGCGAAAAACCGGCACCGGCCAGTCGTTCCACATCTCGCTGCTGGCAAGCCAGTCCGATATCCCGATCTGGACGAGCTGTGTCGATATCAGCGACACCCCCGACGCGCGTCCCCGTCTGGACGTGGAAGTTCCCTTGAGGGGTGTTCTCGGGCCGTTCCGCGTTAAAATCGACCTGGTCACCCCGACGGCCAAGAGCCGCTACCCGCTGCTCGGGCAAAAAGATAAGGCCGATACCGTCCTCGAGAGCCGAACCATCGAGGGAGTGGTCGTCGCTCCCCCCGTGGAAGGGAGCAAGGTCGGACGTGTGGCGGAACTGCGCGGCCGGCTCCTGGAGACCGTCGACCCCACCAACCCCTCCTGGTGGCAGATATTCTCCAAGAACAAGCTTCTCTCCGGCCCCACGGTTCCTGAGGACGACCGGCCCGATACGCTGCGCGGCCAAGAGCCGAACATCCCCCTTTGGACCGGCGAGCTCCCCGGGAAAGAGTATTTCGACGGGCTGCGCGCCAAGATCCCCTCGATGCAGTTCGACACCCATTGGGGACAGTGGGACAGTTTCTGGCAGCATCCCCTGGGAAGCGGTCACCTTTCCACCCGCAAGATCGGCCACGACAACTTCGCGCAGCTAGGTCCGGTCGCCAATTCTCCCGTGAAAGCGTGGGAAGCGTACACGATCCCGATCAAGGAACCGGGGAAGGCCCACCTGCTGGAGATCGACTATCCGGCCGATCAGCCGATGGCGATGGGGGTCACGATCCTGGAGCCGTCGGTTACCGGCGGCGTCTTCCCCCGAACCATCGACGGCGGCGTTCTTGTCTCATCCTCGGAGATCTCCGACCGACTCTCCGGGCGGGTCCTTCGCTACCAGCTTCTCTTCTGGCCGAAGACCATGACCCCCACCATCTTGATGACCGCGCCCAAAGAGGGTCTGCCGGCGATCTACGGCCGAATCAAAATCTACCGCGCCCGCGATCAGTGGGAACCCCGCCCGCGGACCGACGGCAGGGATTTCACCGCCGTGATGTCCCGGCCGCTTTTGTGCGACCAGTTTTCCGCCCCGCGGCAAAAGGGATCGATCGGCGTGATGGGGGCCGAGGATTGGAACAGCTTCGACGCGGCGTCGGCCCGCCTGACGCAGTACCTCAACCTCGCCGGTTACAATTCGCTGATTATGTCGGTCGCCGCCGACGGAAGCGCGCTTTACCCCAGCGAAATCCTCCGTCCCAACCCGAAGTTCGACGGGGGGATCTTCCTCCCCAACGGGGAAGACCCCGTCCGCAAGGATGTCCCGGAACTGATCTACCGCCGATTCAATCAGTGCGGGATGACCTTTATCCCGATGCTCGACCTCAACGCACCGCTGTGCGAGCTGGAGGAGAACCCCGCCGGAGATAACCTGTTCTGGATCGGGCCGGACGGCAGCCGGCTGAAAATCGCCGCCCCGGACGGCCAGATCACCCCCTACAACATTCTGCATCCCCAAGTTCAAGAGACACTCCTGCGCGCGGTCAGCGAACTGCTTCTGCGCTACGCTCACCATCCCTCCTTCGGCGGGGTTGCCCTGGAGCTGTCCGATACCGGGCCGATGCTTCTGCCGAACGACCCGGTCTATGGGCTGGACGACACGCTCTTCGGCTGTTTCGTCAGCGCTCTTTTGGCCAATACCCCGGTGACCGACGAGCTTAAGGCCGCGCTGACCAAAGAAGCCGCCGCGCGCGACGCGGAGCGTTTCGCGCGCCGAGCGGCGCTGCTCCAGGGGGATGTCCAAATTTATTGGCTGTCGTGGCGGGCGGCCTGCGTTCATACCCTGTGCGAAAAGATCGCCGCGACCATCAAGAGCGTTCGCCCCGAGGCGCGGCTCCATCTGGTTTGGACCGCCCCGCCGCGCGACGGCTTCTCCGGGGCACTGTTCGCTTCGCCCCATCAGCGTGCCGCCCGTCGGCGCGAGGCAATGATCCGCTGCGGTTACGACCCGAAACTCTACACCGACGACGAGTCCATCATCCTTTACCGTCCCGGGCGGGTGGACGACGCCAGCACGCTGCGAACCCTCCAAAGCCGCGACGCGCAGTCGCGCGACTCCCTGGCGCTCTACCCCCAAAGCGCTCTGGAATACCTTGAGGGGGCCTATTTCCATCACGACAGCGAAGCGCGGCGTTTAACCTCGTTCGACGCCGCCAGTCCGTTCCATCCGACCTTCACCTCCCTGGAGACGCTCCTGGTTCCCAGCGAAGAGGAAAACCTTCGGCGATTCACCCATCAGCTCGCCGTGGCCGATACCCTTCGCTTCGCCGAAGGGGGGCGTATGCTCCCGCTCGGGGGAGAGGACTCTCTGGCGGAATGGATCGACGTGTGGCGGGAACTCCCGAACCGGCCGTTCCAGACGTACTGCCCCGAGGCCGACGGCGGCCAAGTCTCCCTTCAGCCGGTCGTCGTGCGAACCCTTCCGACCGAGCAGGGACGGTGGATCTATCTGCTCAACGACGCGCCGTATCACTGCGGGGTACACTTAAGCGTCAAGGCCGAGGCGGGCGCGCCGTACGAGACCTTCGTCGGGGGAAGAGCCGCGGCCGAGGCCGAAAGCAGCGGCGGCCATATCAACTGGCAGCTCTCCCTGCGCCCCTACGATTTGGTCGCGATGCGGATCACCGATCCGAACTGCGTGATCGACAGCGTCCAGGTCACCCGTCCCGACGAGATCTGCTCCGCCGGCGGGCGGATTCAGCGGGCGATCGAAAAGGCGGCCGACCGTCTCCAGATCGCCGCGGTCGGAACACAGATCGAGATCGACAATCCCGGGTTCAACCTCGCGATCGCGCAGGAGCGCGCCGTCGCCGCGGAATCGGACGGAAAGAAGAGCTCTCGGCTGGGACTGGATATTTCATACGTCAATATCCTAAAGAAAAACGCCCCTCAGGAAGAGGCCTCCGGCGGCGATATCCCCGGCTGGGTGGTCTTAAGTCAGGGCGGCGGCTCGGCGGAGCGCGGCGGTGTCCAGCTCGATCACACCACGGTCCACGAGGGAGACGCCTCGCTGCGGCTGAACTGCTCGTCCCTCCCCGTGGCGGTGATGAGCCGGCCGTTCGTCCCCTCCGGCTCGGGGCGGCTGTTCGTCAACATCGCCTTCGGGATTCCCGAGGGGACCAAAGAGCTCCCGCTTCAAATATCGTTGATCGGCAGCGGCGCCGATCGCCAGTGGACCCGGACGCTCCAGCCCGGGCCGGCGCTGCTGCGCTCGATCGAGCAAAAGCGCGCCTCCGGTCAGGCCGCCGCGGTCGACGGGATCATCTGGACCCGCGAGGTCCTTCTGTTCGATACCCTCCCGATCGAAGGGCTGGAACAGACTTCTCTGCGGTTCGACCTCACCGGCCCGGGGGTGATTTGGCTCGACGATATGCGTCTGTACGACACGGCGCTGCTGCGTTCCGAGCAGGATGATCTGGCCCAGTGTGTCGCCTCGGCGGCTCGTGCCTGCGGGGAAGACCGGTTCGCCGACGCGGCGGCACTGCTGGAGCTGCCGGCGATGGAAATTCTCGCGCGCTGCGTTCCCGAGGAGGCGCTGGCCGACGCCCCCCCGCGGCCGGAATACGTCCGATTCGACCAGCAGCCCCCGGAGGTCGCCGCGCGGACGGACAGCGGCGATGATACCGCCCCGGAAGAGAAAAAGAACTTCTTTAAGAGAATCATCCCCTGGTAACAGACGGCGCCTCTGGTGTCGGGAAGATAAAAAAGCGGCAGGCCGCAAAGGCCTGCCGCTTTTATTTTTACGACGAATCTTCGCCGCAAGAAGGATTTACCGGTGGTATTCCTGCAACGACTTGACGGTCTCCTTCTGTTCGCGGATCGCGCGGATGCCGTCGGCGGCCGAACGGGCCGCGGTCAGGGTGGTGATATAAGGAATCCGCAATTTGATAGCGTTCTTGCGGATATAGGAGTCGTCGTGCTGGCTCGCCTTCCCGCTGGGGGTATTGACCACCAGCTGGATCTCGCCGTTCTTCATCGCGTCGATGATATTCGGCGTCCCCTCGTGGACCTTGAGAATCGGGGTCGACTCGATCCCCATAGAGGCGAGGGTCTTGTGCGTGCCGGCCGTCGCCAAGATTTTGAAACCGAGTTCCGCGAAACGGCGGGCGACATCATGAAGCGCCGGGCGATCCTGCTCGGCGACGGTGATCAGCACCGTTCCCTCCGCCGGGAGGGTACCGCCGGCGGACTCTTCCGCCTTATAGAACGCCAGGCCGAAATCCTCGGCCAGACCGAGAACCTCGCCGGTGGAGCGCATCTCCGGCCCCAGAAGCGGGTCAACCTCGGGGAACATATTGAACGGGAAGACCGCCTCCTTGACCCCATGGTGATTGAAGTTTCGCGGCTTGAGGTTCAGCGAGGCGAGCGTCTCGCCGATCATCATTCTCGTCGCCAAAGAAGCCATCTCGACGTTGCAGACCTTCGAGACCAGCGGGACCGTGCGGCTGGCGCGCGGGTTCGCCTCGAGAATGTAGACCGTGTCTTGAGCGATCGCGTACTGGATGTTCATCAAACCGACCACCCCCATCTCCACGGCGATCTTGCGGGTGTAATCGCGGATCGTCTCGATATGCTTCGGCGGGATGCTCAGCGGAGGAATGACGCAGGCCGAGTCGCCGGAGTGGATGCCGGCCAATTCGATATGCTCCATCACCGACGGGACGAACGCGTCGGTTCCGTCACAGATCGCGTCGGCCTCGGTCTCGGTGGCGTTCACCAGGAAGCGGTCGACCAAGATCGGGCGCTCCGGGGAAATGTCGACCGCGGCGTTGACGTAGTCGGTCAGCATCTCGTCGTCGTGGACGACCTCCATCGCGCGGCCGCCGAGAACGAACGACGGGCGAACCATCAGCGGGTAGCCGATCCGGCGGGCAATCGCCAGCGCTTCCTCGACGTTGGAGGCCATCCCCGATTCGGGCTGCGGGATATTGAGCTTCTGCATCATCTTGCGGAAGAGGTCGCGGTCTTCGGCCAGGTCGATCGTATCGGGGGAGGTCCCGATGATTTTCACCCCGGCCTCGGCCAGCGGACGGGCCAGGTTCAGCGGCGTTTGGCCGCCGAACTGAACCACCACGCCGTCGGGCTGCTCATGCTCGTAGATGCTCAGCACATCCTCGAGGGTAAGCGGCTCGAAGTAGAGTTTGTCGCTGGTATCGTAGTCGGTCGAGACGGTCTCGGGGTTGCAGTTGACCATAATCGTCTCGTAACCGGCCTTGCGCAGGGCCAGCGCCGCGTGGACGCAGCAGTAGTCGAACTCGATCCCCTGGCCGATGCGGTTCGGGCCGCCGCCGAGAACCATCACCTTCTTGCGCTTGGAGACCGGATTGGTCTGATCGACGTTGTAGGTTTTGTAGTTGTAGGTCGAGTAGTAGTAGCGGGCGTCGTCGACACCGCTGACGGGGACAAACTCCCAGGTCTCTTTCACGCCCATCGCCAGGCGCTGATCGCGGATCGACTTTTCGCTCACATCCAGGAGCTTCGCCAAATAGCGGTCGGAGAACCCCTCGAGTTTGGCGGTCTTGAGCAGTTCATCGGGAAGAGCGCCTCCCTTGTGGGAGAGAATCTCTTTCTCGCGCTCGACCAGCTCTTTCATCTGCTGGAGGAAGTAGGCCTTCACATGGGTCTTCTCCTGAATCTGCTCGACCGTCACGCCGCGGCGCAGCGCCTCATAGATAAGGAAGTAGCGCAGAGAGTTCGGTTCATCAAGCTTGTGGAGAATCTCTTCGGTCGACAGCTCGTCGACGTGGTGATAGAACCCCAGACCGTAAGCCCCGATCTCCAGGGAACGGATCGCCTTCTGGAACGCCTCTTTGAAGTTCTTCCCGATGCTCATCACCTCGCCGACGGCGCGCATCTGCGTTCCGAGCTTGTCCTGCACCCCGCGGAACTTCTCGAAGGCCCAGCGGGCGAATTTGACGACGACGTAATCGCCGCTGGGGCGGTATTTCTCCAATGTCCCCTCTTTCCAGTAGGGGAGTTCGTCGAGGGTAATGCCGGTCGCCAGTTTGGCCGAAACCAGCGCGATCGGGAAACCGGTCGCCTTACTGGCCAAGGCCGAGGAACGGCTGGTGCGCGGGTTGATCTCGATCACGACGATTCGGCCGCTCACCGGATCGTGCGCGAACTGGACATTTGTTCCGCCGATCACGCCAATCCGCTCGACAATGCGGTAGGAGTACTCTTGCAGCTTCTTCTGGACGTCTTCGGAAATGGTCAGCATCGGGGCGGTACAGAAGGAGTCCCCGGTATGGACCCCCATCGGGTCGACGTTCTCGATGAAACAGACGGTGATCATCTGGTTCTTCGCGTCGCGGACCACCTCCAGTTCGAGCTCTTCCCAGCCGAGGACCGACTCTTCGATCAGAACCTCGTTGACCAAGCTGGCCGACAGACCGCGCGCGGCGATCGTCCGAAGTTCCTCGATGTCGTGGACGATACCGCCGCCGGTTCCCCCCATGGTGTACGCCGGACGGATGACCACCGGGTAACCGAGCTTTTCGGCGATCTTCTCGCACTCTTCCACGGAGTGCGCCACTTCGCTGCGCGGCGTATCGATCCCCAGGGAAGCCATGGTATCTTTGAACGCCTGGCGGTCCTCGCCCCGTTCGATGGCGTCGAGCTGAACACCGATCACGCGCACGCCGTACTTGGCCAGAACACCGTGCCTTTGAAGGTCGGTCGCCAGGTTCAGCGCCGACTGGCCGCCGAGGTTCGGAAGAAGGGCGTCGGGACGCTCTTTTACAATGATCTTCTCCAGCGACTCGACCGTCAGCGGCTCAATATAAGTCGCGTCGGCCATATGCGGATCGGTCATAATGGTCGCGGGGTTGGAGTTGACCAGAACAATTTCGTAGCCGAGCGAGCGAAGCGCCTTGCAGGCCTGGGTGCCGGAGTAGTCAAACTCACACGCCTGGCCAATCACGATAGGACCGGAACCAATAATCAACACTTTCTTAACGTCACTGCGTCTGGGCATCGTCAGTCACTCCTCTCTAAAGGATAGTCACGGTTGATCAGCATTTCGGTCCCTCCTAAAAAGGGGTATTTCCCCCTTGGGAGAAGACACTTGTCATTTGGACAGACCCAAAATTGCGGTTATTATACTCTCAGGCGCCCGCCCGTCAATGATTCAAGCCCCCTGTTTCCCCGCAAGAACGGGGGCATCCGGGGGATTTTTCCCGTAAGAATCAAGGCGGAATAATCGTTAAGGTTTATCCACAGTTTTTGATTTTCTCATTCTTTTTATTTTGTTTACTCTTCTTTCGAGCGATAGTGGGGACGATAAGAAAACTAGGCAAGATAGCAAAACTTAAACACGCTCTTGCCGAAAGTCATACGTATTTCATCCGTCATTCAAGCGCGAAAGACCTCCCCCGTCGGAGGGATTTCATTGTGGGCAGTTCGCCTGGAAGGTTAGTCTGTAGACGCATGTCGGAGCCATTCTGTGAGAATACCGCCGCGGCCCAATTCACCACGAAACAAGAAATAACAGCGATCAAAAAGAGCGTCAAACGACGCGGAGTCGACCCGACGACCAGCGACCGGGTCTACTCCCGCGACGAGTTGGAATTTATGAACGCGCTGAACCTCTACAAACAGCGCAGCGGGCGGATGTTCCCCACCTGCAGCGAAATCCTCGAGGTTCTCCGCTCGCTGGGGTATACCAAGAGCGCGTGAGAGAAAAATCACTCTTGGCCCGATTCGGGAACACCATCGGACATCAGCACCGCGATCCACTCGGTCTCGGGGAACGCCCCTAAGATGATCTTGCAGATCACCGCCAGGGGCGGCGCCAAAAAGACGCCGGCCAACCCCAGGAACCAGCCGCTGACAAACAGCGACAGCAGGACGACCAAAGCCGACAGGTCGAGCCCTCGGCCGAGCCATCGCGGCTCGAAGAAGTACCCCATCACGATGTGGATCCCGATCATTCCGACCGCCACCAGAACGCCGTCGGTGATTCCGCTGTCGACCGTCGCTAAGATCAGCGGCGGAATCGCCGCGACGATCGGCCCAATGTTTGGAATATAGTTCAGAAGGAACGCCAAGATCCCCCACAGAAGCGGGTATTGAACCCCAAGAATCGTCAGGACGATCGTCGAGAGCAGCCCGGTGATCAAACTGACTTTGGTCTTGATGATAAAGTAGTGCTGGATCTTGTTTTTCAGATCGCGTATCTTCGCGCTTGTCTCGAAATCGCGCGAGGCCAGGGCAAGCGTGATCTTATCGGGAAGGTGGAACGACTCCAGCAGCATGAAGATCACCAAAATCATGATCACCAGGGTATTGCTGGCCAGCTGGGCGATCTCGCCGGAGAACGCTTTTAAGAAGCCGAAGAGCATGTAAGAGCCGCTGCGCACCGCGTCTTCGGAAGTCGCCCCCAGCCGGGTGGTCAGTTTCTTTCCCGCCGCCCCCTGAAGCTCCGACGAATCGGGAACCGTCAAGGTGGTTTCGGCCTTAATCGGCTCCGGAGGGGTGATCTGAATCGCCGATTCGGCCGGTGTCAGCGAGCCGGCCGGCACCTGGGTTCCTGTCGGGGCGGGCTCGTCCAGAAGGGACAGAAGGCGCGGGGTTTTCGCGCTTGGGGCGGAACGATCCGACCGGTGAAGGAACACCACCGGGCGAACGCCCGAACGCGCCGCCGGGGCGAGGCGCGAAGACTCCTCCGGTTCGGTGTCGGGGCGGCGGGGAAGTTTGATCGGGATATACTCTTCCAGATGGATCGGCAGCGACAGTAACCTTTGCTCCAGCCGCTCGTGGTACTCGGGAAGACGATCGGTGAACTGCGCCAGCTGATTGGCCAGGGTGCCGACCGTCAAAAGCGAGATGATAAACGTCAGGAGGATCACCACGATCAGCGCCAGGACGCGGGACAGCCGCAGCTTGGATCGCAGCCAATTGAACGGAATCAAAAGGATCAGCGCGAAGAAGGTCGCCATCAAGATGGGAGTCAGCAGTCCTCGAATCGCGTGGATTCCCCCCGCCACCACGACAATCGACGCGGTGATCAGCGAGATGCTCATCAGCTGCCCGCTTTTGTCGCCCCCCGGCGCGGCCGGGGATTCGTTCGGGGGATTGTCCGGCATGGGACGCTCTTTGGGACTCATCGCGTGTGCCTTCCTGTTTGGCTTCCCCCCGCCCGATAATGGCAAGGGGCATAAACCGGGTAGTTTTCAGAAACTGTGCCGTATTTTCCGTATTTTTCGGTTATTTCGAGGAGAATCTTAAGCGATAAGGGAAAACTTTCCCCAAAGTGCCCCGTTTACAAGTCCGCCGGCAAGAGCGAAAAAAAACGCCCCGCCGTATGGGGCGGAGCGTTTTCTTGAATTCGGCCGCGCTCAGTGGCGCGTGTTTTTTTAGCCGAGCACCGGCTCGGTATAGGCCAGATCCCAAGCGGCCGCGACGTTCTTGCAGGTCACCTTGCCGTCGATCATGTTCAGACCCGGAATCAGCTCGGGGCAGACGCCGCAGGCCTTCTTCCAGCCGTTGTCGGCCAGCGCCTGGACATACGGGAAGGTCGCGTTGGTCAGCGCCACGGTGGAGGTTCTCGGAAGACCGCCGGGGATATTGCCGACGCAGTAGTGGATCACACCCTCTTCGACGAAGGTCGGCTCGTCGTGTGTCGTGGCGTGCGACGACTCGAAAGTACCGCCCTGGTCGATCGCGACGTCGACCAGCACCGTGCCGGGCTCCATGAGCGGGAGCATCGAACGGGTCAGCAGATGCGGGGTCTTGCCGCCCGGAACCAGGACCGCGCCGATCACCAGGTCGACCTGCGGAAGCTCGCGGCGGATGTTATACTCCGAGGCCATCAGCGTACGGACGTTCGCCGGAAGGGTATCTTCCAGATAACGCAGACGCGGGAGGGAGATATCGCAGATGACCACGTCGGCGCCCATACCGGCGGCGGTCTTCGCGGCGTTGGTTCCGACGATGCCGCCGCCGAGGATCAGCACCTTCGCCGGTTTCACGCCCGGAACACCGCCGAGGAGGATACCCTTGCCCCCCTGCGGCTTCTCGAGGAAGGCGGCCCCGACCTGGATCGAGGTACGGCCGGCGATCTCGGACATGGGGGTAAGCAGCGGCAGGGAACGATCGCTCTTCTGCACCGTCTCGTAGGCGATGCAGGTCGCCCCGGAGGCGAGCATCGCGTCGGTCAGCTCACGGTCCGAGGCGAAGTGGAAGTAGGTGAAAAGGGTCTGACCGGGACGAATCTTTTTGTATTCGGACTCGACCGGCTCTTTGACCTTGACGACCAGTTCGGCCTGGGCGAAGATTTCGTCGGGGGTCGAAAGGATCTCGGCACCGGCTTCGAGATAATCCTTGTCGGCGAACCCGCTGGCCGCGCCGGCATTTTGCTCGATAATCACTTTGTGCCCGCTTTTAACCAACTCGTAGGCGCCGCCCGGGGTAAGGGCAACTCGGTTCTCGTTGTTCTTCATCTCTTTCGGGATTCCGACGATCATGCTTCGACCCTTTCTGTAACTACAGGTTCAACCGTGTTTTGGTTTCAAGAGGAATCACTTCCCTTAAAACCGCCACCTAAAAATAGCTTCGGCCGGTCGGTTCCTATTGAAACGGGCAGCGGCCTCGGCTACACTTTTAATGAGCGGATTTTAAAAATATCAAGAACGGGTGTCAAGGCACGCAAAGCGCCGAAACCCCCTAAAACAAGAGTTTTTTTCGCCTTTCCCCGAAAAATTTTTCCTCGCGTTCGCATTAAATGAAAGAACAATAAGGTACTATTATGAAGCCCCTCCCGATGGAAGAAAATCGCCCCACGATCTCCCGCCGTCAACTCCTTGCCGCCGGATGCGCGGCGCTGGCCTGCGGATCGCTGCGCGCCGACGATACCCAAAGCTCTGTTCAAGCCGCCTCCGACAGCGCCGCCTCGGGTCGCTTGCCGCTGATCCTCCATCAGACCGACCTGTTCCGCCCCCACGGCGACCCGGACGACCACTTCGACCTGGCGACCCTCTTTTCCCTGGCCCTGCGCGGCCAGGCCAAGATCGCCGGTATCGTCATCGACTCCCCCCCGCCGAGGCGTATCGGCGACCCCGACGTCGCCGCCGTCGCCCAAATGAACCGCCTCTGCGGACTGTCCGTCCCCGCGGCGGTCGGCTCCGGACCGCTGATGAGCTCGATCACCGACTCGATGCCTCAGCTGGACCGATCCGACCGCGGCGCGATCGACCTGATCCTCTCGGCGCTGCGCGGCGCCCCCGACCGGCTTCATATCACCTGCGTCGGCTCGGCCTCCGACATTGCCGTGGCAGCCGTTCGCGATCCGCGGCTGTTCGCCGATCGCTGCGCCGCCGTCCACTTAGACGCCGGCAGCGCTCACGACAACCCCGAGCGCCCCGATCAGCTCGAGTGCAACGTCAGTCTCAACCCGATCGCCTACGCGTCGCTGTTTTCCTCCCCGGCGCCGATATGCTGGTATCCCTGCTGGGACACGACCGAATCGTGGCGGTGCGGCCCCAACGGCGCCTTCTATAAGATGTCTCACCGCGTCGCCTTGGAGGGGATCTCGAAGCGGCTGAAGAATTTCTTCGCGTTTATGCTCGACCGAACCGAATCGGCCAAATGGCTCGCCGCGCTCGATGCCGATATCGACGACCGCCACTGGGAAGAGATTCTCGCCCAGGATCGGGGGATGTGGTCGACCGCCAGCATCCTTCGGGCGGCGGGGCAGACGGTGACGCGGGACGGCGAGATTGTCCCCGAGGAGGCGATCGATCCGAACGACCTCCTCTACCGGATGGAGCCGGTCGAGGTCGCCTGCTCGAGCGACGGTTTTACCACATGGAAACATACCGAGGAAAAGACCAATCGGCAGATCTTCCATATTCTCGACCTGGAGCGCTACCCCATCGCGATGGGACGGGCCGTCAACACGCTCCTAAAAGAGTTTTAACCTCCCTACCCGCGCGCCGGAGGAAAGATAAAACCCCTTTTCATAAAAACCTATGGGGGGTATAATTCCCCCCGTATTGGGTGAAACAACAGTAGCTGTCTTCCGTCTTTGCCGCCGCGCTTCGTCGTAAGCGAAAAAAGCGCCCTTTCGGCAAAGGCGCGAAGAGTATATCCATCGGCCCCTTTTGCCCCGGCTTTTTTGCAGCCGCGGGCGTCACGTTCAAAAATTCGCCCTTTCAACCCGCGCGAATTTTCTTAAGTGGCCCCAAGGGGGGGGATTCCTCGCCGCGAGCGAGTCATTCAATCGACAGGCATGTTCACGTGGACGCACACTGGGCGTCTTTAATCAACGTATCGGCAAAAAGAAATTTTTACGGTCAGCAGAATGGACCCACAAGGAAAAAACTCAAGTCATTGGGACGACGAACTTATCCAACCCGACAACGATCAAGACATTGGCTTCGGCGCCCCCTCGCCCGGCGACACGCCAAATGACAGTGCCGCGCCAAATAACGGCGGCGTGAACGAGGATCCGGGGAAAGACGTTTCGCAAGAAATAACTCCCTCCCCCGCCAAGAGCGCCCCCCTTCGGCGGGGAGCAAAAAAAGGCGCGCGCAAAACCGCTAAGAAGGCGATCGACCTGTCGAGCCACAGCGGCGAGGAAACGCTCGATCGCTCCGTGGTTCCGAGCGATGAGCCGAAAAAACGCCGCGGCCGTCCGAAGAAGGTCATCAGTGAGGCCGAATTGATCGAGAAAGCCGATATTCTCGGCGCCCTGGCCGCTCAGATCAGCGGAAGTGCCGAGAAGAAGGCCAAAAGCGCGTCGAAGGCCCCCGCCGAGGGACCGTTCGACGAGGAAAGCGCCCCTCGCCCCAAGCGCGGCCGTCCCCGCAAAAAGGTGTCCGCTCCCGAGCCGCCGGCCGATGAACCGCTGACCGAAGAGCCGAAGATCGAGGAACCGAACAGCGGCCAGCCCGCGGCCAAAAGGCCGCCGCGGCGGCAAGAAGTCTCGTTCGACGATTTTTTCGCGAACAACGCTTCCTCCGATATCTCCTGGTACCAGCCGGCCGAACCACTGCCGCAGCCCGAACCCGAGCCGCAGCCGCAATCCTCCGCCAAGCCGTCTGGCCGCGGCGCGAAGACCGAGGACAAGCCGGCCGAACCGGCCGCCGAGAAGCCCTTCGACGTTTTCGACGACTTCGACAGCATCGATTTCGGCCGCGACGATATCGATTTTGCCCCGCGTCACGGCGCTCCCGCTAAAGAAGCCCCCCGTCCGGACGTCCCCGCCAAGCTCTCGAAAGAGGACGCCGAGAAGCTCTGGGCTTCCCAATTCTCGGACGACGCTCCCCAAGCGGGTGATTCCCCCGCCGGTGAAAGCCAGCCGCGGCGTGAAAAGACCCCCCCGCGAAGGGACGACCGCCCGACGCAGAAGAAAGACCAGTTCGATTTCTCCGACGACCCGGAGATCTCGTTCACTCCCCGCGCCCAAGCCCAGGCGCCGGCCCCCCGCCAGCAGCGACCGGAGGAGCCGCGCTTCAAAGACGCCGGCCGTCCGCGCCCGGAAGGTCCCCGCCGCGGAGATAACCGCCCGCGCCAGGATAATCGTCCGCGTGTGGATAACCGTCCCCGCCAGGAGAACCGCCCGCGTGTGGACGACCGCCCCCGCCAGGACAATCGTCCGCGTGTAGATAACCGCCCGCGCCAGGAGGAATGTCCCCGCCCAGATAACCGTCCGCGTGTAGATAACCGTCCGCGTGTAGACAACCGTCCGCGTGTAGACAACCGTCCCCGCATAGACGAGCGTCCCCGTATGGAGGAACGCCCGCGTATGGACGAGCGCCCCCGTATGGACGAGCGCCCCCGCCCGGAAGGTCCCCGCCGTGGGGATAACCGCCCCCGCGTGGATACCGTTGCGCGTGAGGAGAGCCGCCGTCCCAGCCGCTTCGACGATCGTCCCTTCGAGGAGCGTCCTTTTGACGAATCCCCCTTCGAAGTCGAAGATCGCGACTTCGACGTGCGCGGCTTCGACGAGCGTGATTTTGAAGAGCCGGCCGCCGAACAGCGGGCTGTTTACTACGACCCCGGCGAGCAGCCGTTCGGGCCGCGTGCGGGGCGCGAGGCCGACCGCCGCCGGCAGCGTCCTCGTCCCGAGCCGGAAGACGTCCCGGTCCCGGAGAATATCCCCGACGAGTCGCCCGAGCCGCAGGAAAGCAATCACACCTTCCCCAGCTGGGAAGAGACCATTTCGAAGGTGATTCGGTTCAATATCGACCGCCATCGGCAGCACAAAGAGGGCGCTCAGCGCCGCGGCCCCAACAACAATCAGCGCCGCGGCGGTCCGGGCCGGCCTCAGCCGCGCCGGGGGAACTGACAGCCGCAAGAGGCGGCTTGGCCGACATCACGCAATATTTCCGGTGACGCCACTGTTATGGATCGACTGACCTTCGCGCCGCTGCTGGGAAGCCCTCTTTTTGTCGGGGTCTTTCTGGCCGTCTTGATCGCGGGTCTTTGGTTCTTTCCTCTTCAGCGCGTCGCCGGATCGCGCCGGCGGGTATTGCTGGGGCTGCGCGGGGCGCTTTACTTTCTCTTCGCCGTGCTGCTGCTGCGCCCCACTGTTCTTTTGCGCGAAACGGTCCCCTTGCCGTCGGCCCTGCTGGTCGCCGTCGACACGTCCGAAAGCATGGCCCTCTCCCAGGGAGAGACGACGCGCTTCGAGGCGTTAAAGCGAACCCTTCTTCCCCTGAGCGATCAACTGCGGCGTTTTATCGATTCGGGAAACGAGCTTCTCGTCTACGGTTTTGATGCTCACGCCCTTGCGCTGCCGGCCGACTCGGCGGCCATTACCCTTCCGGATACCCCCCAAGGAGAACTGACCGCTTTTGGGACCGCTTTGCCCGAGATGCTCGCGCAAAACGCCGGAAAGCGGATCCTCGGAACGATTCTCCTGTCCGACGGCACCGAGCACGCCGAGATCACCGACGGGGCCGGCGCCTACGGGAAGTCGGCGCAGGACGCCGCGCTTCGGTTCCGCGACGCGAAGGTTCCGATCTGGGCGGTCTGTTTCGGTCAGTCCGATACCGAACTGCCGCATGATATCGCGGTCAAAGAGCTCTCGCTTCCGGCACGGGTCTTCTCGCGCAACACGATCACCGTCTCGGGGCTGGTTCAGGCCACCGGCTGTCAGGGGGAGTCGACCGATCTGACGCTGGAAATCGAGCAGCCCGACGGGACAACTGCTGCCGTCGGGCAAACATCGATCAGCGCCGAAAGCGGCCGCGAGCTGATCCCTTTTAGCTTCAAATACGCCCCGGAGCATCCCGGCCAATGGAAGATCTCGGTGCGCGCCGAACAGGTCCCGGGGGAGATACTCTCGATAAACAACGTCAAAAGCGACTTCATCGATGTTATCGACGGCGGCTTCGCTCTCCTCTGCCTGGAGGGAACGACCCGCTTTGAACAGAAATTCATCCGCCTGGCGCTGGAATCCTCGGCGGAATTAAGAACCGACTACGCGCGCATTACCCCCGACAAAAACGTCACCTTTTCCGGCGCCAGCGAGGTACAGCGTCTGGCCGCCTCGGCCGCCGCGCGGGCGTCGCTGGCCGAGAACTTTTTCGCTCCGGGACAGTACGCGGGGTACATCTTGGGCGATATCGACTCCTCGGCCTTCAAGCCCGAGGAACTCCGGGCGCTGGCCGACCGTGTCCGAGACGGCGCCGGGCTGATCCTCACCGCCGGGGAGCGCGCCTTCTCGGCGGGGGGATACGACCAAACGCCGCTGGCGCAGCTTTTCCCCGTGACGCTCGACGGAATGAAGCGCCTCCCGCTGGACGCCCCGCCGGAACTGCTGGAGCGTCAGCGCCGGGAACGCCGGCGCCCTGCCGCGGTCGAACCGACCCCCTTCGGTGAGGAGCACTACCTAACCGGACTGAGCGTGGAGCCGGAAAAAAGCCGTCAGCTCTGGCAGGCGCTCCCCGAACTGGAAACCGTCTGGCCCTTAGGTCAGGTCAAAGAGGGGGCCGATATTCTGCTTCAGACCCGCGCGGCTTCTCATGAGCCGATTTTGATCACCCAGACCGTCGGCAAGGGACGCGTCGCGCTGGTCGCCACCGACTCGACCTGGCGCTGGTCGCTGGGGGGCTTCGGCGAGGAACAGAGACGATTCTGGCGGCAGCTTGCCCTGTGGTGCGCCAATCGCGACCAACTGCGCCCCGGCGAGCTCTTGGTCCAGCTCGACCGGCATCGCTTCACCCCATCCGAGACGATTCCCGTTCGAATCCTCTACCGGCCGCTGGAAACCCAGCGGGCCGAAAACCTCCGGCTCGACGTCCAGGTCCAAGGGCCCGACGGCCCCGGCGGGGCGGTTGCCCTGCGTTCCGATAAAAACACCGGTGGTATTCTCTCCCTTTCGGGAAATCTCACCGCCGACACCAAAGGGGACTATCTTATCACCGCGCAGGTCGCCGACACGAGCGATCCGGCCTTCCGCCGCCAGGGGAACGGGCGCTTTTTGATCGAGCAGTACAACCCCGAGCTGGAGAACAGTGCCGCCTCCCCCGAGACACTCGCCAACATGGCGCGGATCACCTCCGGCGGGCTGCTCACCCCCGAAGCGCTTCCGGGCCTGGTCGAGGAGCTTCTGGACAAGGCCAAGACATTGACCGAAACGCGTCAAAGCCGTCAAACCCTCTACGACCGCTGGCCGCTGTTTGTTCTATTTATTCTGCTTATCTCCTGTGAGTGGTTCCTTCGCAAAAAGTGGGGCGAGGTCTAAACCCTTCGCGCTTCCCGCGTTGGGAGTTTTCGATACATCCGCTGCGGCCGTTATTCCGGGACAACTCGCGCTCGGTATTCTATCCGCCGCAGACCCACCGGGTGTGGAATCGCGCCGCTTATGCCGCCTGGGAGAGCTTTGACTATCTCCAAAGTAATAATTAAAAAGCTTCTCCCGCCGGGTCGAATCAATGATTAGGGATTGTTGCCGCCCGAATTATACATAAAGCGAATTAACGCGTCGGATTTAATGACCTCTCTTTCCTGCTTTGACACAACAGCGTGGAAGTACCGCCGTCTGTTTATTACGGTGGCGGTCATGGCCCTCCTATTGCTGGGATGGCCCACAGCCGGTGTCCGGGCGGATGTGCAGCATCCCTACTCGGCCGTCGCCAAAATCATCGGGCACGGCGACCGGATCCAAACCAACTCCGGTCAGTCGCAGGCGGTCTACTACGGCAGCGGCGTCTATGCCGCCGAATCGGGCGAGCTCGGTATTGTTCTGACCAATTGGCACGTGGTCAGCTCCTCTGAAGGCCTTCTCGATATTCGCTTTCCGACCTTTCGCTCCCCCGGCGCGGTCATTCTCGCCGACGACGTTTGGGATATCGCCGCGGTCGTCGTTCACAAACCGCCGTTCGTTCCTATCCCGATCTCGCTGGAGGTCCCGCAGATCGGCGATGAGCTCTGGGTTGGGGGGTATGGCAGCGCCCCCGGGCTGGAAGAGTTCCAGATGTCCAGCGGCCCGGTGCTCAGTTACTCGATTATCGATTACAGCGCGTTCCCCTGGCTGAAAGAGCCGCTTCCGGGCGAGACGCTGATGATCGGCACGGCCGTGCGGTTCGGCGATTCCGGCGGCCCTATTTTCAACCGATGCGGAGAGCTGGCGGGGCTCCTTTGGGGATCAGACGGCAACCTGACGATGGGAACCTTCTGCCTCCGTATCCAGGCCTTTTTGACCCAGGCGCAATTCCAGCTGGCGCACCTCCCCTCCAACGCGCAGCAGTTCTTCGGCCAGGCGCTGCAAAACCCCACGGTTAAGAAGATCTCTATTGCCTCCACCCCGGCGCAGCAGGCGCTCAAACGCTCGGGAGTCTTCCCCATCTCCAGCGTGCCGGTCTACACGCCTGCGCGCAACTCTCGTGTCTACCGCGACCCTCCCAAGTACTACAAACCGGCGACCACCTCGAATATTCAAACCGACGGACAGACGGGACGGCAGGAATCCCCCCCCAGCCCCGATTTCATTCGCAAGCGCGACGCCTACCTGGCCGCGCACCGCAACGGCTACACCCTTCCCCCCTATCCGCCGATCGAGTCCCCGACCCTTCTGGCCCAGCGCCGAACGATCGGCCGTGACCATCCCGAGGTCTATCCCGACGGGATGAATCAGCCGCGTGTGGTCGTTGACTCCACCGCCGACGGCTCCACCGCCCTGGCGCGGCCGGGCAAAACGGCCGTCGAGCACCAGACCGCCGGCCGGCCGGCGTCGAACACCACCGCGCAGCGATCCGAGACGTTCCAGAACGTCAGCTTGAACAGCCAGCAGCCCCCCGCCGTGATGAGTCCGGTCTCCAACGAGGAACAGGCCGCCGGCGGCGCCGCTCAAGAGGAAGGGGAGAAACGCCCTCTGCGGGAGAAAATCCCGGGACTGCGCACCCTGCCGCTGACCGATATTCAGACCATCATCGTCGTCGTGGCGATTCTCTTCCTCTTCGTCAACTCGCTGCGGCTCATCTCGCTGACGATCGAAAAGCCGAAGGCCAAAAAGTAACCCCAAGCAGCGGCTCGAGGGGGGGCAGATGAAGCCCCCCCTTTGAGCTTATATTTAAGGCGTTTTGCCCGCCTCGCGCCGCCGGGAACGGCCAAATCCGGCGATAAGCAGCAATGGGTCTGTCGATAAATTGTTTTTTTACGGGGCGTCACGTATACTTAACAGCGCGTACGATACAGTTTTTTTGGCCGCCTCAGGCGGCACGCGAGGGAAGTGATGGACCAAGCAATCCGGCGGCAGATATACACCCTGCTGATTGTCGTTTCGGCGGCGTTGATCTTCGGACGAATCGCCGCGGTCGATTCGATCCCCGATCGGGCGATCGAAAACGCGCGCCGAGCGGTGATCCCCGCTCGCGTCGCCCAGCGCCGGGCCGAACTGCGAAAGCGCGGCGTCGCCGAGGACCGCATCGAGCGGGACCTCAAGCAGCTGGCCCGCCGGCTGCTTGAGGACGCAAAAAAAGACCGCCCCACCCTCTCGGCCAACGACCGCAGCCGCTGGCTCACCATCCGCGCCCTGGTCGAACCGGACTGCCGGCTGTATCGGTACGTTCCCCTCGACCGCGCGGGGAAAGAGGGCCCCTACAGCGCCGAGGAGATCAAACGCGGCTGCTCCTGCCCCTGCCCGGACCGCTTCTGCCGGGAGAACTGCCCTCCGGGGGCCGCCTATCAAAAACAGTGGGTCCCGTTCGCGATCGATAAAGTGATGGAGACCGGCGGCTGGGAGACCATCGATATGGTCAAGCACGGCCTCAAAGACGAGCAGTACGATCCGGCCAACCCCCACAGCGGGTATCTGTATTCGAGCAAACCGACCCTTCTCCCCGCGGTGATGGCGGTCCCCTATTGGATCTTGTACCATACCACCGGTCTGTCGCTGGCCAATCATCCGTTCCTCACCGCGCGGATTTTATTGGTGATCTATAACCTTCTCCCGCTGGTTCTCAGCTGGGTGCTGATGGCGCGTCTGATCGAACGCTACGGCAAGACCGACTGGGGACGGATCGCCGCGGTGGCGACTCTTTGTTTCGCCACGTTTCTGTCGACCTTCGCCGTGACGGTCAACAACCACCTCCCCGGGTTCGTCTCGGTGATCATCGCCCTTTACTGCGCCAGCCGCATCCTCGACGGCGATCGGCGATGGTATCAGTTCCTAGGCGCGGGGCTGTTCGGCGCCTTCGCCGTGGCGTGCGAGCTGCCCGCCGCGCTGATCGCGCTTTTGCTCTGCGTGGTTCTGCTCGTGCGCGCGCCGGTCAAGACACTGACCATCTCGGTGAGCGCCGGACTGGTGGTCGCGTTTCTCTTCTTCGGAACCAACTACATCGCCCATCAGACCATCAAGCCGGCCTACGCCCAAAAGCGGGACCATCTCGCCGTGGCCCGGGCCGAGCATCCCGACGACCCGGATAACGTCTCGGTCGGTTCCTTCGATCCGGACGACTGGTACATCTACCGTTACTTCCCCGCGGGGAAGGCACGGGACACCAAACTGGCCCGAACCAGCTACTGGGCCAACCGAACCGGGGTCGATAAGGGGGAGCCGTCCATGCTGGTCTATCTGCTCCACACGACCATCGGGCACCACGGGGTGTTTTCCCTCTCGCCGATCTGGATCCTGAGCTTTATCGGCGCCTTTTCGATCGGCTTTCGCAGACAGTCCGCGCCGGCGGCCCGAGCAATGGCGCTGACCGTCCTGGCCGTGACCGCGGTTTTCTTCGCCTTCTATATCTCCCGTCCCCAGGGAGACCGCAGTTACGGAGGGATCACCAGCGGCCTGCGCTGGTTCTTCCCGCTGATCCCGTTCTGGTTCCTGACGATCCTCGAGCCGCTCGACCGCATGGCCTCCTCCCGCGCCGGGCGCGCCGTGGTGCTGGCGCTTCTGGCCCTTTCGGTCATGTCGGTCTCGTACCCGGTCTGGAACCCGTGGACCCACCCGTGGTTCTACGACCTAATGGTCTCGATGCATTGGATCTGACGCGCCGTTTTTAATCGCAGTTTTTGACGCGACATAATAGACCCCTTACACTTTGCCAAAGAGCTGAAAAGGACGCTGCCGTGAGACAAAACAGTACGGTTCCCCAACATACGCTCCTTCCCCCGGCGGGAATACGCTTCCGCGCCGCGCTTTCCCGCCTCTTGGTTCCCCTGCTGTGGGGCGTGTTTTTGCTCTTAAGCGCCGCCGAGGGGGGTGTTCTTTGGGGAAATGTCCGGCTCTCCACGCTCTATTCTTCCCACATGGTCCTTCAGCGCCAGCGCCCGATTCAGATCCGCGGCGAGGCCACCCCCGGGGAAAAAGTGACGGTCACCTTATCGCCGGAGGCGGCCGAGAAGCCCAAAGGCGATCGGTCTGAAACCGACGGTGATCAAAACGATAGTGCCCAAACCGACAGTGCCCAAGCCGACGCCTCTCCAGCCGAAAATAATCTTCCGCTCATCGCGGCGGCCGAGGCCGACCGCAACGGCGTCTGGTCGGTGACGCTCCCGCCGCTGGGCGCCGGCGGCCCCTATCGGCTCAGTGTCCAGGGGAAAAAGAACCGCCAGGAGATTCAAGACATTTGGCTGGGCGACGTCTGGCTGTTTGTCGGCTCTCGGGCGATGCTGCGCGAAGGCACCGCCTCACAGGAAGATGTACCGACGGCGGATGAACAGAGCAATCTTCGGATTCTCTCTCTTTCGCCGGTGGAATCCCCCCGAAGAAAGAGCGCGATCCGGGGGCAGTGGAATCTTTGGGACGAGGAGAAACAGCCGGGCCAGCTGGCGCTGGCCGCCGCCTTCGGCAAAGAGCTCACCTCCCGGCTGTCGGTTCCGATCGGCATCGTGATCACCGCCCGCGACCCGGCCGGGATCGAGCAGTGGCTCGACCCCGCCTTCCAGACCTCGGGTGCCGACGCGAAAAACGACTTTGGCGCCCTCTTCAACGGGACGCTGGCCCCCCTGACGCACCTGGCGATCCGCGGCGCGGTCTTTGAGCCGGACGACTTGGATATCCCCCGCGCCGGCCAGTACGGGGAACTCCTCACGGCGATGATCGAACAGTGGCGCATGGACTGGCGGCAGGGGGATTTCCCCTTCTTCTATCTTGAAACCGGCGCGCTGATCGGCCCGGATGAGGACAACACCGACAGCGCCGCGGCCGAGTACCGCCAGGCGCAGCGCCGCGCCGGCGCCCTGCGCTTGGTTTCTTCGGTGGTCACCTTCGACCTGGGGGTCCCCGCCGTCCCCGAGATGCTCGGCCGGCGGCTGGCCGAACAGGTTCTGCGCGAGGAATACGGCCAGGGCCAGGCGGGGACGCAAACGAAAATATGCGCGATCACCTTTGAGGGGGACCGCGCTTTGGTTCGGTTTTCCGGCCCCCTTCATCCGGCCCCCCTCGACGAGGAATCGACGGACGAAGAGCCGATCGGCGACACACAAACGGCCGACGATACCCAGATAGACGACGACACGCAAACGACCGACGACGCGCAGATAGCCGATGATGTCCCGCCGATCGACGGCTTCGTCCTGGCCGGGCCGGACCGCAAGTTCTTTAAGGCCCAAGCCGTCATCGAAGGGGACCGGGTGATCGTCACCTCCGATTTCGTCGCCTCGCCGGCGGCGGTGCGCTATAGCTGGTCCGACGCTCCCAAGGGGAACCTCCGCGGCGAAGACGATCTCCCCGTTCCCGGTTTTCGAAGCGACTGCTGGCCGCTGCTCACCGACCCGATCGCCTCCCCCCAATAGAACCGGCCGTTTTCGTCCATGACTTTCCCCCCACTCCTGTCCCCCCATCATTCCCCCTTAGCTGGCGCGGCACGGGCCCTGCGGTTCGCCGCGCTGGGCATGGCGCTCTTTCTCGGGCTCGCGATGCCGGTCCTCGGCGCGGGGGGAATCGAAATCTGGACCACGACCGCCGACTTCGAGCTGAAGGACCTGCCTGTGCTCGACCTGCTCGAAATGCGCGCCCGGATCGACGGGTTCACCTTTCTTCTGGACAGGCGAATCGACCCCAACCTTCCGATCACCTACTCGAACCGCTCGGTTCCGCTGGCCGAAGGGCTGACCGAAGCGCTGGCCGCAGTCAAGCTGGAGGCCTTTTTTCTGGACCGTTTCCTCTACGTCGGGCCGCCGGGGTCGGTCGGGACGTTCCTCCTCGACCGCGCCCTGCGCCGTGAGAAGCTTGCCCTCCTGTCCAACCCCAATCAGGGACGCCTCAAGACGCCTATCTCCCTCGACGGGGAAGACGGCTGCGTCCCCTCGGAGCTTCTGGCCGAGGCGGCGAAGAAGATCGACTTCTCCTGGGAGAAGGTCCGAACCATGCCGTTCGACTGCTGGCGGCCGCTGCACGTCCCCCCCATTCCGGCGGAAGATCTCTTCTCGCTGCTGCTGATCGGGTTCGATGTCTCGTGGCGGATCGACGATCAGAAGCCGGTTCTTTATCCCGTTTCGCGCAAGGCGCAGGGGGAGGTCACCCTCGGCTTTGAGCGCGATGAGCTGGCCGGAATCGACCGTCAGGCGTATCCCGGCATCCGCTGGGAATCGGTGATCGACAAGCTCAAGGCGACCGGGCCGTTCGAGGACCTGGCGGATATCGAGTACAAAATCGCCCTGGAGCGAATGCGCCAGGTGCTCGGCGCGGCGAAAGCCGGCGGCTCCCGCCCCTCGGACCAAGCCCGGGCAACGGAAGGTTCCGCCCCCCCGGCCAAACGATCGGGGAACCGCTCGCATCAGCGCGGCGGCGAACAGGACGCCACGCGGATCCTCTCCGGCGAGCTGCGGCAAGTTCCCCTCGGCTCGGTCTTCGAGTCGTTCCGATCGCAGCTCGGTCTGGAATGTCTGCTCGACCCCTCGGCCGAGAACGCCGGGATCACGCTCGATACCCGCGTGACCTGCCGGTTCGACCAGGCCGACCGGCGCAAGGCGATCAAAATCCTCGCCGACGCGCTCGGTCTGACGGTTAAAATCAAGGGGAACACGGTAATTTTTCTAAAAAAGAAATAAACCGTTCCCCTCTTCGGGACACGGCCAAGAGAAGCGCCTATACTTGACCCCAAGGGGGTTTTAAGTAGAATATCCGCCATAGGCGGGGCTATAGCTCAGTTGGGAGAGCATTGCCTTTGCAAGGCAGGGGTCGTCGGTTCGAGTCCGTCTAGCTCCAAAAGCGTGAAACGTCGGTATTTCTAGCGTTTCACGCTTTTTCTTTTTATGAATAAAGTGCAGATATATCTGCCGGCGGCTACGGCCTCGGCTCCCCCACATCTGGTCTTCGGCCAACACGAACAGCCGGCCGATCGGGCCCGCCGAGATGGTCCCCTATAACCTGAGAGTTAGGGTTTCCGCCACGAAGGTATTCAGTACTTTGGGCAGGGCGCGGGGCGGGTGTCCAGTCGGTCAAAACTGCCCAAGCAAAAAAGATGGCAGCAAAGAGGAATAATATCACAACGACAGCAACAACAATCCTCTCCCCACGGGTGGGGCCGCCGCCAACAGGAAAAAGAATGTAACCCCGTGGAGTTGGATCCGGCGAAAAATACGACTTAAGGAACTTCGAAACACCCATGAGATACCATGTCCTCAAATATTGCTGTCTTCGGGTTTTCTTTCGAGATTACAGCCGACGGACGGGCCATCTTCGAGCCGTCAAGTTGTTGGCCAAGACAACCGACTCGTCAACTGATAGTATAGAAAAATATTTCAATAAAGTCAATCAAATAATCGACAGGTTTGTCGTCAAGTGGTGCGACTCATTTAATCATGTCGCGGACACGCTGGAAACAGCGATGAGCATCGGGCTCGTTCATTCCCTCGCCGACTTCGGTACCGCTAAAAGCACCTTTCCCGGCGCGCCCGCGGCAAAGCCCGCCGGGCGGATCCCGCGACGATAAAAAAACACCCCCGCGGGGGTGTTTTCGTTGTCACAAGAGTGTTGCGTCGGCTCTCAGACCACGCCGTGGGCCTTTTCCCAGGCGAGGATGGCGTCCTCTTTTTGGAGGGTCAGGCCGATGTCGTCCAGCCCGTTGAGGAGACAGTTGCGGCGGAACTCATCCAGTTCGAACGGCAGTTCCAGGCCGCCGTCGTCGGTGATGAGCATCTTCTCCAGATCGACCGTCAGCTTCCAGCCGGGTACGGCCGCGGCGCGGGCAAAGAGTTTCTCGATCGTCTCTTCGGGGAAACGGATCAGCAAAATCCCGTTCTTGAAGCTGTTGCTGTAGAAGATATCGGCGAAACTCGACGCGATCACGACGCGGAAACCGTAGTCGGCAATCGCCCAGGGGGCGTGCTCGCGCGAGGAACCGCAGCCGAAGTTGCGGCGGGCCAGGAGGATGGTCGCCCCCCTGTACTCGGGACGGTTCAGTTCAAATTCGGGGTTGTCGGAACCGTCGTCGAGATAGCGCCAGTCGTAGAAGAGGAACTGACCGAAACCGCTGCGCTCGATCCGCTTGAGGAACTGCTTCGGGACGAGCTGATCGGTATCGACATCGCTGCGGTCCATCGGAACCACCAGGCCGGTATGCTGGGTGAAAGGTTTCATTGTTCTGTTATATCCTTATATCGCTTATCGCTTGAAGTGTGCTTTGAAGGTACTTTCTTTTGACCGAAACCTCGCGGCGCGCGGCTTAATTGAATTTCCACTGGCGCACGTCGACGAAATGGCCGGCCACCGCCGCGGCCGCGGCCATGGCGGGGGAAACCAGGTGGGTGCGCCCCCCCTTTCCCATTCGTCCCTCGAAATTCCGGTTGCTCGTCCCCGCGCAGCGTTCCCGGGGGGCAAGCCGGTCGGGATTCATCGCCAGACACATCGAGCAGCCCGGGTCACGCCACTGGAACCCCGCCTCGATGAAGATCTTGTCGAGTCCCTCGGCCTCGGCCATACGCTTGACCATACCGCTTCCGGGAACCGCTAGGGCGCGGACACCTTCGGCGATCTTATAACCTTTCAGCACCGCGGCGGCGGCGCGGAAATCCTCGATGCGGCCGTTCGTGCACGAACCGATGAAAACCGTGTCAATGTCGATCGACGTGATCGGCGTCCCGGCGGTGAGCCCCATGTAGGCCAGCGCGGCGGCGGCCATTTTCTTTTCGTCCGGGTCGGCAAACTCCTCCGGCGAGGGGACGCAGCCGGTGATCGGGGCGACCTGACCGGGATTCGTTCCCCAGGTCACCATCGGGACGACATCCGAGGCATGGAAGAAATAGGTCTTGTCGTAGACCGCGTCCGGGTCGGAGGCAAGCGCCTTCCACTGCGCGACGGCCTCCTCAAAGGCGGCCCCCCGGGGAACCTGCTCCAGCCCTTTCAGATAAGCGAAGGTCACTTCGTCGGGGGCGATCATCGCCGAACGGGCCCCCATCTCGATCCCCATATTGCAGACAGTCATCCGTCCTTCCATCGTCAGGGAGCGGAACGCCTCGCCGGTGAACTCCACGGCGTACCCGGCGCAGCCGGCGGTGGTCAGCTTTCCGATGATGTAGAGGATCAGGTCTTTCGCGGTGATCCCTCGCGACAGCCGCCCGTCGCAGTCGATCCGCATCGTGCGGCTGCGCTTCTGGCGGATCGTCTGAGTCGCCAGGACATGCTCCACCTCGCTGGTCCCGATGCCGAAGGCCAGCGCGCCGAAGGCGCCGTGGGTGGCGGTGTGGGAGTCGCCGCAGACGATCGTCATTCCGGGACGAGAATAGCCGTGCTCCGGCCCCACCACATGAATCACCCCCTGATCGGGGTCGTCGATGTCGTAGAGCTTCACACCGAACTCTCGGCAGTTGTCGCGCAGCGTCTCGATCTGCTTTTTGGAGATCGGATCGGCGATCGGCTGATCGCGGTGCTCGGTCGGAACGTTATGATCCGAGACCGCCATCACCTTCTCGGGACGGCGAACCTTTCGGCCGGCCAGCCGAAGCCCCTCGAACGCCTGGGGACTGGTCACCTCGTGACAGAACTGCTGATCGATGTAGAGAATGACATCCCCCGAGGGTTCCTCGGAGACAATGTGATTCTCAAAGATTTTTTCATACATTGTTTTCGGAGCTGTCATTCACTCACCGTTCTTGTTATACGGGCCAAAGTTATTACGGGCCGAAAGAGGGCAGTTTCTTTTCACCGCCGGCCGTCGTTTTTCGACGCGGTGTCCGGCGTTTATTCTACCCCGGAGGGGTGTTTTGTAAAGCAATTGATCGATCGGGAAATCAGCGCGAGAACCAGTACCGCCGCGGCCGTCAGGATAGAAACAATCCCCCCGGCGTAGAGGAGTGTCGGCCGATAGGTCATCTCGATCTCCCACGAACCGGCGGGCAGGTCGACCCGGCGCAGGAAACCGCAGCAGGGGCGAATTTCCACTTCATGCGTCTGTGACCGGTCGGGCAGCTCATCCACCATCGGCGTTACGCGGCACCGCCAGCCGGGCCAGTACTGCTCACAGACCGTCAGGTAGCCGGGATCGGCCAGTTCCGCGCGGATGGTCAGTTTCTCGTTTTGATAGTCAACAAACCGGGCGGATTCCCCCTCAGGCGTGGGACAGCGGTGGCGCTGCTGCAGCTCCAGCGCCGGGGGAAGCCCCTCAAATTCCTGATGAAAGATCCGCAGCCGTCCATCCCGCACCCGCGCCTCCCAAAGCGCCGCCTCGATCGGCCAGGGGAGCGTCCCCTCCACCGGTGAGGACGACACCAACGAGGCGCCGGAGGGGCTTAACGCTCCCCCGTCGGGGAAGAGAAACAATCGGCAGTCCAGAAACGAAAGAACGTCGTACCACGGCTGTTGATGCTGGGAGAACATGCAGAGAAACTCGTCGTACGGGCCGCTGCGCATCGACGACTCGTTATCGATGTTGGCGAACCGATCGCGCCCGGGGAACAGCCCCGAGAGCGTCCCCCTTTGCCAAAGGGCGGTTTCCTCAAGACGATGATCCGAGGCGCTTGCGCCAAAGGTACGCATCGGGTAGGCCCCCAGCACCCGAAAAAACCGCACCGGGGGTTCCCCCCGCGAGCCCTTGACCGAAGAGATGGCCGTGGGCTGACTTAAGGAACGGTCGGGGATCGAGACGACTTGCCACCTGTTGGCCAGAAAAAGATCAAGCGCCAGCAAAGCGACCGCGGCCGTATCAAAGGCCCGCGAAGAGAGCAAAAGTCCCCCGCCGGCACGACGCCGCTTCCGCTGATAGATTTCAAATAAAGACAGAAAAACCGCGGCCGACAACGCGCTCCACGCGCAGCAGCGCGCCGCCGCGTCGATATTGAAGGGACCAAACAGTGAGTAATACGCCGCCTCGGTCGGCTGCGGAAGCCGCACATAGTTCATCCAAAGCCACTTCCCGGCGGGGGAGAAAAACAGCAGCGCGATCAAAACGCTCAGGAACAACAGCCCCCGGCGCGCAAACGTGAAGCCGCGGCGCGCCGCCGCGGTACTCTTAAAGCCGTCGTACCCGATCACCGACAGGGCGCAGAGGAAAAATGCCGCCTCGCTCATCAATTTCGCGGGAAAGCGAAACGAGACGAAGCCGGGCAGAAGCTGGGTCATCAGCCAGTAGACCCCGCCGACCGGGTCGCCGCTTTGAACGGTCTCCGAGGTCGAGCCGGTCAGCAGCTCCGCCAGCCAAAGCGGTCCGAAAGCCCCCAGGGAGCCGAGAATCAGGAGGATCGCTCCCCAGGAGAAAAAGATCCGCCGGGTACTTTCCCGGGGAGAGTCCCCCGCGCGGCGGCGAAACCGCAGCGCGCTTGCCGCGGCCAGGAAGGCGAAAATCCCAAAGTAGAGCGAGGGGATCCAGTTGTCCATTTTGAAATCCCACGCCTGCGCCCAGGAAGCGTTGTATCTGGAGGACTTCCCCCCGATGTTCGGCCAGAAAAAGGTGAGCATTTCCCAGGGGGGAACGGAGAAATGATACGTCGTCCCCACGCGTGTGGAAGGGTTTTCGACCCCGTCGCACAAAAGGGCGCTCGACCACAGGTGGGAGCGGACCTCCCGCGGGGCGCGGGCCAATTCCCAGACCGTCATCGGTTCGGTCTGTCCCGAACGGTTGGAGAGCCGGGACATCTCCCAGGTGGGGAGGAACTGGACCATCGACAGCAGGACGGCCAAAACGACCGAAAAACCAAGATAGAGGACGGGCTTAAGGAGGGTCGAACCGGTCGTCCCGCCACCCGTCTTCTTTAAGGGCGCTTCCGGCACCGGGGCCGTTCGGTCTTTGGTTTTTCTGCGCCGGGCGGCCGGGACGGGGCTCCCCGCGTCACTGCCCCCCTCGCGGCCGAGAATCTCGCCGCGCCAACGCAGCAGGCAATACCCCGCCAGCGCGACCATCGCCAAATAGAGCGCCTCGGGCTCCCCGCCGAGAAAAACCAGCACCATCGGCAAACAGGCCCGCACGGCGGCGCCGATTCGGGGGTGATCGATCAGCGCCATCCCCGAACCGATGATCGCGGGGAACCAGGCGGCCCCGACAAGGTAGATGACGTTGTTGTATTGAAACAGCACCGCCCCGCCGAAGGTGTACGCCAGCGCCCCGAAGACCGACGCCCCGCGCGAGGCGAACCGCCGCGCGAAACGGTAAAACGTCAAATAGGCCACTATATAGTGCGCCAGGATATACCACTTCAGACAGTGCGCGTAGCTCACCGAGGGGATCAGCATCGCCAGAAAGATCAGTTTCCCCGGATAAAAAAAGGCGCAGACCGGATTGGCGATCATCGGCTGGCCAAGATTTAACGCGGGATCCCAATAGGGGATTCTTCCGCTGCCCAGCGCCTCGGCCAGTTCCTGGTAGAGGGGATAGTAAAAATGAACGGCGTCGCGGTATCCGAACGACCGTGACGCGAAGATCACCGAGGAGAACATCACCGCCAGCAGCAGCGCCAAGGGGAGAAGGATGAGTAAACACTTGCCGCCGCCGGATCGCCCGTTCTCGATTTTCTCTGTCATCATCGATCTTCTCTTGTATCGGGCCCCTAAAGATTTCCGTCCGGATCGACGCCGGTTCGTGAAGAGTTCTTCCGCCTTCGCCAAAGCGCCGCCCCATTATACACCACGGTGAGAATCGAAATCAACGCCCCAAGGTAAAAAGCCGTCGGCCGGTACGACATCTCGACCAGCCAATCGCCGGCGGGCAGATCGACACGGCGCAGGAAACCGCAGCAGGGCCGAATCTCCGCCGCGCGCGTTTGGGAACGGTCGGGCCGCCCGTCCACGATAGGTGTCACGCCGCAGCGCCAGCCGGGCCAGTACTGCTCGCAGACCGTCAGATAACCGGCAGAGGCCAGTTCGGCTTGGATGGTCAATGTCTCGCTTCGGCAGTCGGCCAGGCGCGCCGATTCCCCCTCGGGTGTCCGGCAGAGGTGACGCTCGCGCAGCTCCTCCAGCGGGGAAAGGCCGGTAAACTCCCGATGGAAGATCCGAACCCGCCCGTCGGCGATCCGCGTCCGGCGCAAGTCCAGGCCGTCGGGCCAGGGAAGGCCGCCGTCCGGCTTCAGCGGCTCGGCGGCGAAGTTATTGGGGCGGCCGCTTTGCAGAAGCAGATAACGGCAGTCGAGAAACGCCAAGACCGCGTCGCGCTCCCGGGGAGAGGGGCCGGGGTAAGAGGGGCTCTTCGGGTCGGGGAACAGTTCCCTCTTGAGTTGGTCGTAACCGCCGGGAGTCATCGTCCCGGAGGGGAACAGGTCGGCGAATCCCTCCCGCGCGGCGAAGCGCGAAAGAAGGGTCGCCCGCTGCCAAAGGGCCAGTTCCGCGGGACGGTTCCTCGACGAAGTGGTCAAAAAGCGGGGAGGATACAGCCGTCCGGACCGAAGGATCCGCACCGGCGCGCCGCCGCCGGAAGCGGCGCGGCCGGCCAGCGCGATCGGCCACCCCAGCGCGCCGTCGGGGACCGTGGCCACCTGCCACCGGCCGGCGAGGAACAGATCGAGCACAAGAAGAATCAGAACCGAGCGATCGAACCAACCGTCTCCCAACCGGTGCCGGACCAGCGGCAGAAAACCTGCGGCGGCCAAAAGAAGCGCGGCCCCAAGGGCCGAGCCGCCCAGACAGCGCGCCGCCGCGGCGCTGTCCAGCGGGCCGAACAGACTGACCGGCACCCGCGGCGCGGCGGCCGCCATAAGCGCCTCTCCCCGGGGGAGGAAAAACACCAGCGCGACGGCCAAGAGAACCAAAACGGCCAGTCCGTACAACACCCGCCCCAGACGCCCGACAGGCGGCCCAGCGCGAAAAGCGTCGTAACCGAGCACCGCCAAGACGCAAAGCGGCAGCGCGGCGCAGGTCATCAGTTTGGCGGGGTACCGAAAGGAGGCGAACCCGGGGAGCAGCTGCGTCATCAGCCAGTAAACGCCCCCCACCGGGTCGCCGGCGCGCGGGGTCAGCGAATCGGTCCCCGCTATGGCGCGGACAAGCCAGCAGGGGCCGAACGCCCCCAGGGAACCGAGGATCAACAGCACCGCCAATATCCCCATGAAGGAACGGATCGGCGCTTGAGCGGCGGCGGTTGGGCTGTTTTTTTCACGGCGGCGGCACAGCGCCCAAAGCGCGGCCAAAAGCGGGAAGAGCCCGAAGTAGAGCGTGCCGTACCAGTCCCCCTGTCCGCAGTTCAGCGCCGCGCCGAGGCGGCTGTTCTGAGGATACAGGTCCCCACCGGCGCGGGGAAGGAGCATCGTCAGCAGTTCCCAGGGGGGGAGGGAAAAGCGGTAGATCTGGCCGACACGGGATGTGGGGCGGTCGATCCGGCGGCAAAGGACCCCGTCGGCCAGGGAGCCCCCCAGCGCCGGATCGGCGTCGCCGCCGCACGCCGCGCGCGGGGTGTCCCACACACAGACCGGCTCGCGCGAGGAGGCCCGGTTGCTCAGACGGACCATCTCGACGCTCGGGGCGATCTGAATCATCGCCAGCAGCGCCGCGGTGCCGAAGGCGGCGGCCAGCCGCCGTGCCGCCCGGGCGCCGGGGCGCGCCGCCGGGGTGCCCCGGCGTGAAAGGCGCCGATACAGAAAATACCCCGCCAGCGAGACCGACGCGATGTACGCGGCCTGAGGATCCCCCCCCAAGATCATCATCGCCGGGGGGAACGCCCCCTTGAGGACGCCCAAACGCCCCGGGCGGTCTATGAGCGCTGTACCTTCGCGAAACGCCAGGGGAAGCCAGGCCGCGCCGACTAAAAAAATCGGGTTGCTCTGCTGAAAAAAAACCGCCCCGCCGAACGTGTAGGCCAGCGCCCCAAAGACCGACGCCCCGCGGGAGCCGAAAAGCCGGGCGAAGCGGTAGAACGCCAGGTAGGCGAGCAGAAAGTGCCCCAGAACGTACCACTTAAAGCAGGCCCCGAAGCTCACGCCGGGGAGGAACATCGCCAAAAAGATCAGTTTCCCCGGGTAAAAAACGGCGGCGGCGGGGTTGGCGGCCAGCGGCTGACCGAGGTTTTCGGCCGGATCCCAAAGGGGGACGCGGCCGCTGTGGACCGCCTCGGCGATCTGCTGCAGGAGGGGATAGTAAAAGTGGATCGCGTCCCGAAAGGCGAAGACGCGGGGATGAAAGATCACCTCGCCGAACAGGGCGATAAGCAGCACCGCCGCCGGGAGCAGAACAAAAGCGGCGGATCGGATCGATCTGGCGCGCGGTCTCATGGTCCCTCGACTCGAATCGGCTGGGGGATCACGATGCGGCGCCCCACCACTTTGCGGTATCTTTGTTTCAGCTCCCGGGCATCGAACCGGAGGAAATGCCACAGCTCCGGCGGCGGATCGCTCGCGAGCCACTGACCGGTCAGTTCTTTGACGCGCGCGTCGTACTTGGCTTTGGAGCCGTGCGCGTAATGCTTCCCGGGAAAACGCCGCACGTCGCCGTTGAACTTCGGGCTGATATGATACAGTTCGTGGATCAGCGTCTCCATCTTCTCGATCAGCGGCAGATCAAAAAAACGGGGAACATAGATCGAAAGAACATAGAGCAGAGGCCGCTCAAACCCGCTGACCCGCACCTCGGGTATCCGCCAGAGGATGCCCGATCGCTTTTTCTCGGGGAGCCCCCCCTCGAACCGAAGCGGCGTCATCGAGGCCCACACACCGAATCGTCCCTCCACCCGCGTCCGGTTGAAGGAGACCCCGACGCGGCGCATGTCGACGGCCGCGAACAGCGGCAGCCGGCCGACGATGTGAGAGCACAGGCGCCAGATCGCGTCGGAATAGTTAAACGGTGCGTCCATACCTCTTTTCGCGAAAAAAAAGAGGCAAGCGACGGAAAACTTCCGCCCCTGCCTCTTGTATGATCTTTACGCCCCTTGTTTTGCCCGGGGCGCCGAAAAAGCGGGCCCGGCCGACCGGTGAGAAAGGACAGCGCCGTCAAAAGCGCCCCTTTCAAGGGGTCAGGCCGCCGAGAACCGTATCATTCAACGGTCGGGACAATCGCCTTGCGCTTCGGACGATCGTTCTTGCCGACGAACTCGATGATGGCGCGCTTGCCGGCATCGCCCAGACGGGGCTTGGCAAGGGTCATGATTCGGGTGTAACCGCCGGGACGTCCCACGAAACGCGGGGCAATGACGTTAAACAGAAGGAGGACGGCCTCGCGGGAGCCGAGCATGCTCAGCGCGCGGCGGCGAGCGGCCAAAGCCGGCGCGGCGGCCTTTTCCCACTTCTTCCATCCCTCGCCCTGACGCCAGGCGCGCCACTCGTCGCTGCCGCGCTTGGCCTTGCAAGCCAGGGAAGCGGCTTCATCGATCGACTTTTGCGCCTTCACGGCGATCGTCACGCACTTCTCGATGTAGGGACGCAGTTCCTTGGCCTTCGTCTGGGTCGTGATGATACGCCCCGGGGTCTTGGCGGCCATGGCCTCTTCGTCGTAATCTTCCTTGGCGCGTTCGGTCAGAATCAAAGCCGAGGCCAGATTCTTCAACAGGGCGCGCTGATGATTGGGGTTGCGGCCCAGGGTTCTGCCAACTCTTCTGTGTTTCATCGTATCGTCTTTAACCGTCTATTCAGGTTCTTTGAATGCCGCCTCCCGCTTTTGGGGGGATAACCCATCGGCCGAAAAAAAGATTTCGGGCCATAGGCGGCAAGCTTTTTAAAATCGTCTGCCCTTCGGCCGAGCGGGAAAGATCACGCTTCCTCGCCGGTCTTTTTGGCATCCATCCCAAGGTGGAAACCGGAGTCGAACTTGGCCAGTTTCTCTCTGACTTCGTTGAGGGTCGTCTCACCGAAGTTACGAAGACCGAGGAGGTCTTCTTCGGATTTGGCGACCAAGTCGCCAACGGTTCGAATATTCAGCGGCTTGAGGGCGTTGATCGCGCGGTTCGAAAGATCGAGCACCGTGACAGACGCGGTCAGGCGCTGATCAAAGACCGGACCGGACGCCTTGCCGCTGGGCATACCGTAGATACTGTCGCCCGGACGATCGTAGAGAACGAACGGGTTGAGGTGCTTGCGAAGGATCTTCGCGGCCTCGACAAGCGCCATTTCCGGATCGACCGAACCATCGGTCCAAATCTGGAGGACCAGCTTGTCGTAGTTGGTGCGCTGTCCGACACGGGTCTCCTCGACGGTGGCCTGAACCTTCACGACCGGGCTGAACGACGCGTCCAGCAGAATGGTGCCGATTTCGGCGGTGCCGTCACTGCGGAAACGGTCCTGCTCGGAGGCCGGCTGATAGCCGCGGCCGTTCCTCACGACCATTTCGAGGTTGAAATCGACGTCGCCGGTCAGGGTCGCGATGTGATGGTCGGTGTTGATCACCTTGACATTGAGGTCGGTCTCGATGTCGGCGGCGGTGACCTCACAAGGCCCCTGCTTTTTGATTCTGATCGTGTGCTCGTTCTCGTCGCTGTTGCGCACGACCAGCGCTTTGACGTTCAGCGCGATCTCGGTCGTATCCTCGAAGATACCCTCGACCGAAGTGAACTCATGGGGGACGTCCTTCTGTTGAACTTTGAGCTTCATGCTGGTCACGGCGCTTCCTTCCAGACTGGAAAGGAGAACGCGGCGCAGACTGTTGCCGACAGTAACGCCGAAGCCGCGCTCAAACGGTTCGGCGGTGAAGCGCCCGTAGTAGGGGGTCAGAGTATCGCGGTCACAAACCAGCTCACTCGGAAGTTCCAACCCTCTCCATTTGATTCTCATAAATGTCCCACTCCCGCTTTAGATTGTTTCACGCTCTGCACCGAACCCCCGCCCATTTGCTCGAAAAACGAGAGGGGCTCGGTACTCTTTAAACCGGTTGACTGCAAGAAACCTTCGCCGAAAATTCGCCGTAAAGATTATTATAGGCGGGTAAAGCGAATAAAAAACGCTTTTCGCGAAAATTTCTTTGATCAGCGTTATTTCGAGCAGAGCTCGACAATAAGCTGGGGTTGGACTTCGAGGGAAACATCGTCGGCGACCGGAGCGCGCAGGACGTTGCCGCTGGGGATCTCCGTCTTGTTGTCCAGGAGGTACTCGGGGATGCTGCCCGGGATACTGGCGGCGATCTCCTGCGATTCCTTCACCAGCTTAATGCTGGCCGGACGATTCTTCACGGCGATGCAGTCGCCCGGCTTGACCAGGTAACTGGCGATATCGACGCGGCGGCCGTTGACGAGGATATGACCATGCGAGACCAGCTGACGGGCGGCCGAACGGCTGGTGGCGAACTTCAGACGGTAGACGACGTTGTCGAGACGACGCTCCAAAAGGGACATCAGGACCTTACCGGTATTCCCCTTGGCGCGTTCGGCCATCTGATAATACTTGCGGAACTGCCTCTCCAGAACACCGTAGTACGTCTTCACCTTTTGCTTTTCGCGGAGGTGAACGGCGTAATCGGTGATCTTCCCGCGCTTGCTCCCGTGCATACCGGGACCAACGCCCTCACGGCGCTTCATCGAACAAGCGTTCGAGTCGCAGCGCGTACCCTTGAGGAACAGCTTGATCCCCTCACGACGACATTTCTTACAAACAGATCCCGTTTCTCGCGCCATATTGCTTTCCGATTCGCTCTGGGTTAATTCTTATGCTTCTATCGTTTGTGGCCATGTTTGCCGGGCCCCGCACGGGCGCGCCCGATCCGCGGCTTGCTTCGCGCCGTGACCAAAAGCGCGCCGGTGGACGTTTTAGCCGCGGCGCTTCTTCGGAGGACGGCAGCCGTTGTGCGGCAGCGGGGTGACGTCTTCGATCGACTTGACGTTCAGACCGGCCTGAGCCAGCGCCTGAATCGCCATATCGCGGGCACTGCCGGGCCCCTTGACCTGGACTTCGACATCCTTCATGCCCATCTTGATCGCTTTGAGTGCGGCCTGCTGCGCGGCCATCTGGCCGGCGAACGGGGTACTCTTGCGGCTTCCCTTGAAGCCGGCAGTACCGGAAGTCGCCCAGCACAGGACGTCTCCCTTGGTGTCAGTGATGGTGACATTGGTATTGTTGAACGTCACTTTGATGTGAACGACACCACTGCCGACGGACCGCCGAACCTTCCGTTTTTTCACTACTGCTTTAGCCACGTTTATCTCTCCGATTCGTTTATGAATTCGCTCGACGTATTTGTCGCGCTGTTTTTGCTTGGTTAAAAACCGGTCGCGTCAAAACCGACCCGCCGGTGATGGACTTGGGAAACGTTCCTTAAAGCGCCCGCCCTAAGGAACGAAACCCCGCCGTGTTACCGCAGGTCCTTGACGCCCTTCTTCCCGGCGACGGTCTTTTTGGGCCCCTTGCGGGTACGGGCGTTGGTGCGGGTGCGCTGACCGCGGACCGGAAGGCCCTTGCGGTGACGCAGACCGCGGTAGCAGCCGATCTCACGAAGGTGAGCAATGTCTTGAGCGACCTGACGGCGAAGGGCCCCCTCGACGGTGTAGTCGTTGTCGAGAAGGGCGGCCAGACGGGCGACTTCGTCTTCTTTGAGGTCTTTGGCGCGAGCTGTTGGATTGACACCGGCCTTTCGGCAAAGTTCGGCGGCAATTCGCGGGCCAACCCCGTACAGATAGGTCAAAGAGACAGCCGTCGGACGATTGTTCGGAATATCAACACCCAATAAACGCGGCATTCTTGCTTCTCCTGCGGAATGTTATGGAAGGATGACGGAGGTGAAAAATCAACCCTGGCGCTGCTTGTGGCGGGGGTTGCTGCAAATGACGTAAACGCGCCCCTTGCGCTTGACCACCTTGCAGTTTTCGCAAATACGTTTGACGCTGGCCCGGACTTTCATTTTTATAACCTCATCTGGTTTTTCTCTGCTCTCGGCTTGCCTGTTCGCCGCCGACGCGCCGATAAGCCGCCGCTCAAAAACCGATCTTGACAGGTTTTTGACCTTTTGGCATACTGCGCTCGCGCGTGATTTCGCGGTGCTGGCCGGCTTGCCTGGTGCTTATAGATCCCCTAGTAGAAATAGCGATTATTGACCAATCTACTATCAAGGGAGTGATTATATATGCTGGCGATCTTTTGCCAAGGGGGCGAATTTTTAAAACTTTCGGGATTTTCCCGGTTTTTTCTCATGCGGCCGGGGAAAAACAACCGACGCGGCCGCTATTTTGGGATGCCGCCCTTTTCAAAAAACGCCTGAACCATTTGCTTTTCCTCATCGGTGATCGGCGGTCCGGTCAAAACCATGGGGCCGCTTTTGAGGATCCCGATCGAATGTTCGATATGGGCGCTGCGCTTCCCGTCGCCGGTAAGGATCGCCCAGCCGTCGCTCCCCTGGCAGACGCGTTTCGTTCCGGCGTTGACCATCGGCTCGACCGCGATGCACAGCCCCGGGCGGATCGGGAAATCGCCGTGGCGCAGAAAACTGCTGTAGACGTAGTTCGGCACCTGCGGCTCTTCGTGCATATTGCGGCCGATCCCGTGGCCGACGAAGACCTCGACGACCGAGAACCCGCTCTTTTTGACGTAGCGCTCCATCTGCCGGGCGATGTCGCTCCAGTACTTCGCGTGGCCGAGCCGCTCGATGGCGATGTTCAGCGCCTCGCGCGTCACGTCGACCAGGCGCTTAGACTCGCGATCGACCGTTCCGACCAGGTAGGTGTCGGCCGCGTCGCCGCACCAGCCGTCGATTTTGCAGCCGGTGTCGACGCTGACAATATCTCCCTCTTCGATCTTGCGGTCGTTCGGGATCGCGTGAACCACCTGCTCGTTGATCGAAATGCAGGACGCCGCCGGATAGGGGATCACCCCCGGAACCCCCTTAAAGCAGGGAACCGCCCCGTTGGCCATGAAGAAATTATCCATGGCGGCGTCGAGCTCGCGGGTGGTCAGGCCGGGACGAATCGTCTTGGCGACCACCTGATGCGCGCACCAGACCAGCAGCCCGGCTTTGCGCATCGCGTAAATCTCACGTTCCGTCTTGAAAGAGATCATATTGCCATCCCGCCGCACAAGAGCGAAACGCTCCTGTTTCGGGATCCCCCTGTTTATGGAGGGTCCCGTTTAAGGACACTCCTGTTTAAAGGCGTCTGCGCCGAAAACGGTAACCCCCACGCTTGAATGAAAACCTACGCCTTGATCTTGTCGAGGATCGACTCGACCTGCGCGGCGACCTCGGGGATCGACTTCTCCCCTTGAATCTTCACCAGATTGCCCGACTTTTTGTAGTAGTCGATCAGCGGGGCGGTCTGCTTGTGATAGACATCGAGGCGCTGACGAATCACCTCCTCGGTATCGTCGCTGCGTCCGCTGGTGCGGCCGCGCTCCACCAAACGGCGGACCAGCTCTTTGGTCTCTTCCTCTTCGGTATCGAAGACCGCCAGATGGAGGATGACATCGAGCTTCTCCCCCTTGGCGGCGAGCGACTTATCGAGCTCTTCGGCCTGGACGACCGTCCGCGGGAAACCGTCGAGGAGGTAGCCGCGCTCGGCGTCGGGCTGAGCCAGACGCTCGACGATGACCTTGATGATCACCTCGTCGGGAACCAGCTGACCGGCCGACATGTACTTTTCGGCTTCCAGACCGACCGGGGTCTTCGCGTCGCGGGCGGCGCGAAGCATATCGCCGGTGGACAGATGGAGAAGACCGTACTTCTTGACGATATTCTCGGCCTGAGTTCCCTTACCCGCTCCCGGGGGACCGACAAAGACGACTTTCATTCCCATTGGGTTTTCCTCTTTTGATATTGAACATTAAGCCCCCCACGCGGGTGGGGGGCTTGACGGGCAGCCATAAAAGGAAGTTCGACTACTTCTCGAGCATCCCCTTGTAGTTGCGCATAATCAAGTGCGCGTCGATCTTCTCGACCAGGTCAATCACCACGCTGACGGCGATCAGCAAACTGGTGCCGCCGAAGAACCCGGCGACAATGTAGTCGACCCCCATCGTCGCGGTGATGATCGTCGGAACGATCGCGATGATCGCCAGGAAGGCGGCGCCGACGTAGGTGATGCGGATCATCACCTTCTCGAGGTAGTCGGCCGTCCGGCTGCCGGCGCGGTGTCCCATGATGAACGAACCGTGATTCTTGAGGTTCTCCGCCATATCCTTCGGGTTGAACGTCACCGCCGTCCAGAAGTAGCAGAAGAAGAAGATCAGGGCAATCTCCATGAGGACATAGAGATAGGAATTGCCGCGGCTGAAGATGTTGTTGCAGACGTAGCAGAACTTCCCCCAGCCGGTGGTGGGGTCGGCCCCCTGAGCCAGCCAGGTGAAGAGGAACTGCGGGAAGAGCAGAAGACTGCTGGCGAAGATGATCGGCATGACGCCCGCCTGGTTGACGCGCAGCGGCAGATACTGGCGGGTACCGCCGAAGACCTGGCGGCCGCGCACGTGCTTGGCGCTCTGCGTCGGGATCTGGCGCTGTCCCTTGGTCACAAAGACCACCCCGATCACAACCAGGACGAAGAGGATAATTAAAATCGCCACCGTCCCGACGTTGTCAAGGGTCTGGCCGTCGTTGTTCGAGGCCAGCTTCCACAGCTCGGTGAAGGCACTCGGGGCGCGGGCCAAAATACCGGCCATAATCAGCAAGCTGATACCGTTGCCGATGCCGTACTCGTCGATCTGCTCCCCGAGCCACATCAAAAACGCGCTGCCGGTGGTCATAATCAAAACCGCCAGCCACAGCCAGCCGAAGGTCAGCTGGCCGGTCGGCCCCACGCACGAGGCGAGGAACGTCGTCTGCGTGCCGTGTTCCTGCATCTGAGAGACCGCCTGCGAGTTGAGCATCCCGACATAGAGGTAACTCTGCAGCACGCAGATCGCGATCGTCGCGTAACGGGTATATTCGTTGATCTTCTTTCTTCCGCTCTCCCCCTCCTTCTGGAGTTTCTCCAGAGGGGCCCAGACCGTACCGAGCAGCTGGAAGATAATCGACGCCGAAATGTAGGGCATGATTCCGAGGCCGAAGATCGTCATGTTGTCGAGCTGGGTACCGCTGAAGACGGCGACGCGGTTGAGGAGGTCGGCGAAATTGCCGCCGGCCAGCGTCGCGTGAAGCCCTTGCTCGTTGACCATAGGCAGGAAGATATTCCAACCAAGACGATAGACAGCCAAAAGACCGAGCGTGAGGAGAATCTTTTTTCTCAGCTCGGTGATAGAGAACATGATGCGAATTTTTTCAAACATCTGTCTATTCCTCGAATTTCCGCCTAGGAGAAACGGTTCCTACAAAAATTCAGCAGTCGAAATCTCTGGCCGACTGCTGAATCTTCCGTATCCTTCCGAACGGTTAGGCCTTCTTGACCTTCGTCCGCATCTTGTTTTTCACCACGGGCTTCTTGCGGGGAAGCAGCTCCACCTTTCCGCCCGCCTTTTCGATGGCCGCCTGGGCCCCCTTGCTGACCGCGTGCGCCTTCACGGTGTAGGCGCCCGGAAGCTCGTCATTGCCGATCACCTTGACATAGCCGTCGCGCGCCGCGACGATCCCCTTGGCCCGAAGCAGCTCGGGGGTGACCTCGTCGGCCGGATTGATATTGGCGGCGATCAGCTGGAGGGTGACGCTCGAGACCTTGTCGGCGAAGCGCTTGTTATTGAAACCGCGCTTCGGAATACGGCGGGCGACCGGCATCTGACCGCCTTCGAACGCGGCCGAAAGCGAGAAACCGGCACGGGAACCCTGACCGTTCATACCGCGGGCGGCCGTCTTGCCGGCACCGCTGCCGGGACCGCGGCCAACGCGATTGGGACGACGATGTTTCTGAACGCCGGTATTGGCGTCGGTAATATTGGCAATTCGCTCGTTGTTTTCGCTCATTACAGGTTCACTCCTCTGAGTTTCATGACGTCCTCTTTCGAACGGAGACTATACAGAGCGTCGACGGTCGCCTTGACAAGGTTCGTCGGATTCGTGCTGCCGTAGCTCTTCGTCAGAATATCGTGGATGCCGCACGCCTCGCAGACGGCGCGCACGGCGGCTCCGGCGATCACACCGGTACCGGGACGGGCGGGGATCAGGACGACTTTCGTCGCGCCGAAGGTCCCGATGACCTCGTGCGGAATGGTGGAACCATCCAGACGAACGCTGGTCAGCTTGCGGGTACCGTCCGTCGTCGCCTTCGCGACGGAGGGGGGAACCTCGTTAGCTTTGCCGTAGCCCCACGCGACCTTGCCCCTGCCGTCGCCGACAACGACCAGCGCCGCGAAGCTGAATCGACGACCGCCCTTGACGGTTGCCGCGCAACGGCGAACTTTCACAAGCTTCTCGATCTGCTTACTGTCTTCCTGAGTTCTATCACTTGACATATTTTAACACTCTTTGCTGATCGGTTGATCGGTTGTTTTGTGCACCTTCAAGAGCCGTGAAGCCCCATCGGCCGCCTGAGATAAGGCGGCTGTACTATTTCTTTGCCTTCGCTCCCTTGGCGGAACCCTTCCCGCCCTTGGCCGGGGCGGCTTCCTCGGCAGCCGGCTTGGCGCCGAGATCCAGACCGGCGTCGCGGGCGGCGTCGGCCAGCGCCTTGACGCGGCCGTGATACTTGTGACCGCTGCGGTCCAGCGCCGCTTCGGTGACGTTGGCGGCTTTGGCGCGCTCGGCGATCAACTGGCCGATGACGGCCGCCCCTTCACAGTTCCCGCCGGACTTGCCCAGCGCCTTAAAGGCCTTCTCGACCGAACTGGCGGCGGCCACGGTCTTGTGAACCTGGTCGTCGATGATCTGGGCGTAGATGTGCTTCGCGCTTCGGAAGACAGAAAGACGCATCCGATCGGTGTGACGCTTCACGGCGTTCGTGACGCGGAACTTGCGGACCCGACGCTGTCGATTCAAACGTTTTTGCTTTCTCACGGTTTCACTCCAATTATCTTTAACTTAGCGAGCGACGGTATACGCTCTGTAAAGCGAAGCTCAAAAAAGCACCGCTTCGGCCGCGGCATCGGCCCTGCGATATCAAGGCCGGTGAGATAGACATAAAACGCCATTCTACCAGAGAAAGGTCTCATGTCTACCCGCTTTTTCAAGCGCCGAGCCAATGCTCGGCAGAGTTTATTTCTTTCCGGCCGCCTTGCTTTCCTTGCGGCGAATGACCTCGCCCTCGTACTTGAGCCCTTTGCCCAGGTACGGCTCGGCCTTGCGGATGGCGCGCACTTCGGCGGCGAACTGACCGACCATCTGCTTGTCGCAGCCGGTGATGGTGACGTGCTGCTGATCGGGGCAGACGACCTTCAGGCCGGTCGGGATCTTCTTGTGAATCTCGTTGGCGAAACCGGCGCGGACCTGGAGGGTATCGCCGGCGACGGCCATCAGGTAGCCGGTACCGAAGATCTCGAGCTTTTTCTCGTATCCGGAGGTAACGCCGACGACCATATTTTGAATCAGGGCGCGGAACAGGCCGTGCATCGCGTTCCCGGTACGGGTCTGATCGAGCTGCTCCACCAGAATCTGCTTTTTGTCGGCGTCGAAGGTGACACCCACCTCGGGACGGAAGACCTGGGTCAGTTCCCCTTTGGGGCCCTTCACCGAGACTTCGTTACCATTGACCGCGACGGTGACGCCGTCGGGGACGACAACCGGCTTTTTTCCAATTCTTGACATTATTCCACCTGATAAAATTCTATTGGGAAAAACACCCCCCGCACTTTGGCGGAATCGGTACTTAAACCCGGCTTGCGCTGCGCCGCTCTTGGGCCGGACAGCAGTACCAACTGCGGGATCAATGGGCGTTTTCTGTTATCGTTCTTGTGAAAAACAACCCGGGGAAGCGCGAAATCACCAGACCTCGCAGAGAACCTCGCCGCCAACGTTCTGGTCGCGGGCTTCACGATCGCTGATCACCCCCTTGTTGGTGCTCAGCACACGGATTCCAAGGCCGCCGAGGACCGGCTGCAGGTCTTTCGGACCGCAGTAGTAACGGCGTCCGGGCTTGCTGATTTTACGGATTCGCTGGATGACGCACTCGCCGTTGGCACCGTACTTCAGAAGGATATTGATGGAACGATACTTCCCTTCCCCCTGAACTTCGTATTCCCAAATGTAACCCTCGCGCTTGAGAACGTCGGCGACCTGGCTCTTCAGCCGGGAGTAGGGGATCGACACAGCCACACGCTCCACCTTCAGAGCGTTACGGATGCGGGTCAGCATATCGGCAACAGGATCAGTAGTCATAGTCTCTTATCGCTCCTTATATCACCAGCTCGCTTTCTTGACGCCCGGAATCAGACCTTTGTCGGCCAGTTCACGAAAACAGATGCGGCAGACGCCGAACTTGCGATAGACCGCGCGGGGCCGACCGCAGATCTTGCACCGATTCTCACGGCGCGTGCTGAACTTCGGCTCACGGTTGGCTTTATTGATTTTGGATTTGCTTGCCATCGTCTTGTATGTTCCTTGATATCAACGGTTCCTGGCTCTAGTGCGGAGCGTTATCTTTCTTGAACGGCATGCCGAACTCTTTGAGGAGTTCGCGGGCTTCGTCATCGCTTTCGACATTGGTCACGAACGTGATGTTCATACCTTGGCTCTTGGTATACTTGTCCGGGTTCAGCTCGGGGAAGACCAGCTGCTCGGAGAGGCCGAGGTTGTAGTTCCCATGATGGTCGAAGCTCTTCGGGTTCAGACCGCGGAAGTCGCGAACACGGGGGAGGACGATCGAGATGAGACGATCCATGAACTCGTACATGCGGGCCCCGCGCAGGGTCACCTTGCAGCCGATCTGCATCCCCTCACGGAGACGGAAACCGGCGATGCTGCGGCGGGCGACGGTGACCACGGGCTTCTGGCCGGAGATCTGGGTCAGGACGTCGACGGCCTCTTCGAGGTACTTCTTGTCCTGGATCGCGCTCCCGACACCCATATTCACGACGATCTTCTCGAGCTTCGGGACCGTGTGAATATTGGTTTTGTTCAGTTTCTTCGTCAGCGATTCAATGATCGTCTGGTTGTATTTTTCTAACAGTCTCGGCGTCATAGTTCTTCCACTTTTGATTTCTATTCAAAAACGCTTCCGCTCTTTCGAGCAGGTAAACCGCCGCGTGCTCACTTACTCGATCACGGCATTGCACTTCTTGCAGAAGCGCACCTTTTTGCCGTTCTCGTCGACACGGGCACCGACGCGGGTCGGCTTGCTGCAGGCCGGGCAGACCAGCATCACCTTCCCGACGGGGATAGGCATATTCTTGGAGAGACGACCGCCCTGCACGTTCTTCTGCGAACGCTTGACATGGCGGAAGACCTCGGCGACCCCGCTGACGGAAACCATCTGTTTCTCGCGGTTCACCTTGATCACCTTACCCTGGACCCCGCGATCTTTGCCGGAGAGGACCTGGACAGTGTCATTCTTCTTGATTCTCATCAGACCACCTCACTCGCCAAAGAAATGATTTTCATGAAACCGAGATCGCGAAGTTCACGAGCAACGGCTCCGAAGACGCGAGTTCCGCGGGGATTCTTGTCGTTATCGATCAGGACAACCGCGTTGGAATCAAAGCGGATGTAGCTCCCATCGTCACGACGGGTCGGGCTCTTGGTCCGAACGATGACCGCCCGGACGACGGACCCCTTCTTGATGGGGCTGCCCGGAATGACCGACTTGACGGAACACACGATAATATCGCCCAGACCGGCGCAGCGGCGATGGGTTCCCCCAAGCACCTTGATACACTGGAGCTCTTTGGCTCCCGCGTTATCCGCCGCATCCAAACGTGTTTGCATCTGGATCATGGTGATTCACTCGTTTATATCTGAATGTGACTTTGACTTAAGTACGAAAGGACGAACTGACCGCTCGCGCGCGGCTTACTGAGCCGCGGAGATGTCAATCTTTTCCGCTTTGCGGAGGATGCTCACCAGCTTCCAGCGCTTCATCTTCGAGATCGGACGGCACTCCTCGATCTCTACGGTATCACCGACCGAGGACTCGTTGTTCTCGTCGTGAACGTAGCATACGGTCCGAGTACGGACATACTTGCCGTACTTGGGGTACTTCATCATCCGGGGGATCTCGACCCGGCGAGTCTTTGCCATCTTGTCGGTCTTAACGACTCCGACGACCTTCAGTTTAGGCATATCTTACCTCTGTGTCTGGCTGACTGTGCTTGTCTGGCTGACTGAATTTTGTCTTGCTGACGGAACTTTGCCCGGCTGACCGAAGAAGTCCCGCCGAACATATTCCTTTATCTACACCCGCGATCGGTGAGCAAAACTGCCGGCCGATTCCGCGCCCGAAGCGCTGGCGGTGGGTTGTTACTGCTGCGGCTGGTCTTCGGCCGGCTTCGGCGCGGCTTCGGCGGCTTTCTGCTCGGCTTCGGCCGCCTTCGCGGCTTTGTTCATCTCGGTTTCGATCGTCTTCAGACGGGCGATCAGCTTCTTCGCCTTCTTGACCTCGCTGGGAGAATCGAGACGCTCCATCTTCGACTGAACACGAAGCTTGAAGAGCTTGGTGGTCGTCTCTTTGAGGAGACTGGCACGCTGCTCCACGCTCATCTCACGCAATTCTTTCGCTGTATCTGTACCTTTCATTTCTCCCTCCCCGCTGTCAGATCGTCCTGCGGCGGATCATCCTGCACTTGACAGGCATCTTGTGCGCCAGACGGTTGAAACACAGTTTCGCGGTCTCTTCGGGAACACCGCTGATCTCGTACATCACCGTACCCGGATGGACGACGGCTGCCCAGTACTCCGGCTCCCCCTTTCCCTTACCCATACGGGTCTCCAGCGGAATCGAGGTGACCGACTTATGGGGGAAGATGCGGACGTACAGCTTGCCTTCGGTGCGGAGGTACTGCTGAGCGGCAATACGACCGGCCTCGATGGTCTTGGCGTTGATCCAGCCGGCTTGGAGGGTTTGAAGACCGAAGTCGCCGAAGGAGACCAACTGACCGCGGGTGGCGTTACCTCTTATACGCCCTCTTTGAATTTTTCGATGCTTTACTCTTTTGGGCATTCTGGCCATTGTTATCGTCCTCGCTTTGTTCGCCTTGATTGATCCAAACCTGAATTCCGATATGACCCTGCGCGATCTTCGCCTCGGTGAAACCGTAGTCGATCTTCGCGCGAATGGTCGAAAGCGGAATCGACCCCTGCGATTGCTTTTCGCAACGCGCCATTTCGGCACCGCCCAGACGGCCGGAGAGCTGAATCTTGATGCCCTCGGCGCCGGCGGCCATCACTTCTTCCATCATCTTCTTCATCGCGCGACGGAAGCCGACTCGTCTGACTAACTGCTCCCCGATTCGACCGGCGACGATCTGAGCCACCAGCTCGGGACGCTTAACGTCCTCGATGACGAGGTTGACTTTACGGCCGGTCAGCTTCTGGAGCTGATTTTTCAGTTCCTCGGACTTCTCCCCCTTGTTGCCGATCATGATACCGGAACGGCCGGTACGAATGACAACGCGGACTTCGTCACGAGTGCGCTCGATCTCGACCCGGGCGATCGCCGGATCGATCGGACGGCCGTCGCGGTCGTTGTACGGGCGCTTGGCGACAAAGGAACGGATCTTCTGATCCTCCACCAGGAGGGTGGCAAATTCCTTTTTCGGCGCATACCAACGGCTCTTCCAATCCTCGGTGATGCCAGTCCGGAACGCGACAGGATTTACTTTCTGTCCCATAATGACTCTCTGGTTCTTTCAGTGTATTTAGTTCAGCGGTAAGGCCCCGCCGGCTGCGTTTGAACGTTTGCCCGGGGACCGCGCGGCTGATTTAGCCCAACACCACGGTAATATGACACATACGCTTCTTGATCACGCTCGACATACCGCGAGACTTCGGACGGAAGCGCTTGAACATCGGACCACCGTCGACACGCACATCTTCAACCACGAGGTTGTTCGGCTCGGGATTGTTCTGATCCTCGGCGTTGGCAATGGCGCTTTTGACCGTGGCCTCGAGCAGACGCGCGCCGCGATTCGGGAAGCAAGCGAGAATATCCATCGCCTCGTCGGCGTACTTGCCCCGGATCAAATTCGCGAAGGGACGAACCTTCTGAGCGCTCATCACAGCAAATTTGTGCTTGGCGACATATTGTTGTTTGACTTGATCTTCCATCGAAACACCCTATGTTGTTTGTTGAACCTAAAACGGCTCAAGCGTAGCATGTTAAACTCGTTCACCGAAGCGAATGCCGATCTTGTCTTTCACACCGGAAGCGGGGAAAGGGAAAGAGCGGCAAATCACGGCTATTAACGCTTGCCCTTACCGCCATGGCCGCGGAAGATACGCGTCGGGGAGAATTCGCCGAGACGATGGCCGACCATCTCTTCGGTAACGAATACCTTGACAAAGATCTTGCCGTTGTGAACCATGAAGGTATGACCAACGAACTCCGGCAGAATGGTGCAGGCGCGCGCCCAGGTGGTCACGGGCTCTTTCTTGTTCTGCTGATTGAGTTTCTCAACCTTCTCGTAAACGTTGTGGTCGACGAAAGGGCCTTTTTTACTGGATCTACTCATCGATTTCGCCTATATTTCGTGTTACGCTGCTAAGTGCAACCTTGATGACCTTGACTTTGCGCCGTTTATCAACCAAGCTTCAGGACGCCGTAACGGCGGCTGCGACGGCGGCGGATGATCGCCTTGTTCGTCGGCTTCTTGTGCTTTCTGGTCGACGTCCCCTTCGTCGGCTTGCCGGTCGGGGTGACCGGGTGACGACCGCCCTTGGTACGTCCTTCACCACCCCCGTGCGGGTGGTCGATCGGGTTCATCGCGGTGCCGCGGACATAGGGGCGGCGCCCCATCCAGCGGCTGCGGCCGGCCTTGCCGATCACGATGTTCATGTGGTCGCCGTTGCCGACCACACCGATGACGGCGCGGCAGGCGGAGGGGACACGGCGAATTTCACCGGAAGGAAGGGTGATCTGCGCCCAGTCGTCTTCGCAGGCGACCAGCGTGGCCTTGGTACCGGCGGCGCGGCACATCTTGCCGCCGCGGCCGGGCTGAAGCTCGATATTGTGAATCTCGGTCCCCAGCGGGATCTCTTTCAGAGGAAGGCAGTTCCCGTTGACCGGGGCCGACTTGGTGCCGCTGACGACGGTATCGCCTTTCTTGAGCCCTTCGGGGGCGACCATATAGCGCTTGGTGCCGTCTTCGTAGACGAGCAGCGCGATGCGGGCGGTGCGGTTCGGATCATACTGAATCGAATCGACGACGGCCTTCATCCCGTCTTTGATGCGGCGGTAATCCAGCACGCGGAGCTTGCGCTTGTGCCCGCCGCCGCGATGACGCACGGTGATGATCCCCTGGTTGTTGCGGCCGCTGCAGCGCTTCTTCGCACGAAGAAGGGACTTCTCGGGAACAGCGCCCTTGGTCAGTTCGGAGAAATCGCTCACGCTCATATTCCGCCGGCCGGCGTTATTCGGTTTGTATACTCTAATCCCCATGGTAGTTATCCTTGTATCTGTAAGCGTCTTTCGTATTCGAAGCGTCGCTTCCGTTAGAAGATATCGATGCGATGATCGGAATGGAGCGTAACCATCGCTTTCTTCCAATCTCTGGTCTTACCGATCAGGCGGCGGGTTCGGCGCTTTTTGCCCGGGCGGTTTTGGATGTTGACCGAAACGACCTTCACTTCGAAGAGCTCCTCGACCGCCTCTTTGATGTCCTGCTTGGACGCCAGCGGATTCACCTCGAAGGTGTAGGTATTGCGGGAGTCCGCATTGAACATACCCTTTTCGGTGACGATGGGGCGAAGAACCACTTGGTAAGGTTCCAGCTTGATTTTCTTTTCGTTATTCTGAGCCATATCTGCGCTCCGCCTATAGTTGATTTGCACGTTGTCTTGTTTGGATTGCTCACCGATCAACGCCCGATCACTCGGCAGCCGACGGGTTGATGAATTTTTCCATCGCCGATTTGGTCAGGAGAACCTCCTTCGGCTTGAGAATTTCCAGAGCGTTCAGGTCGCTCACGGGGAGGACGGAAACGCGGGGGAGATTGCGCGCGCTCTTGTAGACGTTGTCGTTGACCGATTCGGTCACGATCAAAAGCGAACTGGCAATGGAGAGGTTCTTAAGGATGGCGGCGACCTCTTTGGTCTTGGGGGCCTCAAAGGTGAGGGCGTCGATGATCTTAACGGCATCGGCGCCGATCTTCGAGGCCATCGCCATGCGGGTCGCGGCGCGCAGACTCTTGCTCGGGAGACGGTAGGTCCAATCGCGCGGGGAAAGGGAGAAGATATGGCCGCCGCCGCGACGCACGCCGCTGCGCTTATGACCGGCGCGGGCGTTGCCGGTACCCTTCTGGCGGTACATCTTCTTGCGGCTTCCGGAGACCTCGCCGCGGGACTTGGTCTTGACGGAACCTTGGCGGCGGTTGGCCTGGTACATCACGACGGCGTCATGAAGAAGCTGCTTGCTGATCTTCGGGGCCATCGCGTCGGTATCGACATCAAGCGTACCGACCTGGGCACCCGTTTTATCGTAAATCGTTAGACTTGCCATAGTTGTACTCTATATAAATGCTCTGAAGGTTTTCGTTGATTACCGACTGCCGCCTACACTAGGCGAGGCGCCACTTATTGGCCTTCGGAGCCGGGAGCTTGTTCGTCGGACGAATGGTGACCAGACCGCCGATCGGCCCGGGGACCGCGCCGCGGATGATCAGCAGGTTGTTCTCTTTGTCGATCTTCACGACCTTCTGATTGCGGACGGTGCAGTTGGTGTTGCCATACTGACCGGGCATCCGCTTCCCCTTGGGGGTACGGCTCGGATAAGCCGAGCAGCCGGTGCTCCCGAGGTGACGGTGGCACTTTTTCACACCGTGGGTGGCGCGCTGACCGGAGAAGTTGTGACGCTTCATGGCGCCGGAGTAACCGCGCCCTTTGCTGACGCTCGAAACATCGACGGCGATGGTGTCGGCGAAGATGTCGACATCGAAGCTTTGACCGACTTCGATACCGTCCACGGCGGTGCGGAACTCACGGATATAGCGCTTCGGCGCGCAGCCGGCCTTGACCTTCGGCTCGATCCCCTTTTCCGCGCGCTTGGCCGCACGCTTCCCCTCGAAGTTGGAGATGTGACCGAGCTCGGCCTGAGTGGCCAAACGTTCGGGCTTATCTTTAAAACCGATCTGAACGGCCTCGTAACCGTCCTTCTCCATCGTCTTGACCTGCAGAACGCAGCACGGACCCGCCTGAATCACGGTCACGGGGATCACATCTCCCTGTTCGGTGAAGAGCTGGGTCATTCCGACTTTCTGACCGAGTAAACCGATTCCCATTTGTCTTTTATCCTTCGTTAGAAAAATATTCACCGCCTCATTTTTCGCTTGGCGCTCAAACACCGGCGGCTGCGCATTGCGACCCGGGCAACAACATGCCTTTAAGGAAGGTCGATACGTCAATCCATGGCTGCCGGGCGCTCGGTTTTACCCTTGGCGGCAGCCATACATGGTTCTTATTGCTTCTTGGCCTTGATCGCTTTGATCTTGATGTCGACCCCGGCCGGCAGCGACAGCTTGTTGAGTTCGTCGATCGTCGCGGTGGTCGTCTCGAGCAGATCGATCACGCGCTTGTGGGTACGAATCTCGAACTGCTGACGGGCCTTCTTGTCGACATGCGGACTCGACAGAACCGTATAACGCTCGATTCTCGTCGGAAGCGGGATAGGACCGCGAACATTCGAACCCGTCTTTTTGGCCGTATCAACGATCTCCGAGGCGCATTTGTCGAGAACGGTGTGGTCAAAACCCTCCATCCTGATACGGATGATTTCATTTCCAGATGCTGACACGATTAAACCTCCAGGTTCTTTCTTTGTCCGTGAATCCCGCTTGCCAAGCTTCTTTTCCAGGCCTTGACCGCCCCGGCCTTGCGGCGCGCGCACCTTAAGAAAAACGGCTCAAAGCCAAAGTTCTTTCGGCGGTGCGCCCGCGGCTTTACCGGCCCGGCCCGGTTTTCACCGGCCCGAGCCAAAGCAGTCACGCCCAACGCTGTTCAACTTATGGAGAAATTCATTTTTCGCAGTCGCCCCAGAACATTGTCCCCGTGTTTATAGAGTGGAGTGGGAACACTTCGCGATGAAACGGTCCGGGCGTTTCGACTACCGGCTTGGAGCTCCCGCAAAAAAGGCGCTTTCACGCCAAATGTGAAGGATCACTCGCCCCCAAGTTTTCGTCTGGAGGGGGAAGCCCGATGAAAGACAGACTCTTGCCCCCTTATCGAGATACCGCACACGGCACCGGTCTAGAGGTAATTTGCGATAGTGAACATCGAAGGGGTAGTATAAAGCAACCAACAGCGCGGAAAAGGGGGGCGCGCCTTCAAAAAGGGTGAAAAAACGAAAAAAACCGGATTTTTTCCGCGGCGATGATAAACGTTTTTTCCCGCCGGGGGAAGAGAGATTTTCCCTGCCGGGGAAAACCGCGGGGGCAGGCGCGGAGGAGGAATCCCCAAACGGGGAGCAAAATTTCGAACCGGGCCGCCGGGTTTTTACCGCTCGCTTTGCGCCGTCCGGCAGGCGCGCTCGAGGATCGGCTTGACGGGGCACTGAAGCGCGAGATTCTTTCCCTCGTCCTGGGCGCGGTGAAAAAGGGGGTATTTTCCGGAGAAGAAAGCCCGGACTTTCAGCCAGAACGAGCCGCCGCGGTAAAGCGGGAGCGTCTGACCGTCGGCCAGGGGAAGCCATCGGCATTGGAGAAATTCGGAGTACTTCCAGAAGCCGAACAGGTCCACCGGCTCTTCGGCGACGTCGCGAAGCTCCAGGCGAACCGCCTCGTCACGGACCACCTTCATCCCCAGGGCGCGGACCAGCAGGGCCGCGTCGATCATCGCGAAGTCCATAGGAATCGCCTCCGGCCAATCCAGATCCGCGAGAACATCGCGGCGGAAGAACGCCGAAAATCGCGTGGGAGCCAATATCCCCTCGGCGGGGTCGGGACCCTCGGCCGCGGCGTCGATCTTTCCGTCGGGACGATAGATCCACCCGGTCAGGCGAACCGTTTCCCCCTCAGACGGCTCCTCGATCAGGGGAACAAGCGCCGCGGCGCCGCCGGGATAGAAACTCTCCAGGGCGCGCACGTCCCACCCCTCGGTCACGACGACCCCGCACAGCAGGATCTGAACCACCGGCGCGGCCGCCTCGTTGAGCCCCAGTTTCACGCAGTCGACCAGATCGGACTGGGGATCGGCCGAGAGGAACCTTACCCCCTCTTCCTGAATCGAGTAGCTGTCGCTGTACTGACCGGCGTTCACCACGAGAATCTGGAGCCCGTCGGACCGGCACTCCAGCACCGACGCCAGCGTCTCTTCCAAGAATTCGACAGGCGTTTCCGCGTGAAAGGGGATGATGACGGTCAGGTCAGACACGTTGCGGATGGTCCTTACAGACGGTGTTCCCTGCAGAGAGTTTGTGTCTCCGCAGACAGTTCTCGGTCTTCACAGACAGCTTTGGGGGCCTTACAGACAGTTTCGGCGGCGGGTATCGTTTGAAGGAGCGTTTCCCACGCAAGGGGCCCGGGGAGAGATACATTCTTGCCCCCCGTCCAAGTTCGGGGGCAATTCTAACAGAAATCCCAACAGGAAAAAAGGGGATTCTCTCTCCCCCCCGAAATACGCCTCTTACCCAGCCGGCCGCCGCCTATCTCCCCCTTGGGGGGACATAGGCAAAAACCGCTCTTTCGCGCGGAAAACCCTTTCTTACCGGCGGCAAAACGGGTACAATCCCTCGCGTGGGGTCTTTGCTCCCACACCCCTTATGGGCCTAGGTATCGACATACCGGGCCCGTTTCTGTAAAAATCCTTTTTTCCCCCTCTCCCCGAAAGGAAACTGACCATGCGGTTGAAACGATTTTTCTACAGGGCCGACGACAGCAAAAAAAGCCGATGGGCGGTCTGGTCCGAAAGCGACGGGGCGTGGCGGCAGCTCACCGGCCCCGACGGGGACGCCTTCCCCGGCGCGGGGGAACCGACCGTCCCGCTGGCCGGAGAAATCGTCCTTCTCCCCCCGGTTCCCTTCTGCGAGAAGATCCTCTGCGTCGGACTGAATTACGCCGATCACGCCGCGGAGTTCAACGATCCGATCCCCGCCGAACCGGTCTATTTCTGCAAGGCGCTTTCGGCCTTAAACGCCGACTCTCAGGCAATTGTCCTTCCGACGGTCAGCGACAAGATCGACTACGAGGCCGAACTGGTCGTCGTCATCGGGAAACAGGGCCGAAACATCGACCGCGCCGAGGCGCTGGACTATGTCTTCGGCTATACCTGCGGCAACGATGTCTCCTGCCGCGACTGGCAAAGCGGCAAACCGGCGGGGCAGTGGTTCCTCGGCAAGTCGTTCGATACCTTCGCCCCGATCGGGCCGGTCCTGGTCACTCGCGATGAGATCCCCTGCCCGAATACCCTTGACATCTCCTCACGGCTCAACGGCACGACGATGCAGTCGTCCAACACCAGGAACTTTATCTTCCCGGTCGAGGAGCTGATCGCCTACGTCTCGCAGGTCATGACCCTTCGCCCCGGCGATCTGATCTTCACCGGAACCCCCGGCGGGGTCGGCATGCGGCGTGTTCCGCCGGTCTTTATGAAGCACGGCGACACCATCGAGGTCGAAATCGAAGGGATCGGGACCCTCACCAACCCGGTGCGGGCCGCGGAAAAATAAAACCGGCGGCCGCCCAATAAGCCGCGGGCGGCCCCCTGTTGAATTTCTATCGCGGTCTGTGGTAGAATACCTTCCCAGATGAATATTCATTCGTGGGAAATCCCCCCGTCACTCACCCTTTAGGAGACACAAATGGCCTATATCACACGTCGACAGTGGCTCAAAAGCGCCACCCTGGCCGCCGGCGCCTGCGCGCTCGGTTCCTTCTCGCTGCGGGCCGAGGAAGCCCTCTACACCGGCGGCGCCCCGAACGCCGAGAAGCTCGGCTGGAGAATCGGTGTTCAGCTCTACTCGTTCCACACGATCACCTTCCAGGAGGCGGTTCAGAAAGCCGCCTCGATCGGGCTGAAGTGGGGCGAGGCGTATCCGGGGCATAAGCTCGCGCCGGATCGCGACGTTACCTTCGGCGCGATGTCCGAAGACGACAAGAAGTTCGTCAAGAACCTCCTGGCCGACTACGACTTCCACCTCCACGGGATGGGGGTCGGCGGCTACGACCGCGCCGCGTTCGAGTTCGCCAAAGATTTCGGCATGGAGACGCTCATCTGCGAGCCGGCGGTCGAGGACTTCGACGCGATCGAGGAGCTGGTCAAAGAGTACGGCATCAATCTGTCGATCCACAACCATCCGAAGCCGTCGATCTACTGGGACTATCACAAGGTCCTCGAGGTCTGCGAGGGACGCGACGGGCGCATCGGCGCCTGTGTCGACGACAACCACATGGTCCGCAGCGGGATCGACCCGGTCGAGGGGATCCGCGCCCTGAAGGGTCGGATCATCAGCTTCCACTTCGGCGACCTGGACGCCAATAAAGAAGATGTCCCGATCGGCAGCGGCATCGCGAATATCCCCGCTATTTTGACAGAGCTCAAGGCGCAGGGCTTCAAGGGCGTCTTCCCGATCGAGTTCGAGAAGAACCCGGGGCAGAACCTCGCCGAAATCGCCGCGGGGGTCAAATTCGCCGACGAGTACGCCAAGACGCTCCTGTAAGAATCCCCTCTTTCGGCCGCAAGGGCCGAAGACGGCACAAGCGCGAAAAGGCCAGGACGATTTTCACCAACGTCAAGGACGGCGGCACCGCTAGGTCTAAGGACGGTACCCGGAAAGCCAGGACGGTACTTCATAAAAGACGAGGATGGTTCTTAAGAAATCCAAGGACGGCACGTTAAGAGAAAAAGAAGGATTCTGAAACAGCGATGTTCATCACGATCGACGGCGGCGACGGCTGCGGGAAGAGCACCCAGATTGGCCTGCTGGCCAAACACCTCACGGTGCTCGGCCGCGAGGTCGTCGTCTGCCGCGATCCCGGCACCACTCCCCTTGGCACGGCGATACGCTCCTTGCTTCTCGCCGAAAGGGGGCTGGACCCCTGCCCGGAAAGCGAGCTGTTTCTCTTTATGGCGGCCCGCGCCCAGATGGTCGATAAGATCATCGCTCCGGCGCTGGCCGCCGACAAAATCGTCCTGGCTGACCGCTTTTTGCTCTCGACCCTGGTCTATCAGGGGTTTGCTGGGGGAATCGCCCCCGAGGTTGTCCTTCAGATGGGCGAAATCGCCACCCGCGGGATTCTTCCCGACCTGACCGTCGTCCTCGATATCTCCAGCGAGGCCGCGTTCGCGCGCCTGAGCCGTCCGCTCGATCGGATCGAAAGCAAAGGCGGCGAGTACCACGCCAAGATCCGCTGCGGCTTTCTTGAAGGGGCGCGGCTTTGGCAAAAGAAGACCGGACGCGCCGCGGTGGTTCTCGACGCTTCCCTTCCGCCGGTCGAGGTCGAGAAGCAGATCGCTTCCGCGGTCGACGAAGTTCTTCGCGCCTGTCCCCCCTCTAATTAGAAGAATCCGAAAATTTTTCATTTTCTCACGGCAGAATGGACGATTCTCCCGATTAGGGTAGAATAGGCCGTTGGCGCTGTTTTTGGAACCGGAAGCACCGCCGAAGTGCCCCGTTCTTGGCAAACGCTCCCGGTGAGGGGGTTTTTAACGATTAAGTAGTTTAGGGCCAATGATGGAAAAAGAGATTGTCATCACTGGTTTTGACCTGATCAGCCCGATCGGTGTCGGACAGGAAGAATTTTGGACCTCTTTGCGCGACGGGGTCAGCGGAATCGGCTGCCTGGACGGGACGACCCCCGATTCCGCCGTTCGCCCCTTCGTCGCGGCGGCCCCCGACTTTCACGCCAAGGACTTTGTCAAGCCGCGCAAAAACATCAAGGTGATGAGCCGTGACATCCAGCTCGGTTTCGTCGCCGCGATGATGGCTGTCAAGCGGGCGGGTCTGAACGTCGACATCGAGTCGCCCGAAAACCGCAGCGTCGAGCCGGAGCGGCTCGGGGTCATCTTCGGCTGCGACCTCATGGCGCTGGAGCTTTCGGAGCTTGCCGACGCCTTCTACGCCGGAATGGAGAACGGCAAATACGACTTCTCCAAATGGGGCCCCAACGCCATGACGAAGATCATGCCGCTTTGGATGCTCAAATACCTCCCCAACATGCCGGCCAGCCATATCGGGATCGCGATGGACGCCCGCGGGGCGAGCAACTCCCCGACGCTCGACCGCGTCTCCAGCTTGGCGTCGATCATCGAGGCGGCCCACATCATCCAGCGCGGCGACGCCGACGTCATGGTCTGCGGCGGTACCGGCAACCGCTCCAACCCCTGCTTCCTCTCCCGCGGCAAGTCGTACCGGCTCGCCCCGTGGACCGGCGACCCGCAGTCGGTTCCCCGTCCGTTCGACGCCGGCCGCGTCGGGACGGTCAACGGCGAGGGGAGCGGCGCTTTGGTCATCGAGAGCAAACAGTTCGCCCTGGCCCGCGGCGCCAAACCGCTGGCGACCCTGCGCGGGTACTGTCAGGCGGTCGCCCCGACCAACGAGCTGCTCAACATGGCCGAATCGGTCGAGCGCTCGATCACCGGCGCGCTGAAAAAGGCCGGCATGTCGATCGGCGAGATCGACCACATCAACGCCGACGGCCTTGGGACGGTGGAGGACGACGCCCGCGAGGCGGCCGGCATCAAGGCCGCCGCCGGCGATACCCCCGTCTTTACCGGGAAGGGACACTTCGGCACCCTGGGCAGCGGCACCGGCGCCGTGGAGCTGGCCGCCTCGCTGATCGCGATGGAAAAAGGAACCCTCCCTCCGGTTCGCAACTGCGAAAAGGTCGCCGACGACTGCCCGATCAACGTCATCACAAAAGAGCACACCGTCACGAAAAACGCCTTCGTCAAGATCAACCAGACGAACATGGGCCGCTCGACGGCGGTGGTGATCGAGAAATACTAAAACAAGCAGTCTATGGGTATCGCGAAAGTCGCCATCGTCGGACGGCCGAACGTCGGAAAATCGTCGATCTTCAACTGGCTCATCGGAGAGAAGGTCTCGGTCGTCGATTCGGTCGCCGGGGTGACCCGTGACCGCGTCTCGTATCTCTTGGAACTCCCCGGTTCGGGGAAAATGACCGACAGCGCCCCGGTGCCCGACGGCGAAGACCAAAGCCCCATCGGCCAGGCCGATTACATCGACGATACCCGCTACATCGAACTGACCGATACCGGCGGGATCGGCGTCGTCGACCAGGACGACCTCTCCGAAGACGTGGAGCGGCAGATTGCCCTGGCGATCGAGTCGGCCGATTTAATTCTCTTTGTCACCGACGCCCGCACCGGGATCGCCCCGCTGGACGAGGCGGTCGCCGAGCGTCTGCGCCGGCTTTCGATCCCCATTCTTCTGGCCGCCAATAAGTCGGACGACGCCGTTCAAGAGAAGAACGCGCTGGAATTCGAGCGGTTCGGCTGGCCGGTGATCCCCGTCAGCGCCAAGCAAAAGCGCGGCCGCGTCCGCCTGATGGACGAAATCGAGCAGGCCCTCCCCCCCGAGGCGTTCGACGACGCCAGCGGGGAAGAGCCGATCATGAAACTGGCGATCGTCGGGCGGCGCAACGTCGGCAAGAGTACCTTCGTCAACACGTTGGCCCAGGCCGAGCGGGTGATCGCCAGCCCCATCCCCGGAACCACGCGCGACTGCGTCGATGTCCGGATCGAGATGGACGGCAAGACCTTTTTGGTCATCGATACCCCCGGCTTTATGCGCAAAAAGAGCATCGGCTCCGACCTGGACTTCTACGCGCTGACCCGGGCGGAGCGAAGCATCCGCCGCGCCGACGTCGTTTTGATGTTCTTCGACGCCCACCAGCGGATCAGCAAGATGGACAAGCAGCTGGTCTCCCTGATCGACCGTCACCTGCGTCCGGTCATCTTCGTCGTCAATAAGTGGGACTTAATGGCCGAGCACATGCCGACCGGCCGCTGGGGCGAGTACCTGCGCGAGACATTCGCCACCATGCCGCACGTCCCGATCGCGTTCCTCACCGGAAAGACCGGCAAAAACGCCCCCCGCCTTCTGCGTCAGGCGCGGGTGCTGGCCGCGCAGAACCGCGCGCGGGTCTCGACCAACAAGCTCAACCGCGTTCTTTCCGCGGCGCTCGATCTTACCCCCCCGCCGCTTTGCCACTTCCGCAAGCCGAAGATCTACTACGCCGTCCAGGCGTCGGCCGCCCCCCCGACGCTGATCCTCTTCTGCAATATGCCCGACGCGTTCCCCCCGAACTATCAGCGGTATCTGCTGAGCGTCCTGCGCGACGAGCTCCCCTTCTCCGAAGTCCCGATCCGTCTGATCTTCCGCAAGCGCGGCCGGGACGACACCGCCGACGAGATCGAGCGGAACCGCAAATCATAAGTTCGGCGCGCTTGCTTTTTTACAGCTCTTTGCTCTCGCCGCCGGCCGGGGACCCAAACGCCCCCCAGACCCCGTAGGGACTGACTCCCGAGGTCGGCTCATCGGCGCTGAGATCCCCGCAGTCGACCCCGTCGCCGACAAACTGCACCGAACCGTCGGTCAAAAGAACGTTCACCCCCCCGGGATGGTAGCTCGACGCCCCCCCGACAAAGCCGACCGGGGTGCTCTGGCCGACGACCTTCACGAACAGGCACATCGGCGCGTTGGGGGGAAGAATCGTCGTGAACAGCGAGGTGACGCTCACCCCGTCGTAGAAGAAGTTATTGCGCGGGGCGGGGAGGGTCGAGGTCAGTTTTTTCGGATCGTTCGGGTCGACCCCATAGGTGAGGCACCGATTCGGCACAATCTTGTTCCGCTCGGTGTCGAACAGCTCCTGCGTCATAGCGATCCCCCCCTTCACCCGATCGGAATTGAAATCGCCGATACAGGTCTCGGCGACCGCCGCGGTATGGCTGGTCCCGTCGGTGCAGGCGCCGAAGTTCTTCCACTTCATCGGGCGGAAGAGCCCCCGGGAGTCGTTCGAGTCGAAGGTCCCCGTCCCGCTGTCGGGAAAGAACGCGTCCCCCCCGCACAGGGCGGCGCTCAGACGGGAGCAGACCGGCCAAAAGGCGGTCTTTTGAGTCGACTGCGGATCGGAGGGGCAGGTCATAAAATCGATCGTCCCGTCGTTCCAGGGAACGCGCCCGCTGTCGGGGGGAATCACCCCGGTGAAGCCGTCGGTCCGATTGTTTTTCATATCCTCGACCAGGGCGTCGTAGCGCGCCGTCTGCTCCAAAAAGGGGAGAAGGGTAATCCGCCCGCTGTAATAGCCGCCGTTGTACGCCGGCACGCCGTAGAACACCTCCATCCCGGCGGCGGGCAGGCACGCGTTGACGTCGTGGTACTGATGCAGCGCCAGCCCCACCTGCTTGAGAGAGTTCTGGCATTTGATCCGGCGTGCCGCCTCGCGGGCGGCCTGAACGGCGGGAAGAAGAAGCCCGATTAAAATCCCGATGATCGCGATGACGACCAACAGTTCCACCAGCGTAAAAGCGCGATTGGTTTTCATCTTTATCTCAAGCGCGGCCGGCTGCCGCGAAAAAACGCGATCCGGCCAAAAAACATTAGGCAAACGTTTTCAATCGAATGTTCTACATTCGAACCTTAAGCCCGGCGAGAATCGTCTCGGGATGAAGGTTCCAAAGCCCAACCATCTCCGAGGCCATCCCGAACCCGCAGCGTTCGCACAGCCCGTACTCGCTCCCCAGGCACTGCGGGCAAAAGGCCCCGTCGACCATCACGAAGTTCGTGACCCAGCACCGCTTCTTAAAGCGCATATCCTTCATCCGGCGCAGCCCCGAGGCGGTATTCATCAGGGGGGCGCCCTTTTTGCGCAGGGCGATCAAGCGGTCGATCACGCCGCAGCGCGTCTGGTGGTCGAGTTCCAGATCCTCGGTCCCCGGAAAGGGGGTGTGAAAATTGACCGAGAGCATCTTCAGCTTCGGGTGGTCGGCGACGTAGCGGACGGTATCTTCCACCGCGTCGACGTTCAGGGGATTGACCACCATATTGGCGTTGAGGTATGGGTGGCTGGACAGAGCAATATTCTTCTCCAGGCGGGCGAACGCCCCTTCCCCCCGAATCTTGTCATGATAGGCGCCGACCCCGTCCAAACTGATCCAGACCAGGTCGCTGCGGCACGGCTCGAACGGGATCTGGGCGTTGGTCGTCACCGTCGTCGAGAAAAAACCGATCTCCCGGGCCAGATCGAACAGATCGTTGATATCGCGCTGCCCATCCTTCCAGAGGAACGGCTCTCCCCCCTCGAAATCGACAAACCTCGACCCGAGCGCGTAGCAGCGCCGAAGCTCTTGGGCGATCGTCTCGTAATCTTTCTTCCGGCAGGGGGTCCCCTCTTTCGGCACGACGCTGCAGTGCTTGCAGCGCAGATTGCAGGCGTCCCCGACGAACAGGACCGTCTGCAGCGGCCGCCGCCGGCCGAGCAGACGCACCTGGGCATACCAGTTCAAAAAATAGAGATGCTGACGGATCGACTTAAACACAGAACGTCCCTTTGGTTCCTCAAGCGTTATCGCGCGGCGCGGTCCCAGATCGCCGCCGCGGCGATCAGAACACAGTAGAAGGTCAGAAGGTTCCGCGACAAGTACCATCGGACCATATACCAATCGATCCCCGCCTGGCAGATCTGGGGCCAATACTCCATCGGCCCCATCCAGAAGCGGCGCCGGACAGTTTCGTTCGGGGCGCGGACAAAGCGCCGCACCGAACCGATCAGGCCGCAGGCCATCGGGAGGGTCAATAACATCAGAAGCATTTTCGGCGAGAGCCGTCCCCCGGCCACGGCGGCCGCGGGAATCACGTAGGCGGCGGTCACCATCGCGAACATCAGCCAAAAAGCCCGCTTGGGGGAGCCGAAGAAGACCGCCAGAGTATTCTTTCCGGCGCGCCGATCCGGCTCGAAGTCGAGGATCGCGTGGGTATAGACAATATTGGTGACCAAGATACCGACGGGGATCGAAAAGAAGAGGACCGGCGCGGAGACATGGCCGCAGGCGGCCAGGGCGACGCCGCTCATGAGGATCGGCCCGAAGACCACCCCCACCGCGGCCTCGCCGAGGTAGTGGAAGCTCAGCCGAATCGGGGGAGCCGAGTAGAAATAGCAGCAAAACGCCCCCGCGGCGGCGATCGCCAAGACGCCGAGGCCCCGCAGCCAGATTAAATAGGCGCCGATAACCACCGCCAGGCCGCCGAACACCAAGGCCGCGGCCAGCAGCCGCCCCAGGGTCGTCGCCCCCGAGAGGATATAGTGGCACTTGTGCGAGCGGGCGCGCATCCCGCCGTCGACCATCGCCTGGCGGACCTGCACGCTTTCGCAGCGGTAGTCAAAGTAATCGTCCAGCAGGTTCGTGCTGGTATGCACCAAAAGCACCCCCACGACCGCCAGGATCCCCGCCGAAAGCGAGAAACCGTCCTCGCCCCAGACCAAAACCAATGCCAGCAGTGCGGGCAGAAGCGACTGGCCAAACGCCTGCCAGCGGGCGCAGTCGAGCCAAAAACGCAAGGCGCGCAGCCATCGAAACATCACGAAACGCGAACTTTCTTCTTTTCTTTGGGGGCATCGATCAACGGGGGTATCATCAGCGGCGGGGAAACCGCCGGTATCGGCCGAAAGCCGTCGGCAACGGCCGCGGACAACCGGCTATTATAGACGGTTCCCCCGCTTTGGGAAGCGTTGAGTCCCTCCGGACGCAAGAGCGGGATAACCTTCCCTATTTTTCCCCTTTTCGGCCAAAAACCTGTTTTTGGGTATTGCCCCAAAAGGGGAAAGACGATATATTCCCTCGATACAGAATTATTATTCTGTTATTTACAAAAATACATTAACGGGACAAAAACTATGAAAAGTACAAAAATAGCGATTGCGTTCGGACTGCTTCTTCTCACCGCCGCGCTCCCCCTGTTAACCGGCTGCGGAACCGGTTCGGACGGTCCGGCGCGTTCGTTCTGCAACGTCTCGTACGACCCGACCCGGGAACTCTACAAAGAGTACAACGAGCTGTTCGCCGAGCATTGGCTGCAGAAGACCGGTCAGACGCTCGATATCGAGCAGAGCAACGCCGGCAGCGGCGCGCAGTCGCGCGCGGTCCGCAGCGGGAAAGAGGCCGACGTCGTCACCCTGGCACTGGCCTTTGACATCGACGACCTGGCGGTCGAAAAGGACGGCCAGCCGGGGCTGCTCAAACCCGATTGGCAGAAGAGTTTCCCCTACAACTCCTCCCCCTACATCTCGACGATCGTCATCCTGGTCCGCAAGGGGAACCCGCTGGGGATCCACGACTGGGACGACCTGGCCCGCACCGGCGTGAAGGTAGTCACTCCCAACCCGAAGACCTCCGGCGGGGCGCGCTGGAACTACCTGGCCCTGTGGGCCTACGCGCTCGACAAATCGCTGGCCGACATCGGCGGGATCGACAAGTTCGCCGAGGCCGATCAGGAGCGCCAGGCCAAGGCCGAGGAGGACGCCTACAACTTCACCAAGCAGGTCTTCGCCAACGCCGTCAATCAGGGGATGCCGACCGGCGCGCGGGACGCGACCGACGCCTTCGTCAAGCAGGGGAACGGCGACGCCTTCCTCGCCTGGGAGAACGAGGCGTGCCTGTCGCAAAAGGTGATGGCCGACCAGGGGTTCGAGATTATCTATCCGAGCGTCAGCATGCGCTGCGAGCCGCCGGTGGCGGTGGTTGACACTGTCGTGGAGCGCCGCGGCACGCGCGACATCGCCGAAGAGTACCTCAACTACCTCTATACCCCCGAGATGCAGGAGATGATCGCCCGCCACTACTACCGGCCGGCGGTCCCCGAAGTGGCCGAGAAGTTCGCCGACCAGTTCCCCCCGTGCCGGTTAGTCGGCATCGACGAGTGTTTCGGCGGCTGGACCGCGGCGCAGCGCAAGCATTTCAACGCCGACGGCCTCTTCGATAAGATGCTCACCGAAATCGCTCGGTAACCCCCCTTCCCCCCCTCACCTGCGCAAAAGGAGTATTTCGTGGCTCGGCCTGCTTTGCTCCAGCGATCCGTTCTTCCCGGGTTCGGCCTGACGATGGGCTTCACGGTCCTGTACCTGTCGCTGATCGTCCTGATTCCCCTCTCCGGGCTTTTTGTCGTTACCGCGCACCTGTCGCCGAGCGACTTTCTGCAAATTATGTCGAACGACTTGGTCAAAAAGTCGTTCGCCCTCACCTTCCGCGCCTCGTTCGTCGCGGCGCTGGTCAACGCCTTTTTCGGCTTCATCGTCGCCTGGGTCCTGGTCCGCTACTGGTTCCCCGGCAAGCGGATCATCGACGCGATGGTCGACCTGCCCTTCGCCATGCCGACCGCCGTCTCGGGGATCGCCCTGGCGCAGATCTACTCCGAGCACGGCTGGCTGGGGAGTCATTTCTCTTTCCCGATCCGCGGCACGGAGATCGGGGTGACGATCGCGCTGATCTTTATCGGGATGCCGTTCGTCATTCGAACGCTGCAGCCGTCGCTGCAGGAGATCGACAAGGAACTTGAGGAGGTCTCGGCCAGTTTGGGGGCCAACCGCTGGCAGACCTTTACCAAGGTGATCTTCCCGGCGGTTCTCCCGGCGTTCATCACCGGCTTCGCGATGGCGTTCGCCCGGGCGATCGGGGAATACGGCTCGGTCCTGTTCATCGGGGGAATGATCCCCGGAAAGACCGAGATCATGTCGAGCGTCATCCTCTCGAAACTCTACGAGGAGAACGGCCATATCGCCGCCTCGGCCGTGGCGATCGTCATGCTCGCCGCGTCGTTCGGGATATTGCTGGCGATCAACCTCGTCCAGCTTTGGGCCAACCGGCGCTTCGCCCAGGCGCAGTAGCCCCCAACCATAACGCGAACAAATCAAGGCGGACCATGAGCTTACTGACCCGCGCGCAGAAGACCGACTACGGTTCCCACTTCCGGGCCGTCAAAGAGGCGACTACCGAGCCGGCGGCGGTCAAATGGTTTTTGATCACCGTCGCGGTGCTGTTTATGAGCGTCTTTCTCCTCCTGCCGCTGATCTGCGTCTTCTACGAGGCGTTCGCCTCGGGATGGGAGCTGTTCAAAAAGGCGGTGACCGACCGCCATACCCTCTCGGCGCTGAAGATGACCTTCCTCGCCACGGGGATCACCGTCCCGCTGAACGTGATCTTCGGGCTGGCGGCGGCCTGGTGCATCGGCAAGTTCCAGTTCGTCGGCAAGAGTTTTCTTCTGTCGCTGATCGATATCCCGTTCGCCATCTCCCCGGTCATCGCCGGACTTCTGTTCGTCTTCATCTTCGGCACGCAGTCGGCCTTCGGCCAGTGGCTGCAGGACCATAACATCCGCGTCCTGTTCGCCTGGCCGGGGGTGACCATCGCGACGATCTTCGTCACCTTCCCCTTCGTCGTGCGCGAGCTGATCCCGGTCATGCAGTCGCAGGGGACCGAGGAAGAGCAGGCCGCCCGGGTGCTGGGCGCCCGCGGCTGGCACATCTTCCTTCGGATCACCCTGCCGAACGTCAAATGGGCCCTTCTTTACGGAATCATCCTGTGCAACGCCCGAGCGATGGGGGAATTCGGCGCCGTGGTGGTCGTGGCGGGGAACAGCGCGAAGACCAACACCCTTCCGCTGCACATCAACGCCCTGTATCAAGGTTACGCCGACGCCTGCGCGCCGTTCGCCGTGGCGACCATCCTGGCCGTGATGGCGATCGTCACGCTGATCGTCAAATCGTTCATCGAGTGGAAGATCAGCGCTAAGGAGAACCGACTATGAGCATCGAAGTGAGGAATATCACCAAGTCGTTCGGCCAATTCAAGGCGCTCGACAACGTCAGCATCAAAATCAACGCCGGGGAGCTGGTCGCGCTGCTGGGTCCCTCCGGTTCGGGGAAGACGACGCTGCTGCGGATCATCGCCGGCCTGGAGGTCCCCGACCCGACCAGCGGCCCGATCTTCTTCGGCGGGGAAGACGTCGCCCGCCGCAAGGTCGGCCAGCGCGGGGTCGGTTTCGTCTTTCAGCACTACGCGCTGTTCCGCCACATGACGGTCTTCGACAATATCGCCTTCGGTCTGACGGTCAAGCCGCGCAAAATCCGCCCGACGAAAGAACAGATCCGTGCCCGCGTCAGTGAGCTGCTCCACATGATCCAGCTCGACAACCTCGCCGACCGCTACCCCAATCAGCTCTCCGGCGGGCAGCGCCAGCGGGTCGCGCTGGCCCGCGCCCTGGCCGTCCGGCCGAAGGTCCTCCTGCTCGACGAGCCGTTCGGCGCCCTCGACGCCAAGGTCCGCGTCGAACTGCGCGGCTGGCTGCGCCGCCTCCATGAAGAGATCCACCTGACCAGCGTCTTCGTCACGCACGACCAGGACGAGGCGCTCGAACTGGCCGACCGGGTCGCGGTGATGAACAACGGCCATATCGAGCAGTTCGACAAGCCCGACTACGTCTTCCACCATCCGAGCACCCCCTTTGTGATGAACTTCCTCGGCCAGGTGAACCAATTCCGCGGCCGTCTGGGGCGCACCGGCGAGATCCACATCGGCCAGTACGCCGGGGTCGCCGAGGAGATGGTCGCCGCCAACACCTCCGACTGGGCCAGCGAGGCGAACGCCTCGTTCTTCGTGCGCCCGCACGATTTGGCGATCACCCGCCAGCCGCGCGAGGGGCAGCTCTCTTTCCCGGGAACCATCCTGCGGGTCCATTCCGCCGGCGTTCGGATTCGGGTAGAGCTGCAGTCCGACGAGGGGGAGCCGATGCTCGCCGAAGTCTCGCACGCCCGCTGGGAACGGCTCGGGTTGAAGGCGGGGGACCGCTGCTTCGTTACCCCGCACTCGGTCCGTATCTTCGACGCGGTCGATACGCCCGCCGCGGCGCGGACAACAGAAACACCCAAGGCCGGCGCGTCGGCGTCCGGCGAGGAAAAGGCCTCATGAACTTCATCAAAATGCACGGCGCGGGGAACGACTACGTCTACGTCGACTGCTTCCGCGAAACCCTCCCCGAGCCGGCCGAAACCCTCGCGCCGAAGATCTCGGACCGTCATTTCGGTGTCGGAAGCGACGGCCTGATTCTGATCACCCCCAGCGACAAGGCCGCCGCGCGGATGCGGATGTACAACGCCGACGGGAGCGAAAGCGAGATGTGCGGCAACGGCGTGCGCTGCGTCGCCAAGTACGTCCACGACGCCGGCTACGCCTCGGGGGTCGATTTCCCGATCGAAACCGGCGCGGGGGTTCTGGCGATGCACTGCGAGCTGGAGGCCGGCCGGGTCGCGCGCGTTCGGGTCGATATGGGGGAACCGATTCTCACCCCCGCCGATATCCCGACCACGCTTCGAAGCCCCGCCGGCGGCGAAGCCGAACCGGCGGTCGATGTTCCCCTGACCGTGAAGGATCACTTCTTTCGGGCGACGGCCGTCTCGATGGGGAACCCGCACTGCGTCATCTTCGTCGACGAACCGACCGACGAGCTGGTCTTGGGGGTCGGCCCGCTGATCGAGACCGCCCCGGAATTCCCCCGACGGGTGAACGTCGAGTTCGCGCAGGTGATCTCCCCGGAGGAAATGCGGATGCGCGTCTGGGAGCGGGGGGCCGGCGAGACGCTCGCCTGCGGCACCGGCACCTGCGCCGCGTGCGTGGCCGCCGCGCTGAGCGGCCGCTGCGGCCGCCGCGTTTTGGTTCACCTCTTGGGGGGCGACCTTCAGATCGAATGGGGGGCCGACAATCACGTCTTGATGACCGGCCCGGCGGCGGAAGTTTTTCGCGGCCAGTGGCCCAACACCTAAGGCGTATTCTCTGGTATACTAAGATATCTTTGGTGAATATATCCCTCTATCGAAAAGGAGAGTACCTTTTATGGACCGGACAGAAGAAAAACCGAAGGCCCGCATCACCCGCTACCTGGTTCTGGCGGCGATTGTCTCGTCGCTGGGAGGGCTTCTGTTCGGGTTCGACACCGCGGTCATCTCAGGGACGACCCACTCGGTACAGGATCTCTACAAACTCTCCCCCACGGCGCTGGGGTTCTTCGTCTCCTCGGCGCTGATCGGGACGATCCTCGGCTCGTTCTGCTTCACCCGCCTGGGAGACGCCTGGGGACGCCGCGAGATTCTTAAGCTCCTGGCGCTGCTGTTCTTCGTCTCGGCCGTCGGCTGCGGCCTGGCGTGGGACTACACCTCTCTGGTGATCTTCCGCTTCATCGGGGGGTTAGGCATCGGCGGCTCGTCGGTCTTCGGCCCGGTCTACGTCAGCGAGATCTCCCCGGCCCGCTGCCGCGGCCGCATGGTGCTGCTGTTTCAGTACAACGTCTGCCTCGGCATCTTAGTCGCCTACCTTTCGAACTACATCGTTCAGTGCTTCGGGCTCGATCCGCTGACGCACCAATGGCGGGTGATGTTCTCGGTCGAGGCGGTCCCCGCCCTGCTGTTCGGCATCATGCTCTTCACCATCCCCGAGAGTCCCCGCTGGTTCGCCTCTAAGGGACGCTACGACGAGGCCGAGAAGGTCCTGGAGATGGTCGGCGAGACCGATATCGCCGGGGAGCTGCAGGCGATCCGCGACTCGTTCGCCGCCAAGGCGGCGCAGGCCGGCGAGGCGCTCTTCCAAAGAAAATACCTCTACCCGATCCTCCTCGGCTTCGGTGTGGCGGCGTTCAATCAGCTGACGTTCATCAACGGCTTTTTGTACTACCTCAACGACACCTTCGCGATGGTCGGGGCCAAGTTCGGCGGCGACCTTCAGCCGGTCATCGTCGGGGCGTTCAACGTCCTGGCCTGCACGATCGCGCTGTTCATCATCGACCGCTTCGGCCGCAAGACCATGCTCCTGATCGGTTCGTGGGGAACGGCGCTGCCGCTTTTATTGGCGGCCTACATCGCGGCCAAGCACGAGCTGGTCGAGCTCTTCCCGGTGGCGCTTTCGATCTTTATTATCTTCTTCAGCTTCTCGCAGGGGGCGGTGATCTGGGTCTACGTCAGCGAGATCTTCCCCAACGCCGTGCGCTCCAAGGGACAGGCGCTGGGAAGTTTCACCCACTGGGGGCTGTGCGCCATCGCCGCGCAGGTCTACCCGATGATCGTCTCGTTCACCGCCGGGGAGGTCACCCCCGGGGCCTACCCGCGCCTGGCGATCCCGTTCCTCTTCGGCGCCTGCGCGATGATCGTGCAGTTCTTCGTCGTCAAGCGGTTCTTCATCGAGACCAAGGGGGTTCCGCTCGAGGAAGTCGAGAAGAAACTGGGGCTGTAAACAAGTACCCCGCCCCCCCAAAAAAAAGGAGCCCCAATGGGGCTCCTTTTTCGTTTCGGTACGGCTCTTTAAGGCCAGCGGGCTTGTTCAGTACAGGATCAGCCCGTCCTCGCTGCGGGTACGGGAATCGAGGACCCGCCTGGTTTGCCCCGACAGCTCAATCGTCTTTCCCGCGGGGGCGTCGATCCGCCGGCCGTCGGGCAAGATCACGGCAAAGCCGTCCCGGCGAACCTCCAGGTCAAACCGCTCGCCACGCAGGCGAACATGCCGCAGATTCGCGTACCGGGCGAACGACGGGAGAACCGGCGTCACCTCGACGGCGCCGTCGAACCGACACGACAGCCCAAACGTTCCGAAGAGGATCGACTGCGCGATCGTGACCGAATCGAACATACACTGCAGCGGGGTATCGTGACGATAGTTCAACTCCGAGGCGTAGACCGAGTCGCCCCAATACGGCATCCGGCTGCCGAGCCACAGCATCCGGCGCAGGATATCATCCCCCTCGGCCGCGTGCCCCGACTTATAGAAGCGCTCGGCGATCTGCGGCCCGAAGTCGGTGCACGCCCCCGGCCCGCCGTTATCGACGTCCGCCGGATCGTACCACTCGTCCTGCTTGGCGAGGGAATGAACCCCATAGGGTCCCAGAAATTCCGTCTCGTTCCAGTGCGACAGCAGCCCGGCGGTCTGCTCCTCGTCGAGAACCCCACTGCCGAAGAGCTTATACATCTGGATCGTCCAGCGGGTCCGCGGCCGGGAATCGCCGTCCAAAAAGTCGAACCAGTTCGTCTCCCGATTCCAGAGGCGCTCCTTTAAAAGCGCCTTTAACGCCTCGGCCCGCTTCACCAGCCGCTGGTCCGGCCGGCCGGCCAGGCGCAAAAGGGTATCGGCCATCAGGTAGTTCGCGTACCGCCGGCCGTTGAGATCGGGCATCACGTGATTGTAAAGATCGCTGGCCCGGCGCAGTTCCAGATGGCTGTTCGAAGAGCCGTAGTCGATCAGTTCCACCGGCCCGTTCGGGTCTTCGTGAACATAGGCCTGCTCGGCGACATGTTCGGCGATCGTCCGGCCGCTGACCTGTTCGGCCAAAAACGCCGTATCGCCGGTGACGCGAATATAGTAATAGATCAGCCCGAGGATCTTTTCCTGATTGACCATATACCATGGGCCGTATCCGGCCCCCGTCACCGGGGTAAAGGCGAAATGCTCGGTCAGGTCGATCGACAAAAACTGCTTGATATGCGCCTTGGCCGCCTGGGGATCCCACAGGGGGAGGATCTCCCACGGCTCGCCGAAATTCCACAGATAGCAGCAGGTGCATCCCCCCGACATGCCGCCGGTGGCGTAGTACGGCCGCAGGAGAAAACCGTCCCCCTCCCAGCGGTTGGTAAAAAAATGCAAAAGCGACCGGTTATAGAGCCCCACCCACTGGCTGTTGTCCGACTCCAGCGCGGGGAGCTGCTCGGCGATCGCCTCCCGCTCGGCCCGATACGCCTTCAGCGATTCGGCAATCGCTCCCCGGGGATCGGCGGCGATTTCCCCGGCCGCGCGGCGGGCCTCTTCCTTCGGCCCGATCGCGACGGTGTAGTAGAAAACGGCGGTTTCGTTCGGCCCAAGGGTATAGTCAAACCGGCAGCGCGGCCGGTCGTCATCGAGGGATAATTCCCCCTCGGCGGCAAGGCAGATCCCCGATTCCCCCTGCGTGAAGCAAAGTGCCCCCGGCTCTTCGGCCGCGGCGGCGGGGGCGGCGCTGGTCCGGGTACTAAAAAGCCACTCGTCGGTCTTATCCAAGGTCGGCGCGGCCAGCGACAGAGTCAGCGCCCCCTCTTTTATTTTGTCCGAGCGATTGCGCAGCGACAGTTCCCCCACGGCGGCGCGCCGCCCGGCGATCAAGACCACGTTCGACTGAAGTTCCAGCCCCCCGCGGCTCCCCGAGGAGACAAACCGAACCGGATACCAGCGGTAATCACTAGTTACAAGCGGCTCCCCGTCGAGCGTCGGGACAAGCCGCCAATCGGACGACACGTAAGGGACGGCCCAAAGCCCGGCAACCGTTCCGACCGTCTCGTACGGGACACTGGTGGTCATCCGGTGATTGGCGATCCCCAAATGCTCCGGCCGCATGATATTATCCACCGGCCCGATCGAAAGCGGATCCTCCCCATTGGGGTCGGCGCCGCTGTCGGACGACTGGGCGAAAAGCGGCCAAAGGGCCGCCGTCGCCAGCAGCCCCATCGCCAGAAAAAGGACCCGGCGCTTCATCGCGCGGCACCTCCCTTAAATAAGTTTTATTCTTTTACTTGCGGTTGCGCTTCTGATATTCCCGCGTGGCGCGAAGAAGGACCTCCCGCTCCTCGTCGGTCAAACTCTCCTCCCCCGAGCGGGAGATCTTGCGCAGGATCGCGTCGACCTTCCTTTCCAGGTCGCTGACCGGCCGCGGCTGCGGCTCGCCGATCACCTCGATCGACGCGTCGGCGGTCGACGAGGGGGCGCGCTTATCCTCGGGGGTCGGCTCGTGCAGACGCACGCGCGGCTTAAAGGAAGAAACGCTCCTGACGCGTTTGGGCCGGCGGCTGAACGGATGGGTGAAGCGGAAGTTCGTCAGGTAGTAGAGCGCGGCGAACGCCGCCCCGGTGAGGTGGACATCGTGCGCCACCATCGCGCCGGCGCCGAAGATATCCAGGGCGACGAAGAGGATCGCCGCCATCCACGCCGGCATCGGAATGAACCAGACGAAGAGGGTCGCCCGCGGCTCGTTCAGCGCGAAAAGGATCACCACCGCCGTCACCCCGCCGGAGGCGCCCATCATCGCGGCGGGCTGGCTGCCGCTGTGGATCACTCCCCAGACCAGGCCGCCGGCGAGGATCGCCAGCAGGTAGAAGAGCAAAAACTCCAGCGCCCCGTATCGCATAATGATATACCGGGCGAAGAAGAAGAGGGTGAGCATATTGAAGAAAATGTGGTTGAACGAATTCGGCGCGTGGGCGAAACCGTAGGTCAAAAACTCGAACCACAGTCTCGGTTCTTTGAGGGTAACGTTGTGCATCGACAAGAAACCGGTCACCAGGTTCGTTTCCGGCGTCAGGAAGCCGTTAAAGACAAAGACCAAGACGTTCAGGCCGATGATGACCCAAAGGATATTTCTCAGCAGGCCGCTAAAAAACCCCTTGATCCCGCCGCCGCGCGGGGGATCGCGGTAATAATCTCGATCGTAGATACCCACGGATGGACTCCTTGTCTTTCGCTTAATGTGCAGCGTATTTGTGTATCACAGCTCCGGCGCCGCGGCGGGGCGCTCGGCCAGAAGCTTTTCCAAATGCTCAACGGCCGCGTCGATCACCGGATCGAAGAAGGGGGCCTTCCCCATCGGGGCGTCCTCGTCGACCTGGTCCTCGAAGATTTCGCAGCAGGCCTCCTGCTGCTCGATATCCTCGGCCAGGCGCCTTTCCGCCAGCCGCATCAGCAGTGATCCCCGCTCGGCGTACTCCTCCAGCGACCGGACGCGGCGGTACAGCCCCGCGGCCAAATACCCCTTGGTCGAGACGCCGACGGTCGTATCGGGGGTGACCCCCCACTGATCCTCGGGCGCGGCGTCGCGGCGGCGATGGATCGGCTCTCCCGAGGGGCGCCAGAAACTCGCCTCGGTCAGGCGGATCGTCCCCATGCCGCACGGAAGCTTGAAGAGCTGCTGAACCGTCCCCTTCCCGTAGGAGCGATGCCCGATCAGAGCCGCCCGCTGGTGATCGCTCAGCGCGGCGGAGACAATCTCCGAGGCGCTGGCGCTTCCCCCGTCGATAAGAACGACCATCGGCCAGAGGTACTTCTGTCCCCCCTCGGCCTTGAACTCCCCCCGGACTTTCCCCCCGCGCTCCCGCGTGGTAACGATCAGGTCCCCCTTATTGAGGAACATATTCGAGACCATCACCGCCGCGGGGAGGAACCCGCCGGGGTTCCCCCGCAGGTCGAGGATCAGCGCCTCGATCCGGCCGTCGAGCGCCCCCAGCGCCGCGGCAAAATCGGGCCCGGTCGCGTCGGTGAACTGGTCGATCTTCACGTAGCCGATGTTCGGATGCCCCTCGAGGGTGAAATCCCAGTTCCCCTTCTCGTCGCGCCGGTCGCCCAGGACGATATCTTGCTGAATCACCGCGCGGCGGACCGTCACCTCGCGCATCAGCGAGCCGTAGCGGGCCTTCAGGTCAGACAGGCCGCCGTCGTCGGAATCGCCTTCTTTGGAACTATCCTCTTTGGAATCGTCCTCTTTGGAACTGTCTTCCTCAGTGGCGTTTTCGCCGCCGGAAGTATCCTCCTCGGAAGGAGGAGCCGGTTCCTCATCGAGCAGCGACTGCCGGTCGATCACCGACAGAACCACTTCCGAGCCGTCGGCCCCGGCCAAAAGATCGACGACCTGCTGAACCGACATCCCGGCAAACCCTTTGCCGTCGACCCCGGCGATCCGATCCCCAAAGCGCAGATGAGCGTCCTCGACGGGGGAATCGTGCATCGGGACAAACCATAAAACGGGGAGCTCTTTGGACTGGAGCCCCAAAAGCCAGATCCCGATCCCGACGTTGCGCCCCTGGATCGCCTCTTCGTAGGCCCCTTCCACCTCGGGGGGGATAAACGCCGAATAAGGGAGATCACCGACCGAGCGGAGCATCCCGTCGAGCATCCCGCTGAGGAGCTTATCGGTCTGGACCGGTTCCAGCGCCGAGCGCTCCACGCGCCGCAGCGCGTAGCGCAGCACCCTCCCGCGCAGCACGTCGGCACGGCAGCACAGCAGCGCCAGCGCGGCGGTCAGCAGCAGGAGGATCGCGTTGGTCCGGGGCATGGGGATTTCCGATCGGGCTTGTTTTAGTCTTCCATCACCTCGGCTTCACGCTTCTTCGCCGCGTCGGTTGCCATCTCCTCGTACTTCTTGGTATATTCCTGAACCGTCTCTTTGGCCTGATCGCGCTGGTCCTCGGAGATGAGCTTATCTTTCTCCAGCGTATCGATCTGCTTATTGCCGTCGCGGCGGACGTTGCGGATGGCGATCTTCGCCTCTTCGCAGAGCTTGCGGATCGTCGTGACCATCTTCTGACGAACCTCGCGGGAAAGGGGCGGGATATTCAGGCGAATGACCTTGCCGTCGTTGTTCGGCGCGTACCCCAGATCGGAGTTGGCGATCCCCTTTTCGATATCTTTGAGCGTCGAGATATCGAACGGGCGGATCAGCACCTGGGTCGGCTCGGGGCAGGCGATAGTCGCCGCCTGCTTGAGCGGGACCTCGACACCATAGAGCATCACCTTCACCGATTCGACCAGGCCGGGATTGGCCCGTCCGGTACGAATCCCGGTCAGTTCGCGTTTGAGCTTATTGACCGCCTTTTCCATCCGGTCCTCAATATCGAGCAGCACTTCTTCTGTCGGCATTTTCTTTCTCCGTCGCCGGATCGGCCCGGCTTTTCAAACATTTATGATTATTTCTTATCCGAGATCAGCGTCCCGACATGCTCCCCCACGGCGGCGCGCTGGAGGTTCCCCTCGACTCGAAAATTAAAGACCATAATCGGCATTCCGTGCTCGGCGCACTTGGCGATCGCCTCGCTGTCCATCACGCGCAGCTTCTGAAGATTGACCTCGTCGTAGGTGAGGTTCTTATAGAAGACCGCCTCGGGGTTCTTCTCGGGGTCGTCGCTGTAGACGCCGTCGACCTTGGTCGCTTTGAGCAGCACATCGGCGTCCAGCTCCAAGGCGCGCTGGGCCGCGGCCGTGTCGGTCGTCACGAACGGGCTGCCGGTCCCCCCGGCGATGATCACGATCCGCCCTTTTTCCAAATGGCGGGTGGCGCGGCGGCGGATATACGGCTCGGCGACGGTATCGGCCTTGACGGCGGTCATCAGCCGGGTCGTCACCCCCTGGGCCTCGACGGCGTCCTGCAGCGCCAGGCCGTTGATGATCGTCGCCAGCATCCCCATATAGTGGGCGGTCGACTCCATAATCGAGGAGTTCGACGCCTTAAAGGCGGCCCCGCGGAGGATATTCCCCCCTCCCATGACGATCGCTATCTGAACGCCGGCGCGCGAGACGCGGGCGATCTGCTCGGCCAGATGATTGACGGAATCCATCACAATGCCGCGCTCGTTGGGAGGACAGAACCCCTCACCGGAGATTTTTAGGACAACACGGCGCCGTTTGGGTTGATTCTCTGACATGGATTCCTTTCAGTGATTCCTTTCCACTTCCCGCGGGATAAATGATCCGAAGACAAAGCGCGGACATAAAAAAACGATCTGCCCCCCATTATAAGGGAAGGGCGGATCGTTTCAAGAGAACAGGCGCGCGGCGGCCGCGCGCCCAACGGTTTACCGATTTCGGCGCTCTTACTTGCCGAGGAGCCAGTGATGCATCTTGGTGATCTTCAGACCCCCGTCGGCGGCCGCCTGACCGACCGACTTGGCCGCGTCGAGGACGTACGGCTGATCGAGGAGGCAGATCTCCTTGAGGACGGCCTTGACGCGGCCGTCGACGATCTTCTCGAGGATGTTCTGCGGCTTGTTAGCGTTCTGCTGCTTGGTCTGCTCCATCGCGATTTCACGCTCTTTGGCGATGACCTCGGCCGGGATATCGGCGTCGCACAGCGCCTTGGGATTCATCGAGGCGACGTGCATGCAGATATTGTTGGCCAGCTCTTCGTTGTCCCCCTCGACCTCGAGGATGACGCCGATCGCGTTGTTGTGATGGACGTAGGTCCCGGTCTTGCTGTCGGTCCGCAGGATGCGGGAGCAGCGGAAGACCTCGCGGATCTTATTGACCAGGTCGTCGAAGACCATCCGGATCGAGACGTCTTTGCCCGGGAACGGCTGCTCGAACAGCTCGTCGACCGTCGCGGCGCCGGGGCCCTCGGCCAGCTGCTTGGCGATCCCCTCGCACATCGCGATGAACTCGGCGTTGTTGGTCACCGGGGCGGACTCGCAGAGCATCTCGACCATCGAGGTGACGCCGTTGGCCCCCTTGTAGATGGTGATGCGGCCGCATTCGGTCACGCGGTCCTGACGCTTCTCCATCGTCTTTTTGCCCGACTTGCGCAGCAGCTCGATCGCTTTCTCCTGATCGCCGTCGGCCTCGCTGAGGGCCTTTTTGCACTCGAGCATCGGAAGCCCGGTCTTCTCACGGAACGCCTTCACCATAGCGGCGGTAATTTCCGGCATAGTAATACTCCTTTATATGAGGTGTTTTCAGAACAATATCTTCGATTGGACGACGCCCGCGGCCAAGCGCTTTTTCAGCTTCGGCCCCGGGCGCGAAAAAACAAACCCTACTCGGCGTCTTTGGCGGGCTCTTCACCGGCCAGCTTCGCGGTGGCCGCTTCGGCCGCTCCTTCCAAAACCGCGTCGGCCAGCTGCGAGAGGATCAGATCGATCGAGCGGATCGAATCGTCGTTGCCCGGGATCGGCAGATCGACTTCGTCGGGGTCGGAGTCGGTATCGATCAGGGCGACCGAGACGGCGCCCATCGTGCGGGCCTCGTGAACGGCGTTCTTCTCTTTGCGGGGGTCGACGACGACCAGGACCTCGGGATAGCGGTCCATATTGCGGATGCCGTTGAGGTTGCGGAACATCTTTTTGTACTCGCGCTGCAGCGAGGCCTGCATCTTCTTCGAGTAGGTCGACAGCCCCTTGTCCTCGTCTTTGTTTTCCATAATCGCTTCCAGCTCTTCGAGGCGGCCCAGGCGGCTGCGGATCGTCCGGAAGTTGGTCAGGGTACCGCCGAGCCAGCGCTCGCTGACGTACGGCATACCGCAGCGCTCGGCCTGGGCCTGAACGGTCTCGGAGGCCTGGCGCTTGGTACCGACGAACAGCACGGTGCCGCCGGAGGCGACGACCTGGCGGAGGTACTTCTTCGCGCGGAGAATGCCGCGGACCGTCTCACGCAGATCGATGATGTGGATGAGCTTGCGGCGGCCGTAGACGTACGGACGCATCTTCGGATTCCAATGACTGGCGCGGTGGCCCAGGTGGACACCCGCGTCGAGGAGATCTTGAACCTGAATCGAGAGTTTCTCTGCCATTTCAGCTGCCTTCCTATTCGTCTCGCACCGGTCCATCGCAAGCGCGACACGCGGTCTTCTTGGGCGTTCGCCGGAAACGAAACTTAACTTAAATTGTTTTGGTTCGCTTAAAATTACCCCCCTCGCGCCGCCGCCGGGAGCGAACCTGCCCGGACGATTGATTACAGGCGGCGCGTTTGGGGACACTACAGTTTGGCACCATTTTACCCGTCCGGGGCCAAACTGTCTAGGGGGCGGCCCCCCGCGCCGCCCGGTGCGCTTGGGGTCCCGAGGGCGCGTCTTGAGCGCTTGTATCCCCCCCGGCGGGAGAATACAATAACCTTTAGATATAACCATCGCCCATTGTTATTATCGAAAGATCATTTCACATGCCCAAAAACGCCCTCAACCTCCGGTGAAAACCCCTATGAGCATCCCTTCCGACAACCCTTCCGACCGCCCGGCCAACCGGCTCTCCCGCCGCGATTTCTTCCTCTCCACCGGCTCGCTGTGCCTGCTGGGCGCCCCCCTCATGCTGGGCGCCTCCGCCCTGTCGGCCGACGACGCGCCGCAAGCCGCCGACCCGAAGGCGGCCTTCCCCGACCCGGTCCTCGGCTTCGAGGGGGTCTGGGAGAGGTACCTCCCCGGGCGCGGGATCATTTTAGTCGACGACCAGCAGCTCGAGGACCTGGCGGCCGACCCCGACCGGGAGGTAAACCTCAGCTTAAACACCAACGCGCAGTTAACGACACTGCGGAAGATCCGCGAGGACGCGAAGAAAGCCGGCGCCCGAACGATCGTTTTGGCGTTCGACGAGTTCTGGAAGGCGTACCGCACGGACGTCGCCGATCAGCCGCGGCTGCTGTTCCCCGACTCGGACCGCTACATCGAGCTGACCGGAAGAATTAGCAATTTTCTCGCCGAATACGACCTCGGCCTGGAATTAAGTTTACTCAGCCCCCTGGAGATCGGCGGGCGTTTCGCCGAAGCAACCGGCCAAACCGGGCGCTGGGTACAGTTTCGCGAGGGATGGCGCGACCCGGTCTCGGGCCGTTTCGACATCGCGCTTTGGGAGCACCGTTCCTGGAAGAACAACAAAGGGGTGATCCACCCCGAGCGAACGGGGGTGCGCCTGTTCGCCTTCCGAGAAAAGCCGAGCATCTCGCGCCAGCTCTTTTACCCGGTGGCGGAAGAGGAGATCATCGAGCTGAGCGTCCCCTATGAGGTGACCTCCGACGAAGGGAACACCCCCCTGGTGAGAATCAGCATCACCGGCCAAGGGCACGACAACCCCGCCGGGGCCGACCTGACCGGGTACGACCGGATTATGGCGGTCGTCTCGTACAAGACCCCCGAGATGGACTACTTCAGCCCCGAGGCGCGTCCCTTCCTGGAGACGCTGGTCACGAAGTACCACGACGCCGGGATTCGGCTCAACGCCCTTTACGCCGACGAGATCCACATTCAGCAGGACTGGGCCTACCACAACCACCAGGAGGCCGGTCAGTTCTCGCTGCGGTACCTTTCGGAGGGGATGATCAGCGCCTTCGCCGAAAAATACGGCGAGAAGTACCGCGATTTCCAGAAGTATCTGGTTTACTTTCTCGCCGCCCCGCACGACTTCTCCAACTCAGTCGAGGCGACGGTTCCCGCGCAGCACATCCCCGAGGCCGGCGGGGTGCGGGAGGCATGGCTATTGCGCCGCCGGTATTTCGATCTTCTGCACAAGACGGTCGTCGATCTGTTCGCCGGGGCGAAAAAATTCGCCGAGTCGCTCTACGGTCACAAGTTAACCGCCCGGGCGCACGCCACCTGGGCGCAGAGCCCCACGATCGACCGCTGGCGGGGCGACCAGCAGAGCCGCTACGAGTACACTTCCGATTTCCTTTGGTCCAACACGGTTCATCAGGCCGCCGCGGCGTGCGACGACTACTTCCGCTGGAACGACTATCTCACCGGCGGGGGGAACGACCACGCCGAGGGGGGCTGGTCCGACCGGGACTACTACGGCCAGGCGCTGGCCTGTTCGACCGGTTCACTGAACGATACCCCGAACGCCTACGCCGCCTGCTGGGGCCTTCCCGCCAAAGCCGCGCGGCGCCATCACCTGATCGAGGCGGCCTACGGCAACGCCCCGTTCGAGGAGATGATGGGGCTGGAGGCCGGCCAGCACCGCGACATCGAGGTTCTTATGCTCTACCCACTGTCGCTGGTCGCCTGCCGCGAGCGCTTCGGATCGTGGATGACGCAGTACGGCTACGCCAACTACATCACCGCCGAGAAGCTGCTTCAGTACGGCAAGATCGATCAAGGCGCCATCGACGTGCGCGGCCGCCGATACACCACCGTCTGCGCCCTGTACGAGACGATTCCCCCCGCGGGGCTGCTGGAGTTCCTCCAAGAGTTTCTCTCCTCCGGCGGCCGAGTGATCTGGTCCGGCCCTCCCGCGCTGGACGATCTGGACGGAACGCCGATCTACGACCGCTGGCGGGAGATCTTCGGCATCGAGTCGGTCGAACACGCCGTTCTGGGGCTGGAGCGTCCGGGCCGGCGGGTGGAATTTGAAGGAACACTTTCCGAAATCGAGCCCCAGACGATCCTCACCGACCTGCCGGTCGACTATATCTACCCCATCCATCCGGCCGCGGACGCCTCTGACGGCACCGAAATTCTCGCCCGCTGCGACGGCCAGATCGTCGGATGGCGCCGGGGTCAGGCGTCGTATCTCGGCTTCCGTCCGCGGGACGACCAGTCGGCCTCCCTCGGCTACGAGACGCGCGTCTGGTTCGATACCCTCCGTCTTTTGGGCGCGTACCCCGACACAAAACAGCCGGGCGACAACCCAACGGTCGTCTCCCGCCAGACGCCGTACCTGGCCACGACCTTCCCGAACGGCGCCGTCGCCGTGGCCAAGCACTACCGCCGGCATCGCGAGACATGGAGCGGCGGTTTTCATCGCAACGCCGACGAGGACGCGAAGGCGCTGGAGAACAATCCGCTGGATTCCAACGAGCTGGAGCTGACCGATCTGACGGTCGCCGGCAAGACAATCGACTATCGGGGAAAGGAGATCGTCGGTTTCCGCTGCGGCGACACCGGCCGGCCGATCGCCTTCTACGGCGAGGGGACCGACCGAATCACCATCGACGGGACTCCCTTTATTTTCACCGAGCAGCCGTACGAGAAGATCGCCTTCTTCCCGGTTCCCGAAGATCGGCGCGTCGCGGGGGGTGCCCTTTACGAGATCCGCCTGACCGGTCCCGGCGGAAAAGTTCATCTTCCCATCGAGGGGGAGTTCGCCCGTCCGCGGCTGTTCCATCGTTTGGGTCTCGGCTCACTGGGCGGCGAGCGCCCCGCAACACTGGAAGACGGCGTTCTTTCCTTCGACGACCCCCAGGGAGCGGCGGCGTACTACCTGCTGGACGACCGCAGCGCGAGTTAACGCAAAACAAACCGTCAAGCGATACCGTTTATGTCCTATCAGATTTCGACATTAAAGAACCTTCTGGTCGGCGCCCGGCATATCGCCGTTCTAACCGGCGCGGGGATATCCACCGAAAGCGGCATCCCCGATTTCCGTTCGCCGAACGGTCTGTACCGGACCGTCACCAGTGAGGAGGTTTTCAATATTTCCTTCTTCAACCGCTATCCCGAGCGGTTCTATCAAACCTTCGGTCCCGTCTACCGGTCGATCGTCGACGCCCGTCCCAACGCCGGGCATCTGGCGCTCGCCGCGCTGGAGAACTCCGGCCGCGAGGTCACGATCGCCACGCAAAACATCGATAATCTTCATCAGAAGGCCGGGTCGCGGACCGTTTATGAACTGCACGGCTCGCTTCGGACGCTCACCTGCCGCGACTGCGGGCGGCTGTATCAACTCGACGGAAAGGAGGCCGAGGCGGCGCGCGAGCTCACCGATCTGTTAGCCGCCGGCAAGGTTCCCCGCTGCGCCTGCGGCGGGGTGCTTAAGCCCGATATTGTTTTCTTCGGCGAGGGGCTTCCCGAGTTCGCGCTGGGAGCGTCGGTCTTCGCGTTCGAGTCGGCCGATCTGGTTCTGGCGCTGGGGACGTCGCTGGGGGTTTATCCCGCCGCGGAGCTGCCGAACCGGCGGGATCGTTCGGCGAGGTTTGTGATTATCAACGCCGAGCCGACCCCGCAGGACGATAACGCGGATTTGGTGATTCACGCACCTTTGGGAAAAGTTCTTTCTGAGGCCGCTATATCCTAAACCACAACAAGGCAGCCGTTCGTCACGTTGTTCCTCAGACGAGCGAACAACGTAAGCGAAAGCGCCGCGGTGATCTTCCTACACCGCACGCTCCAGCAACGGCAACAGTGGTCAAGCGCACTGCGCTTGCCGCCGGAGGCAAAAGAAACAAAGAAGAAAACAACAACACAACAAAACTAACCCAAAAGCCGCCCCCCGCAAAAAGTCAAGCCAACACCCCCTGTCATCCGCCAGCAAACGGCAGCAAGCCGACAGGCCCTACGGGGGCGGCTGAACGGAGCGGGAGCAGCGGCCGAAAACCAAAAGTCGCCATCACGCAAAAAAACTGGCCGCGCTATCCCGCGGTTAGTTGGTACAAATCACCCTACCAGGTTCCCCGGTAAACCATAATGCGCACCCCCACAACAATACAATTAGCCATCCTCGCGTTGGCCATCCTCTCCGCGCTCCCCTTGTGCCCAACCATCCCCGCACAAGAGCCCGCACAGGAGGCGCCAAAGCTCCTCCCCGCCTTCCGCCAGGAAGGCATGCGGGGCATCCGCGAGATTCTCTTCGCCGTCCGCCGCCCGGGGAGTGACCCGCACTGGTACGCCAACTTCGGCCATTACGCCGGCGACGAGCACGACTATCCTTTCACCCCGCACGGCGGGGGTTCACTGAGGATACTCGATCTGGACAGCGGTCAGGCGCGGATCATTTTCGAGGACAAGCACGGCTCGGTGCGTGACCCGATTCTCCACAGCGACGGGGAGACGATTCTTTTCTCCTACCTCAAGGAGGGGACCGAGCATTACAACCTTTACCAGATCAAGACCGACGGCAGCGGTCTGCGTCAGATCACCTCCGGCGATTACGACGACATTGAGCCGTGCATTCTCCCCGGCGGGGACATACTATTCTGCTCCACCCGCTGCGACCGATTCGTTCAATGCTGGGTCACGCAGGTGGCGACGATCCACCGCTGCGGGCCCAATGGGGAAAACATCCGACCTCTTTCGGCGAACGTCGAGCAGGACAACACCCCCTGGCTTCTGGCCGACGGGCGGGTGATCTATACCCGCTGGGAATACGTCGACCGCGACCAGGTCTCGTATCATCATCTTTGGACAATGAACCCCGACGGTACGCGTCAGATGGTTCTGTTCGGGAATCAATTCCCCGGCATGCTGTTCATCGGTGCCAAGCCGGTTCCGAACAGTCCTTTGATCGCCGCGACGATCTCCCCCGGCCACGGCGAGCGGGAGCATTACGGCCGAATCGCGCTGATCAACCCGCAGCTGGGCCCCGACGACTTTTCGGCGGCGACTTACATTTCGAAAAAGAACATTCACAGCGACCCCTGGCCGTTTTCCGAGGGTGAGTTCATGGCGGCCAAATACGGCGCGCTGGTGTTGGTCAGCGCCGAGGGGAAGGAGGAAGAGATCTATCGCCTTCCCAAGTCGGAGAAAGGATACTGGATCAACGAGCCGCGGCCAATCATCGCGCAGGATCCCCCACCGGAGCTGGTCGATCTGGTTCCCCCCGAGGGGGACGACACCGGCGTTTTGATTCTTTCGGACATCTACGCCGGGCGTCAGATGGCGGAGGTTCCGCGCGGGACGGTCAAGGAGCTTTTGGTTTTAGAGACGCTTCCCGAGCCGATCCACTACAGCGGCGGCATGGATCAAATGTCGTACATCGGCACCTTTACGCTGGAGCGGATTTGGGGCACGGTTCCCGTTTCGCCCGAGGGGGCGGCGGCGATTCGGCTGCCGGCCGGTCGGAGTTTTCTATTTATCGCGCTGGACCACCAGGGGCGTTCGGTCAAGCGCATGCACAGTTTCACCTCGGTCATGCCGGGCGAGGTAACCTCGTGTATCGGCTGTCACGAGCGGCGCACCGAGGCACCGGGGACGAGTTTCCATCACAACGTCTTCACCGCGGCGGCCGAGCCGCGCTGGCCCGAGCCGCTGGCGGGTATTCCCGACGTCTACGATTTTCCGCGGGACATACAGCCGCTTTTCGACAAGTACTGCGTCGAGTGCCACAACGCCGACCGGTCTGACGGCGGGGTCGATTTAACCGGCGACTGGATGCCGATTTACTGCCGGAGCTACTGGGAGATTTCTCGGCGTTCGATGCTCGGCGACAATCGCAACCGCAAGATGAGCGACTTTCCTCCTTACGCGATCGGCAGTCAGGCCAGCACGCTGTATCAGATGCTTTTAGATCATCATCAGGGGGTAGAGATGACCGACGAGGAGCTTCGTTTTGTTCGATTCTGGCTGGAGGCCGGGGCGCCGTACGCCGGGACTTACGCGGCCAACGGAACGGGGCTGATCGGGTGGTTTTATAAGAACGTCAATACGCACAACGACAAGGACTGGCCCGAGACGGCGGCGATGGCCGAGGCGATCACTCGCCGGTGCGACGGGTGTCATGTGCCCGACGACGTTGAGAAGAATCTTCCTCACACTCTTTCGGAGGATCGTGAGGATGTGCATCAGTACCAGCGGTACGTGAAGCGGCACGATTACTTTAATCTTTCGCGGCCGGAGAAATCGAAGATCCTCCGCATGCCGCTGGCCGAGGAGGCCGGCGGGTTTGGGCGGTGTGTCGAAAGCCGGGAGGACGGCACAAAAGCTCCTATATTCGCGTCGAGTGACGATCCCGATTATCAGGTGATCCTGGCGGGGATTCAAAGGGGGCGGGATTATATTCTGTACGAGAGCAATCGTTTTACGATGCGGCCGTTCGTTCCCAGTCCGGCCTACGTTCGGGAGATGAAGCGCTACGGGGTTCTTCCCCAGGATCACGACCCCAAAACATCGGTCGACCCATACGAACTGGACAGAAAGTATTGGGCCAGCCGGGCCGGCAGCACCGGCGTACAGCCGGGAGCCCCGGCGGGCACTATGCCCTAAACAATAACAAGGCAGCCGTTCGTCACGTTGTTCCTCAGACATCCAAGCGAACAACGTGAGCGACATCGCCGCGGTGATTCTCCTATGCCGTACACTCCACCAACGGCAACAGTGGTCAAGCGCACTGCGCTTGCCGCCGGAGGCAAAAAAACAATAAAACACAACATAACAAGTAAACCCACAGCCGCTACCCGCAAAAGTCACGCCAACAACCCCGGTCATACGCCAACAAAGGGCAGCAAGCCGACAGGCCCCACGGGGGCGGCTGAACGGAGCGGGAGCAGCGGCCGAAAACCAAAAGTCACTATCACGCGATTAGTCTGGCCGCGCCTCTCCCGCGGTTAGTTGGCATCGATCACCCTACCGCCCTCCGCGCCCTCCCGCGGTTAGTTGGCACCAATCCCCCTACCGGGCTTTCCCTGCAAACAACAATGCGCCCCACAGCAACCAAGCTAGCCATCCTCACCCTAGCGATCCTCTGCGCGCTCCCCCTATGCCCAAGCGGTGCCCCCGCACAAGACCCCGAGGCCCAGCCGGATCTCCTAACCTCCTTCCGCAAAAGGGGCATGCGCGGGATTCACGAGATCCTCTTCGCCGTTCGGCGGCCCGGGAGTGACGATCACTGGTACGCCAACTTCGGCCACTACGCCGGCGACGAGAACGAGCATCCTTTCACCCCGCACGGCGGGGGTTCATTGAGGATACTCGATCTGGACAGCGGCCGGGCGCGGATCATTTTCGAGGACAAGCACGGCTCGGTGCGCGATCCGATTCTCCACAGCGACGGGGAGACGATTCTTTTCTCCTACCTCAAGGAGGGGACCGAGCATTACAACCTTTACGAAATCAAGACCGACGGCAGCGGTCTGCGTCAGATCACCTCCGGCGATTACGACGACATTGAGCCGTGCATTCTCCCCGGCGGGGACATTCTGTTCTGCTCCACCCGCTGCGACCGATTCGTTCAATGCTGGCTCACGCAGGTCGCGACGATCCACCGCTGCGGGCCCAACGGTGAAAACATTCGTCCTCTTTCGGCGAACATCGAGCAGGACAACACCCCTTGGCTTCTGCCCGACGGGCGGGTGATCTACACCCGCTGGGAATACGTCGACCGCAATCAGATTTCGTACCATCATCTATGGACGATGAACCCCGACGGCACGCGTCAGATGGTTCTGTTCGGGAATCAATTCCCCGGCATGCTGTTTATCGGCGCCAAGCCGATTCCGAACAGCCCATTGATCGCCGCGACGATCTCGCCCGGCCACGGCATTCGGGAGCATTACGGCCGAGTCGCCATCATTAACCCGCGGCTGGGTCCCGACGACTTTTCGGCGGCGGAATATATTTCCAGTGAGGACACGCACAGCGACCCCTGGCCGTTTTCCGCGACCGAGTTCATGGCGGCCAGTTACAACACGCTGGTCCTGCTGCGCGCCGACGGGATCGAGGAGGAGATCTACCGTCTTCCCGAGTCGGAAGGAGAATACTGGATCAACGAGCCGCGGCCGATCATCGCGCGGGAGGCCCCGCCCGAGCTGGTCGATTTAGTTCCCCCCGAGGGGGACGACACCGGCGTTTTGATTCTTTCGGACATTTACGCCGGGCGTCAGATGGCGGAGGTTCCGCGCGGAACCGTCAAGGAGCTTTTAGTCTTGGAGACGCTTCCCGAGCCGATTCACTACAGCGGCGGCATGGATCAGATCTCTTTTTCCGGCACCTTTACGCTGGAGCGGATTTGGGGGACAGTTCCCGTTTCGCCCGAGGGGGCGGCGGCGATTCGGCTTCCAGCCGGTCGGAGTTTCTTTTTCATCGCGCTCGACCACGAGGGGCGTTCGGTCAAGCGAATGCACAGTTTCACCTCGGTCATGCCGGGCGAGGTCACCTCGTGCATCGGCTGTCACGAGCGGCGCACCGAGGCGCCGGGGACCGGTTACCATCACAACGTCTTCACCGCGGCGGCCGAGCCGCGCTGGCCCGAGCCCTTGGCGGGCATCCCCGACGTCTACGATTTTCCGCGGGACATACAGCCGCTTTTCGACAAGTACTGCGTCGAGTGCCACAACGCCGATCGGTCTGACGGCGGGTTGGATTTGACTGGCGACTGGATGCCGCTCTACTGCCGGAGTTACTTTGAAATCTCCTGCCGTCAGATGTTTGGTGATAATCGCAACCGCGCGCTGAGTGACTTTCCTCCTTACGCGATCGGCAGTCAGGCCAGCACGCTCTATCAGATGCTTTTAGATCATCATCAGGGGGTCACAATGACCGACGAGGAGCTTCGTTTGGTTCGATTCTGGCTGGAGACCGGCGCGCCGTACGCCGGGACTTACGCGGCCAACGGAACGGGGCTGATCGGGTGGTATTATATGAATATTATCAAGCACAACGACGAGGAGTGGCCCGAGACGGTTGCGATGGCCGAAGCGATCGAGCGGCGGTGTGACGGGTGTCATACGCCCGACGACCCCAGGGTGTGTCTCCCTCACATGCTTTCGGATGATAAGAAGAATGCGGAGGATAAGCGAAACGACTACTACAATCTTTCGCGGCCGGAGAAATCGAAGATCCTCCGTATGCCGCTGGCCGAGGAGGCCGGCGGGTTTGGGCGGTGTGTTGAACGCCGTGAGGACGGTACGGAAGCTCCTGTATTCGCGTCGAGTGACGATCCCGATTATCAGGTGATCCTGGCGGGGATACAGCGGGGGCGGGATTATATTCTGCATGAGAGCAATCGTTTTACGATGCGGCCGTTCGTTCCCAGTCCGGCCTACGTTCGGGAGATGAAGCGCTACGGGGTTCTTCCCCCGGATCACGATCCCAAAACGCCGGTTGACCCCTACGAACTAGACAGAAAATATTGGGCCATCAGCGGCGGCAGGCAGCCGGGAGGCCCGGCGGCCACTATGCCCACGGCAGAATAACCGCAGCCGTTCGGCACGTTGCGGCCGGGAGCCCCGGCGGGCACTATGCCCTCAGTAAAAAAACCGCAGCCGTTCGTCACGTTGTTCCTCATAACATACAAGCGAACAACGTGAGCGAAAGCGCCGCGGTGATTCTCCTATGCCGCAAACATCATCAACGGCAACAGTGGTCAAGCGCACTGCGAAGCGCCGCCGGAGGCAAAAGAAAAAAGAAACAACAACAAAACACAACAACAAAAAACCACCACAGCCGCCCCCCGAAAAAAGTCACGCCAACAACCCCGGTCATACGCCAACAAACGGCAGCAAGCCGACAGGCCCCACGGGGGCGGCTGAACGGAGCGGGAGCAGCGGCCGAAAACCGACAGTCGCCATCACGCCAAAAACCCGCCGCGCCTCTCCCGCGGTTAGTTGGCATCGCCCCCCCTACCGCCCCCCCCACCCCGGATTTGATTTAACTTCTCATTTAGGTATAATGAAACAAAGTCTGAGCAAACCCAGCCACCCCCCACAGCCCGCCGGCGCGGCCGGCAAGATTCGAATGGACGCGAATAAAACGACTCATACCATCACGATTTCCGATATTCTGGCCAAGTTCCGCGAGATGTCCTCGTCGAAGCGGGAGCAGGGGTATCTGTTCGAGAAGTTCACCCGCGAGTATCTGCGGCACAACCCCAAGTACGGCGACCTGGCCGAAATCTGGCTGTGGTCGGAATTCCCCTATCGAAACAAGCAGACCGACACGGGAATCGACTTAGTCGCCCGAACCGAAACCGGGGAATATTGGGCGATCCAGTGCAAGTTCTTTCAGGAGGACAAGCCGGTCGGCAAGGGTGACGTCGATTCGTTCCTGGCCGCCTCGTCGAAGACTTTTTTGGACGATCAGGGGCAAAAGCGCCAGTACGTCTATCGTCTGCTGGTGGTGACCTCCGACCTGACGGCCAACGCGCTGGAGGAGCTCAAAGAGCAGGCGGTCGGCTGCGGGGTGCTCGACCGCAACGAGTTCGATTTAAGCCGGATCGACTGGGACAAGTTCTGGAACGGGTTCTGCGAGGAGATCATCGGCAAAAACGCCCCGCGCATTTCCGCCGGCGTCCTGGCGGAGAAAAAGAAGCTGCGCGAGTACCAGAAAAAGGCGATCGACGAGGTGGTCAGGGGATTTGAAACCTCCGACCGCGGCCGCCTGATTATGGCCTGCGGCACCGGCAAGACCTTTACCTCGCTGAAGATGGCCGAGCGCCTCGCCGGGGCGGGGGGCTGTGTCCTCTACCTGGTCCCGTCGCTTTCGCTCATGGCGCAGACCCTCTCGGTCTGGACGGCCGATTCGGAGATTCCGATCTCGCCGATGATCGTCTGTTCCGACGCCGAGGTCCACCGTCAGGACGCGCGGCGCAGGAAGGCGCTCAGCGACGATATCGCCGAGGGGACCTCGCTGGAACTGGCGCGCCCGGCGACGACCAATCCGGCCCGCCTGGCCGAGTACCACCAAGAGATATCCTCGATCCCGGAAGCCGGAGGGCGGCTGAAGGTTGTCTTTTCGACCTACCAGAGTATCGACGTCATTGCCAAGGCACAGGCCAAGCACGGTCTGCCGGAATTCGACCTGATCGTCTGCGACGAGGCGCACCGCACCACCGGGGTAACGCTCGCCGAGGAGGACGAGTCGGCGTTCACCAAGGTTCACGACAACGAGACGATCCGGGGCAAAAAGCGCCTGTACATGACCGCCACCCCCCGCTTTTACGGGGAATCGGCCAAGTCCAAGGCCAAGGAGAACGACGCGGTCCTCTGCTCGATGGACGATATCGCCACCTACGGGCCGGAGTTTCACCGCCTCAGTTTCGGCGACGCCGTAAAGATGGGGATCCTCGCCGATTACAAGGTGATTGTCTTAACCGTCAGCGAGAAGTACGCCCGAACGATCGCCGATCAGGCGGGGGGCGGGGCCGGCGCGGCCGATCTTTCGACCGACGAGATCACGAAGCTGGTCGGCTGCTGGAACGGCCTGCGCAAGAAGAGCCGCTACGCCCTGCCGGACGGAACCCTTTCAGAGGACTTCTCGTTCGACCCGGAGCCGATGCGCCGCGCGGTGATGTTCGCCAAAACGATCAAGGTCTCGAAAATGCTCGCCCCGGCGTTCACCGAACTGACCGAAAAGGCGTCGCAAATCGAAAAGCCGAAGAACCGGCTCCTCGTGGAGGTCAAGCACGTCGACGGCACGATGGGGGCGAACCTCCGCAAAGACGCCCTGGACTGGCTCGAGGCAGGTACCGAAGCGGACCGATGCCGCGTTTTGTCGAACGTCCGCTGTCTGGGCGAGGGGGTCGACGTCCCGTCGCTCGACGCGGTGATCTTCCTGTCGCCGCGCAAGTCGCAGGTCGAGGTGGTTCAGGCGGTCGGCCGGGTCATGCGCACCGCGCCGAACAAAAAGTACGGCTACGTGATCCTCCCGGTCGTGATCCCGGCCGACAAAAAGCCGGAGGAGGTGCTCGACGACGACAAGCGGTTTAAGGTGGTCTGGCAGGTGCTCAACGCCCTTCGCTCCCACGATGAGCGGTTCAACGTTTGGATCAACCAGCTGAACTTCAAAGACTGCGTCCCGCCGTCGGTCAATCCTTTTTTGGTCGGGGGGGTCGCCTATGGGGGGACCGACCGCGAACGCAACGGAACCGAGACGGTCGAGAAGGGGAAAAAGGGGAAGGAGTATACCCCGCGGTTCGATTTTGACCCCGAGTCGGGAAAGAAGATCTTAGCGCGCGTCGTCGCCAAGTGCGGCGACCGGGCGTATTTCGAGAACTGGGCGCGGGAAGTGGCCGAGATCGCCAAGAGCCGCATCGAGCAGATCAAAGAGAAGCTCTCTGACCCAACGGCCGAGCAGCGCGCGGCGTTCGACCAGTTTGTCGCCCAGATGCGCGCCGACATCAACCCGTCGATCGGTGAGGACCAGGCGATCGAGATGCTCGTTCAGCACATGGTGATGGAGCCGGTCTTCAGCGCCCTGTTCCCGAACAACGAGTTCGTCCGTCAAAACGTCATGTCGCGGGCGATCGCCAAGGTGATCGGCCTGTTCCAGCCCCAGGACACCGAACAGCAAAAAGAGCAGCTGGCCAACTTCAAGCTGCAGGTCACCTTCCGGGTCGCGGGGGTCCAGTCGGCCGAGGGGCGGCAGAAGGCGGTGCACGACCTGTACGAGAACTTCTTCAAGGCGGCGGCCCGCGCGGCGGCCGAGCGATTGGGGATCGTCTACACGCCGATCGAGGTGGTCGACTACATCGTCCGCTCCGCCGACGCCCTGCTGAGGAAACATTTCAACCGCCGGCTCTCCAACAAGACGGTCCACGTCCTCGACCCGTTCACCGGGACGGGGACCTTTATCGTCCGGCTGCTGCAATCCGGGCTGATCGACAAAGCGGACCTTCTGCGCAAATGCCGCGAGGAACTGCACGCCAACGAGATTGTCCTTTTGGCGTACTACATCGCCGCGATCAATATCGAGGAGACGATGCGCGGTTTCCTTCCCGGCCACGGGTACGAGCCGTTCCCGGGGCTGCTTTTGACCGACACGTTCCAGATGGAGGAGACCCCGCTGTCCCCTTCGGCGTCGCTTACCGCCGATGACGACGACAAACGCAACGACGAGCGGATCCGCCGCCAGCGGCGGCAGACGATCGAGGTGATCATCGGCAATCCGCCGTACTCGGTCGGACAGCGCAGCGCGAACGATAACAACCGGAATTTGAAATACCCCAAACTCGACCGGCGTATTGAAGAAACCTATGTGGCGAAGTCGACCGCGACATTGCGAAACAGTCTCTACGATTCCTACATCAAGGCGTTTCGCTGGGCGTCGGACCGAATCAACGACCGGGGGGTCGTCGCCTTCGTCACCAACGGCGGTTGGCTCGACGGCAGCGCGATGGACGGCTTTAGGCAGTGCCTGGAAGAGGAGTTCTCGGAGGTCTATGTCTTTGACTTAAGAGGTAATCAGCGCACCTCGGGGGAGCGGTCGCGCAAAGAGGGGGGAAAAATCTTCGGTTCCGGCTCCCGCGCCCCAATCGCCGTCGCGCTGTTGGTCAAGAAGAACAAGAAGCCGGGCGAAAAAGCGAGGATCTTTTATCACGACATCGGCGATTACCTCACCCGCGAGAAGAAACTCGAAATTGTTCGATCCTTCGGCTCGGCGGAGAATACCCCGTGGGAGGAGATCACGCCGAACGAGCATCACGACTGGGTGAAACAGCGGGGGGAACTGTTTAAGTCGTTCTATCCGCTTGGGGATAAAAGGGATTCAGAAGGCGGATTGACAGTCTTTAAACCATATTATTCGAGTGGTATTAAGACAAGCCGCGACGCGTGGGCATATAACTTTAGTGAGCAAGAGCTGCGATCTAATATCAATACGACCATCGATTTTTATAATGAACAGGTTCGCGCCTTTCAGCGTGAACGTAAAAATGGGCATACTGAATCCCCGGAGGATTTCATCCAATTTGATTCCACAAAGATCACTTGGGATAGAGCGCAGAAAAAAGACATAGCAAAGGGGACTTTATACACCTTTGACAACAACGCTGTTGTGGAGAGTCTTTACCGCCCCTTTACGAAACAATACTTATATTTTCATCGGCAGTTAAACAATTGCGTTTATCAAATACCGGCACTCTTTCCCGATAGGAGCGCGGAAAACCTCGTGATCTGTACAGAAGGACCGGGCGGAACAAAGGACTTTTCCTGCATCATCACTAATGTTATCCCTGATCTCCACGTTGTTGGTACGGCACAGTGCTTCCCCTTGTACATCTACCGCCCCAACGACGAGAACAGCCTGCTCGACAACAGCGCGGAGAAATACACCCGTGAGGACGGCATCACCGACGCGTTTCTCGACGAGACACACAAGAAGTACGGATCCTCGACGATCACCAAGAAAGATATCTTCTACTACATCTACGGCCTTTTCCACGCCCCGCGGTACCGGGAGGATTACGCCGACGACCTGCGCGTGTCGCTGGCCCGGATCCCGCTGGTCAAGGAATACGACGACTTCGTCAAGTTCTCCGACATCGGCCGGCAGCTGGCCCAGCTGCACTTAAACTACGACACCCCCGAGAAACTCAAATCGGCGATCGCCACTATCGATCGGTGGAGGGGGCCGCGCCGCCGGCTGCGCGAGTACCCGATCACCGCCTATCTGTCCGACTACGGGGGGAAGTTCTCGGCGTACTATCGGATCGAGAAGATGCGCTTCGCCAAAAAGGGGAACCAAGTCGATCGCTCCCGCATCCTCTGCAACGAAAAGATCTCCATCCCGGGGATACCGGAAAGGGCGTACCGGTACATCGTCAACGGAAAGTCGGCCCTGGAGTGGGTGATGGAGCGCTACGCGGTCACTACCGATAAGCAAAGCGGGATCGTCAACGACCCGAACCTGTACGACAAGCGCCGTCCGCAATATATCGTCGAGCTGGTCGAGTCGGTCGCCAAGGTCAGTTTGCTGACGATGGACCTGATCGAGGAATTGCCGAAGCTGACCTTTTAGCGGCCACCGCCCTTCCCCACCAAAAAAACCTCCCCGAAACGGGGAGGTTTTTTTCTCACTCACGCGCTAGCGCAAGCCCCTCATTACTCCTCCGACTTCCCCTTGGCCAGCAGGGCGCGGTAGACCAGACCGGCGACGACCGCTCCGGTGATCGGCGCGGCGAAGAAGAGCCACACCTGCTCCAGCGCCCAGCCCTTCTCGAAGACGGCGGTCGCCAAGCTGCGGGCCGGGTTGACCGACAGGTTCGTCAGCGGGATGCCGATGAGGATGATCAGCGTCAGGCACAGCCCGATGGCGATCGGGGCGAACCCCTGAGGGGCGCGCTCGTCGGTGGAGCCGAGGATGACGATCAGGAAGAAGAACGTCAGAACCGCCTCACCGATGTAGCAGGCGCACAGCGGGAAACCGCCCGGGGAATGTTCCCCGAAGCCGTTCGACGCGAAACCGGCCAGGTCGGTGCCGTTCGGGCCGGCGGTATAGATGACGTACAGGACCGCCGCCGCGGCGATCCCGCCGAGGAACTGGGCGATGAAGTACGGGATCAGCCGGCAGGGGCAGAAACGCCCCGCCGCCGCCAGCCCGATCGAGACCGCCGGGTTGAAATGGCCGCCGGAGATGTGGCCGACCGCGTAGGCCATCGTCATCACCGTCAGACCGAACGCCAGCGCCACCCCGGCGTAGCCGATATGGTCGGCCGCGAAAACCGCCGCGCCGCAGCCGCCGAAGACCAGCCAGAACGTTCCGAAAAACTCAGCGCAGAATGCTTTGCACAACTTCATAATGGTCACTTCCTTTCTGTGTGAATATCGGGGTTCCGCTCACCCCTAAAGAGGGAGAAATAACTCTCCGTTAACTTTATTTCTTGTGGATTTACTTTCCGTGATCGTCGGATATATCATCGTGGCAGGCCGAGCAGTTCATCTTCACGCGAACGTCCTTGCGCGGGCCGTCGCCGCTGTGGCACTCGACGCACGAGGCGGCCGGTTCCCCCAGCGCGGCGAAGGCGCACGCCTGTTCGGAGTCCCGCGAGCGCCGCCAGCGGTTGAGCAGCTCGACGGTCTTGCGCACCCCGTCGGCCGAAAGGCGGGTGCACCGCTCCCCGCGCCTGGGGGATTCTACCTCGGCTCCGGAGGCGGCCGTCCATCGGCACAGCGAAACATGGCACAGAACCGAATCGGCCACCGACTGCTCCATTTCGGTAAACGGCGATTCCTTCGGGGTATAGATCGGCAGCGGCGTCGACTCGTAAAAGCCGAACAGCTCGCTTGTCATCGCCGCGGCCGTCTTGTGGTCGGGGACCAAAAGCGAGATCGCCGCGGCGCAGCCGTTGAGAACCCCGCACAGACTTCCGAAGTTATGAACCCCGACCCGGCCGTAGAACATCATGTGATAGGGGAACTGCTCCCAATAATGTTTTTCCTCCGGATGGGCGGCGCATCGGGCGCGGCCGGCCAGCTCGACGACGGCCCGGAAGGCGGAGTACATACAGCGCCCCTCGGGGTAAAGCGCGTAGGCGTAGTCGGCCGCCTCGTCGGGGTCGACCTCCTCGTACGGCCACATGTAGGGGGCCGGCTGGTCAGGTGTTTGATCGCCGGCGGCCCGGCCGGTTTGCCGCGCCGCCGCACAGGCGGCAAAGGCGCCGCAAAGCGCCGCCCCGGCGGTGAGCAGTTCTCTTCGTTTCATCGGGTATTCCTTGGCCGCGGGGGCCTATTTTCCTTCGGACAGACTACTTCGGCAGCTCGTCAATCAATTCCAGCACCGGCCAAAGGGAGGGATCCTCTTCGGCCGGGAACGTGGGAGCGTGCTGAAGGGTGAAATGCCCGAGCTCATGATCGAACAAACTGTACCAAATTCCCAAACGGGACTCCTGCGCGGGGTCGTAGCCGGTGAGGACCTCGGCCGGAAGGAAGACGCTCATCGTCCAGCCGCCGGGACGAATCTCGGCGGCGGCCTTGATCAGCGTCGTATCGACCGAATGGGGCATCGCGCGGGAGCGGCGGATCGGCAGCCACAGAACCAGCGGCTCGGGCCGCTGCCCCTTGGGCCGGTCGGTCGGAAGAAACATAAAGCGGTGGCAGAAACTCGACGCCCGGTGAGAGTCGCGCACATCCCGCGTGTCGAGGAAGAACGACAGCGCGTCGCTGGCCTCCAGTTCCGAGGGGGTGCAGCGGACCTGATCGCGCTTGCCGGTGAGGATCGCCGTGATCCGCAGCCCCTTTTCGCTCCAGCCGAGCCGAAAATCAAACGCCGGCTCTTCCTTCGGCGATGCCTTCCCCTTGGGGCTAGGCGTCTTGGGACTGGGCAGCGGGTACCGCTCCACAAAAGGAAGACGGTAGGCGGCGTCCAGCGGCTCGGGCCGCGCCGCGGCGGCGTCGAACCGGCGCGCCTGCAATCTCATCCGGAATAAAAAGCTGCTCGGCAAAGTGCTCATCTAAAGCCGTCCGTCACGCTTTCTCACGTTGGGCGTTACCCCGCTTGGGAGCTTAAGCGATAAAAGCCCCTAGGCGTTTTGCGCCGCTTCTTCCTCCTTGAGAACCTCGGCGAGCTTCTCGAGGAACGAATCGATATGCTCCTGCGTCTTAAAGGCGACCACCATCACGTCGGTCGACGGATGGCAGGCGACCGCGCGGATCGAGCTCTTCTGCTCCTCCGGATCGGTGATCTGCCCCTCGCCGAGGACCTTCATCACGATCACCCCCTTGCCGTTCTTCTGCGCCAGCATGGCCGCCGCGCGGTTCTCCTCGAGGGTTCCGTCCATGCGAACCTCTTTGCCGTTGATGCGGAAGTGAATCGCGTCGACCCACGGATGCTCGGCGGCGACCTCGGAAGAGACCAGCGAGTGCGTGCTCACCCCGTGCGCGCGAATCAGGCCTTGTTCCTTGAGTTTCTCCAGCCCCTCCATCATCTCGGTGAACTGCGTCGGCCACTGAGGGTCGGACAGGCAGTGAATCTGAACCAGATCGATGTAGTCGGTCCCGATCTCTTTGAGGAACCGCTTCACGCACAGATCGGCGTCTTTCTCGTTCGAATCCAGGCCGTTATGCGGCCAAATTTTGGAGATGAGCGTGTAGCTGTCACGCGGCTTGTCGCGCAGCGCCTCCCCGACAAGAGGGTGCGACCCATACCAGTCGGCCATATCGAACAGACGAATTCCCGAGTCGTAGCAGCGGCGAATCTGCGCGATCGCCTCGTCGTGTCCCAGACGCGTCAGCTCGCTCGATCGGTTGCTGCCGGCCATCCCCGTTCCCAAACCGACACGGGTCGCCTTGACGTTCGGCGTCAGCTGACGAAGAGCCACCGGATCGGCCGAGAAGGTGTTTTTGACCACGATCTGTTCCGGCTGGCTCTGGGCTTTGCCCGACACGGCGGGGACAAAAACCCCGGTGGTCGCCAGGAGGGAGGACTTTAAAAATTCACGGCGGCGGTTTTGGTTCTTCATCGAACGCGGCTCCTCGCACTCGGCAATTCAGGAAAAACAGGGAAATTCAGGGCTGTCGGCGCCGGTTCCGAAGAAAGGCACCACCCGCCCGGGGGTCGATTTTACCAGTTTCGCCGGAGAAAAACAACCATATATTTCCCCGCGCGCCGGGGATTAAACATAAAGACGGGGAACGAAAAACTATTTTTGCCTGGACGTTTGCGGGGAAAGGGTGCCCCGCTACACGGACGACCCCCCCGGGCGGGGTCGAAAACTCCGGCGGCGACAGACATTATCCCTTAACACAAGGAACAACGGTACACGGAAACCCGGCCTTTCGCCCGGAAGCGCGCCGGTGCCGAACAAGGCCGTCTTGCCTTTTGCGGCTGTTGGTTTGTGCCGCCGGCGTAACGGTCGGCCGCCCGCGGTGAGACGAACGACCGCGTCGCACAGCCGCTGTTTCCGGCCGGTTCGCCGCCGCTTGACAGCTTAAAAGAAACGGCCTTAAGCGTTTTGCGCCGCTTCTTCTTCCTTGAGAACCTCGGCGAGCTTCTCGAGGAACGAATCGATATGCTCCTGGGTCTTAAAGGCGACCACCATCACGTCGGTCGACGGATGGCAGGCGACCGCGCGGATCGTGCTCTTCTGCTCTTCCGGGTCGGTGATCTGTCCCTCGCCGAGGACCTTCATCACGATCACCCCCTTCCCGTTCTTCTGCGCCAGCATGGCGGCCTGGCGGTTCTCCTCGAGCGTTCCGTCCATACGGATATCTTTGTTGTTGATACGGAAGTGAATCGTGTCGACCCACGGATGCTCGGCGGCGACCTGGGAGGCGACCAGAGAGTGTGTGGTCACCCCGTGCGCGCGGATAAGCCCCTGTTCCTTAAGTTTCTCGAGCCCCTCCATCAAAGCGGCGACCTGGGTCGGCCACTGCGGATCGCTCTGGCAGTGAATCTGAACCACGTCGATGTAATCGGTCCCGATCTCTTGGAGGAACCGTTTCACGCACAGATCGGCGTCTTTTTCGTTCGGATCCAGACCGTCATGCGGCCAGATCTTGGTGATGAGCGTGTAGCTGTCGCGCGGCTTGTCGCGCAGCGCCTCCCCGACAATCTGGTGCGTCCCGTACAGGTCCGCCAGGTCAAAGAGGCGAATCCCCGAATCGTAGCAGCGGCGAACCTGCGCGACCGCCTCGTCGTGGCCCAAGCGGGTCAGCTCGCTGGAGCGGCTGTAGCCGGCCATCCCCGTCCCCAGGCCGACACGGGTCGCCTGGACGGTCGGCGTCAGCCGGCGAAGCGCCAGAGGGTCGGCGGAAAACGGGTTCTTGACGGCGATCGGCTCGGCGGCGACTTCGGCCCGGCCCGAGGCGGCGGGGACAAACGCCCCGGCGGTCGCCAGGAGGGAGGACTTTAAAAATTCACGGCGGCGGTTTTGACTCATCATCGAGCGCGGCTCCTCGTACTGGGTGGCGGTTCTGGAAAAACAGGAAAAATTTAAGGGCTCCCGGCGCCTGTTCCTCGTATTAACACAAAGGAAAAGCGGCGCGGCCTCGGCATCGGGAGGGGCTTTCGGCCACCTCCCCAAACGCAGATTTTACCGGCTTTGCCTCAGAAAAACAACTATGCATTCCCCCGCGCCGGGGAATTCACCGACAAGGAGGAGGGACGAAAAAAATGCTCTTCCTCCCGGGCTCGAAAAAATGTATCTTTGCCTATATTGCCGTTTGTGAGCAAAGTGCCGCGGCACATGGATGTGCCGTGAAGCGGTATGAGTAATCACGGCGGCAACCGTCTTTATCCCTTAACACGAGGAACAACAGGACATGGAAGTCCGGCCTTTCGCCCGGAAGCGCGCCGCGCTGGAAGCGGTCGTTTTCACTCTTGCTTGCGTAAGTTTATTTGTTCTGCCGCACGCGCGGCTGGCCGCCGCTCAGTTCGAGACGACCAATTTCATCGTGACCGCCGATACCGAGCCGTTCGCCAGGCAGGTCGCCGAAACCGCCGAAAACAGCCGCCGCGATCTGGCGATTCAGTGGCTCGGGGTCGAACTTCCCGCCTGGTCCCAGCCGTGTCCGATCCAAGTCAAGGCGGGCCCCAACCTGGGCGCCGGCGGGGAAACCTCGTTTACCTTTAAAGGCAACGAGGTCTTCGGCTGGAAGATGAAAATCCAGGGAACCCGCGAGCGGATCGTCGATTCCGTCGTCCCGCACGAGGTCTCGCACATGATCCTCGCCTCCTACTTCCGCCAGCCGGTGCCGCGCTGGATCGACGAGGGGGCCGCCACCAGCACCGAAGCGGCCGTGGAGAGGAACAACTACCGCCGCATGCTGATCGATTTCCTCGGCAGCGCCAAAGGGATCCCCTTCAACAAGATGGTCAATTGCACCGAATACCCCACCGATCTTCTTCCCTTCTACGCCCAGGGGTTCTCGGTCTGTGAGTACCTCATTATGATCGGCGGCCACCGCCGCCTCATCGAGTTCGCCAAAGAGGGGATGCTCACCGGCGACTGGTCCGCGGCGATCGGACACTACTACAACTTCGCCAATATCGACGAATTTCAGGCCGGCTGGAACGATTGGGTCTCGACCTGGTACCGCCAGGGGATGCCCGAACAGCTGCCGCAGGTCGCCAAAATCGAGGATTTCCCCTACGATATCACCGGCCGGCCGATGGCCGCCGGCGGCGCGGTGATGGTCGCCTCGGTCTCGCAGCTGGAAAGCGCGATTCCCTCCCGCGCCCGCTCCGGCGCGGGGAGAACCGCCGGCTATAACAGCGCCGGGGGTAATATCGTCTCGTTCGAAGACGGTGTAGGGAGCGCCACGACGGCGGCCGCCTCCAACAACACCGCCGCCAATAACACCATTGCCGCCAACAATACCGCTGGCTCGAGCAATACCGCCGCCCTGGCCTATCAGGGATCGTACGGCCAGCTTTCGGCGCCGCCCCAGCCGCTGGACCTGGCCGGCGGCCCTCAGGCCGGCAGCGCGGGGAACGCGGCCCCCGAACGTGAGTACCACAGCGAGCCGGTTATCCTCGGCCAGGAGCCCGCCCCCAAACTCGGCGGCAGCGGCGCCCCGCGTGCCGGCTTTAACCGCGACGGCGGCATCATCAGGCCGCCCCGGTGGTAAACATCGTTTAGAGACGCGTTTTATGTCCACCAGCCCCCTGCGCCGCCTGGCCCGCGCCGCCGGCGCTCTTGACGGCCTGTGCCGCGAGAGGTTCATCGAGTGGGCGCTCGACTATTTCACCGGCTCCCCCAAAGCCGACGCGGTTCTCAGCCGCCTGGCCGAAAAATACACCTCCCCGGCCGACTGGCGGCGGCCCGAGACGATCGGCTGGCTTTTTCAGTACTTCACCGCCGCGGCCCGGCACCCGAATCGTCAGGGCGCTTCCCCCCGGGGGCCGGTTCCCGGCGCCACGGGGCTCTATACCCCCGAGTGGGTTACCTCTTATTTGCTGCGCCGCACGCTCGATCGCGCCGTCGAATCGGCCGGCACGATCCCGCAGCTCAAAAAGATCACCCTTCTCGACCCCGCCTGCGGGACGGGGCATATCCTCCTGGCCGCCTACGACCGTCTGGAAGAGGCGTATCTCCGCCTCGGGTACCCTCCGGGGAATATCCCGCGGGCGATTCTCCAGAACAATCTCTTCGGGCTGGAGATCGACGAGCAAACCGCGCGCCTGGCCCGCCGGTTGCTGGCCCTGCGCGCGGGGAACGGCGCTTTAAACGCAAAGAACATCCGCGTGATTGACACCTTCCCCCACGCCGGGGAAATCGGCTCGCTTCTGGATCCGAGCCCGGAGGAAATCCCGCCTTCGGCCAAAGACAGCCCGACGGTTAATCTCCTCACCCGGCATTACGACTGCGTGGTCACCAATCCCCCCTACCTCGGCTGGAAGGGGATCCCCCCGTCGGTCAAAGCGTATGTTCAGGCCAAGGGATACCTCGGGCGGGGGAACCTCGACGCGCTGTTCATCGAGCGGGCCCTTCGATTCCTCGTCCCCGGCGGCCGCGCGGGATTGATCACCACCCAGGGGTGGATGTTTCTCCCGACCTTCCGGCGGCTGCTCCGCCATCTGCTGGAAAACGCCGTTTTGGAAGAGGCGGCGCATCTGGGGACCGGGGTTTTCGAGGCGCTCGGCGGGGAGGTGGTCGCCTCCTGCGCGTTTATTCTCCGCGCCGCCCCGCCCGGCAAAGAGCACCGGCCGCTGTTTTACCGGCTGGTCGATTACCCGCCGGCGGAAAAACAAAAACGGCTTCGGCAAATTTCGGACAGACGGTACAAAGAACCAAAGAATAAAAAACCTCCCCTCTATTGCCTCCATCGGCAAAGCGATTACCTCACCTTCCCCAACGCGGGGCTTTACTACCACCTCGGTCCCGCGCCGGTCGCCCTTCTTCGCGAAGAGAAAACAATGGGGGACTGGTTCGATATCCGCCAGGGGATGGCGACCGGCGACAACCGCCGATTCCTGCGCCCCTGGTACAAGATTCCCCCCGAACAGCGGGGAACGCGCTGGATCCCCTACGCCAAGGGGGAGGGAACGCGCCGCTGGGCCGGCGCGGTGGAATATTTCATCGATTGGGAAAACGACGGGGAAAAGGTACGCGCCAGCGACAGGAGCGTCATTCGAAACCCGGGGTATTTCTTCCGCGAGGGGGTCAGCTGGTCGTATGTGGGGACCGGCCCGATGGCGGCGCGGCTGCGCCGCCGCGGCGCCATCTTCGACGTCGGCGCCTCGACCCTCTTTGCGCGCTTCCGGGAAAAAACCTTCCCCGCCGGGGCGAAGAGCGTTCGGTTAAGCGGCACCGAGACGCTGAAACTGGCCCTGGGGTTTCTCAATACGCCGATCGCCGCGCATCTGATTCGGGCGATCAACCCCTCGACCAACTGCCAGGTGGGGGATATTAAACGCCTCCCCTTCCCGCTGGAGAGCTTTGCCGCGAAGGCCGGCGAGATCCTCCCGACCGTCACGCGGCTGATCGAAATCCACCAAGGAATACTCCAAGAGAACCCGCGGCTGTTCGGGTTCCGCGCCTCGGCGCTGCGCGCCCTAAGCAGCGAAAGACGCTCGAACTTTGCGTCACTGGAAGAGGCGCTTGACGCGCTGGCCAAAGAACAGACCAAGCGCCGGGAAACGATCGATGCCCTCGAGGCGGAACTGGCCGCCCTCTTCGGGGATCTCCTCGGCGTGAACACACCAAAAACCGACACCTCCGCTAAAACCGCCGCCAAAGAGCCGATCGGTTCCGACCGCTGGCGCGCCGGTGTTCTGGCCGACCTGTTGGCCGATTTGTTCGGCCCCCGCGAGGGGACCGCCAAGGAACTGCGGGCCTTGGGGGCGAAACTCTTCGGGAAGAAACAGTGTGAAAAAAACCTCGGCGCCGCGGCGGCGCTTTTGCGCTGCCGCGATGCCGAGGGACTCACCGCGTGGTGGAATCAAAAGGGACGAAAACGCTGTTTCGCCTGAACGACCCCGTCGGGGGTGTCGATCCCGGCGATCAGCGGCGGCCCGTCTCAGGCACCCCGCGGGTTGACGATGGGGACCTTCGCGAACCAACGATAAAAGTCGCCTGATTCGCCTTTGTTTTTTCCAAAAACAGGGGAAAAAACAAAAGAACCGGAAGCCTATCTTCCTCCTCTCTTGACAAGCGCTCCTGCCCCATGGTAAGTTAATGTTGGTGAGGAAGAGTCACCCCTTCCAGTTCCTGCCGCGCGGGAGCGTTTCTACCCAATTCAGACGCGGCCGGGCCCGAGGAGGGCAGAATCTTTCCGCGCCGCCTTGTTTTTGATTGGAAACAGCTCTTACCGAATTCCATGAAAGGTTAGTGACAATGAAAGCCGGCTGCAACGCCCCCGTCCTTTTTTGGAACCGTCGCTTCTTCGCGATGACGCTGTTGTTTCTTGGGTTGCTTAACCTGTTTGGCTGTGGTGTGAAGACCACTGATACCGTCAAGCGCCTCCGTACCGAAGCCGAGAACGACACGACCACTGATACCGTCAAACGCCTCCGTACCGAGGCCGAGAACGGCGATGTAAACGCGCAGTTTGACTTGGGCCGCTGTCTGGCCTTTGGCGACGGCTGCAAGAAGAACCCGGAGGAAGCCGTGAAATGGTTCCGAATGGCCGCCGAGCAAGGAGATGCAAAGGCACAGTGTTGCTTGGGCCTATTTCTGGAAAGTGGCATCGGCTGCGAAGAGAACCGAAAGGAAGCTATGAAGTGGTTTCGCATGGCCGCCGAGCAAGGATATGCACATGCACAGTATAAATTGGGTCTGAAGCTGAGACATGGCATAGACTGCGAGAAGAACCCAGAGGAAGCCGTAAAATGGTTCCGAATGGCCGCCGAGCAGGGAGATGCAATGATACAGTATAACTTGGGCGACTATCTGTCCCATGGTGACGACTGTGTGAAGAACCCGGAGGAAGCCGTGAAATGGTTCCGCATGGCCGCCGAGCAAGGAAATGCATATGCGCAGTGCAGTTTGGGCTTCTGTCTGGCTGATGGCGTTGGCTGCGAAAAGAACCCTGAGGAAGCAGTGAAATGGCTCTGTATGGCCGCCGAGGAGGGGGACGAGCAGGCACAGCGGAAGTTGGACACCTATCTCAAAGCAGGCGACGGCGGTGAGACGACCGATGATTCAGAAGGATCGTTCAAGGGTATAGATCACCTCCGTACCATGGCCGAGAACGGTGACGCACAGGCACAGTACAACTTGGGCTTGTGTCTGGACAAAGGCATCGGCGTCGAGAAGAATCCCGAGGAAGCCGTGAAATATTACCGCATGGCCGCCGAGCAGGGAGATACAAAGGCACAGTGTAAATTGGGCCTCTGTCTGATGGATGGCATCGGCTGCGAGAAGAACCTTGAGGAAGCCGTGAAATGGATTCACAAAGCCGCCGAGCAAGCAGATGCGAAGGCACAGTATGACTTGGGCCTGCATCTGATGTGTGGCGTCGGCTGCGAGAAGAACCCCATAGAAGCCGTGAAATGGTTCCAAATGGCCGCCGAGCAAGGACAAGCAGTATTGTACGCCTGTCTGAAAGCAGGCAGCGGCGGTGAGATGACCGATGATTCGGAAGCATCGCTCAAGGATATAGATCGCCTCCGTAAAATGGCCGAGAACGGAGATACAGAGGCACAATACAACTTGGGTCTGTGCCTGGTTAGTGGCATCGGCTGCGAGAAGAACCCGGAGGAAGCCGTAAAATGGTTCCGCACGGCCGCCGAGCAAGGCCGTGCGGATATCCAATACATTTTGGCCCAGTGTCTGGCCAACGGCATCGGCTGCGAGAAGAACCCGGAGGAAGCCGTGAAATGGTTCCGAATGGCCGCCGAGAATGGTGATACAGAGGCACAGTATAGTTTGGGCCTGTGTCTGGCCAACGGCATCGGGTGCGAGAAGAACCCGGAGGAAGCCGTTAAGTATTACCGCATGGCCGCCGAGCGGGGAGAAGTGGAGGCACAGTGGAAATTGGGCCTCTGTCTGATGGATGACATCGGCTGCGAGAAGAACCTTGAGGAAGCCATAAAATGGTTCCGCAAAGCCGCCGAGCAAGGAAACGCGAAGGCACAGTATAGTTTGGGCCTGTGTCTGACCAACGGTATCGGCTGCGAGAAGAACCCCGTGGAGGCCGTGGAATGGCTCTGTATGGCCGCCGAGCAAGGTTATCCGAAGGCACCGGTTGAATTGGACACCTGTCTGAAAGCAGGCAGCGCCGGTGAGATGACCGATGATTCAGAAGTATCGTTCAGGGCTGTAGATCACCTCCGTACCATGGCCGAGAACGGCGATGCAGGGGCACAATGCAACATGGGCCTGTGTCTGATCAAGGGTGTCGGCTGCGAGAAGAACCAGGAGGAAGCCGTTAAGTATTACCGCATGGCCGCCGAGCAAGGAAATGCAAAGGCACAGTGCAGCTTGGGCAACTGTCTGAGATATGGCTTCGGTTGCAAGATTAACCCAAAGGAAGCGGTGAAATATTACCGCATGGCCGCCGAGCAGGGAAATGCAGATGCACAGGGGAGATTGGGCGCCTGTCTGGCTGATGGCGTCGGTTGCGAGAAGAACCAAAAGGAAGCCGTAAAATGGTTCCGCATGGCCGCCGACCAAGGCAATGCTGATGCACAGTGTATATTGGGCGCCTGTCTGGCCAATGGCATCGGCTGCAAGAAGAACCCGAAGGAAGCGGTGAAATATTACCGCATGGCCGCCGAGCAGGGAAATGCAGATGCACAGGTTGGTTTGGGCTTCTGTCTGGCTGATGGTGTCGGTTGCGAGAAGAACCCAGAGGAAGCAGTGAAATGGCTCCGAATGGCTGGCGAGCGGGGGAATAAGCCTGCAAGAGTGGCGGCGTGGCTTATGTCCATTTCACCGGAATGATTTTGGGCCGCCCAACAAATAAGCGGGACGGATCGAAGCTGTCACTACCCTGACGACAGTCAGTTTCCCTCGCTCGGCCCTTTACGGCTATTTTTTGGGCTTTGAAAACGGGAATTCGATGTCTGCGAAAGAGAACTCCGGTCCGCCGGGCGAAACTCTTCGGGAAGAGACAAGTGAAAAAACCTCGGCGCCATAGCGCCGAGGGACTCATCACGTGGTGGAATCAAAAGGGGCGAAAACGCTGTTTCGCCTGAACGACCCCGTCGGGGGTGTCGATCCCGGCGATCAGCGGCAGCCCGTCTCAGGTACCCCGCGGGTTGATGATGGGGACCTTCGCGAGCCAACGATAAAAGTCGCCTCATTCGCCTTTGTTTTTTCAAAAAAACAGGGGAAAACAAAGGCGAATCCGTATTTTTCCCTTTTCCTTTCTTGACAGGCGCTCTTGCCCCGTGGTAACATAAGATTCGTGCGGAAGATGTGCCTCACCCAGTCGCCCTCACCACGGTTGGTTTTGCCGCCGGGAAGCGGTTGGGTTGGGAGGCAAAGGCCCTTTGCGCGAACCCTTGTTCTTGAAGAGATCAAGGTACTGTCTGTGTATCGTTGGTTATGTATGATCAACGTCCCCACCCGGCAAAGAGCCGAGAAGGACTCCACGGTGCCAAAGAGGATTTCTCTTGCGGGGCTCTCCGCCTCCTTTCGCAATCGCCCCCGTAAATCCAATAGTCCGCGGGCGCGTTCTCTTCGTTTTGAAGCGCTGGAAGAACGGCAGCTTCTGACGGTCGCGTCCGTTTGCGCCTACGACGCGCTGGCCGCCGAGGGGAGTATTGCCGATATAGTGGCTTCCCAGAGGTAAAACCAAAGCATAAACCAGGAGATGTGTTAAATCATGACGAATAGCAATTCGGACGCAAATAAGACCAAAAAGCGGCGTGTCAAAATCAAAGCGTCAAAGACTGAAATCGATTTGATTGATCTCGTAGACGAAACGTTGTCCGAGATCTGGGTTTCACCCAATAATCCCACATATAGTTCCATTGATGGTGTTCTATACTCCAAAGATGGAACAGAGCTTCTTTGCTTTCCACCTGCCAGCGAAAAGAACACCTTTCAGATACCCGACACCGTTACATCGATTGGGAAGAAGGCATTTAAGGGCTGCAGATCCCTTACCGAGATTACGATCCCCAATTCGGTTACATCAATTGGGGAGTGGGCATTCGTTTTCTGTACCTCCCTCACCGAGATCACGATCCCCGACTCGGTTACATCAATTGAGAAGCATGCATTCGGTAATTGTACCTCCCTCACCGAGATCACGATTCCCGACTCGGTTACTTCGATGGCGGGTACCGCATTCTTGGGTTGTACATCCCTGAATCATATCAACGTTTCTCCCAATAACCCCTCGTGTAGTTCCATTGATGGTGTTCTCTACTCCAAAGATGGAACAGAGCTTCTTTGCTTTCCACCTGCCAGCGAAAAGAACGCCTTTCAGATACCCGACTCGGTTACATCGATCGGGGAGGAGGCATTCTGTTGGTGTAGATCCTTAACCGACATCACGATTCCAGACTCGGTTACATCAATTGGTGAGAGGGCATTCTCTTTCTGTTCCTCCCTCACCGCGATCACGATCCCCGACTCGGTTACCTCTATTGGGAGGAAGACATTCGAACGTTGCACATCCTTAACCAAGATCACGATCCCGGACTCGGTTTCCTCGATTGGGGTTATGGCATTCTCTTCCTGTACCTCCCTCACCGAGATCACGATTCCTGACTCGGTTACTACTATTGAGAATTGGGCTTTTTCGCATTGTACCTCTCTCACCGAGATCACGATTCCCAACTCCGTTACATTGATTGGGGAGTATGTTTTCTACGAATGTACGTCCCTGACCAAGGCCACGATTCTTGCCTCAGTTACATCAATTAGTGGGTGGACATTCTGGGGCTGTACATCCCTGACCGAGATTACGATCCCCAATTCTGTTACATCCATCGGATATAGTGCATTTTTGGACTGTTCCTCCCTCACCGAGATCACGATTCCTGACTCAGTTACAACAATTATGGGGTGTGCATTCTATGGCTGTACATCCCTGACCAAGATTACGATCCCCGATTCCGTCACATCGATCGGAGACTGCGCGTTCAAGTCCTGCCCCGTAACGATCATCGCCACGCCCGGTTCCTATGCATGGAAATTCGCGCAGAGGATGAGGGGTATCAAAACTGATATGACCCGAACTACTATTTCATTTGACGACTATGATCCATCCGATCTGAACGACTGGGATGACATTCGCCCTTACAATATCATCATAGACGAATGCGTTGGAGAGGATGAATCGACCTGTCCTGTTTCCATTGATGAAATCCAAGATTACATAAAAACTGAAGATAACCTGACACGGAAAGTTAAACTGCACTTTATCAGAACTGCCTGTCTGAACGGTATTGTTTTTTGGTTGTGGAAATACCGTGTCGGCAGAGTGTCCTCGTATTTATCCGTCATTCGAGAACCGGACGGTCGGGTAATATTGGGGAATGAGGATACGTATGACCTGACGCCTGAACAGTTCCTGGTCTGTGAATATTATATCGATAGTGATTATCCCCGGCCTCCGAAAACATGGGAAGAGTACAAAAAAGAGAAGGAACTCTAAGGGGCAGAATCTTCTTCGGAAGAGGTTTCCAAGCAAGAAGACCAACAGATTCCTCTGCAGCTCAATCTGTTGGATGAGCCAAATTTGTTTTCATCCGAAAGCATTACAAAAACAGAAACTTTAATGCCGGGAGATGATTGGGATACTGCGACCGATAATGTTACTATGAAATTCAAGAGGAGTCCTCCGGGTAGATTTATGATGGGGTGTCCACGGAAGAACCTTATCCCGGTACCGACCGTGAAAGGACGTGAGTCGCCGCTGCGGATAAAGAATAATCGCGCTATGAGATGAGTAAGCCATGACGAACAGCAATGGCATCGATGAATAGTCCGGTTCTCCTTAATCGGCTGATTCTGTTAGAAGTCATTATTCATAGGTCGTTTTTAAGGTAATTTATAGGCAAGTGACCAGAGCAAAAGCGCGATACAAGGCAATCTCAGGGGAAAACGTTGTCTATGGATATTGAGGGCAGCAATGAGGCGTTACCGGACAAGGTGATACGGCAGTTGGCGCCATAAAAGGGACTTCCCCAAAACGGGTAAAGAGCCGGAAAAGACAAACCGAAAAAAAAACCTCGGCGCCATAGCGCCGAGGGACTCATCGCGCGGCGGAATCAAAAGGGGCGAAAACGCTATTTCGCCTGAACGACCCCGTCGGGGGCCTGAACGGTACTCTTGATCGACCCGTCGGCGGTCTTATCCAGCCGGACGTGAATCGGGCCGTACGGCGTCGGGACATCTCCCTCGGCCCAGTCCAGGTCGCCTAAGAACGGCTCGAAGCGGAAGCTCTTGTATCCCGGCTCGGCGGGGGTGACGCCCAAAATGTGCGCCGCCGTCCAGGCCGCCGGGCCGCTCGACCAGCCGTGGCACAGCGAGTGCCGCAGGCCGATGTAGCAGTAGGCGCCGCGGTCGCCGTGGAGCGACTCCTGCCCCGGCGCGGTCAGCTCGTCGATGCGGCCGGCGTTTTCGAGCCATTTCAGGTCAAAGTCTTCCCAGAAGGTGGTCGCCCCGACGTCGAGCATCGCCCCCCAGTACTGACGGATCACGTCGAGCGCCAGCTGCTTCTGCCCCCCCAGGGCCAGCGCCTCGAGCATATAGAACCCGTAGAAGGTCGAGAACCCCTCCCCGCCGTTGCGGGCGACGACATCGATGTTGGGAGAGTCGGCGGCGTCGATCCCGGCGATCAGCAGCAGCGAGGCGGCCTGCTTGTTGCCGACGTTATTGGGATGATACGAACGGACCTTCGCGGCCAGGTCCTGCGCCTCTTTCTTCCAGGCGTCGTCGCCGAGCTGATCGGCGATCTCGGCGAAGCGGTCCAGCGCCACGGCGAACAGCGCGTGGGTACCGGCGTCCAGGGCGGCCGGCTTGTCTTTGGTCGGCCAGTCGAGGAAAGGATCGGCGAACGAGGCGTGACCGTCGGCGGCGATCGACACTTTCAGCTGCTTGAACAGGCCGCGCAGGTAGTCGGCCTGCTCGGCGAGCCAACGCTTATCGCCGCTGTAGCGGAACAGGTCGCTCACCGAGATGGTCCACCACAGCGAGTAGTTCGGCATCGTGTTCATCCACTTGGGGAGAGGCCACACCGCGCGGGCGTAATCCCCCAGGGTGTCGCGCAGCACCTTCGGCGCGCCGAAGACCGCCAGCGTCGTGGACGACTGCGGATGGAAGTCGCCGTACCAGACCAGGCGGTCCCGCTTCGCCCCCTCGAAGATATACCCCTGCATCGTCAAAAACTGCGTGTAGGCGCAGGTTCGCCAAATGTCGTTGAGCCGCTGGTCGGAGCAGCGGAAACTCCCCGGCTGCTGGAGGGGACGATAGACGAAGACCGCGCGGACCGAGTCGAACCAGATCTCCGCGCCGTCGTCGACCAAGTCGAGGCGGACGAACCTAAAGGCCGATTCCCCGAACTCGATCTGGCCGAGCCACGGAACGGAAACGACCATATCGCGGATGGAATGTTCGTTGACGGCCCCCTTTTCACCGACCGATGCCATCGCCTCGTCGGCCGATTCGCCGAAACGGACCCGAACCCGGACGACCTTGCCGAGGGACTCGTCGGCGGGAACTAAGGTACGCGCCTCCAGGCGGATCCCCCCGTGGATCTCGGTCCCCAGATCGAGCAGAATCGCGCACTCCTCCCCGGGGAGCTTCTTCATGTGGAAGCCCTTGGTCATCTCCGCCGTCGAGGTCTGCCCCAGAGGGGCTTCCAGGAGCATTTCTTCCCCGTCGACCGCCCCGCTCTTCCAGACGACGCGCTGGGCCGTGACATACTGGCGGACCCGCTGATCGGGGACGGCGCGGGAGGTGATCGATTCGGGAACGACCGCCGGCAGCGCGCCGAGGGAAAGATCGGGATCGACCGACTGCGCCGCGAGGAATGTCCCCGCCGTCAGAGCGCAGGCCAGCGCGGCGGCGCGGTAAAAACGACAAAGCGCCCGCCGGGCGAACGAAGCGTGTTGGATCATGGTAGAGGCCTTTCTTGAAAGGTTTTCGGCGCCGGACAAGCCACGGCGGATGACAAAAATATGGGGGGAGTGTTTAATGCCCCGAGCGGCGGATCTTGCCGTTTTGCGTCTTCGGGAGATCCTCGACGAAATCGAGGAAGCGGATCCGCTTGTAGACCGCCAGCTGCTCGTTGGCGGCAAGAAGGAGCTCTTTTTTGAGTTCCTCGGTCGCCTCGGTGTGGGGAACTAAAACCACGCGCGCCTTGATCGCCTGGCCCCGCAGCGGATCGGGAACCCCGATCACGGAGCACTCGGCCACCTTCGGGTGCGCCAGGAGGATATGCTCGATCTCGTCGGGACCGACGCGGAAACCGCCGGTTTTGATCACGTCGTCGAGCCGGCCGTTGAACCAGAAATACCCATCCTCGTCGAGGCGGGCGGTATCGCCGGTGAACAGGGCGCCGTCTCGGATCGGCTCGTCGCTGATCGTATCGCCGCTGAGGTACCCGAGCATCAGCCCCTGACGGCCCCGCTTGGCGCGGACCACGATCTGTCCCGGTTCCCCGATCGGGGCTTGCGTGCCGTCGTCGCGAATCAAAGAGATATCGTAAAGCGGCGCCGCCTTCCCGAGCGAGCCGCGGCGGGGGGGATCGCCGGCCAAATTGCCGATCGTCAGCGACAGTTCCGTCTGACCGTACCCCTCGGCGATGGTCAGGCCGGTGAGCTGCTCAAACTTGCGCGAGACCTCGGGGGCGAGGTATTCCCCGGCGGAGGTCACGTGCTTGAGCGTCGGCAAAGAGGCATTGCCGCGCATCACCATATAGCGGTAGATCGTCGGGGGAGCGCAGAAGGTGGTCACGCCGTGGCGGTTGATCACCGAGACCATCTGGCGGGAGTCGAACGAGTCGAAATCGAAGACCATCACCGCCGAACCGACCAGCCACTGGCCGTAGATCTTCCCCCACGAGGTCTTTCCCCAGCCGGAATCGGCGATCGTTAAATGCAGACCGCCGTCGAGGCAGCGCTGCCAATATTTGGCCGTGACGATATGCGTCAGGGGGTAGAGATGGCTGTGCGCCACCGCCTTCGGGTAGCCGGTCGTCCCCGAGGTGAAGTAGGCGATCATCGGCTCCTCGGCGCGGGTATCGACGCGCTCCAGCGCCGCCGGCGCGGCGGCGATATCTTCCGCCAAAGAGCGAAAACCGAAACGGTTCTGTGTCGTGGTCCAGACGGTCTTCAGCTGCGGCGCCTCCTCCCGGACGTGACAGACCAGTTCCCCCAGCGCGTCGTCCGAGACGATCACCATCGCCGAGATATTGATCTTCCGCATCCGGTAGACCAGGTCTTCGAGGGTCAGCATAAACGAGGCGGGGACCGCCACCGCGCCGATCTTGTGCAGGGCGACGACCGTGTACCAATATTCCGGGACGCGCTTGAGGATGAGCATCACCCGATCCCCCTTGCCGATCCCCTGGCTTAAGAAGACGTTCGCCGCCTGATTGCTCAGACGGCTGATATCGCCGAAGGTGTAGGTCAGGGTATTCCCCTCGGCGTCTTCCCAGACCAGCGCGGTTCGGTCGGGGTCTTGCCGAGCGATCGCGTCGACCGCGTCGTACCCAAAGTTGAAGTTTTCGGGGTACTCCAGAGAAAAGTCAATCAAACGCCCCTCGGCGTCGAACTGTTCGCGGCAAAACTGTTGATAGAACATTCGCTTATTCTTTTGACTGTAGATTTTCGCCGCGGCGGGAAAAATACTTTTAGCCGCGGACCGGGCGCATCGCCAGCGACACGTTGTGGCCGCCGAACCCGAACGAGTTCGACAGCGTCAGGGTCGGTCGGAACGGGCGGGCCTTCAGCGGAACATAGTCCAGATCACACTTCGGGTCGGGCTCGGTCAGCCCGATGGTCGGGGGAACGATCCCGTCGCGCATCGCCAAGAGACAAATAATCGCCTCGGCGGCGCCGGCGGCGCCGATCATGTGGCCGGTCACCGACTTGGTCGAGCTGACGGGGACCCGCGCGGCGTGCTCGCCGAAGACCTCGTGAACGGCCTGGCTCTCAGCGATATCCCCCAGGGGGGTTCCGGTCCCGTGGGCGTTGAGGTAGACGTTCTCGCCCGGCTGCCAGTTCGCCTGGCGGATCGACTCGGCCATCGCGCGCCCCCCCTGTTTTCCGTCGGGCCGGGGGGTGGCCAGATGGTAGGCGTCGCAGGTGGCGCCGTATCCGCAGATCTCCCCCAATAAAGGGGCGCCGCGGCGCACGGCGTGCTCGTACTCCTCGAGAATCAGCGTCGCCGACCCTTCCCCCATCACGAAGCCGCTGCGGCGCAGGTCGAACGGCAGGGAGGCCGCCAGGGGGTCGTCCGACAGGGAAAGCGCCTTCATGTTCGAGAACCCGGCGATGGCGCAGTCGGTGATCGCCGCCTCGCTGCCGCCGGCAATCATCACGTCGGCCAGGCCGAAGCGGATCTTCTCGTACGCCTCGCCGATCGCCGCCGCGCCGGTCGCGCAGGCGGTGACCGTCGGCATCACCAGTCCGCGGCAGTTGTACCGAATCGCCAGAAGCCCGGAGGCCATATTGGCGATAAACATCGGGACGAAGAAGGGGGAGACCCGGCGCGGGCCGTTGGCCAGGAGCTTGGCGTGCTCGCGGAAACAGGTGGTGACCCCGCCGATCGCCGAGCCGAAGATAATGCCGAAGCGCTCCGGGGAGACCGTCGGCAGAAAACCGCTCTGCTCGACCGCCTGCTGGGTCGACGCCATCGCGTAGCGGATATACGGGTCGGTCCGGGCGACCTCGTTGCGCTCCATATACTGGAACGGGTCGAAGTCTTTGACCTCGGCGGCGAGGTGAACTTTATAATCGGCGGAGTCGAATCGGGTGATCGTGCCGATACCGCAATTCCCCTCGACGACGTTGCGCCAGAAGTCCTCCACCGTGTTCCCTACCGGACTGATCACGCCCAGCCCGGTCACCACGACTCTCTTCATAGGAATGTCCATATCTTAACCGGCCGCGCCGTCAGTGTTTTTGTCGTCAGCGTTTTTGTCGTCAGCGTTCTTATCGTCAGCGTTGTTGTCGTCGTCGACCTCGGGGATCCGAATCCCCCGTTTTTTGCGGATATTCTCGATGATGTCGACCAGATCCTGAATGGTCCCGATCTTGCGGTCGGACTCGATCTCGAACCCGAGCCGATTCTCGAGAACGATGAGAAGCTCGCCCAAATCGAGCGAGTCGAGCCCCAGCGACGCGAACGTCGTTTCGGGGGTGAACTCCGAAGGCGAGCAGCACAGACGTTCCGCCAGCCCCTCGGTGAGCAGAGAGTAAACGGTGGCCATAGTTTTCTTTTTACTCCTTTAACGGCGTTTTCCTTAACAGCTTGGGGCACGCGATTTTCTCAACGCACGCGTTTGATCCATCGCGGCGGCGACCCGGGGGAACTCCCTAACCTTGCCGGAAAAACAACCTCCGGGCATAAATTGTACGGCCCGACGCGCGTTTGGTCAAGAAGGTGCACGCGCCCGATACGCGCGGCCGACAATATATATGGCCGGCGACATATATGTTGGTCCAAATCGAACGATTCGCTATAATGGGCGCCGGGCCGCGCCGCCGCGCGGTTTGGCCCCTTTCCCCCGACTTAACCGCCTCCAAAGATTTTGCAATGGCGTATTTCCTCTGCGCGCTGACGTCCCTGGTTCTCTACTACCTGGCGCTCCCCCCGGTGGAGTGCTGGCCGCTGGCCTTCCTGGTCCCCTTCTTCTGGGTTCCCCTGGTCCGAATGAAACCGGAGGAGTGCCCCAAACACCCGTACCGGATTATTTACTTTCTGACGGTCGCCTTTTGGGGGGGGACGCTGATCTGGCTTCCGCTCCCCCACTGGGGTATCTGGTTCGGGTGGGTGGTGATCTCTTTCGCCCTGGCCCCCTGGGTCGCGCTGGTCACCGCCGCGGCCCGGACGCTGGTCCACCGCGTCCACGGCGCGTGCGTTTTTCTCCTTCCGGCGCTGTGGATCGGGGGGGAGTGGTTTCGTTTCCATGTCGTCGACGGTTTTTCTTTCTGCGCCCTGCAGCACGCGCTGTACCAGCAGCCGGTCTGGCTGCAGAGTTCCCTGCTCTTCGGCGAATACAGCGTCGCCGGAATATTGGTGCTGGCGGGGACCTTCGCGGGGCTGGCGCTTTGGCCGGCCCGGATGGGGGGGATACGCTCCCCGGGGCCGGCGGGGATGGCGCTGAGGGTACTTTCTCTGGCCTGCGCCGCCGGGGTTCTTTGGGGAACGTACGCTTCGGGAAGCCGAGCCATCGCCCGGTGGGACGAGGATCAGAAGGCCTATGCAGCGCAACATACTCCGCTTAAGATCCTGCTGATGCAGGACGGCGAGCCGATCACCTACCCGGTCTCGCACGAGACGGAGTTCGCCATCCATAAGCATTACGTGGAGCAGACCGAAAAGGCCCTGGCACGGCTCAAGGCCGAAGAAAAAAACGACCGCCCGGTCGATCTGATCGTCTGGCCGGAGGGGACCTTCGCCCTCCCCTTCTTCGATTACCTGGAAGGGGCCTACCTTCCCGAAATGGAAAATCTCTCCCCCCAGGGACGCGCCGAGCAGATGGAGAATATCCTCACGGCGCAGCGCCGGGAATTCGACTCGTGGGTCGAAAAACTCGGCATCCCGCTGCTTGTCGGGGGGATGCTGTATGAATACGCCCCAAACTTTAAAGTCAACGCCTACAACACGGCGATTCTCCAGGATACCGCCGGCCGGCGCCAGCGCTACGACAAGGTTCAGCGAATATTAGTCGGCGAGTATATTCCGCTGCTGGACCGTCTCCCCGACTCCTTTCCGCTGAAGACCCTCTGCCCCCCGATCGCCGCGGGAACCCTCCCCGGGCTGTTCGAGATCAACGGCGTCCCCTTTATGGTCTCGATCTGCTTTGAAAGCTCTCTGCCGCACCTTTACTTCGACAAGATCAAGTCGATGAGCCGCCCGCCGGAATTTATGCTGAACATCTCCAACGACGGCTGGTTCCGAGGGGGGACCGAGAACCCGATCCACCAGGCGACCTACGTCTTCCGCGCCATCGAAAACAGGCGCTTCCTCCTGGCGGCCGTCCACGGAAACGCCTCTTTGGCGATCGACCCGGTCGGCCGAATCTTCGCCATCGGGCCGCGCTGTCAAACCGGCGAGGTCCTCGTCGACTTTGTGCCGCGCGCCCCCGAGCCGCTCGGGAAATTCGGCATGTGGATCCGCCTCTTCCCCGCGCTGTGCGCGCTGCTGCTGGCGGCGATGTGGCCGATCAATCGCCTCCTGCGGCGGCGGACCAGGGACGGCTCGAAAAACTCGGTATCGGAGGGGTCTTCGGACGGTTCGGAATCGGCGTCACAAACAGCTGAATCGACTTCGGCGCCAGCGTGACCCCGCCGATCAAGCCGGGGGCCGGCCCGTCGAAATCGGGGTAGATATCGCCCGGCGTCTCGGCGGCGGTATCGACGAACAGCCGCCACGAGAAACTCGGCGAAAAGACGACCGTCGGCAGGGTGAACTTGACCGAGCGGCCGGTCCCGTTGAACATCGCCAAGGTATGATAGCGGCCGGTCTGCGGGCTCCCCGCCGGAACCTCGCCGGAAAGAAGCGCGCAGAGGATCGGTTCGGGGTTCTCCTCCCAGTTCATCGCTTCCCCGTCGACGCCGAACCAGCCGATATCGGCCAGATGGCCGGAGCGCGGCGGCTGACCGGTTAAAAAGGTGCGGCGGCGCAGCGCCGGTTCCTCCAACCGGAACCGGATCAGCGTCTGAACGAAGCGGAAAAGATCCTCCTGCTTTTTGACCAGCGACCAGTCGAACCACGACAGGGCGCTGTCCTGGCACCAGGCGTTGTTGTTCCCCCGCTGCGTGCGGCGCACCTCGTCCCCGGCGGGGAACATCGGGACCCCCTGGCTGAAGAGGAGCGTTGTGAAGAAATTGCGCACCTGGCGGCCGCGCAGCGCCAGAACCTCCTCGTCGTCGCTTGGGCCCTCGGCCCCGCAGTTCCAGCTGATGTTGTTGTTCTCCCCGTCGCGGTTCTCCTCGAGATTCGCCTCGTTGTGCTTCCGCTCGTAAGAGACCAGGTCGTTGAGGGTGAACCCGTCGTGCGCCGTGACGAAGTTGATGCTCGACTCGGTCGTGCGGCCGCCGGGGCCGTACAGATCGCTCGAACCGGCCAGACGGGTCGCCATCGTCCCGGCCGACCAGGAATCGCCGCGCCAGAAACGGCGGGTGTCGTCCCGGAAGCGGCCGTTCCACTCCGACCATCGGTGGGAGCCGAAGTGCCCCACCTGATACGCCCCCGCGGCGTCCCACGCCTCGGCGATGATCGACGTGTCGGCGAGCATCGGATCCTCGGCGATCTGTTCGAGGACCGGCGGGTTGGCGACCAGCGCGCCGCTGCGGTCGCGGCTGAGGATCGACGCCAAATCGAAGCGGAAGCCGTCGATGTGGAAACTCTGGACCCAGTAGCGCAGGCAGCTGAAGATCAGCTCCCGCGTCAAGGGGTGATTCCCGTTGACGGTATTGCCGCACCCCGAGTAGTTGCAGTAACTCCCGTCGCGGTTGAGAAGATAGTAACTGGAGTTCCCCAGCCCCTTGAACGAGAGGGTGGGCCCCAGCTCGTTCCCCTCGGCGGTGTGATTGAAGACGACGTCCAAAATCACCTCGATCCCCGCCTGGTGCAGGGCCAGCACCATCTGCTTGAACTCACGAACCTGCGCCCCCGGCTGCTTCGAGCAGGCGTAGCCGCGGTGGGGGGCGAAGAACGCCATCGGCTCGTATCCCCAGTAGTTGTGGATCGGCTTGAACGAACCGTCGGTCTCGTTGGTCGGGAACTCGTGCACCGGCATCAGCTCGACGGTCGTGACCCCCAGCGACTGAAGATAGGGGATCTTCTCGATCAGGCCCAGATAGGTCCCCGGGTGTTTCACCGAGGCGCTTTCATCGGCGGTGAAACCTCGCACGTGCAGCTCGTAGATCACCGAGTCGATCAGGGGACGGCGGATATGACAGTCGGTGGTCCAGTCGAAATCGTCCGAGACGACCACGCACTTGGGAGGGCGGATGACGCCGTCGTCGGAGGGCTGAAAATCCCCCGCCAGCGCCTTGGCGTAGGGGTCGATCAGCCGCGCGCGGGAATCGAACCGATGCCCCGCCGCCGGGTCGTACGGGCCGTCGGCCTGGAAGTGATACAGCTGCCCGGGCTGTATCCCGTCGAGAAAACAGGACCAGACGTCCCCGCAGCGGTAGTAGGTCGGGTCGAGGTTGATGACGTCGGTCGGCTCGGTGTCGTCGACCGAGGAGTAGAGCAGCAGCCGCATTCCGGTGGCGAAGCGGCTGACCACCGAGAATTGAACCCCCTCCTCGCGGAGAATCGCGCCGTAGGGGAGGTCGCAGCGGTAGTTCAAAAGAGGGGAACGCATCGACATCATCATCGAAAGACCTCTTGCGTACTGTCTATCCCCCGGCGAAAAATAACGGGGAAAAACGGGATTTACCTATCCTTGCCTAAACACTGCATTTTTACTATACTACCTAGACGGGGCTGTGTGAAGGATTTCCCCGCTCTTTGAGGAGGTTTTTTTCCGAAGAACCCTCACAGCTGGCTTCTCCCTCATAACACGCCCCCCATGAGGCGGAAAAGAAACCGGTTTTTTCGTTGTACAAAACCGGTGAATATATTAGACTGGTTTGAATATAGGGGCCGCCCGAAAACTACGTCTCCGGCGGCCTGGGATCATACCGACAGACCGTGAACTCAAGTCGAAAGGAACCTTTATGGGAGAGAACGCTTTAAAGCGAACGCCGCTTTTTCAAAAGCACGTCGAGTGCGGCGGCAGACTGATCGACTTCGGCGGCTGGGAACTCCCGGTGCAGTACGCCGGCGGTATCCTCAGCGAGCATAAGATGGTCCGACAGCGGGCCGGGCTGTTCGATGTCTCTCACATGGGAGAGATCATCGTTCAGGGCCAGGGAGCGAAAAGGTTCATTCAGTCGCTCATCACCAACGACATCGATCGGATCGCCGCCGGCGAGACGATCTACTCCCCGATCTGCCAGGAGGACGGGGGGACGGTCGACGATCTGATCGTCTACCGCTTTGCCGACGACGATTTCTTCGTCGTGGTCAACGCCGCCAATACCGACAAAGACTTCGCCTGGTTCCGGAAGCACTGCCCCGAGAACCTGCGCTGCGAGAACCTTTCCAGCCAATTCGCCCAGCTGGCCGTCCAGGGGCCGAAGGCGGAGGAAGTTCTCCAGAAGATTACCTCGCTGGATCTTTCGGGAGTGAAGTTCTTCCACTTCGCCCGCGATGTCGAGGTCGCCGGCGTCACCTGCCTGTTGTCCCGAACCGGCTACACCGGCGAGGACGGCTTCGAGCTGTACTGCGCCGCGGCCGACGGCCCCGCCCTGTGGGACGCGATCCTGCGCGCCGGCGGCGAGGATATCACCCCGATCGGGCTGGGGGCGCGCGATACCCTCCGCTTCGAGGCGAAGCTGCCGCTGTACGGCCATGAGATCACCGAGACGATCACCCCCGTCGAGGCGGGCTTGGGCTTCTTTGTCCGGACCGAGATCGACGACGACTTCATCGGCAAAGCCCCGCTTAAGGCCCAAAAAGAGGGGGGACGGGAGCGTTTCCTGTGCGAGGTCGAGATGGTCGGCCGCGGTGTTCCGCGCGCCGGTTACGAGGTGGCCAAAGACGGCAAGACGGTCGGTTTCGTGACGACCGGGATGTTCGCCCCGACGCTCGAAAAGATGGTCGCCCTGGCGCTGCTCCCCAAGGAGCTTTCCGAGCCGGGAACCGCCGTCGACGTCGTCATCCGCGGCAAGCCGGTCGCCGCCGAGGTCAAGAAAGGGATCTTCTACTCGAAGAAAACCAAATCGAAAAAGTAACTTTCCCGGCCGTTTATCGATATTTCCCCATACACCTTCACCTGTAACAATCAGGACACTTCTATGAATATTCCCGAAAATCTTCGTTATACCTCCACCCACGAGTGGGTCCGTTTCGACGGCAGCCAGGCCTTTGTCGGGATCACCGACTACGCCCAGTCGAACCTTGGCGACATTGTCTTCGTTGAGCTGCCCGAAATCGGGGCCCATCTGGAGGTCGCCGCCGAAGCCGGCACCATCGAGTCGGTCAAGGCGGTCTCCCCGATCTATTCCCCGGCGGCCGGCAATGTCGTTCGGACGAACGCCGAGCTGGAAAGCGCTCCCGAAAAGGTCAACGCCGACCCGTACGAAAGCTGGTTCTTCGTCCTTGAGGTCAGCGATCCGCACGCGGCCGATTCGCTGCTCGACGCCGAGGCCTATCGAAAGATCTGCGAGTAACCCCCCAAAACCATTTCGGTGGCGCGATGAAATACACTCCCCACAGCCAAGGGGAGATCGAGGCGATGCTCCAAACCATCGGGTTGGAGTCGCTCGATCAACTCTTTGATGATATCCCCCGTGAAATCCTCGACCAATGCCGGCTCCCGGACCGCCCGGGGATGACCGAACCGCGGCTGCGCGCCCATCTGCGCGAGCTGGCCGGCGAGAACCTCAGCGCCGACGACGCCCCCTGCTTTTTGGGGGGCGGCTGCAGCGACGCGTTTATCCCCGCGGCGGTCGGCGAGCTGCTGGCCCGCGAGGAGTTCTACACGGCCTATACCCCCTATCAGCCGGAACTGTCTCAGGGGATCCTCCAGTCGATCTTCGAGTACCAGACCTACATCTGCCGGCTGACGGGGCTCGATATCGCCAACGCCTCGCTCTACGACGGCGGCTCGGCCCTGGCCAGCGCCTGCGCGATCGCCGCCGAGGGGACCAAGAAAAAGACGATTCTCCTTCCCGAGACGGTCCACCCCGACTACGCGCAGATCGTTAAGACCTACGCCAGCTCCGGGATCATGAACGTTCAAACGGTTCCGGCGAAAAACGGGGCAACCGATCCGGACGCCCTGACCGCCGCGCTCAGCGACCAGGTCGCCGCGGTGGTCATTCCCCAGCCGAACTACTTCGGCTGCCTGGAACCGGCCGCCGAAATGATCGCCGCGGTGCGCCAAAACAGCGCCGCGCTGGTCATTATGCAGGTCGACCCCGTCTCCCTGGCGCTGCTCAAATCCCCCGGGGAATACGGCGCCGATATCGCCGTCGGCGACGCCCAGCCGCTGGGCAGCCCCATGAGCTACGGCGGCCCGCATGTCGGTTTTATGGCGGTGACGCAAAAACTGATGCGCAAGATCCCCGGCCGGCTCATCGGGGAAACTACCGACGCCGACGGAAACCGGGCTTTTGTCCTAACGCTGCAGGCCCGCGAACAGCATATCCGCCGCGAGAAGGCGAACTCCAACATCTGCTCGAACGAGGCGCTCAACGCCCTGGCCGCCTCGATCTACCTGACCGTGGTCGGTCCGGTGGGGTTCCGCCAGGCGGCCGAACGTTCCCACCGGCTGGCGCTCTACGCCCGGGAGCAGTTTGAACTGCGCGGCATGCCTCTGCTCTACAATCGGCCGTTCTTCCGCGAGTTTGTCGTCGGATCCGACACCCCCGAGGAGTGGATCGAGGCGACGATCGATCTGTGGCACAAACGCTACACCGGCGAGGACGAAGCGCTCAACGCCAAAAAGATCACTTTCCCCGATACCACCGGAGGCATCCCCGTGGAGGGAGGGGTCCTTCTGGCCTTCACCGAAAAACGAACCCCCGAAGAGATTGACCAGTTAGTCGACGTGATGGACGACGCGCGGGAGGCGATTCAATGAAACTCCTATTCGAAAAAGACGTTCCCGGCTCCAACGCGTTCCGTTTCCCGATGGACGACCTTCCCCCGGCCACCGAGAATATCCCCCACGATCAGCTGCGAAGTACCCCGGTCGACCTCCCCGAATTGTCCGAGGTCGAGGCGGTGCGCCATTTCGTGGAACTGTCGCACCGCGCCTTTGGGGTCGACGACGGGACCTACGCCCTGGGCTCCTGCACGATGAAATACAGTCCCAAGGTCAATCAGTGGGCCGCGCAGCTGCCCGGCTTCGCCGATATCCACCCCAACTGCGTCCAGCCGGGCGCCGACCATCTGATGTGCGAGCTTCAGGAGATGCTCGCCGACCTGACGGGGATGGACGCCTTCACCCTCCAGCCGGCCGCCGGGGCCCACGGGGAACTGACGGGGATGATGATCATCCACGCCTATCTTCGCGACCAGGGGCAGAACGACCGCAAGGTCGTCCTGATCCCCGACTCGGCCCACGGCACCAACCCGGCCAGCGCCGTGATGGCGGGCTTTACGGTCCGGGTGGTCAAGAGCGGGCCGGACGGGCTGGTTGATCTCGACGATCTGGCCGCCAAGTGCGGCCCGGATGTCGCCGGCCTGATGCTGACCAATCCGAACACCCTCGGACTGTTCGAAAAGAATATCCTTGAGATCTCCCGCCTGGTGCACGACTGCGGAGGGCTGCTCTACTACGACGGCGCGAACCTCAACGCCATTGTCGGAGTCGCCCGTCCGGGAGATATGGGGTTCGACGTGGTCCACGTCAACCTTCACAAGACCTTCTCGACCCCGCACGGCGGCGGCGGTCCGGGAGCCGGGCCGGTCGGCGTCAAAGAATTTCTGCGCCCCTACCTTCCCTACCCGACCATCCGCCGCGGTGAGGACGGCCAGATCGTCTTCGACGCCGATGAGGAAAAGTCGATCGGAAAGGTCAAGTCGTTCTTCGGCAACTTCGGCGTCTGCCTCAAGGCGTACGCCTACATTAAGTCGGTCGGCTACGAGGGGCTCAAGAACGCCGCGCAGCTGGCGGTGCTCAACGCCAACTATCTCCGCTGCCGCCTGAGTGAATACTTCGATATCCCGTTCAACACCCTCTGCAAGCACGAGTTCGTCGCCTCGAACCTGCGTCAAGCCCCCAGCGGGGTGCGGACGCTCGATATCGCCAAGCGGCTGATCGACTTTAAGTACCATCCGCCGACCATCTACTTCCCGATGATCGTTCACGAGGCGATGATGTTCGAGCCGACCGAGACCGAGAGCAAGTCGCGTTTGGACGCGCTGGCCGAGGCGATGAAACAGATCGCCCGCGAGGCCGAGACGACCCCCGAGCTCGTCCAGGGCGCGCCGCACAACACCGTCATCGGCCGTCCCGACGAGACCAAAGCCGCCCGCAATCCGGTGCTGTCGTATAAGAAGCCGGCTCAGTGATCGCGGTGATCATGGTCGCGGTGATCATGGTCGTGGTGATCGTGATCGTGGTGATCGCGGCCTCCCAGTTTTACCAGCTCGGCGCTGTAGGGGGAGCCGCCGATCGCCGTCCACGCGGCCGCTTTGCCCCGCCAGCCGTCGTGAATCAACTCGGCCAGATGTTGGTCGGTCACGGTGAATACCGCCTCGCCCGAGGCGGTATTTTCTTTTCTTGTCAGAGTAAAACTCTCCGGCGCGCCGTCGGCCGCGAAATTCAGCCGTATCTGCGCCGCGTCGGCCTCGAGCGGCTCAAAGCGCGCGTCGGTCAAATAGGCCGTCACCAGTCCCGAGGCCTCCTCGCCGGTCACCTCCAGCGCGTACGCTCCCCCCGGAAAGCGCGCGGCCGTCTGCCCGTGCTTGGCCAACGCCCAGGATTCGCCGTGCTCGTGCGCTCCGTGTTCCTGCTGGCCATGCTCATGTTCGTCCCCGGCGCGGGAATCGACCCTGCCGCACCCCAAAACAAACAAGGCCAGGCAAACGGCGGCCGCGGACAAAACAAAGGTATATCTCATCGGTTTCTCCTTCTCATCTTTTTCTCTTAGCGGCTCAAGTCAGACGATCGTCTCCTAAGCGCTCTTTTTCAACGAGCTTCGCGGCGCTGTTTCGGCCAAAGACCCAAAACAGCGCCGGCCGCGTGAAGAACTCCATCAGCGTCGAGGTGACCAGGCCGCCGACGATCACCGTGGCGATCGGATAGAGGATCTCCCGGCCGGGGGTATTCGGCGAGACGGTGATCGGGAGCAGCCCCAAAATCGCCGTCAGAGAGGTCATCATCACCGGCGCCACCCGGTCCCGCCCGGCGCGGACGATCATCTCCCGATCGAACGAAGCCCCCTCAAAGCGAACGAGGTGGAAATAGTGATCGATGATCAAGATCCCGTTGCGCGAGGCGATCCCGCACAGCGAGATCATCCCAATGAGGTTCGGGATCGAGCGGTTCTGCCCGGTCACCACCAGCGCCGCCACCGCGCCGGCCAGCGCCAGGGGGAGCACCGAGATCACCTGAAGCGACATATTCATCGAGCCGAACATCTGGTACAGCACCAAAACGATCATCATCAGCGACAAGGCCGACAGCAACAGCAGCCGCCGGGACGATTCCTGCTCGCTTTGGAACAGGCCGGTCATTTCCAAATAGACCCCGTCGCCGGTCAGTTCGTCCCAATAGGGGGCCAGCGCCCGGTCGATATCTTCTTTGACCTCGACCGCCGTTCGGGTCTGAGGATTCATCTGCACCGTGATCTGCGGCTGTCCCGCCTCGTGATCGATACGGCTCGGCCCGGTGGCGTGCCGGTCGATCGTCACCACCTCGCTCAGCGGGATAACCCTTCCGCCGGGGGTCCGGATCCGCATTCGGGCCAGGGCGTCGAGATCCTCACGGTACGTGTCCGAGGCGCGAAGAAGAAGGTCGATCGTCCGTTTTCCCTCCAGTATTTGTGTGGCCACCTTTCCCCGCATCGCCGTTTCGATCATCGAGTTGACCGTCTCGGGGACCAGGCCGTAGGCGGCCAGCGCCTGACGGTCGAGGTGGAAGCGAACCTGCGGGATATCTTTCTGAATCGGATCGATGCGGGGATTCCCGATATCGGGGATCGTTGAAACGAGCTTCTGGATCCGGGCGGCGCGGCGGCGCAGCAAAAGCGGATCGTCGCCGCGGATTTTGATGGCGATTTTCGACCGCGTCCCGGTCCTTAAGTGAGCCATTAAATGCTGGAGGGGCTGATCATAAAAGGCGACTACCCCGGGGAGGTGCTCGGGCGAGATTACCCGCTCGATATCGGCGAAGATCTCGGTGATGGGCCGTCCCCTTTGAAGGTCAACCCCGCAGACCATCTCGGAGGTATTGACCGGGACGGCGTGCTCGTCCAGCTCGGGACGGCCGGTCTTGCGGGTGACCGTCTTGATGCCGTCGATCTCCAGCAGTTCTTCCGAAACGCTCGCCCCCACCCGTTCGCTGGTCTTGAGTGATGTTCCCGGAGCCAGGGAGATCATCACCTGCGGGGCTCCCTCGTTAAAGGGTGGGACAAAGTCGCGGTCCAGCGTCAGAAACACCGCCGCGGCAACGGCCGCCATCACTAACGAACAAAACAGAATCGTCTTCGGGAACGCCAAGCTGAAGCGGATCGCCCGTTCGGCGCACCATTTGGAAAAGCGAAAGATCACGCTGTCCCGGTCGCGGTGCTTTTCGGCCTTTTGGGGGAGAATCAGGTACGCGACCACGGGAGTCACGGTCAGGGAGACCAGCAGCGACGCTAAGAGGGAACCGATATAGGCGATCCCCATCGGCGCGAAGATTCTCCCCTCCATCCCCCGCAGGAAAAACACGGGAAGAAAGACGATCACGACGATGACCGTCCCGTAGACGACCGAGTTGCGGATCTCGCAGCTGGCGCCGAAAACCACCCGCAGGGTACTTTCTCGGGCGGAGGCGTCTCGGCGGAAATTCTCCCGCAGCCGCCGATAGATGTTCTCGACATCGACGATCGCGTCGTCGACCAGCTCCCCGACGGCCACCGTCAATCCGCCTAAGGTCATCGTATTGACCGACAGGCCGAACAGCGCGAACAAAATGCAGGTGGTGACGATCGAAATCGGGATCGCCAGCATCGTGATGAAGGTGATGCGGATATTCATCAGGAAGAGAAACAGCACCACCAAAATAAAGACCGCCCCCAGTTCCAGGGCCTCCTCGACGTTGGCGATCGCCAGGTTGATAAAGGTCTCCTGTTCATAGACCGGCTCGATTTTGACCTGGGGATGGGTGAGGTTGATCCCCCGCTGGATATCCGCGGCGACATCGATAATCCGCCGGGAGAGTTCCCGGGTATCCTGGCCGGGCTGCTTCTCGACGATCAGAACGACCGAGTCCCGGGCGGTCCGGGTTCCGTCGGGGTTCTTCAGATAGATGCCGCTCGACCCCACCTTCACGGCCGGGGCCTCGACAATGCTCGCCACCTGGCGCAGCTGGATGGGGGGAACCAGATTCGGATTGACCACCAGCGACTGGAGCTGGCGGTAATCGTCGACCCGTCCCATCGAGCGAACCAGCAGCTCGTTCGGCCCCTGGTCCGTCAAAAAACCGCCCGTCACGTTCCGGTTGCTTCCGCGCAGCGCCTCCTCGATGTCGGAAAACGTCACCTGGAATTTCGCCATCTGGTCGATATCGGCCAGCACCTGATACTGTTTCAGATCGCCCCCGATCACCAGCACCTCGGCGACCCCGCCCAAGGCCAGGATTCTCTTGCGGACCACCCAGTCGGCCAGGGAGCGAAGTTCCATCCCCGAGAGCTCTTCGGCGTCGTCCCACAGGGTCAGGTACATCACCTGTCCCATCATCGAACCGGTCGGGATCATCCGGGGGACGATCCCCTCGGGGAGCTGTTCGGCGGACAGCTGAAGCCGCTCATCGACAATTCTTCGGCAGTTTCCCATCTCGGCCCCCCAGTCGAACTCGACCGTCACCGTCGCCAAACCGGCGGTGGAGCTGCTGCGCAGGGCCTTCACTCCCGCCGCGCCGTTGAGGTAGGTCTCGATCGGAACGACCACCAGCGTCTCGACCTCTTCCGGCGCCATTCCGGGACACTCGGCCATCACGACCACCCGCGGGCGGTTCAGGTCGGGGAGAACGTCGACGCTCAGACGCCGCGCGGTGGTGATTCCGACGCACAGAAGAACCGCCGCGAAGACCAGGACGATCAGCCGATGATTCAATGAAAATCGGATTATGGTATTAAACATTGTTTTTTACACTTTGTTATTCGCGCTGTGAAGGTTGGCGGGGTGTTTCCGCGGTCAGTGAACGTGATCGCCGTGCTGAACGCCCCCGCCGCCGGCGGCCTTCTGATTCCGCGCGGTCAGCGCCGAGAGCAAAAGCTCCGCCCCTTTGACGGTCACCAGCGCGCCGGGAAAGATCGAGCCGTCATGGGCGATCACGGCGGTATCCTTGGTTTTTTCCAAAAGGTGAACGGGGGTCCGGCGCCAGATTTTTTGATCGTTTTCGCTCCCGACCCACTCGAAGACGCAGGTCTCCCCCACGTCGCTGGCCACCGCGTCGGCCGGAAGGACGATGCAGTTCGGTATCAGATCGTACCGAATCCGCAGCTCGCAAAGCTCCCCTTTCTGGAAATGCCAGGTCACGTAACGCCTCTGGTCGTCGGTGTTCCCCGAAAGATCCCCCGCCCGGTAGACATCCCCCCGATTGGCCAGATCGATACAGCAGCTCAGGGCGCCGCTGTCGGCGTCGACCCGATTTTCGATCGAGCGGATCCAAAGCCCCGAGACCACCTCCCGGGAATTATTACCGCCGAAAATCGCGGTAACTTCGTACCGACTTTTCAGCGCCGTCTCCAGGCGGTCCCGATCTTCCTCGAAGGCCCGTCCCTTGATCACCAGGGAACCGAGATTCGTCAGATGGCAAAGCGCCTCCCCCACGGTGACGTTCTGCCCGACACAGACATTAAGCTCGTCCATCGTCACGATCTGTTCAGTATCCGGGTCGGGGCTCCCCTCATGGGGGATCTCGGGAACCAAGACCGATATCGACTGAATGATCTCCCGCCGCTGCTCCAGGTCGCTGTCGATCCGCGCCGCGGGGAGTCCCATCAGCTCCAAGGTTCGCCGCTGGTTGACAATCTCCACGCCGAGACGCTGGTTTTCATACGCCAGCTCCCGCTTCTTCTGCGGAACGATCCCCGCGTCCAGAGCGCTGAGCCGCTCGATCTCCGAGTGGTTGATCTCGTTGGCCTTCAGCGAGGAGAGGTACTCCCCCTGGGCCTGGATCATCTCCTGGCGGTTGAGCAGAATCTCAAAGAGCGGCTCCCCGGGACAGACGACTTCTCCCTCCTCATGGCAAACGCGCGTCACCACCCCCGAGACCGGAGAGGGAACGTCGATGAACGTGTGCCCCGGACGTTCGCACAAAACCCCCGGGAGGGAAAACGTTCGGTGGTAATCGCTCAGCTCGACGGCCGTGATCGCGGAGTCGTCGATCTGGAAATTCCTCTGCGCCGCTCCAGAGAGTGTGATCTCTTTGGCGAAACCGGCCGGGGGGGAAGACTCCTCGTGGTGATGCTCCTCATCTTCCTCATGGTGATGCCCCTCCCCGCCGTGATGATCCTCCTCCAGGGGGAGAAAACGCTCGGCGACGGGCCCCAGACGCAAATAACCGGCGACGCGGTGAATCGCCGCTCGGGAACCGGGGACGGTTTTGCCGAGAAGGCCGACCGCCGCCGCGAGAAAGACAACCCAAAACAATGCCACAAGCGGTTTGACAAAAACAGCTTTTCTCCAAGATCGAGACATCGGTACACACGCTCCCTGCAACGCGATCATCCCCAAGACATACCCTCAAGGGCGTGACGCGGGATCGCTGGGAAAAGGAATAGAGGAAGCCCCTTTTTGAGGCACGTGAACCGGTTGGCGTCAGATCAGAAAACGCTCAAAGAACAGACGCGGGGGAACCCCCGGGGGAACCGGGGCCCCGGACCAAGGAGCGAAAGCCCCCGTGCCGAGCGGCGCGGCGGGGCTGTTTTGCGCGGAACAATCAACCGGCGCCGCCGGGCAGACCAAGGCGAGAAGGGTCTCAAGAACCGCGCGGACGCTCGGATGAGAAAACTCGATCTCCAGACAGTGACAGTGACACCCCTGGTGATCGTGGGGAAGTTCCCGCGCGCAAAGGGCGCAGTGACAATAGCAGCGGTGGCCGGCAGCGGCGCGATGGCCGTGACCGAGGACACCGTGAAAATGGTCGCCATGATGGCGAACCGAGGGGAAATCATGATGATGAGGGATGTCGGCGCGCAGCTCGGAGCAAAACCGGCCGCCGCCGTGGCCGAAGTCGAAGACGCGAAAGGCCTCGGTACAGCAGCAGGCGCTCATACACCCCAAGAGGGAGTGCACGAAGACCATCACCGCCAGTAGAATGCTTATCGCCGACCCCATCGAAGACCCCTAAAGCAAAACGGTTCCCGCCTGCCGTCCGAACACAAGTCGATTGTACCGCCTGCCCTCCGCGCTGTCAATAAAAAACGGTCCTATGAAAACAGTACCGTTTAGGGTTCATCATACCCTCCCCGGAGCATAAACCCTTGGAGAACCGCCCGGGTCTCCAAAAAAGTCCGAACACTGTCAAGGTAACTGACATAAACACCGTACATCGTCTGTTCGGCGCTGAGCAGTTCCAGCGAGGAGCAGGCGCCGCCGCGGTACGCCTCCTGAGCCAGCCGAACCGATTCGTCGACATCATCGAGGACCCCCTCTTGGTAGAGTTCAACCCGCTGCCACGCGGCGTGGAGTTTCGCCATCTCTTCACGAAAGCGAATCGTCAGCGCCTGGCGGACTCGCTCGAGGTTGGCTTCGGCCGCCTGAACCTCACGCTGAGCCCGGAGGATATTCCCTTGATTTCGGTTATGGACCCGAACCGGAACACTCACCGCGACACCTCCGCCGGGACTTTTTTCGAGATAGCTGTGGAAAACATTCCCGCTCACGGTAACATCGACGAGCGTCTCGGCGCATTGCCGGCGCACCGCCGCCTGAGCGGCCGCCAGATCGGCCGAGGCCTTCTTCAGTTCGGGGCTGTTCTCCATCACTTCCCGGAAAAGGTCCTCCTCATCGATATCGAGCGATTGAATCGCGATCGCGTCGGTCACGTAGAAGGAGGTGTCGGGAACGTTGAGTATCACCGAAACCGCTTGAGAAGCCGCCGCGTGCTCGACGCGGATATCGTTGAGTCTCATCTGGGCCTCACTCAGTTCAACCTTTTCCTGAAGAGCGTCGGAGGCGGAAATTTCGCCGGCTTCATACAGCTCGACGGATATGTCGGCGGAATGCTGGCAGATTTCCAACAGCTTTTGAGCCACGGCCTCTTTTTTCTGGGCGATAAGAAGACGATACCCAGCCAGATAAGCGTCGTTTTCAATCTTTTTCTTGCGGATCTCCACACTCCAGCCCGCCGCGTCGCGGGCGGCCTGGGCCGAAGAGCGCCTCGCCGCGCGCTTCTGGCCGCGGATAAACTCTTGAGAAACGGCGACGCCGTGCAGTCCCGCCTCCCCGCACACTCCGACATCGTCGCTGTAATACCCAATAGTCGGATTGTTCTGCAGTCCCGCCTGAATCACATCGCCGTCATAGGCCATGGCCAGCTGCGTGGCCTGAGTCAGCGCCGGATGGCGGGCGACCGCCCAGGACGTGATCTGATCCATTGTTATTTTCTCGTACTCGTCCTCTTCCTGCGCGTCGGCGTCGGTTTCTTCCTCCTTCTGTGAAGCTCGGACCGTTTGGCCGTTTAGCCCTTTGGGCTGTGAACCGAGAATAGCCGGCATATCGACATACTTTACAGCCGGCTGTCTCCCCCTCTCACCGGCCGGGCGGGAGATACCAGCAGAAGTGCCCCGGCCGCTGGGTACCCGTGAGGTACCGGCATCCTGACCGCGGACGCCCGGCGCCGCGCTCAGCAGCGCCAGCAGTACCGCGATCACACATCGCCGGATCAATGAAACTCCTTTCATGTCTCCCCAATTCCCCTCGGTTCCCTTGGATTCTCCCTGTCGTTCTCCTTGGTCCCGGCCCTCTTCTTTTTGTTCTCCCTAGCCCCCGTATTTCACGCGGAAAAATCCCTCAAAGAAATCGGCTATCCTGAGGGTTATTCTGAATTTAATCTTCTTCCTATTTTTGTTATTTTTCACGATCAAAACGATTATCACAAAGAGGTAAAACAGGAAAAGATTAACGGTTATAACGATTATCGGGCCATTCGAGATTTTGGCACAGCGACAGACGTTCCCCAACAAGGGGAAAAGCTCAACACACCGCACAAGAGAAAGAATAAATAAAAGGGCCCCCAGCAACAAAGCAAGGAACCCCCAAACGGGGAAAGAATATCACTCCTCGTCGTCTTCGACCTGCCGATTTTGAATGGGGACCCCGTCGAGCGCTTCGGCCAGGCGGTTGAGCGCCTCGGTCTCGATCTGACGGACGCGCTCGCGCGTCAGTCCCAGGGTCTGCCCCACCTCTTTGAGGGTCTGCGGCGGCTGTCCGCCGATCCCGTAACGGAGCTTCAGAACCGCCGCCTCGCGGCTGTCCATCAGCTCGAGCTGCTCCATCACGAACTTGAGATTATCGCTGGCGACAATCGCCTCTTCGGGGCTTTGATTGCGCTCGTCCATCACCATCTCGCTGAGCGACCAGCCGGAATCGGTCTGATCGACCTGCGGCGTCAGGCCGTAGACATGGATCGCCCGCTTGATAATCGGGAGCTTCTTCTTCGAAAGACCAAGGGCCTTGAGAACCTCCTCCGAACTCGGCGCGCGGCCCAGCTCTTCGGCCAGACGATTCGTAGTCCGATGCCACTTCGAGATGATCTCCACCATATAGGCGGGGATCCGGATCACTTTGGAGGAGTTAATCAGCGCCCGCTTGATCGACTGCTTGATCCAATAGCTGGCGTAGGTCGAAAAACGAGTCCCGATCGACGGGTCAAACCCCTCGACGGCCCGCAGCAAACCGAGATTCCCCTCTTCGATCAGATCTTGAAGACTGAGCCCCTTCCCGCTGTATCCGCGGGCGATATTCACCACCAGGCGCAAATTGGCGCGGATCATCTGATCGCGCGCCTCCTGAGACCCCCGTCCTATCTCGATCGCCAGACGAGTCTCCTCGCTGGAGGACAGAAGGGGAGTGTTGTTGATCTCGCGCAGGTAGATTTCAAGAGGAGACAAAACTCCCGATGAATCGCGCTTATCGCTTGAGCTGCTCAAGGGGTGGGACCTTCTCGAATTCAAAACGATGGCCGCCTGTCCGGGCGGCGGGGATTTTTTCGTCGTCAGGAAGCGATGCCCCCTTTCTATCGAAGGGCGCCTCCTCCCTATAGGAATCGGCTCTCTCCCCAAAGCTCCTCGAACGAGCCCCCTTTTTAACCAGATTTGGCGGGTCTTTTGGTTTTAACGATTATCCCAGCTGTATCCGACAAACAAAAAAACACGATAAGGCGAAACCGTTGGAAATAAAAAGCTCCCGCGCTTGGGGGGCGCGGGAGCTTGAGAAGATTGTAACTTTAGGGCAGAAAACACGATGTTTCTGTCACAGATTCAGCACGTCGTTCATCGAGTAGATCTCCCCCGCGGGCTTCCCCGCGAGGAACTCGGCGCAGCGCAGCGCCCCGACGGCGTACGCGTCGCGGTTGGTCGCTTTGACCGTCAGCTCGATCGTCTCCCCCAAAAGCCCAAAGAGAATCGTGTGTTCCCCGGGGTTGTCACCGATTCGCACGGCGTGGTAGCCGATCTGGTTGTGGGGACGGGCCCCGGTCTTCCCCTCGCGGCCGAAAACAGCGCCGTCGATCCCCATCTCCTCGGCGATCAGCCGGCCGAACTTCAGCGCCGTCCCGCTGGGGGCGTCGGCTTTGAAACGGTGATGTTTCTCGATGATCTCCACGTCGGCGTCCTTATCGGCCAGGGCCCGGGCGGCGGTCTGCGCCAGAAGCATCGTCAAATTGACGGTCATGCTCATACTCGGGGACCAAAGCACGGGAATCGTCTTGGCCGCCTGACGCAGCGCTTCCATCTGCCCGGCGGCGGCGCCGGTAGTGGCGTAAACCAGCGCCGAACGGCGCTTGAGCGCTTGGGCGATCAGTTCATCGGTCGCCGCGGGGGTCGAGAAGTCGATGATCACATCGACCGGCGTCGAGTCGTCGGTAATCGAACGAATCGGCACCCCGTTGGGACCGATCCCGGCGAGCTGGCCGCTGTCGGCGCCAAAGTCCGGGTGAGAGGGGCTGTCCCACGCGGCGGCGATCTTAAGATTGTCCTCGGCCGAGCCCAAAGCGATGAGGCGGCGCCCCATGCGGCCGGCCGCTCCGGAAATGGCGATCGCGATTTTTTCGGACATGACACTTCTCCCAGTAGGTTCTTTTCGTTGGTGGATCGTTATCGGATGCCGCAGGCCGACCACGCGCGCTGGAGGACCTCTTCGGCCTTGTCGCTGGCCCGTTTGGCCCCTTCGTTGAGGATATCACGGACCGTATCGGGGTGGGCCGCGAAGTCGGCGCGGCGCTCCCGCGCCGGGGCGAAGAACGCCTCGGCGGCGTCGGCGAGCTTCTTTTTCACCTCGCCGTAGCCGAATCCGCCGCGGCGGTACAGCGCGTCCATCTCGGCGAGTTCTTCGGCGGAGGCGAAGTTGGCGTAGAGATGGAAGAGGTTGTCGGTCTGGGGATCTTTCGGCTGATCCATCGGACGGGAGTCGGTCGCGATGCGCATGATCTTCTTGCGCTGGGCTTTGAGGTCCTCGAAGCACTCGACCGTATTGCCGTAGCTCTTCGACATTTTCTCGCCGTCCAGGCCGGGGACCTTCGCCGAGCCGTCGAGGACCGACCCCTTGGGGAGACGGAAGGTCTCGCCGAAGATGTGATTGAAACTTCCGGCCAGGTCGCGGGCCACTTCGATATGCTGCATCTGGTCTTCCCCGACCGGGACGACGTCCGAGTCGTAGATCAGGATATCGGCCGCCATCAGCACCGGATAACCGAACAGGCCGACATCGGCGGTCAGACCGCGCGCCTTTTTCTCTTTATAGGCGTGGCAGCGTTCCAAAAGCCCCATCGGGCAGACAGTCATCAGCAGCCAGGTCAGCTGCGGGACCTGAGGGATCTCGGACTGAATGAACAAAGTCGCCTTGGCCGGATCCAGGCCCAGACCGAGCAGATCGAGCGCCGCGTCGAGGACATTCCCGCGCAGACGCTGCGCGTCGCGAACGGTCGTCAGGGCATGGAGATCGGCGACAAAATAAAAGGCGTTGTTCGGATCTCCCTGCATCGAGATATATTGGGCGATCGCGCCGAAATAGTTCCCCCAGTGGAATCGGCCGGTCGGTTGAATCCCCGATAAAACGCGCATCGTTCACCTTTCTTGCTGATATTGTTTTACGGCGGGCACATTCGGTGAAAAATCAAAAAGCAATTTTACCCCAAAGCGGCTAAAGGGGAAGATAATCGCCGATAATAGCCGCCGCGATTACTTCAGGCGGAAGAGCCGGACAAAGGCCTCCAGAAGCGTGCTGGGGCGGGTATCGATTTCGTCGCGCAGCGAGGCGATCGGCGCGTGAAGGGCCTTGTTCACGAATCGGCCGAAGGCAATCTGAATCTCTTGGCGCTGCTGCTGGTTTAAATCTTGGCATTTGTTGAAGAGTCTTGTCAGTTCCGACTCCTTCGTCTCGTGCCACTGGGTTCGAAGCCGGCTGATCAGCTCGCTCCCCTCGCGCAGGCGCAGGTCGCGCCAAAAATCGACCGCCTCGGCGTGGACAATTTTTTTGGCCTTCGGCAGCTCGGCGCTTCGGCTCTTGCGGTTTCGCTCACAGGCGGCGTTCAAGTCGTCGAGACAGTAGAGGTAGACGTTCTCCAGATGGGCGATCGCGGGGTCGAAATTCCGCGGGACGGCCAGGTCCAGCAAAAAGAGGGGACGCCCCCGGCGCGCCGCCAGACGCGTCTGGATATCGGCGTGGGAGAGAATCGGTTCGGTCACCGCGCAGGCGGCAACCACTAGATCGGCGCGATCCAGCGCGGCGAAGCGGTCTTCCCAATCGATCACCTCCGCGCCGAAATCCCCAGCCAGTTCCTCGGCGCGGGAACGGGTTCGGTTGGCGACCACAATCTTTTTGACGCCGCCGTCCGCCAAATAGCGAAGGGTCTCGGCCGCCATTTCACCGGCACCCAGGACCAGGGTCGTCTTATCGGCCAGAGAGTCGAACAGTTCCAGCGCGAAGTCACTCACCGCTACCGACGGGATACTGACGCGGTGACGGAAAAGCCCCGTCTGAACCGCCACCCGTTTAGCGGCCGCCAGGCATCGCTGGAAAGCGCTGTGCGTCACCACGCCGGTGGTCTGGTGCTCGGCGGCTTTCAGATAAGCGTCTTTGATTTGGGAGAGAATCTGAGGTTCCCCCAATACCATACTCTCTAAGCTCGAGGCAACCGCGAACAGATGCTCCGCCGCCTCGGCGCCTTCGGCGTAAACCAGTGCCTGAGGAAGATCACCCGAAAGAGCCGCGTCCCCCTTTTCGGCGGCGATGTAGTCGAAAATATCCCCCGGATCGGGGAGCGTATCGCCCGGGGAACCGAGATACAGCTCGGTCCGATTGCAGGTCGAGACCAAGACCGCTTCGGTGTCGGGGAAACGGCCCGGCCAGTTATCCAGGAATCGCTCGACACCAGAGGGGTCGAACGCCAGGCGCTCACGCAGATCGACCGGGGCGTTTTGGTGATTGAGCCCCCAAAGCGCGAATTTCACGGCATCCCCCCTTCACTCGAGGAGACGCCGTCTTCCGCCTTGGGATGCCAATGCGCGTTATGATTCCAGGCGGCGGCCATCAGAATAACGGCTAAAATCAGCGCGCCGAGGATCGTCCCAATAGCGACCCGTCGAACCGATCGGCTTCGATTCGTTCGCGCGATCACCAGGGCCGCTGTCAAAAGGATGAACAGGGCGGTGGCACCCAAGACCAGCAGGTCCGTCATCGGAACGGCGGCATCGGCGCCGCGAAGATAGTTCATCAAATACCCCGCGACGATACCGATCCCCAGCAGCCCGGAGGCGAACGTCGTGGAGCGGTTGAGCATTCGCCCCAGCCGCTCTAGAGGGGGGAACGGAAGCAGGCGGTTTTGCTTGGGACGACGCAGCCGGCGCTGCTGCGCGATGTACATCGATCCGGTGATCAGGCCGACAAAGAGCAAAAGCGCCGAGCCGGAAAGCGCCGTGATATGGATCAGCCGCAGGGTACGCGCCGCCGTATCGGGCGAAACCGCCGAATCACTCATTCCCGCGCCGATAAAGATGGACGCCATCGACGCCGGCAGGAGAAAGAGCATATAGACGCTCTTGGGGAGGGTGACGCTCAGCCACAGGGCGCACAGCGCCAGTCCCCAGGCCAGCAGCGCGAACCAGCCGGCGGCGCTGTCGATAAACTGATCGCCGCGGGAAAAATAGTGGTGGTAGAGGAAAAGCGTCTGCGCCGTGACCCCCGCCGCCAAAACGATCAGCGATAAAACCCGCCAAAGGTTTCGGCGGGTGAACAGGCAGATCACCGCCAAGATCAGCGCCAGCGCGTAACTGGCCACGAAACAGACCACGTTTATCCCACCGAGCATAACGCCCTCGAACCGATGTCGGGAAGAACTCTTTTTTGTTCAAGAAAAAATTGTAATCGCCTAAGAAACCACCGTCAAGAACGCGCGCCGGGACCTCTTTAGGCGAACTGGGGCAACGCCTCGGCCAGCAGTTCCATCGGAAGGCCGACGACGTTCGAGGCGCTCCCCTCGACGATATGAACCCAGTCGTTCCCGTCCTGGTAGCCGAATGCCCCGGCTTTCCCCTCCCACAGTCCGGAGTCGAGATACTCCCGGAGCATTCCCTCGCTTAAGGGCTCCATCAGCAAAGTCGTGCGCGCCAGCAACGACCGCCGCCGGGCCGGCCGCACCCAATCGGGAGTGCAAAGATAAAGCCCCGAGAGGACCTCGTGGGGAGAACCGCTCAGCGCCGTGAGCATGGCGCGGGCCTCGGCCCGATCGCTCGGCTTGCCTAAGATTTTGCCGTCGCACACGGCGATGGTATCGCAGGCGACAATCACCCAGAGGCGATCGCGATCGGCGCCGTCGGGCAGAATATCCGCCCCGCGGCGGACACTTTCCCCCTTCTGCTCGGCGCAGCGCCGCACGAACGCCTCCGGCATCTCGCCGGGAAGGCAGACCGGTTCGCTCCCCGGGGGAGGGGCGGCCACGGTAAAGAAATACCCCGCGTCGGTCAAAAGCTGACGGCGGCGCGGGGACTGGCTGGCTAAGATGATACTCGGGGTCATCTAACGAGAGCTCGCGTTAAACATCGAGGGGAATTATTCCCAGCGAAGAACCCCGCCGGTGTCGGCGCTGGTCGCCAGTTTGGTGTACTTCGCCAGGTAGCCCTTGGTGTAGCGGGGCTTCGGCGGGACGAACCCTTCCTTTCGGCGGGCCAGTTCCTCGTCGGAGAGCTTGACGTTGAGCGTCCGCGCGGGGATGTCGATCTCGATGATGTCGCCCGGCTGGACAAAGGCGATCGGGCCGGCCGCGGCGGCTTCGGGGCTGATATGGCCGATGCAGGCGCCGGCCGTTCCGCCGGAGAAACGCCCGTCGGTGATCAGCGCCACCGAGTCGTCGAGCTTCACCCCCTTGATCGCGGCGGTCGGGGCGAGCATCTCCTGCATGCCCGGGCCCCCCTTCGGTCCCTCGTAGCGGATGACAACCACGTCGCCGGCCTTGACCTTGCCGGAGACGATCCCGTCGTACGCCTCCGGCTCCGACTCGAAAACAACGGCCGGGCCGGAGTGTTTCATCATGTTGGGGAGGACACCCGCCGACTTAACCACCGCCCCCTTGGGAGCCAGGTTCCCGAAGAGAATCGCCAGACCGCCGGTCTGGCTGTAGGGATTATCGCACGAACGAATGCAATGCTTCGGATCGAAGGCCAGCGGCAGATCCTCGACGTTGTCGCAGGTGGCCGGAACCCCCATGCCGCGGTTCGTTCTTTTCCCGCCGGGGACCGCGGCGTAGAGTTTCTTGGCCAGATCGGTCGTCTTCCCCGAACGAAGATCGAAGTCGTCGATATTCTGCTCCAGGGTCTTGCCGGTCACCGTCGGAACGTTCAGGTGGAGCAGCCCCGGCTTGCCGCGGCGCAGCTCGCCGAGAATCGTATGGATGCCGCCGGCGTTGTGGACGTCTTCGATATGGTAGTCGCAGCTGGGGGAGACCTTGCAGATCGTCGGAACCAGGTCGGACAGCTCGTTGAACCGGTTCAGGTCGTAACCGAGTTCGGCCTCGGAGGCGATCGCCAGAAGGTGAAGAATCGTGTTGGTGCTTCCCCCCATCGCCATATCGAGGATCATCGCGTTGTCGATCGACTCGCGGGTGATGATATCACGCGGCAGAATCGCAAGGCCATCGTTCGATTTGCACTTGTCGCGGGCTTCCTGCAGCTGGACCATCTCGACGATCCGCTTGGCGGCGGCCTTATACAGATCGGCGCGAAGCTGACTGGTCGCCAGAAGCGTCCCGTTGGTCGGCAGCGCGATCCCGATCGCCTCGCACAGGCAGTTCATGCTGTTGGCGGTGAACATCCCCGAGCAGGAACCGCAGGTCGGGCAGCTCTTCTCTTCGATCTTGTGCAGTTCCTCTTCGGTGATCTGACCGTTCCCGCGGGCGGCGCCGGCGGCAAAGGTCGAAATCAGGTCCAGCGGCTTTCCGTCATCGCCGCGGCCGGCCTCCATCGGACCGCCGCTGGCGAAGATCGTCGGGATATTGCAGCGGACCGCCGCCATCAGCATGCCGGGGACGATCTTATCGCAGTTCGGGATGCAGATCATTCCGTCGAACTTGTGGGCGGCGATCATCGACTCGACCGCGTCGGCGATAATCTCACGGCTGGCCAGGGAGTATTTCATCCCGTCGTGCCCCATCGCGATCCCATCGCAGATGCCGATCGTGTTGAAGACAAAGGGGACGCCGCCGGCCTCGCGAACCGCCTCTTTGACCAGCTCGTTGACCTGGTTGAGGTGAACGTGGCCGGGGATGATATCGACGTGGCTTCCGACAATCGCGATGAACGGTTTTTTCATATCCTCTTCGCTGAGGCCACAGGCACGAAGCAGACTTCGGTGCGGTGCGCGGTTATCACCCTTCTTCACTAAATCTGATCTCATTGGGAAACCTTTCCTGCAAAAATGTCGTTATCCTCACGCCGGGGAAGATTCCATCCCGCACGCGCAACCATAGTTGTTTAAGAGAGATTATATCCCCTCCGGTCGAAATTGTAATCGGCGGTTCTTTTCCTCCCCTCCCGCCCCCCTCCCCCTTTCGCACGGCTTTGATAAAATACGCGCAAGCATTAACGTGCAAGTTTGCCGCCCGCCCTTTGCCCGGCCTTTAGCAGCCGGTCCAGGCGGCGGGTGTCTCGAAGAATATCCCTATCGAGGAGGGTACCCCCATGTCGAAACCTGGAAGAGAGCTGAAGAAAGCCAATCATGGCAAGCGTCCCGCTAACGCGAAGGCCCGCAAGGGTAAGAGGAAGATGATCAAGACCTGAAAAACCGCCGCAATCGAACCGGCGGCCGCCCTTAGGCTTAGCGGCGGTCATCGCAAGTTCCTTGCGGGGTTCTTCCCCCGCTGGCAATCATTCAAGGCGGACGCGCTTTAGAGGCGGCTTGGAAAAACCCCTCTTTAAAGTGTGTCCGCCTTGGTTTTCAAAGGAATGGTCCCGGCATGGTCAAAAAAGATTTTCTCGTTTCGCCCGACCTTTACGATATCTCCTCGCCGATCGCCGGCATCGAGGAGATTCGCCGCTGCAATCCCCAGCGCTTCGAGATGGAACAGCTCTCGGCGATCCTCTACGCCGACGAGCAGGCGCAGGCCGCCGTCGGCTGCAAGTATCTGACCGAAAATGAGTTTTGGGTTCGCGGCCATATGCCGGGTGCCCCCCTCCTGCCCGGGGTCATCCTCTGCGAGTCCGCCGCGCAGCTGGCCAGCTACTATGTCGGCCGCTTTAACATCATGGGGGACGAGATGATGGGGTTCGCCGGAATGGACGAGGTGAAATTCCGGGGGATCGTTCGGCCGGGCGACACGCTGGTGGTCCAGTCCAAGTTCCTCAAAATGCGCCGTATCCTTATCACCGCCCAGTTTATGGCGATCGTCGGCGACAACATCGTCGCCGAAGGAATCATCAAGGGGTTCCCGCTCCAGAAAAAATATCTGCAGTAGACCGTTTCATGGGCCGTTCCTCTTTCGAGAAGATTCGAGGTCAGCTCGACTTGACCGGTCTGCTGATCACCCCCGACCAGGTCACCGAACCGATCAGCGCCGAGAAGCTCTTCGGCCGTCCTTGTCCGCTGGAACTGGAGATTGGTTCGGGCAAGGGACTCTTCTTAAGGAAGACCGCCCCGACACGCCCGGAAAACGGTTTCATCGGGGTCGAGATCGCCTACCGCTACGCCCTCATCTCCGCCGCTTCTTTAGCCAAGGGAGGGGTCAAAAACGCGGTGATGATCAATTTCGACGCGGCCAAACTCCTCGAGCAATGGGTGCCGAGCCGGTCGCTGCGGGCCGTTCACGTCTATTTTCCCGATCCCTGGTGGAAAAAATCGCACCGAAAGCGCCGCATCCTCCGCGCCGATGTGCTCAAACTTATCGAAGACCGTCTGGACGATTTCGGGACACTCTTCTTCCGGACCGACGTGCGCGAATATTACCTCTCGACCCTCGATCTGGTGAAGGCCGAGACCCATCTTTCGGGGCCCCACCGGGTCGAAAACCCGATCCTCCCCGACGAGGGGCCCCGCGGCGAGGAAGAGCCGCAAAAACTCGTCGAGCGCGGCGCCGACAACCCTCCGGCCAATGCCCCCGCTCGGGAAAACGAGGACTCGCTGCAGACGATTATGGATCGTTTCTCGACCCATTTCGAACGCCGAACCCGGCTGCACAACCTTCCTGTCTACGGATGCCAATGGACGAAGACCCCGTCTTAAGTCCGAGTGCTCATCACCCCGTCTGGTATTCTAGGGGAAAATTGATATAATAACCGCTGGGTGTCTCTCGCTCTTGGCCGTCGCTTGCCAAGGCGATTCTCACCCAGTTAGAACCAATGGAGGTTTACAGCCGCCTCAAGTGCCGCCGCGCGGTGCGAAGCGGCTTTTCCCAATAATTCCGCGATAAGGGAGATTTGATCCATGATCGTTACGACAAAAGAGCTCTTCAAGCAGGCCTACGGCAAGTATGCCATCGGCGCGTACAACATCAACAACCTGGAGCAGATCGTCGGTCTTTTCCGGGGGAATCTTGGCAAGTCCGCCAAGAACGAGGATCCTAACGATGACGCCAAGAGCGCTCCGTTCATCATCCAGATCTCCCGCGGCGCCCGCTCCTACACCGACAAGCGCTTCCTCGAGGGGATGATCCGCAACGCCGACGTCATCTTCCCCGAAGCGATCTTCGCCGTTCACCTTGACCACGGCACCGAAGAGGCCTGCTACGACTGCATCGAAAGCGGCTTCTATTCCTCCGTGATGGTCGACGCCTCGCACGAGGAGTTCGCCAAGAACGTCGAGATCACCAAGCGGGTCGTCGACCGGGCCCACGACAAGGGGATCGTCGTCGAAGCCGAGCTCGGCCAGCTCGGCGGTGTTGAGGAAGACGTCGTCGGAAGCGTTAAGCTGACCGACCCGGACCAGGCCGCCGAATTCATCGAGAAGACCGGCGTTGACTCTCTGGCCGTCGCCATCGGGACCAGCCATGGCGCCTTCAAGTTCTCGGGGAAGCAGGGGCTTCACTTCAACGTCCTGGAGAAGATCCAGGCGGCCGTCAACGCCGTCAAGCCGAACTTCCCGCTGGTGATGCACGGCAGCTCCTCGGTTCCGCAGGAGTGGGTCCAGAGAATCAACAACGCCGGCGGCGCGCTGAAGAACGCCAGCGGCGTCGATGAGAAGCAGTATCTGCCGGCCGCCAAGCTCGGTGTGACGAAGATCAATATCGACACCGACGGCCGTCTGGTCTGGTGCGCCATCCACCGCGAGTTCTTCCGCGACCATCCCGAGAAGTTCGACCTCCGCGAGCCGGGCAAGATCTTCATGCCCGCCTACGCCGAGTACATCATCCACAAGAACGAGATGCTCGGCAGCGCCGGTCACCTGGAAGAGGTCCGCAAGGCCCTCGGCAAGTAAGCGTCCGGTAAGGAACTGGAAGGGAAGCTCTTCGGGGCTTCCCGGCTGCGAAATCAAGCCGCGCGGGCATCGGGAGATCCTCTTTCCCGCGTTTGTTTTGTTGTTTACCTTCCCTCCTCAGGTCAAGGAAACCTCGCTGTGAAAAACGATATGGTCCCCCCTTCCTCGGGTTCTTCTCCCGGCTCTTCGGCCCAAACATCCGCCAAGAGCGGTGCCGACGCCAAGGAAGAAGCCCTGACCATCGACCTGAAGAACCGTTACCTGGCGCTGCTGCTGGCCTGGCTCATTCCGGGACTGGGGCATCTCTACCAGGGAAGAGCCGCCAAGGCCGTTATCTTCGGGGTGCCGATTCTTCTGCTGTTGATCCTTGGCATTCGAGCGGGAACCTACTACCCCACCCTCCCCAACGGAGAACGGGGCCCCGCCCGCTGGGCGTCGTGCGTCTACTGTGATTTTCCCTCCGACGCGGGCAGAGGGATCCAGAAACTGGCCGCCGGACGTCTGTACTTCATCCCCCAGGCGGCCTGTGGGATCGCCGCGATCCCCGCGTGCCTGCAAACCTCGCGCTTTAAAAACGGCAAGCCGCTGCTTTTCAACGGCGCCTTCGCCCCGCCGACGCGCGCCAATCTGGGGACGGTCTACACCAGCTCCGCGGCCAATCCCCAGCTCAAAAACCCCACCTTTGACGACCTGGTTTTGACCCTCGGCGGGTGGTTCGATCTGGGGACTATCTATGTCGCGGTGGCGGGTCTGCTCAATATCCTGGCGATGTTCGACGCCTTTGCCGGTCCGGTGATCGCGGTGGGCGAAAAAGAGGAAGAGACGGAAAAACCGTCCGAGGAAAACGAGAAAGAATCGTAAGAGGCGTGAAACGCTGACTTATAAAAAAAGACCGGGTGCTTTCACCCGGTCTTTTTTTATGCCCGTTGTTTTGTTGAGGAATTTTAGAGCTTCGCGCAGATCGCGTCGGCCATCTCCCGGGTCCCGACGGCGGTCGGGTCGTTCCGATCGGCCTTCATGTCGTAGGTGACGTCTTTCCCCTCTTTGATCACCGCGGCGACCGCCTTTTCGAGGCGGTCGGCGGCGTCGAATTCTTTCAGGTAACGGAGCATCAGCATCCCCGAGAGGATCAGCGCCGTCGGGTTGACCTTGTTCAGCCCCTTGTACTTCGGCGCGCTGCCGTGGGTCGCCTCGAAGACCGCCGCGTTGTGACCGATGTTGGCGCCCGGCGCCACGCCCAGACCGCCCACCAGACCGGCGGCCAGGTCGCTGAGGATGTCGCCGTAGAGGTTCGGCAGGGCGACGATATCGTACAGTTCCGGCTTTTGGACCAGCTGCATGCACATGTTGTCGACGATCCGATCCTCGAACTCGATCTCGGGATACCGCTCGGCTACCCGGCGCGAGGTCTCGAGGAAGAGCCCGTCGGTGTACTTCATGATGTTCGCCTTGTGAACGGCCGTCACCTTCCGGCGGTTGTGGCTCTTGGCGTACTCAAACGCCGCGACCAGAAGCTGCTCGGTGCGGGAGACGCTGATCGGCTTGATCGAGATCCCCGTCTCCTCGGGGGGCGTCTGAATCTTCTTGCCGTCGTTCAGCCGGTTGATCGCCTCCCAAACCTGCGCGGTATTCTCCTGCCCCTTGGCGAACTCGATCCCCGCGTAGAGGTCTTCGGTGTTTTCACGGAAGATGACCAAATCGACCGGAACGGAACTGAAGAAGGTCCGAACACCCGGATAGTACTTGCACGGACGCACACAGGCGAACAGGTCGAGTTCCTGGCGCAGGTGGACGTTGATGCTCCGGAACCCTTTCCCCACGGGAGTGGTGATCGGCGCCTTCAGTGCGCAGCGGGTACGACGGACACTTTCCATCACCGCGGGTGGAAGGGGATTGCCGGTCTTCTCCATCACGTCGATCCCCGCTTCCTGAACGTCCCAATCAATCGCCACACCGGTCGCGTCGACGCACTGCCGCGCCGCCGCGGCCAGTTCCGGACCAACCCCATCACCGGTGATCAGTGTAACTTCGTAGGCCATCGTCTCCCACTTTCTTTTTGGACTTGATACAAAGCTGACAAACAGGTCTTGCCGCCGTTCATCCCGGCACAAAAACACGCTTCTCCCATTATATACCCGCGCGCCGATCGAGAAAGGGTCTTGCCCCGGTTCCTCCCCCCGCCGGAAACCCAGGGGGACTGGAAAAAACGCGCTTCCCCGCTATACTTAAGGGTCGATTATAAAGTGGTGTTCCCCGGTTATGCGGCTGTATCTTTAGAAGCCCTTCCGGGGAAGAGGATATTTTTCGTCAGGGAGATCCTATAAAGCGATGCGTAGAGAAATGGACCTTTCGAGTTACGGAATTTCCGTCAGCCGTGTTCATCGCAATCCGTCTCCGGCACAGTTGTACGAAGACGCCATTTTGCGTGAGAAGGCGGCCATCACCTCCGTCGGGGCGCTGATCAACAGCTCCGGCGCGAAAACAGGGCGCTCCCCCAAAGACAAACGGATCGTCGTCAACCCCGCCAGCGAAAAGGACATCTGGTGGGGACCGGTCAACTCGCCTATCTCCGAAGAGTCGTTCCTCCACAACCGCCGGCGGGCCATCGACTACCTCAACACGCGCGATCTGCTCTACGTGATCGACGCGTTCGCCGGCTGGGACAAGGCCAATCGCATCAAGGTGCGGATCATCTGCGCCCGGGCCTACCACGCCCTGTTCATGACGAATATGCTCGTGCGCCCCACCCCCGAAGAACTGATGGACTTCGGCCAGCCCGACTATGTCATCTTCAACGCCGGGCAGTTCCCCGCCGACCCGTCGGTCAAGGCGGTCACCTCGACCACCAGCGTCTCGCTGAGCTTCGAGCGGGGGGAGTTCGTCATCCTCGGCACGCAGTACGCCGGCGAGATGAAAAAGGGTATCTTCACCATCATGAACTACCTGATGCCGAAACGGGGCATCCTCTCGATGCACTGCTCGGCCAACGAGGGGCGCGACGGCGACGTCTCTCTCTTCTTCGGTCTGTCGGGGACCGGTAAAACCACCCTTTCGACCGAACCGAACCGCAAGCTCATCGGCGACGACGAACACTACTGGACCGACCAGGGGATCGTCAATATCGAAGGGGGCTGCTACGCGAAATGCATCAACCTGTCGGCCGAAAGCGAGCCGGAAATCTTCGAGGCGATCCGCTTCGGAACGGTTCTGGAAAACGTCGTCTACGACGACAAATCGCGCCTGGTCGACTACGGGGACTCCTCCCTGACCGAAAACACGCGGGCTTCCTACCCGATCGAGTATATCCGCAACATCAAAAAGCCATGCATGGGGGGGCATCCCAAGAATATCGTCCTCCTGACATGCGACGCCTTCGGTGTCCTCCCCCCGGTCAGCCGCCTGACTCCCGAACAGGCGATGTACCTGTTCATCAGCGGCTACACCGCGAAGGTGGCCGGCACCGAGGTCGGCATCGTCGAGCCGCAGGCGACCTTCTCGGCCTGCTGCG
>JAFRFG010000011.1 GCA_017434455.1 Thermoguttaceae bacterium | reverse complement strand
CGATAACGCGTCGGATAGTACAGTCCCGACCGCTGATGAAGCACAAAATCACTCGCCTCGTATTCCTGGAACAACCCTCCCGACCGGGGATCATAGTACTCGATTTTAGGACAGATGTAGCCCAGCGCCGGAACGATGACGTAGCGCTGGGAGACCTGACCGGCGGCGGAACTTTCGATCGTGTAGGCCGTCGCGCCATTGTCAAACGGCTTTTTCTCGGTGATTTCCATCACCGTCACCCCCTCTTTATCGCCGCTAATTTTCTTTGTTTTCTCTTTTATCTCCTCGCGGGCAAGACGTTCCCCTTTTTCTTTAACCACGGCGGATATGAGATAAACCATCATGCCGCGCACGCGCCCGAACTGATTAAACTCCGCGACAGAGGACCGGGTGTTGTTGACCATCACTTGAGAAATGGACGGATCGAACATCGCCGCGTCCACCGGCGCGGTCAGTTTTCGCGCGTCCCTTTTTTCTATCACCGTAACGGGCCTCTCGGAATCATCGTCATAGATTATTTGGTTTTCGATATAGTGCCAGTCCTTTTGAGAATAGTCAAAACGAAAGGTTCCGCTGAAAATATGTTTTTCCGCGTAATAAGCCCTTACAGTTTCGGGATACCCTTCAATGATATTTTTCAACTGCGAATGGTCCGGCGGTAGAGTTTGTTTGATTAAAGCGATCGTGGAATCGATTTCCTCCTGAATCTCCTCCTCCGTTTTATCCAGTCCCTTGCTCATATCGTAGGTTCCCTGTCCGGAGAAGATCTTGGATTGGGACTGCTGGCTGATGACCGCCTTAAGGAAAATATCGATTCCGTCCTCCTCGGCGAAACACACGCCGCACATCAATACGGCCGTAAACATAAACGCCCATCTTGTCGGCAGCGTTGCGTTACTGGGCGTCATACACGCAAAAGAGCGAAAAAAACAGACCATCCCGACTCTCCTTTCGAGTGAAACGTCTCGCCGACATCACACCGTGGAAAAAACCGCTTATATCGAGCACCGGAAACACCCTCACGACAAGCACGATTGTAGGAGATCTGTCAATTCCTATCAAGAGGGATTGTAAAAAAAAAACAGTTCCCGCCATTGATTTTTTCCTCTCCAAAGAAACGCGGCCGAAGGCAGCGTCCCGGCCAACGGCGTGATCCGGCGGGATCAACACTATTTTCGGCGGTCTGTTTCGGGTACAATACCATAGAGTATTCGCTCCGCCGCGGGCGTTCCCCCAACCAAGACAAAGATATTCCTTTAGATATGAAACGCGCCTTTTTTCCTCCGGCCGCGCTCTTGGCGCTGCTTCTCCCCGCCGCTTTCGCGGTGTTGGCTTGGGAGGCCAACTACGATGAATCGCGGGTCGGGACGTTCGACCTTCCCGATCCGCTGCTTTGCGCCGACGGCACACCGATCACTGCCCCAGAAGAGTGGACGCAGAAGCGCCGCGGCGAGCTTTTAGAGCTCTTCGAGCGGGAAATGTACGGGGTGATGCCGCCGAAACAGTGCGCCCGCCTCAAAGGCGAGCTTCTCTCCGAAAAGAGCGTTTTCGGCGGCAAGGCGGTTCAGCGACAGGTCGTTCTTTATCTCAACGCCCCGGAAGAAACGCCGAAGATGAACCTTTTGATCTTCCTCCCCGCCAACGCCCAAGAGCCGGCGCCGGCGATCCTGGCGCCGAACTTTGAGGGGAACCCGACGGTGAGCGACGACCCCGATATTATAGCTCCCAATGTTCCCGACGCCACTCGGATCGAGAAAGGCAAGCCGATCGAGCGCGGGGCGGAAAAATCGTGCTGGGCGCTGGAGAAGATCATCGACCGCGGCTGGGCCTTGGTCACCGTCTTCTATGAGGAGATCGACCCCGACTACGACGACCATCGTCAAAACGGGGTTCACCCGCTGCTGCGCGCCTGGGAAGATAAGAACAATATTCCCTGGGAATCGCGTGCCGCGACGATCACCGCCTGGGCGTGGGGGCTCTCCCGCGCGCTGGATTACCTCCAGACGCTTTCGGAAATCGACCCCGACAAGGTCGCCGTCATGGGGCACTCGCGGCTCGGAAAGACGGCCCTTTGGACGGCGGCGTGTGACGAGCGCTTCGCCGCGGCGATCTCCAACGACTCCGGCTGCGGCGGGGCGGCGCTGACACGTCGTAACTTTGGCGAGACGATCGAGGTGATGGACACGGCCCTTTGGTGGTGGTTCTGCCCGAAATACTCCCTCTATGCCCACAACCCGAACCTGCTGCCGTTCGACCAGCATGAGCTCATCGCGCTGATCGCCCCGCGTCCGGTCTATATCGCCAGCGCCGCCGAAGACCTCTGGGCCGACCCCAAAGGGGAGTTTCTCTCGGCGCTGGGGGCCGATCCGGTCTATCGGCTCTTGGGGACCGACGGGATCGCCGCTTTCGCCGAGCAGCCGCCGCTGGATACCCCCGTCGGGGGAACGATCCACTACCATATTCGCGGCGGGGAACACGATGTGACCGACTTCGACTGGGATCAATATCTCGATTTCCTCGACAAATACGTTCGGGGAAAGTAAAAACACTGAAAAAACCCTTCACCTCTAAAAGAAAGTCCTTGGATATGAAAAAAACCTCTTTCCTTTTCGCCGCGCTCCCGGCGGCCGTTCTGTTTTTCGGCTTCACGGCCTTGGCTTGGGAGGCCAACTACGACGAGTCGCGCGTCGGGACGTTCGATCTCCCCGATCCGCTGGTCTGCGCCGACGGCACACCGGTCACCACCCCCGAGGAGTGGACGCAAAAGCGCCGCGGTGAGCTGTGGGAGCTCTTCCAGAATAACATGTACGGGGTGATGCCGCCGAAACAGTGCGCCCATCTTGAAAGTGAGCTTCTGGCCGAAAAGAGCGTTTTCGGCGGCAAGGCGGTTCAGCGTCAGGTTGTTCTTTACCTCAACGCCCCGGAAGAAACACCGAGGATGAATCTTCTGATCTACCTGCCCGCCAACGCCCAGGGGCCGGTGCCCGCGATCCTGGCGCCGAACTTTATGGGGAACCAGACGGTGAGCGAAGACCCCGATATTATCGTCCCCGAGGTCCCCGACGCCACGCGGACCGAGTCGGGGGAGCCGGCCGGGCGCGGGGTGAAAAAGTCCCGCTGGGCGGTCGAAAAGATCACCGACCGCGGCTACGCCCTTGTCACCGTCTACTATGAAGAAATCGATCCCGACTACGACGACCACCGTCAAAACGGGGTTCACCCGCTACTGCGTGCCTGGGAAGACAAGAACAACATCCCCACGGAGTCGCGCGCCGCGACGATCACCGCCTGGGCGTGGGGACTCTCCCGCGCGCTGGATTACCTCCAGACGGTTCCGCAGATCGACCCCGCCAAGGTCACCGTCATGGGGCACTCGCGGCTCGGGAAGACGGCGCTTTGGACGGCGGCGTGCGACCAGCGCTTCGCCGCGTCGATCTCCAACGACTCCGGCTGCGGCGGCGCGGCGCTGACCCGCCGCGAGTTCGGCGAGACGATCGCGAGTATGGACCGGTCGCTTTGGTGGTGGTTCTGCCCGAAATACTCCACCTACGTCCCGGATCCGAACCGGCTGCCGTTCGACCAGCATGAACTCATCGCGCTGATCGCCCCGCGTCCGGTCTATATCGCCAGCGCCGCCGAAGACCGCTGGGCCGACCCGAAGGGGGAATTCCTCTCGGCGCTGGGGGCCGACCCGGTCTACCGGCTCTTGGGAACCGACGGGATCGCCGGGGTCACCGAGCAGCCGCCGCTCGATACCCCCGTCGGAGGGACGATCCACTACCATATCCGAACCGGGAAGCACGATGTGACCGACTACGACTGGGATCAGTATCTCGATTTCCTCGATAAGTACGTTCGGGGAAAATAAAAACGTCGAAAAGATCTCAGATTAAAAAAGAACTCCTTTGAGAGGCAGCGAACCTCTTTCCCGCCGGTTGCGCTTCCGCGGTTCCGGCTTGGGGAGTCGGTCACGGTGCACGGGTCGGGATATTCAACCTTCCCGATCCGCTGGTCTGCCGTAACAGCGACCGCGTTGCCTCCCTGGGTGATGGACGCAAAAGCGCCGCGCGCAAGCGGGGGCTTATTCCCCCTGGGAAACCGAGGGTTCCTCGGGCCGCCGCGGCGATTTGTTCCGCCTTCGCCTGGCCAGGGCAAAGACAATCAGCACGACTCCCAGCGCCATAAGGAGAATGCGCGGAAGCGCGTTTTTATAATATGTGGTATATATATTCGGCGGGGCCGCGATCGTTTTTCTCAGCCACGTCTTCTTGTCCAGCGCCAGTCCGTCCGGTTCGAGAGTCAGAACACCCGACGCCTCGGCAATGTATTCCTCATTACCGACGCGATTATCAACAACCCGGAGCCCTTCGGGAACCTCGATAAAAAAGTCTTTGGGGCTCATTGTCTCGTTCAGCGATAACGTCTCCTGATGGATCGTGTACTCCCTATTTTCTTTCATTCTCCCGGTCGAGGGGTCGTATACGGTTTCTCGATAACGCGTCGGATAATACAGCCCCGACCGCTGATGAAGCACAAAATCACTCGCCTCGTATTCCTGGAACAACCCTCCCGTCTGGGGATCATAGTACTCGATTTTGGGACAGATGTAGCCCAGCGCCGGAACGATGACGTAGCGCTGGGAAACCTGATCGGCGGCGGAACTTTCGATCGTGTAGGCCGTCGCGCCGTTGTCAAACGGCTTTTTCTCGGTGAT
>JAFRFG010000066.1 GCA_017434455.1 Thermoguttaceae bacterium | reverse complement strand
GTTCGTCCCGATCATCACAACGATCATCTTCGGCGAGATCTTGTCCATCGGCGAGTGGTCGATCCGCCACAGGACATGCCCGGTCCGGTCGCCGCTGATCCCGAAGTTCATCACCTTTCGATTGCCGTAGAATTTCTCCCAAATCGGCTTGCCCGCCCCTTCCCAGAAGTGGGTGATCGAGTCGCCGACCATCAGGACGTCGACATCGCCGGCGGCCATCCGCTCGGCCTGCTGATGGAACCGCTCGATGTCGCGGTCCTCCAGAGTGATCGCCATATTATGGGCGGGGGCTTCGTCCTCGGCGCGAACAAAACCCGCGGCGCACACGGCGGTCAGCGCCGCGGCGCAGGGGATAAGCCCTTTCAACGTCGCGGCCAACGTTCTTTTCATCGCTTCTTTTCTCCTAAGGGTGAATAAAATTTCAGGGTTATTGTGATTTCAGAATGATCGGGTTTCAAACAAAGTGATTCCGCCGGCGAATTATTCCGCCAGCAGTTCACGAACCGTCTGGTCCATCGCGCTGCCCCAGACCTCGTAGCCGAACAGGTTCGGGTGGGTCAGGTCGGGCATCATTTCGGGGATAATATTTCCCTCGGCGCTGACAAAACGGCCGGTCAGATCGACGATTCTCACGTTGTCGATCCCCAGCAGCATCGCGGGGATCATTCGATTGAGCGTATCGACGAGATCCTGCTTTCGAGGACGATCCTCGGCCGACCCCCACGGGAAGACCTTTTGAACGATGATCGCCGAGTCGGGGCATTTCGCGCGAAGCGCCTCGACGATCGCGCGAACCCCCAGGGCCGCGTCGATCGGCCGCCGGCCGACGGAGACATTGTTCACCCCGATCAGCAGAAAGATCCCTTTCGGGCGCGACTTCTCGATCGGGGCGTTCGCCACGCGCCAAAGGACGTTCTCGGTCTTGTCGCCGCTGACGCCTAAATTCACCGCGTTCTTATCGCCGTAGTACCGCTCCCACGCCGGCCGGCCCGCCTCCTCCCAGAAGTGGGTGATCGAGTCGCCGACCAAAAGAATCCGCGCGTCCCCCGACTCCAGCTCTTGGCACTTCGCCCGGTGCCGGGCGAGCTGCCAGGCGCCTTCGGGGTAACCTCCCTGCGTGGCGTCGAAGGGGATATCTCCCAGCGCCTCGGTGATGTACGGCTCCATCGCCGCGGCCCACAGCTGGTAGCCGGCGGCGCTGGGATGGAGGAAATCGGGCATCAGCTCCGCGGGAAGGAACCCTTCCGGGGTGAGGAACAAGGAGGCGATATCAAGGTAGGCGACGTTATCGGCCCGGCCGCCGCCGTATCGGGCCTCCAGACCCTCGTTGATCGCCGCTGCCGCCCGGCGCAGCGGATCTGACGCCGCCGCGCCGCGGGGGAAGACCCCCATCAGGAGGATTTTCGCCTCGGGATAGAGCGCCCGGAAGCGCTCGACGATCATTTCGATTCCGGGGAGTGTCTGTTCGGGGGTGTTCGTCCCATGTCCCACATTGTTCGTCCCGATCATCACGACGACCATTTTCGGCGAGATCTTATCCATCGGCGCGTGGTCGATCCGCCAAAGAATATGCTCGGTTCGCTCGCCGCTGACCCCGAAGTTCAGGACCTTGCGGGCCCCGTAGAACTGATCCCAGATATCGCGGCCGGCCGTCTCCCAAAATTCGGTGATCGAGTCGCCGACCATCAGCAGGTCGATATCCCCTTTTTCCATCTGCCGGCATTGATTCTGAAACCGGGCCCCGTCGCACGCCGCGGGGACGATCGCCGTGTTCTGACCGCTGTCGAGGTGCGCCCACGCCGGCGCCGCCGCCAGGGCGAAAAGGCCGAGCGCCAGCAGTCCCAAGAGGGGGAAGGTCTGTTTGGTCAAGGGAAACTCCTTTTTTGTGTCTAAAATTTTTATCTAAAGATTGCCGCGGGATTTTCCGCGTCACGGCTTAAAAACCGCACTCCTCCAGAAAACGGAAGATGGTCTGTTCCAGGACCGGTTTCTCGGCGAGGGTCGCCGGGTCGTGCGTCCCCCCGTTGCCGACAAACAGCTCGCTCTTCACCCCCAGGCGCCGATATTCGTCGTACAGAAGCGCCGTTTGAGCGATCGATACCACCGGGTCGTCGGTGCCGTGGAAAAAGAGGGTCGGGGCCGCGTTTTGCCTCGCGCGCGAAAGCGGCGAACATTCGGCGATGAGCCGCCGAACCTCGTCGCTCTGATCTTCGGGGCTCTTGTCCGGATCGGCGCCCAAGAGGAGGCGCAACCCCTCCGGCGCGATCTTTTGGAGAACCTCGAAACAGCGGGCCAGATCGGTCGGCCCGAAGAAATCGATCACCGCCCGAACCGGCCTTTCGGGGTCGGTTCCCAGGCACAGGGCCAGATGCCCCCCCGAGGAGACGCCGCACACGGCGAACCGATTCGGGTCGAGGCCGTACTCGTTCGCGTGGTCGCGCAGGAAAAAGGCCGCCTCGCGCACATCCTCGATCGCCGCCGAGCAGAGGACCTGTTCTTTTTGAACGCTGCGGTGGCTCACCGACGCCACGGCATAGCCGCGCCGAACCGCGCCCAATTCCCGAACGATTCCCCCGTCCCCCGGGCCGGGGCTGTGCCACCCGCCGCTGTTAAGAAACAGGATGACGGGATAGTTCTCCGGCCCCTCGCCGTGCGAGGCGGGAAGGAAGAGCGAGAGGGTCAATACCCGCCCTCCGATACTCTTGTACGGGATATCGGCGATCACCTTCTCGCCGCGGCCGCCGACTACCGGCGGCTGCTCGGCGCACAGGGCCGAAAGCGCCGCCAGACAGACCACAGTCAGTACCGATAAGGCCCGCCATTTTCGCGCCGGCATCACCGTTGGGGAAAAAAACACAACTCCGCCCTTCGCTTTGTTTAACGAAGCATCTCCTGAACGATACCGTCGAGGGCGTTCCCCCAAATATCGTACCCCAGCGGCCCGGGGTGGACGCCGTCCTGCATCATCGTGGGGGTCAGGTTCCCCCGGGCGTCGAGGAAACGGTCGCAGATATCGATCACCTCGACCCCCTCCAGCCCGAGGAGGACCGGTTCGATCATACGGTTGACCGCGTCGATTCTATCCTGCTTCGCGGCTCGCTCTTCGGGCATTCCCCAGGGGAAGACCTTCTCGACGACGATCTTCGCCTCGGGGCATTTCGCCCTCAGCGCCTCGACGACGCGGCGGATCCCCAAGGCGACCTGCGGGGCGTCCTGACCGGAGGCGACGTTATTGACGCCGATCAGGAGGAAGATCCCCTTCGGGTGGATCCGCTCCATCGGCATATGATCGATCCGCCAGAGGAGGTGCTGGGTACAGTCCCCGCCGATCCCAAGATTGACCGCCCGCTTGTCGCCGTAGTATTTCTCCCACATCTGTTTCCCGACATGGTCCCAGCCGTTGGTGATCGAGTCGCCGATAAAGACCAGGTCGAACTCGCCGTTTTCGATCAAAGCCAGGTCGTCCTGATAACGCTCGTTCCACCAGTCGAGGTTCTCCAGCGAGGCCGGCACCGAGCTGATCGGGGTCTCCCCGAGCGCCGAAGCGATCGCCGGTTCCATCGCCGCGGCCCAAAGCTCGTAGCCGGCGGCGTTGGGATGGAGGAAGTCGGGCATCAGCTCCGCGGGGAGGATCCCCTCGCCGGTGAGGAACAGCGGGGAAAGATCGAGCATCGTGACCCGATCGACCTGGCCGTCGCCGTAGGCCGCCCGCAGGAGGAGATTCGTCGCGTCGACCGCTTCGCGCCGCTTGTCGTCGGCGGTGGCGCCGCGGGGGAAGATATCGAGCAGAAGAATTTTCGTCTCGGGATAGAGCCCCAGGAAGGTATCGACCAATTTCTCGACCCCCTCGGCCGTCTCTTGGGGGGTATTCTCGAAGCTGCCGACGTTATTGGTCCCGATCATCATCACCACCAGCTTGGGGGAGATCTTATCCATCGGGGAATGTTCGATCCGCCAGAGGGTCTGCCCGGTGCGGTCCCCGTCGACCCCGAAGTTCATCACCTTGCGGCTGCCGTAGAACCGCTCCCAGACGTCGCGGCCGACGCTCTCCCAAAGGTGGGTGATCGAGTCGCCGACCATCAGAACGTCGACATCCCCCCGCTCCAGACGTTCGAGCTGCTGGTGATACCGCGGGATATCCCGATTCTGGGGGGTCACGGCGCTGTGCGTCGGCTGCTCGGCCGCCAGGGGCGGGACAAAACCGGCCGCGCCGCACAAGGCCGCGGCCAAAAGACAAAGAAGGGATAAACCGCTGAGGAAATGTAGTTTTCGCATCGTAAAGACCGTTCCTTCGCTTGTGGCGGGGCAGGGGGGATAAAACAGCCGGCGCGCGGGGCGCCATACTCACTTTCAAAGACTATTTTCCCCCAACGAAAGGGGAAAGTCAACTTCTCGAGGCGGCCGACCCCTTCCGGAGTGATCCCTTTGTCGATTCGGCGCCGGAAGAATTGCCGTTTTTGGGCGGGACGGATACAATACGCTCTTGAGGCGGCCGAAAGGCGGCCGACGACAGCCCGCCCAAAGGGGAGGAGATGAAAGTTCAGTACGTCAAACGGCTCCGTATGGGGCAGCGACTCGAAGCACCGATCCGCGCCGCGGAACTTCCCGACGGGTACGTCTGGCTCCCCTGGAAAGAGAAACTCACCGATATCCACGGGCGGGTGATCTACCAGGGTTTTGTCCACGATCTGGACGGGTCGATCTTTCCGACGTTCCGCAATTTCGACGCCTGTCTTCGCCTGATGCGCTCGGTCGCCGCCTCGGTGAACTTCCTCCCCCGCGGCACCTGGCTGATCGCCCGGCCGAAACCGCTCTCCCCCGAGGGGTACGAGTTCTGCGCCTCGATCCAGGGGCTTCGAAGGGGCTCGTCGACCGCGGCGATCCAGAACGTGGTGGTCCGCCCGGAGTTTCGCCGCCAGGGGCTGGGCCGCGCGCTTCTGCTCAAGGCGATGGAGGGGTTCCTCGCCTCGGGCTGCCGCTGGACCGAACTGACGGTCACCGCGCTGAACCACCCCGCGATACGCCTCTACGAGCGGATGGGGTTTGAAACGCGGCAGATCATCTACCGCGAGGTCTATTTGGAGTAGTCCCCCGATTGTGATATACTGAAGAAAACTCGCGCGACGCGCCGCGCCATAACGAAAACACCTGCCGCCATGGACGAAAAAACACGATTTCATCAGCTCTCCAACGGGCTGGTCGTCTTGGGTAAAGAGATCCCCTGGAGCCAGAGCGTCTCGTACGTGCTCCACCTCCCCTGCGGCTCGGTCGACGATCCGGCCGGCCGCCAGGGATGCTCGCGCCTGCTGACCGAAATGGCCGCCCGCGGGGCGGGCCGGTACAACAACCGCGAGCTGCTGGCGGCGTTCGAGAACCTCGGGGCCGACGCCACCGAGTCGGTCTCGAACACCCACTCGGTCTTCCGGGTTTCGACGCTCTTCGATAAGTTTCCCGAGGTTTTGCGGCTCACCGCCGATATGGTACTGCGTCCCCGTTTTCCCGAAGAGGAGTTCGAACCGTCGCGCCAGTCGCTTTTGCAGGAGATCGCCGCGCTGGAGGACGAACCGGCGCGGAAGATGCTCATCGCGCTTAGCTCTATTTTCTACGGCGGCCTTTGGGCGCATCCGTCGTTCGGCACCCCCGAGTCCCTTCGGGCGGTGACGCTCGACGATGTTATCGAGCAGCACCGCCGTCTGATCTCCCCCCAGGGGGCGATCCTCGGCATCGCCGGCCGCTTCGATTGGGATAACGTCGTTCATCTGGTCGGCGACCTGTTCGGCGGCTGGAACGGCTCCGGGCGCACCCTCCCCGAGCCGAAAGAAGAAACGGCTTTTACGGAGCATATCCCGTTCGAATCGTCCCAGACGCAGATCGGCCTGATCTGGCCGGCCCCATCGCTCGACGACCCCCTCTCGCGTCCCTACCGTATGGCGCTGAGTATTTTAAGCGGAGGAATGAGCAGCCGCCTCTTCACCGAGGTCCGCGAAAAGCGCGGGCTCTGCTACTCGGTCTACGCCGGTTACTCGGCGCTGAAGGGGAACCGCTCGTCGGTCAGTTGCTACTGCGGAAGCGGCAACGACACGGCGCAGGAGGCGCTCGACGTCATTGTCGAGGAACTGCAGAAAATCTCCCGGCTCGGTGTCGAGGAAGAGGAGTTCCAGCGGATGAGGACCCGTCTTAAGTCGGACCTGGTGATCGGCATGGAGCCATGTTCGGCCCGCGCCTCGGCGATGGTCAGCGACTGGTTCTTCCTCGGCCGCGTCCGAGAGATGGCGGAACTGGAGGCGGAGATTGACTCGCTGACCCGCCAAAAGGTCAACGACGCGCTGAGGCGGTATCCCTTCGGGCCGTACCGTCTGGCGGTCCTTGGGCCGAAACCGCTTCAGATCGACCCGACGATCCTCGGATAAAAAACAAACGCGCCCCTTGTTGAAAAACAGGGGCGCGCTTGTTTTGGGGAGCCGCGGGGAATGTTAGCGGGACCGGCCGAAGGAGTGACTCATCCGGCGTGGGAGTGACTAATGGTCTCCCAGTTTGCTAAGCACCTTTTTGGCCTCCTCGTCGCCTCGCTGGGCGGCCGTGCGGAGCAGCTTCATCCCCTCCTTGGGGTCCCGCTTGCCGCCGATGCCCACCACCAGGCAGATACCCAAGTTTCTCTGCGCCGTGGCGTTATTCTTCTCAGCCGCCCGGTGAAACAGCGATACCGCTTCCTCGGGATTCGGATCGCAGCCGACACCGTGCAGAAGGTTGGCGCCCAAGTTCACTTGCGCCTCGTCGTTCCCCTGCTCGGCGGCCTTGCGATACCAATCGTTGGCCTTCTTGGCGTCCGGTTTGCCGCAGCCAATGCCGTTGGCGAGGTTAAAGCCCAGATTATTCTGCGCCTGCGCGAATCCCTGCTCGGCGGCCTTAAGATACCACTGATTGGCCTTCTTGGCGTCCGGCTGGCAGCCGTAGCCGTCGACAAGGCACACGCCCAAATAGCACTGCGCGGGAACAAACCCCTGCTCGGCCGCGGCTTGAAACCACATGAAGGTCTCTTCCGGTTTCGAGTCCTCCCTCCGGCCGATGCCGTTATAAAGGCACAGAGCCAAACAGCATTGCGCGGGGGCAAACCCCTGCTCGGCCGCGGCACGGAACAAGTCGACGGCTTCCTGTCGATCTTCCTTGAAGCCGTCACTGCCCGTGAACAGACAAATGGCCAGTTCCAGCTGTGCCGTGGCGATCCCGTTTTCGGCGTCGCGGCGAAGCTTTTCCCTCCGCTGCTTGGGGGAAGGATCTTTTTCCGTCCCTTTTCCCTCCTCATCGGGATCTTTCTTGGGGAGAATATCGGGCCAGTTGTCCCAATCCAGAGGGAATCGATCATTCGGCTTTGTCATAGGTGAATACCTCCTATTTTGAGGGGTTAGAGAATTCGAGAATGTTGAAACCGCGAAAGACGCGGGTACGCGCTTTTGTGTTCCGAGCGGGGGTATCGGCGGGGTTTGCCGGAAATCCCCCCATGTGGTAGGCATAATAATAGGGGCGTTTTCGAAGATCTTACAAAAAAATTTCTTTTTTTTCGCGCCGCCGGGATATCGCCTTCTGTGAGGCAAAAGGGAGGGGGGCCCCTGTTCAACATTACCGCGGCGGTTTTTTCACTGAAAGGCCGAATGAAAAACCGTCCACAACGATGGCTTTAACCGCCGAAGCGCTTCCTCGGCGCATTCATTCCCTTGCCGGGCGGCCCGGCCGTACCACTGCGCCGCCTCTTCGGGATTCTTCGCGCATCCGTCGCCGTTTTCAAGACAGCGCCCCAAGCTGAACTGCGCCTTCCCATACCCCTGCCGGGCGGATGCGCGATACCACTTCACGGCCTCTTCGGGATTCTTGTCACAGCCGATGCCAAGCTGAAGACAGAAGCCCAGCCGGTACTGCGCTTCCATGTGCCCCTGCCGGGCGGATGCGCGGTACCACTTCACCGCCTCGGCATGACCGATGAGGTGTCGGGCGCAGTCGCCGTAACGCAGCTGCGCCTGCGCCACCCCCTGCACGGCGGCCCGGCGGTACCACAGCACGGCCTCTTGCGGGTTTGGCTCACAGCCGGTGCCATGGTCAAGGCAGTACCCCAAATTGTTCTGCGCGGCCGCGTCTCCCTGCTCGGCGGCCCTGCGGTACCATATCACGGCCTCTTGCCGGTTCGGCTCACAGCCGATGCCGTGGTAAAGGCAGTACCCCAAATGGTTCTGCGCCTCCGGGTCCCCTTGCTCGGCGGCCCGGCGGTAGCATAGCACGGCCTCTTCGAGATTTTTGTCACAGCCGATGCCGTGCTCAAGGCAGTAACCCAGCTTGAACCGCGCCGGGGCATGCCCCTGCCGAGCGGCTTTGCGAAACAATTCCACGGCTTTTTGATAGGCCGATGGGTGGCCGATCCCTTTGAAAAGGCAGTTCCCCAAATTGTACTGCGCCTCCGCCATCCCCCGCCTGGCGGCCCGGCGGTACCACCTCACCGCCTCCAGCGGGTTTTTTATGCAGCCGAGGCCGTACTCTAAGCAGTAACCCAAATTGTTCTGCCCGCACAGATCACCTTGTTCGGCCGCCTCGCGGAACAGCTTAACCGCCTCATACCGGTTCGATCTGCAGCCGATGCCATGCAGAAGACAGTACCCCCAGTTGCACCGCCCGCTCAAATGGCCCCCCCGGGCGGCCTTGCGAAACCACGTCACGGCCTCCTTCGGATTCGGCTCACAGCCGAGGCCGTACAGAAGGGCATAGCCCCAATCATTCTGCGCTTCGGCGCTGCCTCGCTCGGCCCCCCGGCGCAGCCCCGCCGCGGCCTTTTCGAACAGCTTCGCGGCCTTTTCCCGGTTCGGTCTGCAGCCGATGCCATTGGTTAGACAGCAGCCCAGTTCAAACCGCGCGTTGGGCTGCCCCCGCCGGGCCGCCTCGCGCAGCCACTTAAGCGCCTCCCTGAGGTTCCTCCCGCAGCCGACACAATAAAGAAGGCAAAAGCCCAAGCGATACTGCGCCTGCGCGTCCCCCGCCGCGGCCGCTTCGCGCAGTTTTTTCATCGTCTCTTCGCTTTTCTTTCCGCGATCGCCGCCGCGCTTTGTCATCATCGAGCCCTCCAGGAATGTTCGCGATTCACCGCAGCGGCCCGCGCCATCGTATCCCCCGACGCGCGGTGCGCGTTATTTCCCTTCGGTTTTGGGGGGGATGACGGCAGGGCCGGGGACGGACGAGGAATCTTGCCGCAGCCGACGAAGCGCTTCCCGGGCGTTTTCATTATTTTGCCGGGCGGCGTTTTCATCACTTTGCCGGACGGCCTTGCGGTACAGCTCCAGTGCCCTTTCGATACCCGGCTCACGATTTTTGAATATTGCCGGATAGACTTCCATAAGCCGCCGCCTGGCCTCCTCCATTCCCTGTTCGGCCTCCCGCCGCAGCCGCGTCACTTCCTCTTCGTTTATTTCCACACGATCATCGTTCGGTTCTGTCATTTCCGATTCCTCCTGCAGCTTAAGTGATTCATCGTATCCGTTTCCACGCGGTGTATGCCCCCGCGCGGGTCATTCGCCCATGGTCTGTGTGCCGTGTCTCCGCCCGGCCGGTAAAGCCCCGTTCACACATCTCCCTTGGGCGGATCTTTCCCTGGATATATTAGTGGCGTATTCGATGATCTTAAGACGAAAAATCTCTTTTTTTTCCCGCGGCGGGAAAATTCCTTTCTTAAGACGAAACACGACAAGGGCACGGCGGTATCCTGCCGGGGGAAATAGGCCGAAAAAAACACCCCCGCATTCGGGGGTGTTATTAAATCTTTCGGTTTGGCGCAAAGGGGGACTGTCCCGGAGCTAATGTGCGATCAAAATCGCCCCGACCCGGGTCAAACATCCCCGCGCCTCTATTTCCCCTCGCCCGGTTCCCGGTGCCGCACCGCGATATCAAAGTACCGCTCCTCCAGCTCGAACGGGTCCACCGGCGTCGACGGGTCGAAGTCGGGGGGAAGGACGCCGTAGCGCTTCATCTCGCGGATATAATCTTTGCGCGGAACGAACCGCTTGGGGCAGTCGGGGCCGTTGTTCGGCGACTGGAAACTCATCACGTAGCGGTTGTTCTCTTCCAAGATATACCGGCGGCCCCGGGCGATGTAGGTGAGGATCTTTTGATAGTCGGGGTCGGCGGTATCGGTGAAGACCGCCTCGCCGCTTTTGCTCTGGCATGTCCCCAGTCCCCCCGCCTCTTGGGCCAGCGGCCCGAGCAGAACGAGCGACTCGTCCGGATAGCTCAGGTCGAAGATCTCGTGGCGGTTGAACCGGCCGTTGTCCTGCGTCATGCTCCGCGCGATGAACATATTCTTCTGCGGCGGGTAGTACGAGGCGTAGAACTGCGCGGGGAGGAAGGTGCCGATCTTTTTCGACTCCTCATCGGGGGCGTGGCAGCGGTCGCAGCGCCGGGTGAGGACATCCTCGTAATCGGCCAGCTCCGGCCAGTCCTTATCGTCGCGCACGACGTTGGCGAAAACATAGGTCCCGATCGTTCCGGTGCTGTTGACGGCGTAGGTCCCCGAGTAGGCGGCCCCCTCGTCGAGCCAGAAGCGGACCAGGCGGGTCTCTTCCTCGCTGAGAGCGGCCCCCTCGTGCCCCTCTTCGATAAGTTTCAGAAGACGGCTCGATCCGGTCCCGATCTCGTACGGCTTAAAGTCGCTCTTATTGTGGCTTTCATAGGGGAGGATCACCCGGTTGTCGCCGAACAGCGCCCGCCACGACATCTGCTGATAGCCGAGCGAGTAGTTCGGGCCCCAATGCCCCGAGAGGTTCAGTCCCCCCTCGCGCCGGCGGGTATTGTGGCACTCGACGCAGTGGCGGTCGAGAATCGGCTGGATATCGCGGTTGAAGTCGATGATCTCGGGAACCCCGTGCCGGTCGGGAATGTCCGGGTCCCCCTGCGTGATCTGGCGCAGTTTGCGGCCGTCCTCCACGTCGGGGGCCTCGCGGCGATCCTCGTGGCAGCCGATACAGGTCTGAATCTCCCCCGGGACGACCGAGGTGAACGAATGCATTCGCTTGACGCAATGCCCCTGTGCGTCGAGCGCGGCGAAGAGGATCGACGTATTGGCCGGGACGCGGAAATAGGCGCTCCCCTCTTCGGTCACCGGGACGGAGCCCAAAAACCGCTCGACCGAGAAGGTTCCCCCCGAGGAGATCTCGGACATCGCGCCGGTGTAGTTGATCGGCTTGGGCATAACCTCGTAGAGGAGCAGTTCCTTCACCGTCCCGGGGGGCAAGTCTTTCATCTGCCGGCCGCGGTAGATATTGACCATCGCGAAGGTTCCCGTATCGCGCGACAGATCGGCGCCGTCGGCGATCACCGGCTCGCGCTCATGCCGGACGATCGGCCGCGGCTCGCCGATCCAGAATCCGGGAAGATCGTCGGGCACCTGATAAAGAAGTTCCTCGTTCCCCTGATCGTCGAGCAGGACCAGCCGGCGCTTCGACGCGGCCAGAAAACTCTCCTGCGAGAACGCCCACGGGTCGCTGTATTCGTTGGTCTTGGTAATGAACTGCACCCCCGCCGGGTCGTCCGGGCCGTTCGAGTCGTCGAACAGCGCGATCCGGCCGTAGTGCTCTTTGATCCCGTGGCCGGGGGAATAGGTCGCGACGATCCGCTCCGAGTCGGGGACCGGCTTGGGATCGAGGAAGACCCCGTCTTTCTGCTGATTGCCGTAGAACACCATCTGGCGCGTCCCGTCGGGATTCATCGTCCAGAGGTGATGGAACGCCATATGGTAGCGGTCGACGTACTCCCAGCGCATGTAGGCGATCCGCCCGTTGGGAAGGATCCAGGGGTTGTTGTCCTGCTCGACGTTGCACGACAGAAGCCGGGCGTTCTGGCCGTCGCCGTCGCAGCGGTGGATCGTCGCCACCTGAGTCAGCCAGCACTGAACGTATCGATTCACGCGCGAGGAGCAAAAGACGATCCCCCCGTCGGGAAGATAGCACCCCTCGATATCGTCCCAGCCGTCCAAACGCTCGGGAAGGTCTTCCCGGGTACCGTAGGGGCGCTTCTCTTTTTCGATGCCGGTCAGCCGCGTGAGGTTCGTCCCGTCGAGGTTCAGCTCCCAGAGACTGTAATGCTCCCCGTCGGGGGGGAGGTACGAGAAAAGGATCTTCTCGGCGTCGTAGTGAACGCAGATGTCGCGGATATTCCCCTGCGGCGCGTCGAAGAGGGTGCGGCACTGTTTGGTCTTAACGTTGTAGATACAAATGCGTCCCCCCGAATGTTTCGGGAAGGGGGCCTGCCGGTCGTCGATGGCGTAGTAGCCGAGATTACCGTACCAGTGGGGGTCGGTACTCGGCTTGCGCAGGGCGAAGACGATCTCGTCGGGCATCCCGTCCTCCAGGCAGCGCTCCAGGAGCGACGTCTCTTCGGCCCAAAGCGCCGGGGAAGCCAGCAGCAGGAAAACAATCGTGGAAAGAACGCGATTCATCGTTTAGAGTCCCCCAAAAATGACGGAACGAAAGCGAAACCGCCCGATATTGTATCATTCGCAGCCGGCCCCGGCAACTTTTCGCGCGGATTACTTCCTGTCGGGTTCCTTATCGGGGAAGCACTCGGCGAAGAACTGATCGCAGGTGCCGTCGTAGACCGCCTCGCGCACGTCGACCCAGCCGAGCTGATTTCCGATGGCGTAGCAGAAGACGGTCTTGCCGCTGGTCTCGCACAGATCGACGTCCGAGTTATTGATCCCCTCCCCCTCGCCGGCGGCTAAGACGGGGTTGACGGGCGACTCTTCCCAAGTGTGAAGGTCCTTGGAGCGGATCAGCGCCGACTCATAGCCGCCGCGCCGGTCCTGCCGCAGATAGATCACATAGTAATAGTCCCCCGAGCGGCGAACGACTGGGCAGGCGCTGTAGGTATGCCCGTCCTCTCCGGCGTAGAGCGAGTCGGGGATTTTTTCCCAATGCTCCAGATCGGCGCTGCGGGCGAACTTAAAGCAAAAGCCGAGCGGATTGTCCGTTTCGTACGCCATCAGGTACCCGTCGCCGTCGCGGCAGACCGAACTGTTGAGCAGATGCTCGTTTTCGCGGGTCACGGCGGTTGTCTCGGTCCAGGTTTTCAGATCGTTCGTCTTAAAGTGAACGATATCGCCGAACCAGTAGCGGTCGAGATCGTGGTCCCAGTTTTCGGTCTCGGGCAGCCGCGAGGCGAAGACGTGAAGGGTGCCGCCCTCGACAAAGGCGCAGCCGAAGGAGCAGCCGCCGCCGAAGCGCGCGACGGTCTCGCCGCTATCCGGGTCGGTGATCTCCAGCCCGATCTGCTCGTCGTGTTTGTCGGAGCTTTTGTCGCGGTGGAACGAGCCGAGCAGAAGCATCTTCCCTTCCCAGACAAACGGGGTCGTCTCGACAAAACCCGATTCGGCGCCGTAGAATATCTTCCCCGTCTTTTTCAAAAGCGGCTCGGCGGCCAGCGCGCCGGAGGCGATCATCAGCGGCGCGGCGATCAGCAGGCATACGGCGGTAAAGATTATTCGGCGGTCTTTCATCGTCTGTTCCTTTTATCTTGCCATTGGCGCGGCGTTATTTCTCGGCGTCGTCGGGGAAGCACTCGGCGAAGAACTGATCGGCGGTGCCGTCATAGACCGCCTCGCGGACATCGTACCAGCCGATCTGATTGCCGATGGCGTAGCAAAAGACGGTCTTGCCGTCGATTTCGCATAAGTCGATATCCGAGTTATTGATTCCTTCCCCCTCGCAGGCGGTGAAGATCGGGTTAAGGGGTGAGGCCTCCCACCGGCGGAGATCTTTCGAGCGGATCACCACCGACTCGTAGCCGCCGCGGCCGTCCTCCCGCAGATAGATCACGTAGTAGTAATCTCCCGAACGGCGAACGACCGGGCCGCCGCAATAGCTCTTGCCGTCGGGGCCGGCGTAGAGCGAGTCGGGGACTTTTTCCCAATGCTCCAGATCGGCGCTGCGGGCGAACTTAAAGCAAAACTGGATCGGTGTGTCTGTTTCGTACAGCATGAGGTAGCCGTCGCCGTCGCGGCAGATCGAGCTGTTGAGCAGGTGCTCGTTATCGCGGGAAACCGCGGGGGTTAGTGTCCAGTTCTTCAGATCGGTCGTCTTGAAATGGACAATATCGGTGAACCAGTAGTGGAGGGAATCGTTGTCCCAGTTTTCCGTTTCGGGCATCTTCGCGGCGAAGACGTGAAGGGTGTCGCCCTCTACAAAGGCGCAGCTCATCGAATAGCACTCGCCGAAGCGCGAGACAATTTCGCCGGTCTGAGCGTCCGCGATGATCAGCACCAGCTGCTCGCCATGCGTCGCGGCGTCCGGCTTGTGAACCGAACCGAGAAGGAGCTCTCTTCCCTTCCAGAGGAACGGGGTGGTCTCGGCGGCGCCCGATTCGGTGTCGAAGAGGATCTTCCCGGTCTTTTTCAGAAACGGAACCGTGGCCCGCGCGCCGGAGCCCGAAAACAGCAGTACGGCCAGCGCGAGGGCAAAGGCGACAAAGGTTCGAGGGTGTCTCATCGTCGATCTTTATCTCCTATCGCTGCGAAGCGGTGTTAAGCCCCTCGGGGGTCTCGGGCGGGGCCATGTATCGGAACAGGTCGACCGGCCACCCCTTCATCGGGATCATCCCCTCGGGAACCGGGTTATTGAACTGAACGTACGCGCAGTTCTTTCCCTTGAGGGTGTACCGCGGAGGCGTCGGCGCCTCGTCGCTGAAGACCTTGCATCCCATCAGCAGGCAGTCCTCCAAATCGATCTGATAGCGGGAACCGTCGTTCGCGGTGCGAATGATCCCCGTGCAGGGGGGATCGCCCGCCGGCTGAGTGAAGTTCATCACCAGCAAACGGCAGTTCTTCAGCGCCACGTGGGTCGAGCCGTTGTACTCGCCGACGTTGTTCTCGACGGCGTTGTCGGCCGAGACCAGCGTACAGTCTTCCAAATAGATCTCCGGCCGCTTCGCCAGCTGCTTATGGGTCGACCGGAAGAAGAGCGCCCCGGCGTCTCCCCAAGTGTCGAGCGTCGCGGCCCAGGTCCGGCGGAAGACGATCGGCTCCTCGTCGCGGGTGGTTCCCTGGTCCCCCTCGACGTTGTAGCCGAAGGCGACCCCGATCCCGAAGGCGCGGCCGATACTGACGCAGTCCTCGACCAAAATGGTGAACGGCTCCGGGTCGTCGAGGCAGTCCCAGAAGAATCCCGCGTCGCCGCCGCTGACGTACATCCGTCGGATGATCCAGCGGTCCCAGAGGTGAGAGGAGACCGTCTCGCCGGTATGCTCCGCGGACCATCCCTTTTGATAGGCGCGCATCGGGCCGTACCAGTCATACGATTTGAATCCCTTTTCCGGGTCGCTGCAGTCGAGGACCACCCAGCCGGAGGCGCCGCTGCCGAAGCGGCCGTCGGTGTCGCCGACCAGCTCGTTGTACTGCCCCTTGGCGCCGGAGAATTTCGGCAGAAGGTTCGCCTCGAAGTAGGTATCGGGGCGGATCACGACGCGGTAGCCCCCCGCCGCGTCGGGGACGGCGTCGAGCGCCTTTTGGATCGAGTGGAAAGCGGTTTTCCAGCTCTTTCCGTCGCTGTCGTCCCCCAGGCGGGAGACGTAAATATTTTTGCGCACCTTCTCGTCGCCGGTGAAGGGGTTGTCCCCGAAACCGGTCGGTCCGGGATAGCACCGGGTGAAGAACTCTTCGGCGGTCCCGTCGAAGACCGCCTCGCGGACATCCTCCCAGCCGAGCTGGTTCCCGATGGTGTAGCAAAAGATCGTTTTGCCGTCGACCTCGCACAGGTCGATGTCCGAGTTATTGATCCCCTCACCCTCGCGGGCGGTGAAGATCGGATTGACGGGAGCCAATTCCCACGAGCGGAGATCTTTGGAGCGGATCATCGCCGACTCGTAACCATTGCGCCCGTCTTCGGCGATATGCCCGTCCTCGCGCAGATAGATCACGTAGTAGTAATCGCCGAAGCGGCGGATGACCGGGCAGGCGCTGTAGGTTTTGCCGTCAAGGCCGGCGTAGCAGGTGTCGGGGACTTTTTCCCAATGCTCCAGATCGGCGCTGCGGGCGAACTTAAAGCAAAAGCCGACCGGTTTGTTCGATTCGTACGCCATAATGTAGCCGTCGCCGTCGCGGCACACCGAGCTGTTGAGCAGCATCTCGTTATCTCGGGAGACGGCGGGGGTCTGGGTCCAGTTCTGAAGATCGGTCGTTTTTAAATGAACGATATCTCCCTGCCAGTATCCCCCGAGCGAGGCGAAGACATGGAGGGTGTCGCCCTCGACCAGGGCGCAGGCGAAGGAACAGCCCGCGCCGAAGCGCGCGAGGGTTTCGCCGCTGGCCGGATCGGTGATCTCCAGCCAGAGCTTCTCCTCGACCGCTTCGGCCTCATGGTGATGCACCGAGGAAAGCAGCAGCATCTTCCCCTCCCAGAGGAACGGTGTGACCTCGCAGACGTGGGAATCGTCGGCGAAAAAGATCTTCCCGGTCTTTTCCAGCAGCGGGACAGTGGCCCGGGCGCCGGAGGCGGAAAACAAAAGCGCGGCCGCCGCGAGGGCGAAGGTGAGGAATGTTCGGTGGTGTCTCATCGTGAAAACCGTTTCTTTCTGTGGTGCGGGATTTTATTGTTCGGAAGCGGTGCCGAGCCCCTCGGGGGTCTCGGGCGGGGCCATATATCGGAACAGATCGACCGGCCACCCCTTCATCGGGATCATCCCCTCGGGAACCGGGTTATTGAACTGAACGTACGCGCAGTTCTTCCCCTTGAGGGTGTACTTCGGGGGCGTCGGTTTTTCATCGCTGAAGACCTTGCACCCCATCAGCAGGCAGTCTTCCAGATCGACCTGATAGCGCGCCCCGTCGTTCGGGGTGCGGATGATCCCCGTGCAGGGGGGCGTTCCCGCCGGCTGGGTGAAGTTCATCACCAATAAACGGCAGTTCTTCAGCGCCACGTGGGTCGAGCCGTCGTACTCGGCGCAGTTGTTCTCGACGGCGTTGTCGGGGGAGACCAGCGTGCAATCTTCCAGATATACCTCCGGCCGCCGCGCCAGCTGTTGGCGGGTCGACCGGAAGAAGAGCGCCCCGGCGTCCCCCCAGCGGTCGAGCGTCGCCGCCCAGGTTCGGCGGAAGACGATCGGCTCCTCGTCGCGGGTGGTTCCCCGGTTCTCTTCCGGTTTACAGCCGAAGGCGGTCCCGATCCCGAAGGCGCGGCCGATACTGACGCAATCCTCGACCAAGACGGTGAACGGCTGCGGGTCGTCGAGGCAGTCCCAGAAGAGCCCCGCGTCGCCGCCGGTGACGTACATCCGGCGAACGATCCAGCGGTCCCAATTGTGGGAAGAGATCGTCTGGCCGGTATGCTGCGCGGACCATCCCTTTTGATAGGCGCGAATGGTGCTGTACCAGTCGTACGACTGGTAACCCCGTTGCGGGTCGCTCGAATCGACGATCACCCAGCCGCAGGCGCCGCCGCCGAAACGCCCGTCGGTATCGCCGATTAACTCGTTATACCGCCCCTTGGCGCCGGAGAATTTCGGCAGAAGGTTCGCCTCGAAGTAGGTGTCGGGCCGAACCACGACGCGGTACCCTCCCGCGTCGTCGGGGATGGCGTCGAGTCCTTTCTGGATCGAGCGGAAGGCGGTTTCCCAGCTCTTCCCGTCGCTGTCGTCCCCCAGGAGGGAGACGTAGATATTGGTTCGCTGTTTTTCGTCGCCGGTAAAGAGGTTTTCGCCGAATCCGGTCTGCTCGGGATAGCACGCGGCGAAAAACCCGTCGACCGTGCCGTCGAAGACCGCCTCGCGGACATCGCACCAGCTGCTTTGGTCGCCGGCGGCGTAGACGAGGATCGTCTTTGCGCCGACCTCGCACAGGTCGACGTCCGAGTTATTGATCCCTTCCCCCTCACAGGCGGCCAGGATCGGATTAAGCGGCGACTCCTCCCACGCGCGGAGATCTTTCGATCGGATCATCGCCGACTCGTAGCCGCCGCGGCCGTCCTGGCGCAGGTAGATCACGTAATAGTAATCCCCCGAGCGTCGGATCACCGGGCAGGCGCTGTAGGTCTTCCCGTCGGGGCCGGCGTAGTACGTGTCGGGGATCTTTTCCCAATGCTCCAGATCGGCGCTGCGGGCGAATTTAAAGCAAAAGGCGACCGGGTTGTTCGACTCGTACGCCATCAAAAAACCGTCGCCGTCGCGGCAGACCGAGCTGTTGAGCAAGTTCTCGTTCTCGGCGGCGACCGCGGGGCTCTCGCGCCATGTCTTCAGGTCGTTTGAGCAAAAGTGAACGATATCGCGGAACCAGCTTTCCCCCTCGGGCTGGCGCGCGGCGAAGACGTGCAGTGTCCCTTCATTCACAAAGGCGCACCCCAGAGAGCAGCCGGCGCCGAATTCGCACAGAACCTCGCCGCTTTCCGGATCGGTGATCTGAAGCGACAGCTGGTCGGGGGTATGCGCGGAACCTCCCCGGCGCACCGAGGCGAACAGAAGCATCTTCCCCTCCCAAACGAAGGGAGTCGTCTCCATGACGCAGGTATCGCGATCAAAAAAGATCTTCCCCGTCTTTTTCGCGGGGGAGTCGGAAGCTTGGGCGTTCGCCGCGCAGAGGAGCGCCGCGGCGATCAAAACGGCCGAGGTGAAGAATATTCGAGGGTGTCTCATGGTGTTTGCCTCATTTGCGTTGTCTGCGTTTATATGTGCTTTGCATTACGTGTTGTGTGATAACGGCCTCACGCGACGGCGGTATTTTTCACGCGCAGGGCGGCGCAGGCGTAGAGGAAGATCACGACAAACGCCGTGAAGGGGACGATGTACGCCAGTTCGATGTGGCCTGTGCGGTCGGAGATGATCCCCTGAATCTGCGTGAGGATCGCCCCGCCGCAGAGCATCGAGACCAGTCCGGCGCCGGCCAGTTTGGTGTCCTCGCCGAGCGATTGGGTCGAGAAACTGAAGATCGTCGGGAACATCAGCGACATGCAGCCGTTGGAGAGAATCAGCGCGTAGACGCCAACGACGTTCGGGACGAAGACGACCACGACCATGCACAGCGCGGCGGTGGCCGAAAGAATGATCAACAGCGTCCGCGGGCGGATGAACCTCATCAGCCCGGTGCAGATAAACCGCCCGGAGATAAAGAGTATCTGCGACAGCACATAGAAGGTCGCCCCCGCCTGCTCGGCCGTCTGGGGGATAAAGCCGTGGAAATGAATCCATTCGCAGACCCGGTAGAAGAAGGCGCTGATCGGCTCGACGTTCCTCAGCAGCGCCGGGTCGCTTTGGGCGAGCTGGTCGAGGTGGAGGGTCGCCATGCAGTAGCGGACGGTGAAGGACCAGCAGCCGATGTGCGAGCCGACGCAGAAGAACAGGGCGACGACCCCGCACAGGTACCGCTTGTTGCGCACAAGCCGCCGCGCCGTTTCGGCCAGGTGGAGCGGCCGGCGCTGCTCGCGCAGGTTCGGCATCCGGCACAAGAAGATCATCAGCCAGGTGATCAGCAGAATGATCCCGATGGCGGCGTAGGTATACGAGATCGCGGCCAGCTCCGGTTTTTGAACCGCCGCGAGTTCCTCGGGGGAGAGCCCCGCGCGCTGGGCGGCGCTCAGCGGGGAGAGCTGCGAGAGGATAAAGACCTGCGAGACGGCGATCCCGACCAGGGAGCCGAACGGGTTGAACGACTGGGCCAGGTTGAGCCGCCGCACGGCCGTGGCGGGGTTCCCCATCGCGCAGATATAGGCGTTGCAGGCGGTCTCTAAGATCGCCAGTCCCCCGAAGGTGATGAGAATCGCGCACAGGTAAAAGGCGTAGCACAGGTCGGGGATCGCGATGGCGCATCGGGCGGGGAAGAACAGGAGCGTCCCGGTGATAAAAAACCCCAGCCCGAGGAGCACCCCCGACTTGTAGGTGTAGCGCATCATAAAGATCGCCCCGGGGATGGCGAAGCAGCCGTAGCCCAAAGCGTAGCAGACGACCTGGATCCAGGCGGTCTTGCTGTCTTCCAAGCTCATGATGCGTTTGAAGGCCGGCAGAAGGGTGTCGGTCATGTTGTTGGCCAGTCCCCACCAGGCGAAAAGGGTCGTCAGGAGGATGAACGGCAGGAGGATATCGCGCGAGACGACCGGTTCGCGGCGGTTCGTGACGGGGGAGGGGGTTTTCATCAAAGGGGCCTTTTCGGATTTACTGCCGGCCGACGGGGAAGATCTCCCCCCTTAATCGACCATTGTTTCCATTCTACAGCCCCCGTTTTCAGCGTGCAAGCTTCTGAACACTCCCCGCGCCCAAGCGCCGCCGACATGCCCCCAAGGGATAGCAAGAATCGGCCAGCGCTTGTATAATTTAGGGGCTGTAGAATACTTGGGCGCCGGCGAAAAAGTTCTCCCGCGCCGCAGGAAGCCATTCCCGTTTTTGGGGGCAGACGACGAGATGACGAAATACCTGATCACCGGAGGCGCCGGCTTTGTCGGTTCCCATCTGGCCGAGCGGCTTCTTGACGAGGGGCACTCGGTGACCGTTCTCGACGACCTTTCGACCGGCCGCTGGGAGAATATCGGCCCGCTGGCCGACGACCGGCGCTTTAAGGACCGTTTCCAGGCGGTGATCGCCTCAGCCGACGACGAGGCGCTTTTAGAGCGGCTCGTCCCGCCGGTCGACTTTGTCTTTCACTTGGCCAGCGCCGTCGGCGTCAAGCTGATCGTCGACGACCCGGTCGGGGCGGTGCAGCGCATCGTCCGGCCGACCGAACGGATCGCCGACGCCTGCGCCCGATACCGCAAGCCGATCCTGCTGACCTCGACCAGCGAGGTCTACGGCAAGTCCGACAAAATCCCCTTCCGCGAGGATGAAAACGTCGTGATCGGCCCCACCTGCAAGCACCGCTGGGCGTACGCCGTGGCGAAGATGCTCGACGAGTTCTATCTGCTGGCCCATTACAAGCGCTCCTCCCTCCCGGTTCGGATCGTTCGGCTGTTCAATACGGTCGGCCCGCGTCAAACCGGGCAGTACGGCATGGTCCTCCCGAGATTCGTCGACGCGGCCCTGGCCGGCGAACCGCTCTTGGTCTGCGGCGACGGCAAGCAGATGCGCTGCTTCACCTCGGTGCGCGACGTGGTTCGCGGGCTGATCGATGTCTCCCGCTGCCCGGCCGCGGTGGGAAAGGTGATTAACCTTGGCTCCGACGAGGAAATCTCGATCGCCGAGCTGGCCGAGCGCGTCGTTAAAATGACCGGTTCGTCCTCGCCCATCCGCTATATCAGCTATGAAGAGGCGTACGGCCCGAACTTCGACGATATGCGCCGCCGCGTCCCCTGCCTGGATCGGGCCAAAGAGCTCATCGGCTGGCGGCGCGACGATACCTTGGACGACGTGATCGGCCAGGTGATCGCCTGCCGCCGAAACGCCCAAAAGACAGAGTAAATACCCCACAGAAATCAATACCGCGCAAGCGAGGAACACCACGCGAGGAACTCATGAAGAAAACGAAGATTGCCATTCTCGGGGCCACCGGCTATACCGCCCTTGAATTGATGAAACTCCTCCTCCGTCACGAGGGGGCCGAGATCGTCGCCCTGACCAGCCGCCAGGAAGACTGCCCTGTCAGCTTGGTTCACCCGTCGCTCACCGGCCGGCTCGATCTGCCGCTGGAAAACCTCACCCCCGAGCAGGTGGCCGACCGCGCCGAGTGCGTCTTCAGCTGCCTCCCCCACACCGCCACCGCGGCGGTCGCCCCCGCGCTGCTTCAGCGCGGCGTGAAGGTGATCGACTTTGGCGCCGACTACCGCCTCAACAGTGCCGAGGTCTTTCGGAAGTGGTACGGCGTCGAGCATCCCGACGCCGGGCGGCTCGGCCATGTCCCCTACGGCCTGCCGGAGCTGTTCCGCGAGAAGATCCGCGGCGCCTCGCTGGTTGCCAACCCGGGCTGCTACCCGACCAGCTCCATCCTCCCCCTCACCCCGCTGATCAAAGCCGGGATGATCGAGCCGGAAGATATTATTATCGACTCTAAAAGCGGGGTCTCCGGCGCCGGCCGCAAACCGTCGCTCAAGAACCTCTACCCCGAGTGCAACGAGGCGATCTCGGCGTACGCCGTCGGCACCCACCGCCATCTTCCCGAGATCGAGCAGGTGATCGGCGCCGGAAGCGGCAAAAAGGTCTCGGTCTTCTTTACCCCGCACCTCACCCCGATGGACCGCGGGATTCTGACCACGACCTACTCGAAGGTGACGCGTGATGTCGCCGAGGAAGAGGCGCTTGCCGAACTGCGCCGCTTCTACGCCGGCGAGCCGTTCGTCCAGGTGGTCGACGCCCTCCCGAGCACGAAAGATGTGATCTACACCAACCGCTGCCATATCACCGTCCGGCGGGTCGGCGCCCGGCTGCTGACCATTTCGGTGATCGACAACCTGATCAAGGGGGCCAGCGGGGCGGCGGTGCAGAACTTCAATATTCTGTTCGACTACCCCGAGACGACCGCCCTGCTGTAGGGGCGCTGTGGTTTTATGGCGAAGAAAATCCTCACGATCGAATCGTCCTGCGACGAGACCTCGGCGGCGATCATCGACGATCAGCTCAATATCCTCGGCACCGTGGTCGCCTCGCAAGAGGCGATCCACGAGCGTTTCGGCGGGGTCGTTCCCGAAGTCGCCTCGCGGGCCCACCTCGAGGCGATCCTCCCGGTTTTGGAAAAGACCTTCCAGCGCGCCGGCTGCACGCTCGGCGATCTCGACGCGGTGGCGGTGGCCAACTCCCCCGGGCTGGCCGGTTCGCTTTTGATCGGACTGATGGCCGCCAAGACGATCGCCTTCCTCACCGGCAAGCCGCTCATCGCGGTCAACCATCTTCAGGCGCATATCTACGCCTGCCGGGTGGCGTTCAAAGTCGACCCGTTCCCCTGCGTCGGGCTGATCGTCAGCGGCGGGCACACCTCGCTGTTCCGCTGCCAAGACGCCCTGGATTTTGAGGAGATCGGCGGCACCATCGACGACGCCGCCGGAGAGGCGTTCGACAAGGCCGCCGCGATGCTGGGGCTCCCCTATCCGGGCGGCCCGTCGATATCCCGCTGCGCCGCCGCCGGCGATCCGAAGGCGATCGCCTTCCCCCGCCCGCTGGTGAACGAGCCGGACCGGCTGCAGTTCAGTTTCAGCGGCCTGAAGACCGCCGTGCGCTATAAAATCTGCGGTCCCGGCGGAACCGACACCGCTTCGGTTCGGCTGACCGACCGGCAGAAGGCCGATATCGCCGCCTCGTTCCAGGCGGCGGTGAGCGACTGCCTCGTCGCCAAATCGATGGCCGCCCTGCGCCTCACCTCGATGAAAACCCTGTGCGTCGGCGGCGGCGTGGCGGCCAATCAGACCTTCCGCCGGCAGCTGGAAGAGGCGGCCGCCAAGGGAAAGATCCGCCTGTTTATCGCCCCGCCGCAGCTGTGCACCGACAACGCCGTGATGGGGGCGATCGCCTGGGAGCGGTACCGCGCCGGGCTCTTCGAGCCGCTTGATCTCAATATCTACCCCACCAAGCCGAATAAGATCTAAGGCCTCGGCTCTTCCGGGATTGCGAAGGGGGCGGCCCCGGGGGCAGGGCAGGTCTTCGGCCGGAGGTGAGCCCCGCGGGGCTTCCCCTTTATCTTTCTGGGCGGCTCTCTTACCCAAAAAGTCGGAAGAAAAAAAGTCCGTTCCCTTGCTTGACAGGCGCTCTTGTCCCATGGTAGCATTGTACGTATGGGGGAGGGTGTCTTGGCCTATGCCCGTTTCGTTTTTCCCCCGCCGGATACGGCCGGGCGGGGGGCAGCCGACGACGGAGTTTTTCGCGTCGGCTTGTACTCGATGTCGTTTCATGGGTAATCTAAGGAAATAATCGCGGGGACAGTGCCACGATGCTTGACCGGCTTATTATGCCGACCTATGAAGTCGGCAATAAGGAGAACAACGAATGAACGGAAATCTTCTTGGGCTCTTCTGGGATTGTATTATCGAAGAGTTGCGTGACGTTCTGTTGCCCGTATTTGTCACGTTTATCTCACTAGCGGGCCTGTTGACAGTATTGGTTCTCTTTTTAATGGCCGTGTCAGGGTGTGGGCCATCCGTAAAGGATTTCCCGCGGGTCTTGATTCATAATGACTCGGCAGTAATCGTCGTTCCTGAAACAAAAGATCCTAAAGCTAAACTCTATTATATCTCACGTCAGGACGAAAAATGGGATCTTCGGCAAACGATTGATCTGACTCCCCATCTAGATGGGTGGTTCTGTAATCTATTCAGTTACTACGAAACCTTTGATCGACAAGGTGATGAAGAAACAAACCAAGTTCACGCGATAGCGATGAATGATCGCTGGCTGGCGATTTCTGTTTGTGAGAAACTACCGCATAACAACCCTAGGGACAAATCACTCATGAAACAGTATGGGGTTCTTCTCTTTACAAAAATGGGTGGAATGTGGGGCTTCCATTCTAAACTGGTGCCGCAGAATTCCCTTTGGGATGTGAATGTGACTGTTATACCTTTCATTGCCCTTACCGATAATGATCAACTCCTTATCGCCAGCCCCTGGCATTTGGAAGGGGAAAGAGTCGGAGCGCTTTACTGTTACCAACTGAATATTGACTCCGAACCGGTACTCTCTCAGACTCTCCTTCCGCCAAAAGAACAATTCCGCGAATTTATTGACAGCATCGCTAACGCTAAATACGGTATTTCGGCAACGGGATTCGCAACCGAGTTCTTTATCGCAGGAGATCTTCTGCTGATCTGTGATCAAATGCTCCCGCTCCTCCGTGAACCGACCAAGAACGATATGTATTCCTCCAGCAAGGATATGTTTGTCTACGAGAGCGTAAATGGCAACTGGGAATACCGTTTCTGTTATCGTGATGTTCTAGGCAAGGATAACGAGAGCGAGATGTTGGATTATGATTACGCCTCTAGGAGGGGCCACTACGTATTCTCGAACGGCTGTCTTTATTCCTATGTCGGCATAAAGGATTTCGGCAAAAACACGATGACGTACGAAATCTTAAAACTCAAGTATGCCGACGGTAAGGTTCAGGATGTTTCGACCGATTCTCTCGTAACCCAAGATGACGATGCCGCGCCGATGCTGCAGCTGCCCGATACTTACATTCTTAAGTGGTTAGGTCACTACGAACGGTTCGCTCTAACCCCCCCCTCTGACGATCAGGACGGTCACTTCACTGCGCCGAAGTGGACCGTGTTCGATTCCGATGAGCGGACCTACAACCTTGTCGTTGATACGCTTAAGAAGGAGTATTATTCCAGCACATACTATAAGGGAGAAAAAGTGGTCACCGAAAGACGGAATGTCTATGAAAACACGGAAATGATACCTATCGTCAAGTATTCGATTGACAAGAATCGGATCATCACCTCTTACGCTTTCCCCCACTGTTACGATGACGATTATCCGACGCTTCAGGACGCTGAAGTCTGGGCCGGTGTGAATATCTACGAGATCGATCCCGAAACCGGACCTAAAAGGGTCTTTCGCATGACGACGTCGCACAACCGCGATCTGGAGGTGGTGCCTGTTTCCGAGGAGCATCCGTAACGGCCGAACGTTTCCGGGGAACTTTCCGCGGAAAAACTCTCACGTAAACAAAAATCAACAGGAGTCTGGGCAATGAGACATCTTTTACCGAGCCGGCTTTGGGTCCTCCTTTTTGCGGTCAGTCTTCTTTCCGGTGTTCGTTCCCCAGCCAAGGAGAAGGCACCGGCCAAGACGGGCAATAAAGAGGCGCCCCGCGTGATCATTCACCGCGACGACGCGGCTGTATTGGTCCCTTCGACCCTTAAGCCCCAAGCGACCCTCTACTGTCTTTCGAAAATAGACGGCCAGTGGGGACTGCGCCAAACGATCGATCTGACCGACCGTCTCGACGGGTGGTACACCTGTATCCTCACCAACGACAAAGACAAATCGGGGAATAATGACCCGCGCGGGTTCGCGATGAACGACCGATGGCTGGCCGTCGGCGTAAGGGAAAACTGTCCCTGGGGGAAAAGTGAAGATTATATCTTGACGCTTTACGGGATATTGCTCTTTTACAAGGGGGAGGACGGCTGGACTTTTCACTCGAAAATCGGGCCCCCCTCGTACGAAATTTACTCACCCGTTTTCGGTATCAACTATCGTCTTTTTCTTTCCGACGATAACCAGCTGTTTGTCGCCGACCCTATCCACCGCGAGGAGGGGCATCTCGGCGTTCTTTACTGTTTTCAGCTCGATCCTTCCTCGCCGCCCAAGTTGGCTCAGAAAATTCTGCCCCCCAAATCACAGCGCTTCGACGAGACATCGTTCGGAATCGGACGGTTTTTCACCCTTGTAAGCGACGACATCCTTTTGGTCAGCGAGGAATCCGGCACCTTGCCGTTTCCTCCCAAGAGCACACTCAACGGCAATCAGCGTGCCGGCGGGGATTGGGACGACATCTACGTCTATCAAAAACGGGGAGATCAGTGGGAATACACCTCCTCGCTGCTGAGGGCTCTCCCCAAGAGGGCCTTTGAGTACGATCGGGACGAAAAACTTGTGTGGCCGTTCAATGTCGAGATGATCCCCAAAGCGGTTCTCCATCACGACCGGCTCTTTGTCTATGATCGGTCCGGCAAAGCCCCCGACCTTTCGGCTCGGTTCTGGAAATTTCGAATCAAAGAAGGGAAGGCGGTCTATGCCGCGAAAACCGACTGGGAACCGATAGGGGAAGATTCCGATCCCCTCCCCCAGCTGCCCGATACCTATACGCTCAAATGGCTCGGTCTTCGCGAGGAATTCTGTGTCGTACCACCGTCAAAAGACGGCGACAGTCATTTTGTTCCGCCGAAATGGACCGTATTCGACGCGGATAAGGATTCGTTCAACGGTTACATGGATGCCTTCAGAGGCAGTACGACACCGTCCGCTCGGAAGGCGGGGGGGGGCAATTCACAAAGATCGGCCGCGGCGGATCGAGTTCCCGCTTTTCTTTGTGATGATCTTACCGTCTGCTGCTGTGTCCACGAAGATCGGATCATTACGACCTCGGACAACCCCTTATGTTACAACAAAAGTAATCGGGATCTGTACGATCTTGAGGTATGGAGTTGTGTGAATATCTACGAGATCGATCCCGAAACCGGCCCCAAAAGGGTCTTTCGCATGACAACGTCGCACAACCGGGATCTGGAGGCGGCGCCTGTTTCCGAGGAGTAGCAGCAATGTGGAGCCGAAACAAGTACATAATCATATTTCTAAATATATGATCACACAAGCATACGATAAAATCAGCGAGATGATCAGTATCGAACAGCAGATGAACGCCGAGCGTCTCTATTCGCAGACCACGGCGCCTCGTTCGCCGAGGTGAAAAAGCCGTTCGTCCCGCTGGCGGGCAAGCCCCTCTTCCTCCATTCGGTCGAGCGCTTCGCCGCCATGCCCGAGGTGGGGGAGCAGATTCTGGTGGTCGCCCTGAGGACCGCGAACGGGTCGCCGCCGCCTACGGCGGGGAGCTGCGCCGCTGGGGCGTGACGCTCGCCGACGGCGGGAAGGAGCGGTTCGACTCGGTCCGCGGCGGCCTGGCCGCGCTTGAAGGGGATTTCCCCTTTGTGGCGATCCACGACGCGGCGCGCCCCTGCTTCACCGCCGATCTGGCCCGCCGGGTCCTTCACGCCGCCGAACTTATCGGCGGCGCCATACCCGCCTCCCGGTCGACCGCCACCATCAAGCGGGGGACGGACGATTCTTCCGAAGAGTTCCCCCTCATCCGCCGGACCGTCCCCCGCCGGACGCTCTGGGAAGCCGAGACGCCGCAGATCTTTCGTTTGGATCTCTACCGACAAGCGGCCGAAAGGTACGGCTCTTCCGAGGTGACCGACGACGCGGCGCTCTTCGAGCGTGCCGGCCTGCCGGTCGCGTTGGTGGAGTCGGATCATAAAAACCCGAAGATCACCACCGCCTGGGACTTGTCGATCGCGGGGATGATTCTCGGGTGAAAAAAAGCGAACATTCGAT
>JAFRFG010000065.1 GCA_017434455.1 Thermoguttaceae bacterium | reverse complement strand
TGTTCGTCGAGGAACTGGCTTCCTTGTACGTACGAAGCACACCGTCCCAGACCACAACCAGCTTCGGAACCGAGACGCCGCCCTTGTTGATCCACCCGGCGACGGCGCAGTCGGAATTGTACTGGTCGCCGTTGGTCATATCGTTGACCACGAAGATCGCCTTGTTCGAGTCGGTCGTCACGGCGCCGGACCATGTCCCGTCGGCGCTGTAGGTGAGCATCTGGCTGCCGGTGATGGTACCGGAAGCGTCGCGATTGAGCGTGTAGGCGCATCCCATCACACCGAGGTCACGCAGGTTCTCACGGGCATCGAGATCCCAGTTGCGCCCCTCCGAGTTCATGCTCGTCCAGGTGATGACGTAACCGCCCACACCGGCCGAGATCGAGGGCTCGTACTGGTTCGTCGCCAGCGGCGAGTTGTTCGTCTCGGTGTTGACGCGTTGTTCCCCGGTCAGAGCGGTTCCGTCGGCGCTGAACACGCGCAGATAGATATCGCGGCCCGACTGGAGGAAGTTCTGGGTGCTGACCCAGGCGACAAAGACTTCACCGTTGTCGTTGATCGAGACATCGGGCGAGTACTGTCTTTCGGACAGCGTCTGGTTGACTCGCGTCTTCACGGTATTGTAGCCGCGCAGAACGGCCGCCCTGACGGTACTCCCGTTGGAGATGACGAAGTTGTCGTACGCGGCGTTTTGGCCGCCGCTGATCATATCGGCGTAGGTGAAGGTCCGGTAGAAGACGTTGGGCGAACCGCTCGAGAGATTCTCCGACCAGGTGATGGCGAAACACCCCGCGGCCTCGTTGTAGTCGATGCTGTACGACTCGTAGGCGTTGACCACCGACGTGGTCCGCGCGATGACGAACTGCTCGCCGATATTCCTCACCTCGCAGGTCGAGTTCTCCGTGACCGACACTTGAACCACACGTCCGAGGATCATGTTGTCGTAACCGGCCCGCTGACGCCAGGTGACCAGGTATTGCCCCTTCTCATCGATGTAGGTGATCTCGGGTTTGTCGACATAGACGTTGTTTTCGGCGGTGGTCAGGAAGATGTCGTTCATCAACAGCTCTGTGGTCGTTGTGCACCCTTCCTGATAGAAGCGGGCGTAGATCGCGTCGCCGTAGCTGCCCTCACCGCTCCAGACCACACCGTAGCAGTCGCCGTCCAAACCGTCGACCGACGGATCAATCTGGCTGCCGACCGTGTAGGTATTCGCCGTTTTGATCGTCTCGGCGGAAACCCCGGCCGACGAAGAGGTGAACCGGCGGAAGACGATGTCGTATTCAAGCGGCTCATCATCGTCGTCATCGTCGTCGTTGGTGGTGTTATTGTCATTGGCCGTGGTGGACGACTGCTGTTCGCTCTGCGGCATCAAGGGATCCAACCCCTCCGCCACGACGATGAACGAACCGTCGCCGAAGGTGACGACTCTCGGATTGGTCGACAGGTAGGCCAGCACGCTGTCCGGATCGGGATCGGAGGTTTGACCGCCGCCGCCGCCATTGCCGCCGCCACCGCCGGGCTCATCCTGCCCGTCGCCGGCGATGACCTTAAAGTCGATCGAGAACGAGGCGCCGGCGTAGCCGTCGTAGTTCCCGTCAAGCTTGTTGTTCGCCAGGTCGGTCACCGAATCGGCCAGTGTCAGTTTGTAGTACCCCTTGGTGAGCGGCTCTTTGAACTCGATCACCAGCTCGTACTCGTTCGTGACATTCTCGTTGTAATCGGGGTGATCGTGCTGCTGGCCGCCGCTGCCGGCGTTCAGGCCGTAGTAGATCCGCTGGATCGAACCGTCGGGGGCACCGTCTTTGAGCAGGGTCCAGTTCGAGTTGTTGACGACGCTCTGACTGACGTTCGACTCACTCTTCGAGTTCCCCGCCGAATCGTAGAGGGTAACGATATGGGTGGAATCTTTCCCCAGACCGGCTTCGATGTCGTTGTAGATGTCCTGGATGAACTTCGAGGAGAACATCAGCTCGTTGAACGTGTAGACCAGCGCCTTCGGCCCGTTATTGTTCCCGAAGGTCTTGGTGCTTCCCATCAGCGAGACATTGGAGTAAGGATCATCGTCCTCACTGTCCTGATGACGGTAGGCCGCGTTGACCGAGGTCACATAGGGAGGAACGTCGTCGTCGGCCAGCGTGACCGTCCGGTAGACGACACGCGCGTCGTGCCCTTCCCAGACCCACTGGTCCGCGTCTTCGTCGTACTTCCATCCCTCGACCGTCGTGCGGTTGTTGGTATCGGTCCAAACAAAGACCATATCACCGGTTCCGTTCAGCGCGACCGCGCCTCCCTTCTGGTCGTCGAGATAGCTTCCGCCGATGTAGCGGCCTTCCGAATCGTAGAGGTATTCCCCATTGAGGTCGGTCGCCAATTCATCGACGCGGAACTCCGAACCGATGGAACCGTCCTGGACATAGACCCCGGCGAAACCGGCGATCCGCACCGTCTCGGGATAGTATTCGGGGATAGCGTTGAAAGGATTGTAGGTGATGACCACCTGTTCGTTCTCACCGGTGTTGTTGTCAGTGCTGATGGTACCGGTGTTATCCGTACCGGTGTTATCCGTACCGGTGTTATCCGTACCGGTGTTATCCGTACCGGTGTTGGTACCGGTTCCGGTATTGACGACCGTCTGAGTCAAGCCGTCGAAATCTCTCACCAGGAAGACCACGTAGTCGGTCGTATTGACGAACCTCTTGGCGTACATCGCCGTTGAGATCGGCTGATCGGTCGTGTAGACCCGCCCCTGATCCGACTCCCAGGTAATGACGAAGTTGCCGGCCTGGTCCATATCGAGCTTCGAGTGGATCTGGTCCCGTCCGGTGTAGTCGTTCACCCGCGTCACATCACCTTCGACAAAGGCGCCGTCATCCGGATCGGTGTCGGACTCCAGGTCGTAGTAGTAACGCTTCATGTAGATGCCGCCCAGACCGTTGGAGGTGGCGCCGCTGGCGGTATCGCCGTGGCCGTCCTGGTCAAAACTGGTCCAGGTGACGGTGACGTTTCCGTCGTTATCCATCTTCGCGTCGCTCCAGATCTGGATACCCCTCTGGTACTCCGCGTTCTTGGCGGTGTCGTACTTGCTGCGGTTGACCAAGATCTCTTTGTTCTCGGAACCGGCCATGATACCGTCGATCCAGTCGGCGTACGCCGAAACACGAACCGCCGCGGCGTAGGAACCGAAACCGGGCACCTGATCGGAGGGGGTATTTCCCCAGCTGATCACACCGGCGATCTTCCCATCGATTAAGGCGGGGCCGCCGGAGTCGCCGAACGAGGACATCGCCTCGCTGGTCCCCAGACCGTAGTGGACATAGCCGTAGGCGTTCCCGAAGGTATCGCCCGACTGATAGCCGTTATCGAAGTCGTAGCACAGAAGGTTCGTGTTGAATGTATTGTCGATCGACGAACCGAGCAGGTCGAAGGTATTCATCCCCGAATGCTTCACCCCGGTGAGCGTGGTCGACGACTTCAAACGAAGCGACGCGGAATTGTACTCGCCGTAGCCGAGCATCGTGAAACTCTGGCCGATCTCGTTGCTGTCGCGGTACAGATCGAACGAATTGATCGTCGCGTCGACACCGTTGGGAGCGTCGAGGAGGATGACCGCCAGGTCAACCCCTTCGGCCACCGTCTCGGCGTTGGTGTATTCGCCGTGGACGTACAGCGCGCGGGCGTTGTAGACATAGCTCTGTCCGGCGCTGTTCGTGAAGGTGACCGTGATCGCGGCGCTGGAGACCGGCATCCCCTCGGCGTCGCAGACGACGTGAGCGGCGGTCAGCACGTGCATACCGGTCGCCAGCAGCGCCCCGGTTCCCATCGTGACGGAGGTGTCCCCCTCGACGGAAATCGTGCAGACACCCGAGTAGGCCCCGCTTCCGGTCTCGTCGTGGTTGGCGGGAACATCGGTCGTGATGATCTGCGGATAGACCCCCGGCGCGGCGGCGGAAGGATCGACCTCATACTCGACAGTGATCGGCTCGAATTCCTCGGCTGCCTGTGCCTCTTGGTAACTGGTGATCACCGCTTTGCTCGAGGAGATCGCGCTGCGAAGCCCGTGGTTGGAGACAAACGTCTTCATGTAGATGTTCGTCTCGGTGGGATCGTCGAGATCCTGGCCCCAAGAGGTCCAGCTCACGACAAACTCGCCGCTGTCGCACATCCCGATCGAGGCGAAGCGCTGGTGGCTTTCGGTGGTATCGTTGATCAGGAACTCGCTCCCGGTCGCGCCGGTCGAGGTCGAGGTCACGTACGCGGACAGATTGGAATTCGCCTCTCCCACCGGGTTCCCGGCATCGTCGGTCTCGTAGACATCCACCTGAAGGGGCTCCACCGACTGCAGGGCGTAACGGCCGACGAACTCAATCACCAGCGACCGGGTTCCCTGCTTGTTGACCAGCACACTGCTGGTGCCGTCCTCATTGCGGAAGAGGTACTCTCCCGTATCCGGGTCTTTGTAGTTATAGAAGGCGTCTTGGAAGTTGGCCGCTGTTCTGGAGAGAACCGACTCAATCTTCACCCTCTCCATCTTGTGCTCGTTTCCGTCCTCGTCGAGGAAGGTGATCGTCGCGCAGTTCCCCACCGAGCTGTAGCTTCCGCTGAACGAGACGCGCTGGATGGTATTCGTCCGGCCGAACGACATACCCTCGTTATCGAACCGGCGGCCGTAGATGCCCCAGCCGTCGCCATCCTGTCCCCAGCTCTCCCAGACGATCACGATATCGCCGTCGGAATCCATCGCCACCGAGGCGTTCTGCTGATCGAACTGGCACTCGATATTGATCCGGTAGGCACCGTCGACATCGTTGAACCCGAGTTCCTTCGCTTCCGGGAGACCGTCGCGGTCGGACATACTTCCGCCGCCGGCTGTCTCCAGAGAGTAACGGCGGGCAAAGACGTCGCGCGCCACCGAGTCGGTCGGCTCGTAGTAGGCCGCCATATCCCAGACCACGGTGAAGTGGCCGGCGTCGTCGATCGCCACCGACGCCTGCTGCGGGATGAGGAAATCTTCATAGGCGAAGCCATCCTCGGGAACATAATCGTCGTCGGCCAACTCGGTGGTGTACCGATACGTTCCGGTTTCGGCGTCCCCGTTAAGTTCGTACTCCAGCACGGCGCCGGAAGAGATCTCTTCGGTGTAGCTGATCCGGTTCCCATCGCGGTCGAAGAGGAACTCCTGGCGGTAGGCCTTGTAGTAGATTCCTCCCGCGATAATGACGCCTTGATCGTCCTTTTCGGTCTCGGTCCAAACGGCGACAAAGTTTCCGTTGGCATCACTGGCGACGGTCGTCGGCGTGTTGGCGTGGTACCCGGCCGTTTCGTCCAAGAGCTCCTCGGTCGTGTACTGGGCGCGGTTGTCGCCGACATTATCGCCCTGGATCTCCTCCTGCGGCGAGTAGTAAATTTTCGCCAGGTCCTCGGCTCTGGCGTCGTCGAACGCCAGCGGCAGATCCATCGCCAAGACGTGGAAGTTGAACTCGAACTTCTCGCCGTCCCGATTTCCGCGGCCGTAGGTCGAGGAGCCGTCGCCGTTGGAGTTGATCGCGTTGCCGGCGATATCCTGAATCCGATTCGAGGCGATCAGCGTGTAGTCGCCGCCGGTCAGCTCAAACCCCTCTTTGAAGGTAATCACCGCCTCCCAGAGGTTCGACCCATAGGCGAGCGACTCGGGATTGCCGTTGGTCCCGTTGATGCGGACGTCGCCGGAAGTGCGCGCGTCGCGGCGCGAGTTAGACATCGAGAAGGTGATGCTCTCGATCGCGCCGTCGACCAGAATGCCGTCGCAAAGCAGCGACCAGTTGTCGATGTTGTCGACCGAATGGAGCGCCTCGTACCCGGCGGCGACCGTCTTGAGATTCTCGGTGAAGCTGACCACCAAGTTGGCGGTCGCCGTGGTGATGGTATCCCCTTCTTTGACCACCGTCCCGTCGGCCAGGCGGACCTTGGTCACCTGGGCGCCGGCGTAGTCGGTCGACTCGATCATCGTCCGCAGATAGATCTGAGAACTTCGGCTGAACCCATTGTAGGTCGCGTAGGCGCTGTTCTCGACATATTCGTACGAGGTATTTCTCCCGTCGAACATCGATTCCTGCTGCCAGGCGACCACGATGCTGCCGCTGTTGTTCATCCCGACCGCGGGATTGTGCTGGTTGGTTCCGCGATACCCGGTATAGTACTTCGTCATCGAGTACTCACTGGCCAGAGCCGACTCGTCGAAATCCTGCAGGTCGCCGACCGCTTCGTTGAGCGCCTCGAACGTATCGACGAACGACGTTTCGGTATTGCCGTAGTGACCGGCCGGATAGGTGATGGTCGTATCCCCGACCGTGATCTCGATATCCTCGGGATCTTCCCACGGTTCATCGTACTTAAACGGAACGTAGTAGATGTACTCCGTCCCGACCTTTCCGGAGGTCCGCAGCCAGTTGTACTGCTCGTCCGTGTAGTCGCCGGTGCTGTGCCGGTAGTCCAGCGTCTCGGTGCTCACCTCGGTGAAGTTCGTCCCCCGGTAGCTGAGAACCCTCACCAAACCGCTGAGAACCGCGGCGGCGTCGCTCATCGTCAGGTGGTTGATCACCCCGGTGAGCGTCGGCTCGTCTTGGCCGTCGATCGCTCCGCTGGAGACCAGTTCCTCCAACGCCGCCCGCCACTGCGAACCGCTCATTCCGCCCCCGACCGGCGTGCCGTCGAAGTCGGTGCAGTAATCGTGCACACCATCCTGGGTGTAGTGATAGACCGTCTTGGCCAGGCACATCGCGACCGCGTCGAGCGCTTCCTCGTTGTTGACAAGCTCCTGCATCACCCTAAAGGTCACCTCTCCGGCGCTGGCCGAACCGTTGGCGAAAGCGCGAAGGGCCGTCACCGCGGCGTTGTAGTTTTGCTCCAGCGTAGGAGTCGCGCCGCCGGCGCTGCTGATCGTCCTGAGCATCGAGTAGAGCCCTTGGTTGACAAGCTCCTCATCGGAGAGCTCGCTGATCAGATCGGACAGGTCGGAATGATAGGAGATCGTGGAATTATCCCTGTCGATCGTCAAATAGATGTTCGAATCGTGCGCCCCCCCCTGGAAGGTGATCTCAAAGACATTGTAGTTGTTCTTGAAGTATCGGGAGCTGTCGATCTTCCCCAGACCCTGCCACTCCCAATTCGTTCCCTCGAACAGCATGCGGGTGGTTCCGTCTTGATGGTCGAGAATCCGAACCGCCACCGAATCGTAGTAACCGGCGTCGAGATTCGAAACGGCGTTGATCGCGTCGACAATCGCCTGCGCCATGTCTTCGGGCTTTAGACGATAGGTATCACCGTCGACAACCAGACCAATCGGGACGCTGACGTCATCGAAATGGGTGTTCTCACAGTTGATCGTAAAGGTGAGCGTTCCCCCCGCGATATTGCCGGCCGGAAGGGCCAAATAGTACTTCGTGTTGATCCCGTCGCGCTGGGCGTTGATCACGCCGCGGGCGTCGCCCGTGGTCGGTTCCTGGATGACATTAAACGTGGTGTAGAGAATGTCGTTCCCCGCGCCGCGGAAATGGGTAAGGATCGATTCCAGCACGGCGTTGGCCGTCCCAAGGTCGGTCAGCCCCTCGCGCAGCGCCTCCTGGTAGTCGGGGTCGGCGGAAGACTTCTCGTCGAGAAGATTCGTAAGATCCGTGGGGTACTGTTTTTGAACCTTGCCCTTGATGTACGAACTGTCGACGGCGAACATAAGTGTACCGTCGTCCCTCGTATATTGACTGAGAACATCGCGGTACGTGTCGCCGTAGATGGTATACGACGTCACATCGCGCTGCTGGTACTGCTCGGCGCGCTGATCGGCGCTTAAGTCGTCGACCCCCATGGGAACGCCGTCGACGAGTTTGTCGTCCACTTCGGCCGCCCACTCTTCGCGCCCCAGGACGAACGAATCGACAGCGTCGGCCCAGCCGGCGGTGTAACTTTCGGCGCGGGACTGCGAGACCGGCTTGGCGCGGTAGATCGCCTCGTCGGTCTCGATCTTCATCAGTTCTCCCAGCGCCGCCGCCTGACGCTCCTGCTCGCTGACATTCGCCCCTTGAAGAGAAGAGATTTCCAGAGCGATCTGCCGGAAGGTCAGCCCGTAGTACTGCGAGGTCAGTTCGGTGACCTTGTTGTCGCTGCGCTCACCGGAGGTGTAGTCGTCGTAGGTCCGCGTGTCGGCGAGGTTGTCGTCGTACCACTGGCGGATGAACGACTCGACATCGAGACGATACATCGTCACCAGGACATCGCGGTCGACCAAGTCGTCGACCCCCAGGATGGCGTTGTCCCCCAGCGCGGCCGACCCGCTCGGATCGTCGATCGCCTGAAGGATAACGTCGCTTAAATCGGGCTTTGAGGTCTCTTTGATCTCATCGGCCCAGCCGTCATAGTATCCCAGGGAACGCAGGTAAAGGGCGTCGTAAGCGGCGTCACAGGCCGTCTGGGCCTCGGCGTCGGTCGCGCCGTAGGTGTTGACATACGCCTCCTTGAATCGATCCTGGATCTCCGTGAGAATCGCGCTTTGCTCTTCCAGGTGCGTGTCGTAGTAGGAGTCGTTGAGGGTATCTCGAATCTGCCCGTAGAACTGATTGAAGACGCTCTCGGTGATCTGATTTTGAATCGACGCCAAACAGGAGGAGACGTAGGAATCGACATCGACGAACTTGCCGCGCGTGGCGACGTAGGTATCGTACGCGCCGGTAAACCAGTAGCGGAAGTAGGAGAACAGATCCGAGAACGTCCCCGTTTCGCTAAGTTGGTCGTAGAGATCCCGCGGATAAAGATAAACCATGTTCCCCGCCGCTCCCGAGTAGTTCGAAGACCCGTTGATATCGGTGTCGGTCTCCTGCGTATCGAAACCGTACCCCGCGTAGGCGATAAAGGCGTCGCCGTCGGCGTCGACACCGACCGCGGCGTTGCCGGTACTGAGGGTATAGCGCTCGGTCGGCCAGCCGGTGTCGATGTTGGTGACCGAACCGGACGACTCCACTGTCTCGGAGTAATTCCCCGAAGCGTCGGAGGTGATATGATAGTAAGCCGCGTTAACCGTCGAGTAGACGTCGCTCATGCCCAGTTCCACCGTACTGCCGTCGTACTGGGTCCAGGAGATGACATAGCGGCCGTTGTTGTCAAAGTCGATCGACGGCCCATAGGCGTTCGTGGCGACCACCTGCGAGTCGACAAACGGCGTCTCTTGACCCGGCGCGTAGAGCGACCGGTAGAGGGTCTCCCCCTTGAGCCAAACGACAATCGTGACACCGTCGGAGGTCTTCACGGTATAAGACTCGCCGTAATCGGGGGTCCCCCGCAGCTCGATATTGACCAGAACATCGCCGGTGGACGCCAACCCGGTCTCGTCGAACCAGCGCGCCTCGATCCCCGCGAAATAGTCATTCCACTGGGAGTCGGTCGTCCAGCTGACCGCGAAGCGGCCATCCTGATCGATCGCCGCCGACGGCTTCTCTTGAGTCCCGTTCTCTTCGACGTTGACCTGGAATTGATCGGCCAGCGGCCGGACCCCCTGGACGATGAACTCGGTCGGATCGGAAGCGTCGACGTTCGGCTGCGTCGGGTCAACGTTCGCCACCGGCGTGTACTCGAACGTGCTCCCGTTCCACGTCCCGGTCCCCCCGTCGACACAGAAGGTCGGCCCGAGAACGGCATCCCCCGAGGTGGCCGCCACGGCGGAGGTGTCGATATAGCCCTGAATCGTGAAGCGGCGAGCGAAGATGTCGGTGTAGTTGTAGGGGTTGTCTTTATCCTCCACCGCGCTCTCCCAGGCGACGACGAAGGTACCGAAGTCGTTGAACGCGACCGACGGACGGTACTGATCGGTCTTGCCGTCGGAGATGATCATCGGGTTCCCCTCGACGTCGGTGATCGGCTCCCCGTCGTCGTCGAGCGCGTAGATCGGGAGCTCGGCCTCGTTGACGCGGAAGACCGAGCTGGACTCTTTAAGCGTATCGACGTAATCCTGCGCGCCGGAGAACTCCTGAACCAAACTGAGGTTCTCGTCGAGCTTGCTGGACCAGGACCCGCCCGACTTGACATCGAGCGACTTTAACGTCAGCTGCTGGTGATTGATGTAGCCGCTGTTCCCCGTGTAGGTGATCTGGAACTGGAAGTAGGTGTACCCGGTTTCCCTGTCGACCACCGTGTTGAGCGCCTGAACCGAGACCTCCAGCTGCGGGAAGGCGCGGGTGGTGTAGATCACATCACCGGAAGGGGTGTCATACGTGCGGTCGGCGCGGAAGGGAGAAGATTCCAGCGTCATGAAGCTGTAGTCCTTCATCGCTTCGTTGTACAGCCACTCGCGCTGGACCGGAGCGTAATGATCGGTGGAGAGGGTGGAATTGAACGCCTTTTGAATCGACTGCGCCACCTGCTGGGCGTCGTTGGTCAGCGCGATGCCGATGTCGTTTCCGGAATAGAGACTGTACGAGGTGATCACCGTCGGCTCGCTGATCGTCTCGATGATAGCGCCGGCGCAGAAGTTGACGCTGCCCCATTCGGGGAAATTCTGGTCGATGATCTGGACCTCGGGAACCGTTCCTTCCAGGCCGTTCCAGGTGATATCGAACTGGCGCTCGGTATAGGCGACCACGTCGACTTCGGTGAACCCGGCGGCGTGAATCGCGCTTTCGATCAGCTCGGCGGCTTCCTTCGGCGTATTGATCAGATCGCTGAAGGTGATGTCAGCCGTCTCGGTTCCGTTGATCGAGAGTTTGAACGTCCCGTTGATATGCGAGACGGAATTGCCAAGAATCGCCGAAGCGTCGGAATCACCAGCATCACCGGAGTCATCGTCAGAAATCCCGGAAAAACGCGAGAAACCCGCGTTCGGGATCGACGCCGTCGAAAAACTCAGGCGCTGAACCGCCGCGCTGCCGTATTCCAGGGAGAAGGTCGCCCCCTTCTTCAAGTCGGCGGTCTTGACCGCCAGGGTCAGAACCTGAACCTCGTCGGTCATGTAGCGGGCGTAGATGTTGAGGTCTTCCCCAACGACCTTGCCGTCGGGATCGGTCACCTGGTCGGCGGCCGTCCAGGCGGCGACGATGTCGTTGGACTCGTTGATGTCGAACGCCACGTCGCCGCGGATATCCTGCCACTCGGGATTGACGAGGACGTCGTTCACCGACCCGATCGACAAGCTGAGCAGATGCCGCTCCTCAAGAGCGTCGATCACCAGCTGACGGGTTTTGATCTCTTTGGCGGCCTTCTCCTTTTTGGCCGAACGAAACATTTCGCGAATAGAGCCGGACAGTTTATCGAGCATGCTGATGCGCGCCTGTGACATAGGATAGGTCCCCTTGAGTCAGAAATCGAAACCTCGGTATTTTTCTTCATGAAGGTGTACTTCGGGCAAGCCGTCGGCCGTCCGGACGAATCGACTATACCGGTACACATCTCTATTGACGATTAGAGGGGCAGGTTTGTTCCCGAGAATTCCCAAAGCCGGGATATCTCCGGCAAAAAAATCCGTTTCGGGAACGTTTCCGTCCTCGTCAGGACAGACTGCCCCCCCAAACGCGTCTAGAGAAATACGCCTATCCGCTATTATCGGGTGCGGGGGAGGAATATTTTTTTCGGATTTTTCCTTTTGCGAAAAAACCTTTTTTCATCGGCGTATCAATGGTACAATCGTTAGGAGCGCCACCGGCCGCCTCCCCATTTATTCGCGCCAAACCGTTTTATCCGTTTCGATGACACAGCCGTTATTTCTTACAAAACAACTCCCCGTCTTTCTTATTTTATCTGTCTTAACACTTATTGTTCCGCCGGCACGGGCGCAGCTGCCCGAGAAATTCCTCCATGTCACAGATAACGCCTTCCGCTCGCCGGTCCTCCATTTCGAAGGTCAGTACGCCGGCCGCCCGGTGGAACTGGACTTGATCGGCACGATCCACTTCGCCCAGCCGGAGTATTATGACCAGGTCAACCATCTTCTGGCCGGTTACGACGCCGTCGGTGTCGAACTGGTCGTCCCCCGCGGAACCGAGCTGTCTTGGATCCATCCCCAAGCCCCCGAGGCCCATATCGATTTCTCGGACATCCTCTCGCTGATCGGTTCGCTGCAGGCCCTTTTGACCGAGCAGCTGGGGCTCACCTCTCAGCTGGCGGCGATCGACTACCGACAGGAGCACTTCGTGCTGGCCGATATCGACGCCGAGACCATCCTCGAGCGCCTGGCCGAGGAACCGCTGGGCGAAATGATCACCGCCGGGGATATTATCGGTATCGGCCTTGATCTGACAAACTCCCGGCAGCGCCGGGAGCTGCTCACCCTGGCCGCCGCGCTTCTGGCGGCCAAAGACCGCCGTTTGACCGGCCGCCGCCTCCTGGCCGAGTTCTTTGCGAAGAACGCCGACTCACCGCAGCTCGTCCCCTTTGGCCGCATTTTAATCGAGGATCGCGACCGCGTCGCGATCGACCGTGTCGAGACGCTCCTGGCCGAGGGGAAATCGCGCGTGGCGCTGCTTTACGGCGCGGCCCACCTGAGGGATCTCTCCTCTCAGGTCGCCGAGCGCTTCGGCCTGACCTTTGTCGGCGCCGACTGGCTGACGGTCTGGACGTGGTGAGCGGGATACAGTCAGTGGATATCGCCTTTTAGAGAGTGACCCAACAACACAGGAAAGGATTGTTTGATGCCAGCTGTTTTTATGCCGTTTCCCTCGTTCTTCCGGCGAGCGGTGTTTTTTTCTTGTTCTTTGCTGCTGCCGCTGGCCTTTTGGGCGTCGCTCATCGCCCCTTTGGCGGCCCAGCCCCCCGCGATCTTCCCCGACGGCGGCAGCGCTTCGGTCACCCCGAACGACTTTCCCCCCATCGCCGATCCGGCGATGAAATGGGCTCAGGGGACCTTCGCCAAAGACCCGTCGGTCGTCTCCTTCGGCGGCCAATACTTCCTCTATTACTCGTTCTTTATGGCGACCGGCGAAAAGAAAGTCCTGACCATCGGCGTGGCGACCAGCGACGATCTGACAAACTGGACCTTCCAAAAGAATATCTTCCCCATGCAGTCGTGTGATCAGCGTGGTCTGGGGGCCCCTTGCGCCAAGGTCCTGGACGGAAAGGTGTGGCTCTTCTATCAGACCTACGGGACCGGCGCGTCCGACGCCATCTGCTGCGCCTGGTCGGACGATGGGCTGAACTTTACCCCCCACCCCGAAAACCCGATCTTTCACCCCTCCGGGGAGTGGACCAACGGGCGGGCCATCGACGCCGATGTTCTTTTCTTCGGTGAGAAAGTCTTTCTCTACGCCGCCACCCGCGACCGGGCGGGCAAAATCCAGATGCTGACGGCCGCCTGGGCCGATCCGAAGTGCGGATTCGGCCCCGAAGCGTGGCACCAGGCGCTGGATGAACCGATTCTTCGCCCCGAACTCCCCTGGGAAACGGACTGTATCGAGGCGCCGACGGCCCTGGTCCGGGGAGAGAAAGTCTATCTCTTCTACGCGGGCGGGTACAACAACGACCCCCAGCACATCGGCGTGGCGGTCAGTGACGACGGCGTTCACTTCACCCGGCTTTGGCGTATTCCCTTCATCACCAATGGCCCCGAGGGACAGTGGAACACCTCGGAATCGGGGCATCCGGGGATTTTCGTCGATCAGGACGGTCAGACCTATCTCTTCTATCAGGGGAACAACACCAAGGGGAAAGACTGGTATCTCTCGCGAGTCCTCCTCGATTGGGACCGCGTCGGCGAGATGGAGGTTCCCCGCGTGATCGACTCGCGGGAAAAACCGTAAACCGCCGCGGGGACAAAAATAAGGGCTTTAGGACACGCGTCCTAAAGCCCCAAAACCCTTTTGTCGCACGCGCGAAGAGCCGCGGCAAGGATTCGCGCGTTAACCGTTCATCAGCTTCTCGTACAGTTCCAGGTACTGCCGGGCACTCTTGTCCCAGGAATGATCGATCCGCATCGCCGTTTGAACCATCTTTTTCCAGTCGTCACGGCGCTCGCGCCAGCAGGTCATCACCCACGTCAGGGCACCGTCGAGGTCTTCGGTGGTTCCCCAGTTGAACGAGAACCCGTTGGCGGTCCCATTGGCGATCGACTCGTACGTCGCGTTGGTCACGGTATCGGCCAGGCCGCCGGTGCGGCGGACCACCGGCAGGGTACCGTACCGTTGACTGTACATCTGGTTCAGCCCGCACGGCTCGTAGCGGCTCGGCATCAAAAACAGGTCGGCCCCCGCCTCGATCCGGTGCGACAGGGGAGCGCCGAAGCGGATCGCCGCCGCCACGTTGTTCGGGTAGCGGGCGGACAGTTCTTTGAACCGATCCTCAAGCTCCGGATCGCCCGTCCCTAAGATTACGAACTGCACCCCGTCGCGCTCGACGCGGGAGGGGATGATATCGGCGATCAGATCGAGTCCCTTTTGCGCGTCGAAACGGCTGACCACCCCGAAGAGGGGAATATCGGAACGCTCGGGGAGCCCCATCTCGCGCTGCAGCGCCGCCTTGCACTTCGGTTTGTTCTCGAAGACCGTATCGACGTTGTAGTGGTACTCGATATGCGGGTCGGTCTCGGGATTCCACTGGTCGACGTCGATCCCGTTCAAAATACCGGACAGAACACAGCTGCGGTACCGCAGAACCCCCTGCAGACGCTCGCCAAACCCTTCGGTCTGGATCTCCCGGGCATACTCGGGACTGACGGTCGTCACCGCGTCGGCGAAGATGATCCCGGTTTTGAGAAGATTCAGCTGGCCGTAGAACTCCATCTTGTCGTAGGTGAAGTAGCGCCAGTCGATCCCGGTGTTCTCCATCTCCCAGTGGGGGAACCTCCCCTGGTGCCGCAGATTATGAATGGTGAAGACCGAGCGGACCTTTTTCCAGCGCTCGGCGTCCTGCGCGGCCGCCGAACCGGCGGCGAAGGAACTAAACGAGGGGGACGGCGCCCCTTCCGGGCAGAAAACGGTCTTTAAGTAGGCGGGGATCAGTCCCGTCTGCCAATCGTTGGCGTGAATCACATCGGGACGAAGGCCGAGCAGCTGAATCGCCTCGAAGACCGCGCGGCAGAAGAAGATAAACCGCTCGCAGTTGTCCTGATAATCGACCCCGGCGGAATTGTAGAGTCCGTCGCGGTGGAAGAAACGGTCATGCTTGATGAAATAGATCGGGACATCGCTTCCGGGGAGGGTCGATTTGGCGATTCCGCCGGTAACGTTCTTCTTTCCGATCGGAATCGTATACGACAGATCGGTCACCTCAATCGGCAGCCCCGCCGCCTCGATCTGACGGTAGGCGGGGATCATCACGGCCACGTTGTGGCCGAGTTTCGATAGGGCGACCGGAAGCGCGCTGCAGACATCGGCCAGCCCCCCCGTCTTCGCGAAGGGAGTGGCCTCACTGGCGGTAAAGATGATGTTCATCGGTTCCTCCCGGCGAAAGTGCGGATCAGGAATCATCAAAGCCCCGAAACGGACGGTTCCACCGTCCTAGGCGTCATTTTAGCCGTTTTTTCTATTTCGTGTATGAAGTCCCCCCCTCGCTTTGGCTTATTCAAGCGTATCTCGAATACTTATCCCCTTGAGCCGGGTCAACGCCAGGTTGCCAATATCTTGGCGCAGCTGTTTTTTCACCGCCGGAACACTCTTTTTCACCGCGGGAAATCCGAGCCCCTCGGTAAACAGAGCAAGCCCCGTGATCTTCAGTTTTTTTCCCACCTGGTCGGCGATCGCCATCAGCTCGTCGATCGAATCCGGAGACAGTTCATTGGGAGTTCGATTCAAGACCGCCAGGCCGCGGGCGGTATATTCCTCGGCCTCCAAACGGACACGTTCCTCGGCGGTTGGAGGAATGGCCCCTGTCCGCAGCCACTGACGGAAGTACTCCTGATCGTTCTTATCGATGAGAGTGATCCCGAGCGCTTTGGCCAGTTTTTGAATCTCGGCGGCCTTCATCGCGGCGAACGCCCCAACCAGTGTCTGCTCGTCCTCCGCCGGGCCGCCGTCGAACCCCTCGTTCGCTCGCAAAGCCCTGGCCCGCTCGGCCATCACGCCGCCGGACAAAAGCTGCGTTTTACGGTACTTTTTCAGCTCTTTGACCACCTCTTTGATCGGCTTGCCGGGAAAGACGGTGAAGAGCTCCTCGAGGGCGGCCAGCTCGTTTTTGGCCCCGGTACTCAGCCAGGGGGAGAGCTGCCGCAGCGATTCGATGAAGGAGTCGGCCATCAGAAAATCCTTTCGTATAATTCAGTCGCCAGATCATGAAACCACTCGGCCGTCGTTCCGGGGAGCGGCGTGCCGGGTTTTCCGTTGATCGAATTGTTTTCGCCGGTTCGACGGGGGACGTAATTGTCGAGGACCGCCGGCGCGGCGCAGCCGCGCAGGTCGGGAAAACTCTTGAATATCTCGTAGGTAACAAAACTGTTCAGGCGGGATTTAATCGCCTCCTCGCGTGCACTTAAACCGGTCGCCTTACTGGTTCGGTTCAAGACAATCCCCGCCAGCCTGACAGGAAACGATAGCGCCTGCCGCATACTCCCGATCCAGTAGAGGGTTCGCTGAACCGCGGGAATGTCGAATTCGTCCGGGGCGGTCGGTATCAGCACGTAGTCGGAAGCGGCCAGCGAACAGACCGTCGACGAGGTCAGCCGCGGGGGACAGTCGGTCAGGATAAGATCGCACTGCTTCATAAAGTTCGGCTTAAAAAAGAGCCGCCGATAGAGGAAGCGGGTCTCCTTGATCCCCAGCGCCAGCATCGCCTGGTGGCGAAAATTCTCCCCGTCGAGCGTATCGTCGGCGGGGATCACCTGAGCGAAACTAGAGCCGACACAGGGAAGCGCCAGGGCCTCCCCCTTGCTCCTGGACGTGCCGGACAGGAGCGCCCGACTGGTCAGCCCCGAGGCGTAGGCATGCTGAAGGGCATCGGACCGGACGCACCGCTGGCTGAGCGTCCCCTGAAAATCAAGGTCAATCGCCAGCACCCTCAGCGGCTCGGCGCGGCCGCCGCGGATCTTGTAGTTCGCCGCGCCGAAGGCGGCCGCCAAGTTGCCGCACAGCGTCGTCTTCCCTACCCCCCCTTTGAGGTTGATCAGCGAGACCACCCTCATCGTCCGGCCGCCCGGCCTTTCGGGGCGTTCCTGTATGGGGACAAAGGGGTACACCTGTGACCGGTGTTTTTCTGCCACCGGGACGGCCCAAACAGAGCCCTCCCGACGGATGAGCTGATCGACTATTTCCTCATTTTCTTGGGTGTGACCGACCAAAGATCGCGCCTCCTCCTCCAGGCGTTTGAGGGACCGGGCCATCTCGGCGTTGAGTTCCTTTAAACGGGACAGTTCCGAACCGAATCGATCATTCACGTGATCGGAGGAGGTTTTATCGCAAGGAGATTCAGATGTCATAACGCGTTCTCCCATTTCCCTCGTTTCAAAAAAGGTCTCGCTGCTTGCGCTTGTCACAGCGTCATCCGGCGGCGCAGCTGGCCGCAGGCGGCGTCGATCGAATCCCCCTTGCGAAACCGGACCTTGACCTGAACCCCCTCCCCTTCCAAGGTTCGGGCGAAACGCAGCACGGCGTCGTCGTCGGGCCGGCGAAACGCCAGCTCCTCGACCGGATTGTAGGGGATAAGGTTGACAATCGCCGTGCGGTGATTCAGCCGTTTGGCCAGGCGCCGGGCCTGATCGGCCGAGTCGTTGACCCCCCGAAGAAGGATATACTCGTAGGTCACCCGACGGCCGGTCGCGGCGAAGTAGGCGTCTGCGGCGCTGATGACCGCGTCGATCCCCCAGCCGCGGTTGCTCGGCATGATGGCGTTTCTGACCTCGTCGTCGGGAGCGTGGAGCGAGACCGCCAGTTTGTAGGGAAGGTTCATTGCCGCCATCTTTCGGATCCCGTCGGGGCGCCCTACCGTCGAGATCGTGACCCGCCGGTTCCCGATGTCGAGCCCGTCGGCGCTGGTCGCCTCGGCCAGGGCGGGAATAAGCGCGTCGAGATTCAGCGTCGGTTCCCCCATTCCCATGACGACAATATGGGTAAGCCGCTCGGTCGGAGGCAAAAGCGCGTTGAGGCGCAGCAGCTGCTCGAGGATCTCGCCGCGCGTGAGATTGCGGACAAAGCCGTCCAGGCCGCTGGCGCAAAAAGCGCAGCGCATCGCACAGCCGACCTGGGTACTGACGCACGCCGTTCGGTGATCCCGATCGTCGCGCAGCAGCACCGCCTCGACACGCTGGCCGTCGGGCCACTGCAGAAGGATTTTCTGTGTTCCGTCGTCGCCGCGGGAGACGGCAGCAAGCTCCCCGGAAAAGAGGGAACGGTTTTCTCCCTCTCCTGTGGTGGGAAACAGCTGTGTCAGCTGCGCCCGGCACGCTTTGGACAGATCGGTCATCTTCGCCGGTTCGGCCGTCTTGCGGGCGAAGATCCATCGGCGCAGCTGGCCGACACGATAGCGCGGCCAGCCGGCGGACATCAAATAATCGACGAGTTCATCCGGTTCGTAATCGAGGATCGGGGTGGTCATCACGGACGCGGGGGATTGGACTGCTTTTGGTCGTTTCCAAGATCGTTGATGATCCGTTTTTGATAGTAGCCGATGATCGCCTCGATCGCCTTTTCGGGGGTGTCGACGAAATGGAACAGATCCAAATCGCCGGGGGAAATCACCCCGGTCTCGACCAGGTAGTCGAAGTTGACGCACTTGCGCCAGAATTCCTCGCCGAACAGGACGATCGGCAGTTTCTGCATCTTGCCGGTCTGAAGAAGGGTCAGCCCCTCGAAGAGCTCGTCAAAGGTCCCGAACCCGCCGGGGAACGCCACCAGCGCCGAGGCACGCAAGAGAAAATGGAGCTTGCGGACCGCGAAGTAGTGAAATTGGAAACACAGCTCCGGGGTGACGTACGGGTTGGGAACCTGCTCGAACGGGAGGGTGATATTCAGGCCGATCGACTTGCACCCGGCGTCGAACGCCCCGCGGTTGGCCGCCTCCATGATCCCCGGGCCGCCGCCGGTGCAGATCACGTGATACCGCTGGTATTCCGCGGCGTTCTCCCCGGTATTAACGACCTGGTACGATCGGGAGATGAGCTCGGCAAACCGGCGGGCGTGCTCGTAGTAGGGGCTCATTTTCACCGCCGTGCGCGCCGCGGCGGCGTCACGCTGCTTTTGGTCGGAGTGCGGATCGGCGGCGAGCGCTTTTTCGGCCTTTTTCAGACGTTCCTCGGCGACATCGGGGGGGAGAATCCTGGCGCTTCCGAAGACGATCACCGTCGTGAGAATCTTCTCGCGGCGCATCACCGACTCGGGCTTGGCGTACTCGGCCAGAAGGCGCAGCTCGCGCGCCTGGCCGGACTTGAGAAAGTCGATATCCTCATACGCTCGGCGGTAGCTGGGAGACTGAAGAATCGCTTTTCGCAGACGATCGGTATTTTTGGGTTCGTTTTTGTCGGACATTCTCGAAAACTCCCTCGTTTGCAAAGCCCTTGCCATTGCGGTTATTGCCCACGCGGTGGTGGGTGTATAATAGTATATATTTTTGGGCAGGGCCGGTCAAAGGTTTTCGGCCGCGTTTTTCATAAAACCCCGATCTCGGCGGAGCGCCCCTTGAGCGAACACCCCTCATCCGTGACCGTAAGAGGTCCTCTGTTCAAAGAACGGGGGCCTCTGCGCTTGGCGTTCGACGCGCTGCTCGACTTGATCTATCCCCTCCGCTGTGTGCTTTGCGGCGGGACGCTCGACGGCCTGGCCCCCGATAAGCTCCCCTCCCGCGAAATCGGGATCTGCCCGGACTGCCGTCGGCTGCTCGTTACAGACAAGTCGCTTCTTTGCCCCTACTGCGGAGAGATTGGCGATATTCCCGCCGACGGCTCCCGCTGCGCTGACTGCCGAAATCACCGCGCCGCGTTCGAACGGATTGTCTCTTTAGGCCCTTATACGGGGTATCTGCGCAGCCGAATCCTGCTGATGAAGACCGAAATAAGCGGCTATACCGCCGAGGCGATGGCGCGCCTGATCTGGGCGGCCCGTTCGGAAACGCTTCGTCAATCCGGCTGCGACCTGTGCGTCCCGGTCCCCCGTCACTACCTGAGGCGCCTTCGCCGTGGGGTCAACGACGCCTCTTTTTTGGCGCGGGAACTGGGAAGAATGCTCGACATTCCGTTCGACGACCGTCTGCTGCGCCGCGTCCGCGCGACACCGCCCCAGTCCCGGCTGGGCCGGTCCGCGCGGCTGGCCAACGTCGCCGGCGCGTTCGCCGTCGCGCCGAAGAGGGCGAAGCGCCTGGCCGGCCGGCGGGTTTTGCTGGTCGACGACATCCTCACCACCGGCGCTACCGCCGGGGAATGTGTCCGTGTCTTAAAAGAAGCCGGCGCCGCGGGGTGCGTCGTCGCCGTCTGCGCACGAGCGGGACGAAATCAATATTTCGGCCCGTAAGATACACTTGTTTCGCGCAATCGCGGCCAAAAGAAACTTATCCGCCGTTGGCCAGCTCGGGGATATCCCGGCCGGGAACCAAAACCCCCGTTCCGGCGGGGATCACCCCGTCGGAGCGGACCTTGCTTTGATTCAGTGAGCGGAAGAGCGTCTGCTGCGACTCGGGCAGCTCCAGGCGTTGGATCATCGAGTCGAGCGTCTCGTCGGAGTCGAACGTATAGGTCGCCAGCGGTTTCGGCGGGGCGATCGTATTCGAACGGTCGGCCGGCGCGGGGATCACCCGTCCGATCCCCCCTTGCGGTGAGTAACCGGCGCTGAAACGCTGCTCCTCGCTGGTTTGCTGAACCGGGACCAGTGTCCCCAGCGGTGAGGAGGAATAGGGGGACGAAGTACTGCGCTTCGGGGACTCGGACGATCTTTGAGCGACCAGATCATCCGGTTTTTCGGCCGGCGGATCGCTCACCAAGGGGATCGGGCTTTGAGCGCCGGAGAGCGCCTGCGCGGAGGAGTAATCGCCGCCGGCCGGGGCGGGCGCGGCCGCCAGATCGTCACGCGCGACAGGGACCGCGTGATCCGACTCCAGGTATGAATTTTCGACCCGCAAATCGGCCGAACGGATCGGATCCCCGGTCGAACCGACATTTTGCGGGAAGGTCCCCGACGCCGGGGAGACACCCGAATCGATCGCCGCCACCTCACCGGTACCCGGCCGGGAGACCGACCCCGCAACCGGCTCGGGAACCGTCGGGGGAACGCCCGTGACATTCTCCGCCTTGGCGACGGTGGTGCTTTCTCCCTCGGATGAAGAGACACCTTCAGCGGCCGCCACGGCGGAAGAACCGTTATCCAAAAGGTTCGGTTCGGTCAGAAGATCGTCCGGCTCCTTGGGGTTCGATTCGGCCAGGGAGGACCGGTCCGCTTCCGAAGGCGATTCTTTGGGCGGCGCTTCTTCCGCCGCCGAAGAGGCGACTTGCGTCGTTTCGGCCGCGCGATCGGGCTGATCGGGCGGCGCGGCCGAGGCCTCGGGCGCTGTCTGCGCTAACGACTCCACCGCCTGCGCCAGCGCCTGAGGATCTTTCGGCTCGGTCTGGGTAAGCTCAATGGTGTCGTCCCACTCGGGCATCTCCTCGGGTTGATAGGCGGGGCCTTCTACCTCGGGGATCTCGATTTCCTTCTTCCATTTTTGATTGTTGGCCGCCACCTCACCGTCGCCGAACAGATCGAGACCGGCCAGCGCCGAAGCCAAATCGGTCGAGTCGGAAGTGGTCGATCCCGACGCCGAACCTTCCGAACTGCGGGCGAAAGTACTCTCGCCCGGGCGGGGAGACGGGGTAACCGGCTTGAGCCGTCCGGACCAAAAATCGAGATAACCGTCGGCGGTCGACGACGCATCGGCGACCGATGAGGGAACAATCCCCTTGCGCGTCCCGGTCTGGACCCCGCTGTGGTGATGGGCGACCGCGTCGACCTCATCGGCCGGGGCGCGCCCGCGCCCGAGCAAAAGCGCCGTCAGACGAGTGCGTACATTGTCTTCCCGCTGGTCGGGAACAGGGAGGTAGCCAAACCGTCCGTTTCCGTCCAGACAGTTAAGCTTCCCCGTTTGCTCGGATGGTTCGGAAACCAGCACACTCTCCCTGGCGTGCCGAATTCGGGCACAGTCCCCCTGCGCGAAAAACGCCAGCGCGATACCGATACCGGCCGCGACCAACGCTGCGAACAGTTTTTTGATGGAACTGAGTATTCCCGACATGACCTTTCCGTCCGTATCCTTGGTTAAAGACGGTCTGTTGAAACCACCTTGGGCTTTCCTCCCATACCTCGGCCGAGATCGCGGCAACAGCCGCCCCAAACGGACATAGAGGTACCCAATTCCTATACTAATTGGATGCGTGCCAAACTTCAATCAAAATCGATAAATCGATCCTGATTTTTCGCCGATACGAGCGGTCAAGCCGGCAAAATCGATACAATCGGACTATTCCAAAGCCGAATCGTTGAACAAGACGCTTAAATCAGTACACAAAGAACAGCGCGCGGGCCCGCCCAAAAGAAAAAAGGCGCCTGTAAAGCGCCTTTTTTCTCTTCCTAACCGTACCGTGCCGGGTACCGTTCTTAATTCTTCGAACGGACCATCCACAGAATCAGCGGCGAGGCGATGAAGATCGAGCTGAACGTACCGGTGAGGACACCGACGCTCATCGCGAAGGCGAACGTGTGGATTCCGCCGCCGCCGAAGAAGTAGAGGACCAGCGCGACGAACAAGGTCGTCAGCGAGGTGAGGATTGTACGCGAGAGGGTCTGGTTGACCGCCTTATTGACCACGGCGCTGTCCAGCGGCTGGTTACGGCCGCAGATCTCACGCATACGGTCGAACAGAACGATCGTATCGTTGAGCGAGTAACCGATGATCGTCAGGAAGGCGGCGACCGTCGAAAGACCAATCTTGAACTCACTCACGCCGGCGAAGCCCAAAATCGGCGCCAGCCAGCGGCTCAGCGCAATCAGGCCCAAGGTCACCAGAACGTCGTGGCACAGAGCCAAGACCGCGGCGATACCGAAGACCGCCCGCTTGAACCGGAACCAGATGTAGAGGATGATGCAGACCAAGCTGCCGAGAATCGCCAGGATCCCCTGGATACGGGCGTAACTGGCCACCGAGCTTCCGATCGTCTGCGAAGACTCGAAGGTCGAGCGCCCGGTCATCGTGTCGGCCGCCGCCTGAACAAAATCTTTGGCCAGCTGCTCGTCGTCGGTCTGGAAGGCGATACTCCAGTCGGAGAACGGAAGATCGCGCTCGGCCGGGTCGTTGTGGCCGACGGCTTCGAGCTGGAGCTCATCGACTCCCTTGCTCTGGAGGAAATCGGCCTTGATATCGTCGAAGTAACCGGTCACCACTTCGCGGGCGACCGGCGGATCGACCGTCAAACCGACGGTGACCTTGGTGACATCCTCACCGGCGATATGCTCGGTCGAATGATCCTGGACGTCGCCGGCGGTCATCACGATATGACGCAGCGCCTCGCCAAAGGAGTCGTGGAGTATATTCTCGACCGTCAGACGATACTCTTCGGCATCGACACCGACCGGGCACGAAGTGCTGATCGTGAAGCAGCAGTTATCGGGAACTTCGTTGCCGTTGCGGTCTTTCGACAGCGAGATATTGCTGACCGACAGGTCGGGCAGTTCGCTGAGTTTGGCACGGATATCACCGATTTGCTGCGGCTCGTCAAAGATCGCTTGGACTTCAACGCCGCCGACAAAGTCGATGTCGAAGATACCCTTGCCGCGGGCGATCACCGCGAGGACACCAATAGCGATAAAGACCAGGGCGATCGAAAAGACCGTCTTCTGCTTGCTGACGAAGTCGATGTTCGTCTTGGAGAACGGCTTCAAGCCCGGGAGAATCGGGTAGACACAACGCTTGCCGATCCAGTTTTGACGCTCACAGGTCTCGAAGATCAGACGCGAGACGTAGGTCGCGGTGAACATCGAGAACGCCACGCCGAAGAAGAGCGTTACGGCAAACCCCTTGACCTGGTCGGTACCGACCACATAGAGGATGACCGCCGTGATCATCGTCGTGATGTTCGAGTCGAAAATCGCGGTAAAGGCCCGATTGAAACCGTTGGTGATCGCCATCTTCAGCGTGGCACCGCCGCCAAGTTCTTCTTTGATACGCTCGAAGATAAGAACGTTCGCGTCGACCGCCATACCGACGGTCAAAACCAAACCGGCCAGACCGGGGAGGGTGAAGGCCGCGCGCAGCCCCAGCATCACCGCCATGATCAGCAAAAGGTTCATCAAGACCGCGAAACTGGCGACGCAGCCGGCGAAACCGTAGTAGGCGATCATGAAGACCAGAACCAAGATACCGCCGTAGAGGATCGAGTCCTTACCCTTTTTGATCGTATCCTCACCCAAGGTCGGCCCGGTCACCATCTTGGTCACGGGGTGATCCGAGAGTTTCGCCGGGAGAACACCGGCGTTCATGACGCTGATCAGGTCGCGGACATCCTTTTGGATACGCTCGCGGCTTTCGACGGACATATTATCGCCGCCGAGGTTGATCACGCCGTTGCGGTCGATCGTCGCGCGGATCTCGGGGGCGGAGTAGATGCTGTCATTTAAGACGATCGCCATCTGACGACCGCGGGCGCGCTCGGCGCCGGCGCGGTAACGGTCGGTGAGATGACGCATACGCTCGGCCCCCTCGGAGTTCATCGTGAAACGAACCTCGGGCTGACCGCGGTCGCCGATCCCCTCACGGACCGATTCCATATGGCCGCCGCCGACGTTGTACAGTTCGGTCAGTTCCAGCCCCAACGCCTCGTAAGACTTGCTCTGCCCCTCGGCCTTGGCCGCCTCGGAGACCTCGGGGGCCTCGCGAATAACGACCCCCGGAAGACGGGAGATGTCGCCGATCTGAGTCGGATCGATCGGAATCCAGGTGCCGCCGATGATATTGCGGTCTTTCCCGATCGGGTCGGCCAGGCGGATATCGTGCAGCGTCTTGTACTCGCTGCTGGTCGCCTTCTCGATCAGCTCCCGCTCATCCTGCGAGTCGCTGGAGGCGAGAATCCGGAATTTCAGCTGACCGGAAGAGTTAACGATACGCTCGGTCCGAGCCACTTCGGCCTCGTCGGCCTCGGGAATGGTAATTTTGACTTCGGAGTTGTCGCCCAGTTCTTGGATGGCGATCTCTTTGACCCCCGCCGGGTTGATACGACGGCTTAGGGCGTTTTTCAGCTCGGTCATCTCCTGGTTCGAGACGGTCGCTTTGGCCTCTTCCCCCTCGATGGCGTTGGGGGTCACCCCGTAGACCAAAATCGATCCGCCGCGAAGGTCGATCCCCAAGTTGGCGCGGTGCTGCTTCAGGCCCGTGATGGTCGAAACCAGCGCCAGAAGAAAGCAGACCAAGACGATAAAGTAACGAGTCTGGGACTCGGGAACCTTCCACCACTTCTCGAAGAGGACCGACAGCAGCCAGGAGATAACGAGAATCCCAATGACAACCCCAACGGTGAGGAGCCCCTTGGCGGAATTCTGCGCGCCGGCGTCGGTCGGCTCCACCGCGACCGTATCGACGGCGCTGACCGTCACCGAGTTGTCGGCGGCCGCATCGGCCGGGGCTTCATCGGTCGCGGCATCACCGGCCGGGGCGGCTGTATCGGCAGCTGTATCGGCGGCTGTATCGGCGGCGGGGGTCTCGGCCGGCGCGGCCGGGGCGGCCGTATCTTCGGCAGCGGCCTGCGCTGCCGGGGCGTCGCCCGCGGCGTCATCGGCCAAAGAAAGCGCGGCCGGAACCATAGTGAACATAAGGATCGACAGGGCGAAGAACCCTGCCAGCGAAATCTTCTTCAAGAGACTTCCTGTAGACATCGGGGATTTTCCTAACGTTGTTCCTTAATGGAGAGTACTTGTATATTGTGGAGCCGGCGCGGAAAACCTACGCCTTGTCATTCTCTTTGCCCGCCGGTTTAGCGGCCTTGTCGTCCGCCTTTTCGTCTTTATCGCGGAAGACATAGTAGACGGCACCGATGGAAAAGCGGATTTTGGTATTGTTGGACTCATCGACCTTCAGGACGATTTCACCCGCTTCTTTGTCGATACTGTGAACCAAACCGATGATGCCGCAGTTGGTCATCACGCGATCGTTCTTATTCAGCGAGTCGATCATCTTCTGTGTCTGCTTCGCCTGACTCTTCTTCGGAAGAACGAAAAGGAGATACATCGCGATAAGGACCATGAAGATCATGAACATCATGTTGACCGCCCCGGCCGGTTTGCCGGGGGTCGATGGCGCGGCGCTTTCGGCCTGAGCCAGAAGTGTTATCAGCGTGCAGAGCGGCATAATTCACCCAAGTGAAGGTTGTGTCGGCGGATTTTTTGATCCGCGGCGATTGTGGGACGAAAACCACGCCTGCGCGGTTTCGGCCGAAAGGGACCAAAACAGCACGCGGGTTTTACGTGAGAGATACTCCCACTTCATACATTAAAGTTTTCATTTTACCTTCCCAAAGATATTTCGACAAGGGAGTTCATCCGGGGGAGTCTTCCCGCCGGTGAGGAAATCCGCGGGAGGGATTTCTTCTCTTTACGCCGAGCGGGGATATACTTAGGGCATCTGTGCACGAAAGGAGATTTGCCAAGATGCCTGTTTACGAATATCGCTGCGCCAAATGCCAGGCCGAGTTTGAATTGCTCATCCGCGGCAGCCAGGCCCCTGCCTGCCCCGAGTGCGGAAGCAAAAAGCTCATCCGTCATATGAGCGCCCCGGCCGGCCACGTCACCGGCAGCAGCACTCCCTGCCCAGCCGCCTCCGGGACCGGGCACACGCCCCACCAATGCTCCCCGGGCTGCGGCTGCCACCACTGCCCGCACGACCACTAAACAGCGCTCCGCGTCAGCCGCGCGGACGCTTTAGGAGCTCTTCCTCCACCCGCGCGGCGTCCTCGGTGGTGTTTACCCCCAGGCACTCCTCCGGCGAAAGCACCTTCAGCGCCTCGACCCGCTTCCCCTCCTTGCGCAAAATCGCCGGGACGTCGGTGATGTAGTATTCCCCCTGCGCGTTGTCGGTCGTCACCTGATCCAGCGCCCGGAACAGGTCGGCCGCGTCGAAGACATAGTAGCTCATATTGATCTCGGTGATCGCCTTTTGCTGCGGCGTGGCGTCGCGTTCCTCGACAATCCCGAGGAAGTTCCCCTCCGCGTCGCGCAGAATCCGCCCCATGCCAAAGGGGTTTTCTTTCGAGACCGTTCCCAAAACCGCGCTGGCCGGCTGACCGGCTTTCTGCCGCCGGTCGTACTCGTCGAAAAGCGCCTTCACCGAATCGCCGCGGAGCATCGGCGAATCGCCGGCGATGACAAAGATCGGCCCGGTAACATCGGCCAGAGCCGGCCGACAGCACATCACCGCGTGGCCGGTTCCCAGCAGCGCCGTCTGCTCGACAAAACGAATGTTCACCCGGCCGGCCAAACTGCGGCGCACTTCGTCTCCCCGGTAACCGACAACAACAACGATTTCGGTCACGCCGGCCTCAGCCAGGGCGTCGAGAACATAGTCGATGATAGGACGGCCGGCCACCGGGTAGAGAACCTTGGGAAGGTCGGACTTCATTCGGGTCCCCTTCCCCGCGGCAAGAACAATCGCGCGTCTGGTCATAGAAAATCAGTTGTCCTTATGAATGAAGATATGGGGTTCCACACCGATCGGAACAGACTTTTGGGCGCGTTGCCCATCGGATTTTTTACCAGTATAATCTTTTTGTCACCCGCGGCAAGGCATTTCGTCCCCGCGCGTCAAAGCCCTTAGATGTTAGGGAGAAACTTACGTGAGAGTACAAGTCGAGCTGGCCCGGGTAGTCATCTGTGAATTCAACACGCACCAGGCCGTCTTCCTGAGAGAAAAAGGCGGTCAGCGGGAATTGACCATCACCATCGCTCCCTACGAGGCCGCGCTGCTGGACCGGCGTGTGAGGGGGATTTCCGGCACACGTCCCCTCACGCACGATCTTCTCGCGCAAGTGATCCGAACCCTCGGCGCCGAAGCGAAGGAGGTTCGGATCGTTCGGGAAGAGCATGGGGTTTACCTCGCCGAACTTCTTATTGACCGCGGCGGGGAAGAAACGCTTCTCGACACACGCCCCAGCGACGCGCTGATCTTGGCCTTCACCGAAGCTCCTCCGCTGCCTATCTTTGTCGCGGAGGAGCTCTTCGGCGGCGATCCTTCTGACTCAGAGGCCGAAACCGATCAATAGGTCGGGGCGCTCATCTTGCTGCCGGCGACTCGCGACGGCGCGTAGGTCCGAGCGCCCTGCGGCGCGGCTGTCCCCTGGGGATTAGCCGCGGCCGGGGGATTGGCCGCCTGAGGCGCGGCCATCGGCTGGGCATTGGCCAGTGCCGGAGCACTGCCGGCCGCCGCCGGGGCGAACGTCTTCTCGGTACCGGCCGCGGCGCTCGGATAGGCCACGGAGGTTTGACCGGCGGCGCTCGGATAAGCCGCGGTTTGATTGGCCACACTTTGGTTAACCATGCTTTGATTGCCCGCCGTTTGATTGGCCGCCACACGCCCTTCGGCTTCCGCCGCCCGTACTTCGGCCTCCGCTTTCTCGTTGGCGCGGGCCGTCTCGGCGTATCGGCGCGACTGCTCGGCGTTGTTAAACGCCAGCGTTTCGCTTAGACGCATCATCTCGGCGTTTTCCTGCTCTTGCTGGAGCCGCTTTTGCGACTGCAGGGCCCGCTTGGCGTTCCCCGGACGCTGGGGGACCATAATGATGACCGGCTGCAGGTCGAATGACAGCTCCACGTCCATCTTCTTGGCGTTGGTATTGAACCCTTTCGACTTCGGGTTATCGATCGTCAGCTTGATGGCGTGCGTCTTGAACTGCCCCCCGGAACCGACCAGCTCGCCGCGGTAGCGCTCGATCAGCTGGTAGATCTCCGGATTCATCTCGGTCGTCCCGTCGGGATTGCTCGTCCCGTAGGAATCGAAACTTCCGATGGTGACGAAACTGGCGTCGTGATCGTGGAATTCCCACGCCTCGATCCCTTTCTTTCGAAGCGTCTCGCACAACAGGGCCGCTTTGATCCCGGCCTCCGCCAGACGGTTGTGCTTATCGTCCCAGTCTTTGGCGTACGAGTCGTTTCCGGCGAAGGTCGCCACTCGGACCGTATAGAGCGCCTTGTTGTTCAGGAGGTTATAGGGTGAATCGGAGTTGATCTTCTCGGTAAACGGATCGACCACCCCCTTCTGCGCGAAAAATTCCTTCGGAATCAGGGGGTTGGGGACCGCCAGGGCCCCGCCCAGCGCGCCGTAACCGGTGTACTCGCGGTCTTTCTTGGCCAGGTATTCGTACTCGGCGATCAAACGCTGGCTCTCCCGGTCGTTCTTGAGCGAATCGAGTTTGCTGCGCTTGACCTTCAGCAGGGTCTCCTGAAGCTTCGGGTCCTCGGCCGAGGGGAAACTCCCGACCAAGACGGCGTACTCCGACGGCGTATTGGTCTGATAGCGGTAGACCGCGGAAGAATGGCGCTCCTTGGCGAGCTTCTGAAGATCCTCGCGGTCGGAATCGTACTTGAAGATATAGGCGGGGAGCTTATAGCGCTTTCTCAGTTCGTAGACCACGCGGTTGGCGCTGCGCCGGGCGTCCGGCCCCGAAAACTTCTTCGCCATGATGAACCACAGACCGTCGGAATCGGTCAGGTAATACTCGCGATTCGGCTCGGCCTCGATCTTTTCGCCCTGGGCGCGAAACAGATCCCATTGGGCATAAATCTTCCCCGCCGGCGTGAAAGAGACGATCGCCAGAATAACCACGGCCGCCCGCGTCACACGCGCAAGCGCCGGCCGGAAACCGGGAGATGGTTGTTTTTCGCGGTGTTTCGTCATAAAACCCCTCTTATTTGCCCGGGATACCCGGACCTTCGGCCGAGACACACAGCACTGCCCTATGCCTCGATTTTCCTTTTCTTTACAGTACACCCCCTTTTGGTTCTATCGGCCCCAACAATCATGCCGTTGAGGCAAAAATGGAGGAATTTAACGATTTTGACGGTCTTATCGGCCGTGGGCCGATTCTTTCCGCTAACTCGGGGCATTCGCCCCCTTCTCGCCGTCAGCGCCGCTGGCTATGGGGTTGAAAGGGGTCCCTTCTATCGTATAATTTTATTATGGAAAGTAATGGTAACCTGCAGAAGGACTCTCACCGGGTCGTTATTACGGGAATAGGACTGACCGCTCCCAACGGGAACGGCCTGGCCGACTTTCGCGCGGCGCTGCTGGCCGGCAAAAGCGGAGTCTCCCCTTATGAGATCCGCTATTTCGGCAAAACGCTGGCCGGAATCTGCGATTTCGACGCGACCCGTTATCAGACCCGCAAAGATATCCGACGCGGAACCCGCGCCGGAAGCATCGCCATTTACTCGGCCAACGAGGCGATCGCGGACTGTCGTGTCGACTTCGCGTCGCTGGCCAAAGACCGCGTCGGGGTCTACATCGGCGTGACCGAACATGGCAATGTCGAGACCGAGAACGAGATCTATCAGATCTCCCAGTACGACTACGACTGCTCGATCTGGTCGCATTTTCATAACCCGCGTACCGTCGTCAACAGTCCCGCCGGCGAGGTCACCATCAACCTGGGGATCACCGGTCCCCACTACTGCCTGGGCGCCGCCTGCGCCGCGGGAAATACCGCGCTGATTCAGGGGGTGCAGCAGCTGAGGTTGGGCGAGGTAGATTTCGTCCTGGCCGGAGGTGTCTCCGAGTCGATTCATACGTTCGGGATCTTCGCGGCGTTCAATGCCGAGGGGGCCCTGGCCAAAAACGATCGTCCCGAGGCGGCCTCCCGCCCGTTCGACCTGGCGCGCAACGGAATCGTCATCTCCGAGGGGGGCGCCGTCTACACGCTGGAGCGGCTCAGCGACGCTGTGGCGCGCGGCGCTAAGATCTACGGCGAAATCGTCGGCTACGCGATGAACAGCGACGCCAGCGACTTCGTCCTCCCCAATGCGACTCGGCAGGCCGAGTGCATGGAGAAGGCCCTGGCTAACGCCCGCCTGAGGCCGAGCGACGTCGATATCGTCAATACCCACGCCACCGCGACGGTGCTCGGCGATATCCAAGAGATTGAGGCAATCAGAAAGGTCTTCGCCTCCAGCGATAAGACCTATATCAACAACACCAAGAGCTTCATCGGTCACGCGATGGGAGCCGCCGGCGCTTTGGAACTGGCGGGGAACCTCCCCTCGTTCACCGATGGGGTCATCCATCCGACGATCAACGTCGACGAACTTGATCCGAAGTGCGCTATCGATCGTTTGGTGCTCAACCGGCCGCTGGCCGGCCAAGATGTCCGAGTGATTCTGAACAACTCGTTCGGAATGGTCGGGATCAACGCCGTGGTCATCGTGGCCAAATACGAGAAATAAATAAGAAAAAACAATATCACCGCCGGCCTTTCGCCGCAATGAATCTCGCTTTCCGGCGAGTCCCTAAGAAAGGAATTGTAATGGAGCGTCTTGAAATCCGTGAGGCGATTATCGACATTCTCGAGTCCATCAACCCTGACGAAGAGTACGACGATCTCAAGGATGACGTCTCGTTTCGCCAGCAGCTGAGTATGGACAGTATGGATATGCTCGACATCGTCCTGGAACTGCGCAAGCGCTTTAAGATCCAGATCCCCGAAAGCGACTACCCGAAACTCGACTCGATGAACTCCACGCTCGATTACCTCGCTCCGCTGCTGGCCGATAAATAGCCGGCAGCCGGCACGGTATCGTAAGGTCTTCGGCCGTTTCGCTCAATTATTTAGGTCCCCTTCCCTCCCCGGTCGGTTTTCTCGCGCGGAGCGTCCTCCTATGGCAAATGACGATTCCCTCTATGACGCGGTAATCATCGGGGCAGGAATGTCTGGCCTGGCGGCCGGGATCCGGCTGGCCCAGTACGACCGTCGGGTCCTCATCCTTGAAAAACACAGTGTCATCGGCGGGCTGAACTCATTCTATCGCCGAAACGGCCGAAATCTCGATGTCGGGCTCCACGCGATGACAAACTTTGTCCCGAAGGGAGTCCGCACCGGCCCGCTGGCGCGGATTCTTCGTCATTTGCGTCTGTCCTGGGACGACCTCGGGCTCACCCCCCAGGTCGGCTCCTCGATCGCCTTCCCCGGGGTTTCGCTCGACTTCTCGAATAAATTCGAACTGCTCGAAAGCCAAATCGCCGAAAAGTTTCCCCGGCAGATCGACGGCTTCCGAAAGATGGTCGCCAACCTGGTCGATTACGACCAGCTCGGGGGGGACGACGGCCTGCGGACCAGCGCCCGCGCCTTTGTCTCGAGCTTCATCACCGACCCGCTCCTGGTCGAGATGCTCTTTTGCCCCATCTTCTACTACGGCGGCGCGCGGGAACACGATATGGATTTCGGCCAGTTCTGCATCATGTTCCGCGCCATTTTCCTGGAGGGGTTCGCCCGCCCCTACGAGGGAATCCGCCTGCTGCTGACCCGGCTGCTCAAGAAGTTCAAAAATCTCGGCGGGGAGATCCGTCTGGGGACCGGTGTCGAGAAGATCGTCTCCGACGGTGACCGGGCGAAAAAGATCGTTCTGGCCGACGGCAAAGAAATCTACGCCCGGCAGTTTCTCTCTTCCGCCGGCTGGCGCGAGACGATGCGCTTATGCCAGCTGCGCTGTGTCGGCCAGCCGCTGGCCGAGGGGCGGCTGTCGTTCGTCGAAACGATCAGTATTCTCGACCGCGACCCCAAAAAACTCGGGCATAAAAAGACCATCGTCTTCTTTAATGACTCCGATCGTTTCTCCTACGAAAAGCCGGACGATACCGTCGATCTTCGAAGCGGGGTGATCTGCTCGCCGAACAACTTCCAGTACAACAAGCCGCTCGGAGAGGGGATGATCCGAATCACCGCCCTGGCCAACTTTGACCGATGGGCGGGAATGAACGAGGATCAGTACCGGGTAGAGAAGCTCCGCTGGTTCGATCGCCTGCTTTCCTCCGCGGTTCGGTTTGTCCCCGACTTCCGCGGCAATATCATCGACAACGATATGTTCACCCCGCTGACGATCACCCGATACACCGGTCACGAGGGGGGAGCCATCTACGGTTCGGCCGATAAAAAGTATGACGGCCAAACCCCGCTGGGGAATCTCTTCGTCTGCGGAACCGACCAGGGGATGCTCGGTGTCGTGGGGGCGATCGTGAGCGGCATCACGATCGTCAACCGATATTTTTTGTCAAAGTAAACGATCCTTGGCTATAGGAAAAGCGTTCACCCACAAAGGAAAAACACCATATTGCCATGACCGATAGAACCGACGAATACACCGGCGCGAACGATCGTGCCGACGCCGCCGCAATCCAAGAGCATTACGACGTGATCGTCATCGGCTCGGGTCTGGCGGGAATGACCTCGGCCAATCTCCTGGCCCGATCGGGACATAAGGTTCTTCTGCTGGAGCGGCACTACAAGCTCGGCGGTCTGGCGACCTGGTTTCATCGAAACGGTCAAACCCATATCTTCGATGTCTCGCTCCACGGTTTCCCGGTCGGGATGATCAAAAGCTGCCGCCGCTACTGGAACGCCGAGGTTGCCAACAAGATTGTCCAGCTCGGCTGCATTAAGTTCGATAACCCCCAGTTTACCCTCTCGACCACCTTCGACCGGGCGGATTTCACCCGGCTGCTGATCGAAAAATTTCATCTTCCCCCCGAAACGGTCTCGCAGTTCTTCGATACCGCCCGCAATATGACCCACTACGGCGATGAGAAGATGACGACCCGGGAGCTGTTCGACCGATTCTTCCCGAATCGTCCCGATGTCGTTCGGCTGATTATGGAGCCGATCACCTACGCGAACGGCTCGACCCTCGAAGACCCGGCACTGACCTACGGAATCGTTTTCTCGAACTTTATGTCGAAGGGCTGCTATACTTTCCAGGGGGGGACCGACCTGTTCGTCAAGATGCTCCGCGAGGAGATGCTCAAAAACGGGGTCACGATCCTCACCAACGCGCCGGTTGAGAAGATCCTCGTCGAGAACGGCCGTGCCGCGGGGGTCAAGATCGCCGAAACCGGTCTCGATATCCCCGTCCCCGAACTGGGGGGGCGCCGAGCCAATGTATGCGCTCTGGCGGGAAAGACCATTCACGCCAAGGCGGTCGTCTCCAACGCCAACTTGTTGGGGACGATCTTCCAATTGACCGGCCAGGAGCACTTCTGCGCCGACTTCATCGATTCGGCCAAGGCGGTTCGCCTGAACAATTCCAGCACCCAGGTCTATATGGCGCTGGCCGAAGGGGAAACCCTCGACGAGGAGGTCTGCGGCGACCTGCTCTTTACCTCGGTGGCCCCCGAGTTTAAGACCGATCTGCTCCTTTCCAAAAATATCACCAGCCGGACCTTCTCGTTCTACTACCCGAAGACCCGGCCGCAGATCGCCGAGGCACGTTACTACGCCGTCGCCAGCGCCAACGCGCGCTACGAGGACTGGGCCGACCTTCCGGCCGAGGAGTACCAGGCCGCGAAGAAAGATCTGATCGAAACCACCCTCGATACCTTCGAAAAGTATCAGCCGGGGATCCGCCGCAAGCTCGCCTTTGTCGAGGCGGCGACCCCCCGCACCTTCCGAGCGTACACCGACCATTGGGCCGGAGCGAGTTTCGGAACGAAATACGAGGGCCTGGCCGTCAGCCGCGCGCTCCCCAACGCGCTGCCCGGCCTCTTCCATACGGGAAGTGTCGGTATCATTATGTCGGGCTGGCTCGGCGCGGTGAACTACGGCGTGATCGTCGCCAACGACGTCGACGCTTTCCTGCTCTAACCCCCATCGCCGGGCCGCTCCCTTGGGGAAGCCCAGCCGTCGAAGTATTCCGACCAAACCAAGTTACGTGTTATCGCGATAAGTATACGAGGCGCTCCCATGTCCGGATCGAACTGGAACCACCAAACGATTCTCGACGCCATTCCCCACCGTCCCCCGTTCCTCTTCGTCGATGAGATCGTGGAGTGGACGGACAGCGAGATCACCACCACCTATACCTTTAAGGGAGATGAATTCTTCTTCGAGGGGCACTATCCCGGGGCACCGCTGGTTCCGGGGGTGATCCTGTGCGAAAGCGCGATGCAGGCCGGAGCGGTTCTCCTCTCCAAGCTGTTCGCCGTCGAAGCGGCAAAAGGGCGCCTGGCCGATTCCGACGACCCCGATACAAAGATCATTCCGGTGGTCGGACGAATGAAAGAAGTCAAATTCAAACGAATGGTCTCTCCGGGCGAAACCATCGTTCAGCACGTTCTCATGAAAGAGAAGATGGGAGGGGCCTATTTTCTCACCGCCCGGATCACCGTCGAAGGAGAACTGGCCGTCAGTTTCGAGTTCACCTGCATACAAACGCGGAAATAACGATGCGCTATAACGCGGACCTCACAATCGATCTGCACGGTCTCACCGCCGAAGCCGCGGTGGAATATCTGCGCCGGCGGCTTGAACCGGGTTATCACAGCAAAAAAAGTGTCCTGGTCATTCATGGCAACGGCGCCGGGCGGCTGCGTGAGGCGGTTCGCGCCTGGGCCAAACGTTCCTCCTTGGTTGAGGATATCTGGGAGGGCGAGAACCGATTCCTCGACGGGGGATCGGGGGTGACGCTTCTATTTCTCCGCTAAGCGGTTTTTCCCGGTCCCACCGTTTTTCCGAAAAAAGAAGTCCGATGAACAGACATCCCTGCGGCATCATCCGATCCGACGACAGCGGGGTACTCCTGATGGTCGGGGGAGACGATCGCGAGGAATTCCAAGCGCCGAGGCAGGCGATTCGGATTCTCGCGCGCGGCCGCGGAATCGAGCCGATTGAAACGCGCCTGCCACTTGATTTTGATCTCTTAAGCGGCAAAGAGTGTGTCGCGATCGTTCTTTGCGAAAGTTATCCGGGGTCCTATTCCCAGTGCTTTTTACGCCGTTTGCGGCGGCTCTTCCCGCTGACACCGGTGATCCTGCTGGCCGGCGACCTGTGTGAGGGAGAAGGACGCACGGGGGATCTCCCCCCGGGGATCGTGCGCGTCTGCCGACGGCAGTGGCGGGAGTTTGTCAAAGACGATCTGGAGCCATTCTTGACAGGCGGAACAGGGCGTTTGGCTCTTCCCCCCATCGCCGCCGACGAGGATTATCTTGTCCTGGCCTCCCGGCCCCTTGGCGACTTTCCCCCCTTGCTCCACGGCGGTGACTCCCCCGCGGAGGCGATCGCGTTCCGCTCCCCCGACAGCGATCCGAAGGAAGCAGCCCTCGCCCCGATCTGTGTCGTGTCTCCATTCGACCACGCGCTGGGGGAGATGATCGCCGAGATCTGGCGCCAGCGGGGAAAAGGGAGCGAGACGTTCACGGCCGACTCCCTTCTTGCCGCGCGGCAGAAGAGGCCGGGAGACCCGGAGAGAATCGTCGTCGACTCGGTCGCGCGCCAAAGCGCCGACGAACTGCCGACCATCAAAAAACTCTCCGCCGCCTTCCCAAGAACCCAAATCGACCTGCTCCTCTTCGCTCCCCGCATCGAGGACGAGCGCCTCTTCGTCCCCCTGACGAATGTCCGACTGATAGCCAAACCGTTTGTCTAGGGCTTGGTATTTTTCGCGGCGGTGTCTCCCGCAATGGCTCTTGTGTGTTTTATTTTCGGCAGCCCCAAACGAGACGGTGCTCTATCGGAGAAATGAGGAATAACATTCCCCTCTAGCGGCGGTAATTCTGAACAAATCGGACCAACTCTATGGCGTTTTCGACCGGGGTCTGCTTCAAAACACCATGCCCCAGGTTAAAAATGTACCCCGGACGTCCGGCGGCGGTGTCAAGTATCTTTTTGACCTCGGCTCGGATGGTCGGGATATCGGACAGAAGAACGACAGGGGCCATGTTTCCCTGAAGCGCCGTTGTCGGGGGAAGAATGTTTATGGCGTCGTCTAAACGGACCCGATGATCCACCCCCACGCAGGCGACCTTTAAGGGCGCGATCAAAGGCAGCAGTGCGGGATTCCCCGTCCAGAAGTAAATCACGGGGATTCCGGGGGTGAGTCTCTCTAAAAGCGACCGCAGGTGGGGCAAGACATACGTCCGGTACTCCTCCGGGGTCAGGACCCCCGCCCAACTGTCAAACAGCTGGAGGGCGTCGGCGCCGGCGGCCATCTGCGCGTTGACAACACGAGCCACCGAGCGAGCGATCAAACCGAGAAAATCGTGCCAAAGGGAGGGCTCCGAGCGCATCAGCGCCCGGGTCCGCTCGAAAGTTCGGCTCGAGCGCCCCTCGATCGCGTAACCGGCCAGGGTAAACGGAGCGCCCGCAAAACCGATCACGGCCTTTTCTTTGGGAATCACGCGCCGAGTCTGCCGAACCACGTCGAATTGATATTCCATCGGCGCCAGGTCGGTCAATTCACGAACGCGCGTCAGGTCGGATGGTTCGCGCAGCGGATTTCCGATGATCGGTCCATCCCCGGGCGCGTAGGTCAGTTCAAAACCGAGGGGTTCCAAGATAGGGAGCAGATCCGAAAAAATGATCGCCGCGTCGACTCCCAACCGATCGACCGCCGTCGCCATCACCTCGGCGCAGAGGGCGGGAGACTTGCACAACCGAAGAAAATCCGTCTTTCGCCGAACCTCGCGGTACTCCTCCATATAACGGCCCGCCTGGCGCATGAGCCAAACGGGAACCCGTTCCACCTTCTGGCAGCGCAGGGCACGGACCAAAAGAGGGACATCCGAAGAGCGTGACACTCCCGCCCGGGCGGAGGATGGAGAATTACTTGGAGGTGTCGTCATCGTCCAGTAATCAATTCCCTCGATAGATCAAAAACGCCCACCAGCCCAAAGCCAAAAGGGCAATGGCAATTAAGGTATTTCGGACAATACGCATCGTCCGTCGGCGTTCCCGCAAAAGCCGCCGGCGATATTCTTCGGGAGAGATCTTACCCGAGGAGGGGGGATTTTTAGGTTCCGTCGTCATATCTGTCGTTTTGTCTGTCGCCCAAGATGATCATACCATAGAGCAATACGGGGACAGGCCTTGAAAAATGGGGAGCCCTCTTCGAGAGCTCCCCAATAGCACGCCCCCAACCGCCGATCAAGCGGCGGTCGGCACCGAACAATCTAAAGATTCTCGGGAAGAAACGCTTTCAGCGCGAAGTCTTCCGGAATCTCTTTCCCATCCTGCTTGAGCTGCTGGACATACTGAGCGGCAGTCATGCTGATTCGAGGATAGAGGGAAGAATCAACATCGTACTTCAGCACCGGATACTTCTTCACCAACTCCGAGTACTTCTCTATGAGGCCTTCTCGGGACTGCGAAATTTTATCCTGGACATCGGCGGCGTGGTCAGGATCTTCGCTGGCTTGGTAGAGACTGCGCTGATAATCTTGATAGAGCAGCTCCAGCTCCTGATAGAGGGGATCTCCCTTCGTCATGAGAAGCTCCAGTTCACTGCGGCACGGATATTGGCTGAATATTCCCTCGTCGCGAAGCTGCTGACGCGCCGCCTCATCAAGCGACTCATAAGCCCGCGCGAGGAGACTCGCCCCTTCGGTCACGTCATCCCTGATCTTTTGGGTCGGGAAGAGTTTCGCCGTATCCGTCGCGGAGAAAAAACCGGCAAGGATCTGCATAAAGGACTGCGCGTTCTCGAAGACCTTCGGATCTTTCTGGTCGATGCCCTTGTTTAAGTAGGACTTCGCCGCGATGACCATGCCTTCGTGTCCTGTCTCGTTATAGGACCGCTCTTCGAGCGATTCAAACGGATAGGGGATGGGGAATATCTTCCCAAGCGCGTCGAGAATAATGGTGTATTTCTCGTTTTCCGCGAGGAAATCTCCTCGAATCTGCGGACGATAGAGCAGATCGGCGAATTCGGGCCTGGCGCAAAGGGCCATCCAGGAGGCCTCGCAGTCGAGGAACTCTTGATTGGCTTCTTCGACCTGACCGGAATAGAAACGAACACGGGACAAATAGCGGTGCTGGCGAGCGGCGCGCGCCTCGGGCTCCTGTTCGAGGACAACTTCTCTTTTACGGTGGGCGCTGTCCATAATGTCAGCAAACAGTGTCGCGAAACGAGCGCGTTCTCCAAGATCGGTGATTCGGTCACAGATATCAAGGGCTTCTTGATGCTTGTCACCCTCGACACAATCGGCCATAACCTGTGCCGTCGGGGCAAGGAGCACTTCGCCCTGATACGCCCACAGATCAAGATTCGACAGAATAGGACTCACCAGCTCTTGCTGCTCGTCGGTGCGGAATATCGCGGGAACATCGAGGGCATTTGTGATCATCTCTCGATCTTCCGGCTTCGCGGATTCAATCACCAGTTTACGAGTAAGATCCTCGAGCTTCTTTTCCCAATCGGCCCATTCGGGGAACTCCCCGTGCTTCCCGTCGAGATAATCGCGAAGCACACGCAAGGAGCGATCTCTCTCGCCGTTAATAGGATCGACTTCAGGAGCGGGATCCATCACTCGTGAGAAAAGGCCGGCGCGATGCCGATCTTCCAGAACATTGTTCCAACGATCCCACACGAGGGTTTCGAAGGTGGTCCCCTCCGGGAGCATTCCCTCGAGCTTCTCCATAAGCTCGGCGGCTTCCGCTTTGCTCTCATCCACTTCGTTGAGCGACATCCAACGGAATTTACCGGGATTGTTCGGATCCTCGATCACCGTCTCGACACTCAATCGACACAATTCGTTCCACTTTTCCGCGGCGTCACGCCAGGCGGCAGCGGAGTTTTCTTCGTCAAACAGCGGGGTGTTATCTTTGGTCTTTCCGCACCCGTCCTGTTCCATCCACTGGGCGTAACGAAGAAGATTCATCCGGCTGCGTGAGAAAAAGAGGATACGGGTCTCTTTTCCGATATCGCCCCCCTTGTTGTAGAGGTCTTCCGCGTCAAGATAGAAGTTCCGGCCAAAGAGCCAGTTATCCCGCTCTTTGTAAACTTGCTTGGCATGGAATTCGTCATCTTCACGGAAAAGACGGCGGTACTGGTTTTTCTCGTCGGCGATACCGATTTTTTGAGAAATGGTCCAGCCGGTCTTCATGAAGAGTTTCGGGGCTTTTTTGTTGTACCCCGTCCCTTTTTGGAGAAACTCAAAGCCGCGAATCACCCAACGGTAACGCTCCCGGTAGTCGTCAAACTGTGCCGAGGCGTTGTAGGCGAGCTTCCAACCGACAAAATCCCAAACCGAGATAAAGTGCGGTTCCAGCATAATAATCTGGTTTCCCGTCGCGACGACGTTGTCCCAGTCGGCCCTTTTTTCGCACTCCAGCGACCGGTTCCACAACAAAGCGATGGCGACACCGCGCATCCCGAACGTCGCCAGTTTCATCGTGCTGCTGGCAGGGTCGATCTGTCCGAGGTCGGCTTCGGCCAAACCGTTGTCCAGACGCTGTTGGGCAAGGATCCCGCCGCGCGACAGCCCTCCGCCTTTCTTCATCTGGGAAGGGCTCCCCAGACGATAAAGGGGGAACAGAAGGACGGCTATCAGACAGACGTAAAGGATCTTTTTGTAAAGAAGCGCTCTTTGTGTCATTTCGCCACCTCCCTGTTTCTGAGGATCAGGTACCCAACGATGAACAGGGGTACAACGTACGAAATCGTTCTCACGGCATGAACCGCGATGGTATTCCACGAGATGTCAAACCCACTGGCCAGACTGTTGCTGTAGATATCAAAATCCGCGAACGACGGAATCGCCAACCCCAGGTAGAGCAGAAAACCACTGGTGATCATGTCAAAGAATTTGATCAAACTCGAGGCAACGGTATTGGGAAGATCGCTCATCATGTTCTCATGATTGACCAGACGAACCATCGACTCGGCCAAACCGCCGCCGAGGGTCTGTCCCGTGGCGATCTGCATGAAAAGCTCTTTGCAGAACGCGGCGATCAAGACGCCAAAGGTCGAAACCATCGCCACCGGCCCGCTGAGGAAGGTACTGAACAGGACACCGAAGGAGATCAAAATGACCATCTCTTGCCAGATGCCGAAGTACCCCTTGAGGAAGTTCACAAAGACATTGGCGTTGCGGGCGTAAACGTAGAGGTCGTGCTCGGCGGCCCCGAAGTACTGGCCGGAATCGAGGCAGGTCAGCCAGATCTCGATTTTTCCGTCGTCCATGAAGTCCTCAAACAGATCGTAGGTCTCTTTTTCGGGATCGTAGGAAAAATCTGGGCGGGAATAGGTCGACTCTTCGCCGTATATCTTGACCAGGCGGGGCGTCCGCTCCACCTTGCTTCGATCGATGGTTCGGGGGATAAACAGCGCCTTGGTCGTGTATTTCTCGGAATTGAAGTTCTCAATCGCGGCGGTCAAACCAGTCCTCGGATTGCGGACCAGAAGGGCCCCCATGATCGTCTTTTCGATATTTCCCTTGTGGGTTCGATAGACGCTGATGTTCATCTCGATCGGGACACCATCGGAAAAGCGCTTGGGGTTAAGATTCTCGAACGTCCAGATAATCGCCTCGCTGCTTGCCCCTTCGATGTAGGTCCGGTAATCCCACTCCTCACCGACGTTGATACCGGCGGTCCTTTCAAACTCGGTGGCGTTCCGGAACCGGATCGATCCATAGAGAGGAACCTTCGCCTGAATCGTCCCGTGCTCGTTGCTAACCGTATATTTGGGATCATCGGCGTCGCCGCTGCGGACGATGCTGTGCGTGTGATTGTTCACCTCTTGAACAAAGAACGAACCGTCGGCGTACTCTTCGATCTTGTGCTTATGACCGTTGGCCAAACGGGTCTCACCGGCGGCGATCACGGCGTTCGACGAGGTAGTTCCGCTGGAAGCGACGGGAAAAATATCTTCGTTCTGGATCACCACGTGAGTATGGCTCAAACTGAACGAAACGAAGAAATAACTGGCGATCGCCATGATCACCAGGATCCCCGACCCAATGATCGTCAGGCCCAAGATACGGCCCAGAACGATTTCGCTGGGGCGAACCGGCTTGGTGACAATAGTGAAGATCGTCTTGTTCTTAAAGTCCGCCGGGAGCGACAGCGCGCTGAGGAACAGGGCCAGCAGCAAAACGAGGTAGGATGTCGTCGAAAGGACGAAACTCAGATACAGACGTGCCGGATCGGTGCTCTCGGGATCGAGAAACCAGCCGGCGAACATCAGAATCACCAGAAAGACAGCGCACACGACGATGACTTTCTTACGGATCGATTCTTTCATGATCAGCCGCGCGATGGCCCAGATACGCTGCCACGACATCTGGAACATATCGGCCAAACCATTCTTCAGTCCGGTCCAGAAACGAGAGAATACCCCGGACGGACCATTTCGAAGGATGATAAAACCAAAACCGACCAGCATCGAGACGATGATGAGCACAGCCAAAGCGCCCACCCAGATTCCAGCGGCTCTGGGAAGCCACTGGAGGAACGGCAATACGGGATGCTCTATGACCATCAGTCAGTACCTCCTCCACGCACCCGCTTGCCGGGACGCGCTTCACTTTCGGAAATGATATTGAGGAAGAGATCTTCCAGCGAGGAGGTCGGATGGTCGCAGTAAAGCAGCTGGCTGTTATCTTCGGCGATGATCTTTCGGATCTTTTCTTTGGCCTCTTCCGACAGCCCCTCGGCGCGAATTTCGGTTTCGGCGTTGATTTTCAGAAGATCCTCGACTCGACCAAGCTCCTTGAGCTCACCTTGGTATAGAATACCAATCCGGTCACAGACATCCTGAACATCGGCCAAAAGATGGCTCGACATAATCACCGTCTTCCCCTGGGCTTTGAGCTCCAGGATGAGGTCTTTCATATTGCGGGTACCGATCGGATCCAACCCACTGGTCGGTTCATCGAGAAGAATCAGATCGGGGTCGTTGATGAGCGCCTGCGCCAAACCGATACGGCGGGTCATCCCCTTGGAATACTCGCGAAGCTGGCGCTTTCGGGCCGATTCCAACCCGACCATACTGATCAGCTGGGAAACTCTCTGGCGGCGAACGGCGGCCGACATGGGGAAAAGACGCCCATAGAAATCGAGGGTCTCTTCGGCGTTGAGGAACCGATAGAGATAGGACTCTTCGGGGAGATAACCGATCCGCTCGTTTTTAGTCACATCACCGGCCGGACACCCAAGAATCGTCACCGAACCGCTGGTCGGGAAAAGCAAACCGAGAAGGAGCTTGATCGTCGTGGTCTTTCCGGAACCGTTCGGACCGAGAAGGCCGAAGACCTCGCCCTTGCGGATATCCAGGTCCAGCGCCTTGAGGGCACGAACCTTTTGCCGGCCCCAAAAATCGCGGTAGATTTTGGTCAGGTTCTTTGTTTGAACAACTACTGTTGACTCCGGAGCTTTAGATTCTGATGTCATAGAAGTATGTCTCACAATCATCACTTGGAAAGGGATCTGTCAATTCCACGGAGACCGCAGGCCCCGCTCCCGCTGCCTTAGGGAAAAGGCAGCAGAACAGCATGACGGCACCACAGCCGCTTTTATTATTGCAGAAACCAGAGTTTTTGTCTACTATTCTTGTCCCGAGAGACTTGTTTTTTTCGCTGTTTTCTCTCCCCCAGCCTGGAGAGAAGCCAACAACTTGCTATCATACAAAAACCGGACCGATGAGAGAAAAGAGGAGCCACTTAAAGAAACAAGCGATGAATAGCCAAGACAATTCTTCCGATGTCCCCGTTTTCCCCCGCGGCCGAGTGCGCGAGGCATTCGACTTCCTGACTCGGCGAACCAATTACGAGTCGTTCAAGATCATCCCCTACGACCAAATGGCCCGGTCGCTGGAGCGTCTGAGGGCGGCGCTGGAAGCGTTGGGAAACCCGGATCGTTCGATGCGCGTTATCCACCTGGCCGGAACCAAGGGAAAGGGGAGTGTCGCGGCCATGCTCCAAAGGGCGCTGAACGCCTCGGGATATCGAACGGGGCTCTACACCTCTCCCCACATCCGCAAAATCGTCGAGCGTTTCGCGATCGATGGTGCCCCCTGCGCGGAAGAAGAGCTCGCGGACGCGGTTTTTCGGATGAAAGCTATCCTCGAAAAGCGGCTGACTCCCCCCTTCCGTCCCGAGGACTGGACCTTCTTCGAGCTGGCCACGCTCAGTGCTTTCCTTGTTTTTCAAAAGGCCAACGTCCAGTGGGCGATTCTCGAAACCGGCTTGGGAGGGCGTTTTGACGCCACCAACATCTGTCGGCCCGATATAACCATCATCACCTCCATCGGCTACGATCACTGTGAACTGCTCGGTTCCACCCTCGAAGAGATTGCCTTCGAAAAGGGGGGGATCATCAAGCCGAAGGTTCCCGTCGTCTCGGGTGTACCGGCCGAAATTCCGGATGTTGCCGATAGAGTACCCTCCCGCGATGGAGCGTTCCGGGAGAGTATCCTCACCGGCGAAAAGATTGCCGCCGCCGAAGAGGTCATCCGCCGTATCGCCCAAGAGAAAGAGGCACCCCTGCTGGAAGTGACCGACTGCACCCCTTCGTTCGATATCTCCGCCGCGGCGATGCCCGGCCGCCATCAAAGAACCAATGCCCGGATTGCGCTGACCGCGCTGGACTGCCTCGAGCGAAAAGGGCGTCTTGCCCTCGATAAAGCACGGGCCCTCGCCGCGATCAAAACCACCACTTTGCCGGCCCGGTTTGAAATCGTCCATACCGATCCGGTCTTCGTTATCGATGGGGCCCACAATCGGCAAAGCGCCGCGGCCTTGGCCGACGCGCTGGCGGAATTTGCCCCAAAAGCGAAACGAACCTTGTTTTTCGCGATATCCGAGGGAAAAGACGCCGGCGGAATGCTCGAAGAGCTACTCCCTTTGTTCGACCAGGTTTTTCTCACCACTTACACCGGCCCCAGGGCGATGAGCGCCGAACAACTGGCGGCTGTCGCCGGTAAAATCGTACCGACACTCCCCAAGAAACCATCGATCCGCGTGATTCCCGAACCGGAGAAGCTCGAATCAATCGTCCAAGAGCGGCTTCGAACCGGCGCGAAAGATGATCTCTTATGCGCCACCGGTTCCTTTTACTTCGTCGCACATTGGTCAAAAAAGTAAAGTCGATAAAAAAACCGGCCCGCAGGGGGCCGGTTTTTTCGTTGTAACTGTGGCGAATCAGCCAGCGGAATGCTCTCCTTCCGCGGGATGGAGCGATCATTCGATGGTGATCAAGCTCATCGGGCAGGCGTCGACGCAGGCACCGCAGCCGGCGCACTCTTCCCCGTTGACCTTCGCCTTCCCGTCGTCGACCGTGATCGCGCCGCAAGGGCAAGCATCGGCGCAGGCGCCGCAACCAACGCATTCATCCTGATTGATGATAGCTGCCATAGGGATAATCTCCTTGGGTTAAAAACTGTGACTTCAAAATCGACCGCCGTCAAACGCCTTTACAGCGATATGACGGATGACTCACGTGAGGGAGAACCTCCTTAGAAACTCTCCCAGTTTTGGATATTCAGGTTCGAGTCGTAGTAGAAATGGATCAAGGTCCACACACCTCCCGAACCTGATTCTGTATCGGTATCCCCCCCCGTCCGGTAAAAGGTAAAATACCAGACGACCGGATAATCTCGGCATTTATAGAGGTACCGCAGAACGATTAAATCACGCCCGATCATCTTGGCCCCGATCGATTCAAACGAAAGACAGGGACCAAAACGCCGGGTAATCTCACGAATGTTGTTCGAAAGGGCAAGAATCGTCTTTTCGCGGTCCTCACGGGTGATCGGACTGTTTTTCAGGAGTTCCTCGAGCCCCTTCTGAGGACCGGCGGTCTCGTCGGAGATGGTCTCAAAAAAGATCTTCACCGTCGTGTGAAGCCCGTCCAAATCGGTCGGAACCGATGCTGTCTGAGTGCTTTGAGCCATAACCGCGGCGGAAGCCAGCGTCAGGAAAGCGAAAAGGACGATACCCTTAAGATGCTCATTCATAGTGCTGAATCTTATCTTGCGCCGGAATGACGTTGCTGTCGGGAATCTCGCGAACCCAGATATTGCGGAACTGCATCCGGTTGTGGTGATCCTGAAGCTGAATCGGCTCTTTGTCTTCAATCGGGATGTAGTTGGGGGTCCGGTGGAAGTAGGTCTCGCCCTGGATCGCCCAGTGATTGATCACCAGGACACCGTTCTGGAAGACAGTGATATAGGCCGGACGAATCACCTCGACCACCTCGTCACCCTCGATCCGAAGAATCGGGCGGGTGAAGACGATATCGTAGCTCTGCCACTCGCCTGGGGCCTTGGAGACATTCACCTGCGGGGGAACCTGCTTGTAGATACTGCCGCACTGACCGTCGGGATAGGTCTCGTTGCCGAAGCTGTCAAGGACCTGAACCTCGTAGTGGTCCATCAGGAAGATACCGCTGTTGCCGCGGGCCTGGCCGAAATCGACAGGATCGCCGTTTTCGTCCTTATTGACCGGCGGGGTGGCGAACTCAACGTGAAGCTGGACACTTCCGAACTTTTGCTTGGTCTTGATCGAACCGGAACTCGGCTCAACGGTCATCACGCCGTCGGCGACGTTCCAGTTTCCGCCTTCCCAGGCGTCCATATTGGTACCGTCAAACAGAACGATCGCGTCGGACGGGGGGGCACAGGGCGTGTCACCGGGAGTCACCACCGCGGGGGTCTTCCAAGGAATACCCGATTTATAGTCACCGCCGACGAACTGACCAACCTCATCTTCGGCACGCGCGGCGATCGCGGCGACGGCGAAGAGGGCGAAAAGAACCATCATCTTCTTCATTGTTGAACCTTTCTCACAATCTTGATGCCCAAAACACGTTGACGGTACACGAAGAACGCAACGCCTAGATAGGGGGAGTATAACACAATGCCGAGCGAAAAACCACTCCCCCGCGAAAAAGGGGGAAAGATTCTTTCAGGGGGTATCCTTACGGATCGCCGCGCAGCGGATGCTACCCCCGTCAGTCAGCGGTGGTCCTTCCGGTGGCGACATCGAACTCGTCGATCGCCGGAATCAACATCGCGATCGTCGCGAAGGCGTACGCGCCGGCGATCGCGAAGAATACCCAATGGGACTGCCCCAGCAGGAAACTGGTGATCGCGTAGAAAGTCGCCGGCGGAGCGATGAATGAAGCCAGCGCGATAGCGCTGGAGGGGTTGCGAAGCCCCAGGGCGATATAAAGCCCCACGCCGCCGCCGATCATGAAGGCGAGGAACGGCTGCAGCTGCGACTCGAACGACCCGGAGAAGGCAAGCATGATCCAGATACAGGTCGCGATCCCGATGAAGAGGAAAAAGACGACCCCCAAACTGGTCGCGACCGCGCTGCGGGTGTTTGTGTACTGCATGCCGATATGGACCCCAACCACCGCCACAAAGAAGTAGAGAATGGCCAGACCGGCAAAGAGGAACAGCGCGTTGAGCGCCGAGATCGCCCCCAAATACCAGACGTACCCGCAAAGCAGCAGGGGGAGAACAACGATCTCTTTCATATTGTAGAAGGTCCCGCCGAGCTTCCCCCAGACAAACTCTTTCGGGGAGATATCACTCACCAGCAAGAGGGTGAAGGTCCCCCCATCACGTTCACTGGTAAGCGACGTCACCGCCTGGGCGTTGACCAAAATCATCGACAGAACCAGCATGGGAAGCAGCGGTCCGGCGATTTGAGAGATCATCGGCGACGCGCTGGCGGCGAACACGCCGTGAAGAGCCAAGGCGCTCATCACGAACAGCAGAAAATAGACCCCGCGGATAATCAGCGCTCGGCGGCCATACGCCTTCGTTCGGATTTCACGCCAAATGATCGGATTGTCCCAAACCGGACGAACCTTTCCCGGAGCGGCGGAAATCTTCGGGTCCATCCGCATCTTGCCGGTCGCCGGATCGATCAGCTCTTGATCGTCGGAAGAAACTTTATCGGGATGTTCGGCCTCTTGCGCGAAGAGGTTGTGGGTGAGATCCTCGTAGGGGTTCGAAACGTCCGCGATACCGGTGGCCGCGCTTCGGCGCTGCTGCGCCTCACGCGCCAGGCGGGCCTCAACGGCCTCTTTGCGCCAAGTATCTTCCTCGGGAGCGGCTCCGATACGGACCTCCCGCGAGGGATTCCAGACGCGCACAAACGCGATCGCCAGAAGATTGACCAGAAGGGTAATCACCGACAGCGCCGCGATGGAGGGGTAAATCGGGGCAAAGAGGGAGGCGCCGCTGGAGACGACCACCGGTTTCATCGCCGCGAAGACCCCCAGCCAGGGACTCATCGCCTCGGCGATGGTCCGCGTGGAACAGCCAAACCACCTGGAGCCAAAGACCCCGTAACCGGTCACCTGCCAAAAACCGAGCCAAAGGACAAGAATCAGAACCGTCGCGGAGACCGCCTGAAAGGTCTTCTCCCGCCAAAGGGCGACGCAGCTTCCGACACTGCCGCAGGCTAGCATCCCAAAGAGGGTCACCAGCAGCCCTTTGATAATCTGGGGGTAGGAGATCCCGCCTAAAAGGGCCATCATCAAAAAAATCGGCACCGAGATCGCCAGAAAGAGCAGCACCTCGAGCAAACTGGCCAAGAGCTTGCCGAGAACCAATTCACTGTTCGACAGGCGGGTCAGCAAAAGGAGCAGAAGGGTCTTGCGGTCTTTTTCTTGTGCTACCGCCCCGGCCGAGAGAACGGCCGAGAAAAAAAGCATCAAAACCAGCTGAAAGGGAGTGATCAGCCGAAAGAGATTCATCCCGAACCGGGAAAAATCTCCGGTATCGGTGATCAGCTGTGTTCCGGCCATCACCAGCCACGCGGTACTGATCAGCAAAAGAAGAAGGCCACCATAGACAGCTCGGGCGACAAAGGTGCGATCGCGCCGAGGCGCGATGGTGACTTCACGCGTAAAAACCGGACCGATGAGCAAGGGACACTCCTCCTACCAATGTTCTTCGCTAAAGAAACCGCTGATCTGGCCGGAGAATACGGCTGAAAGCGGGGGTTAGGCCAGGTCGCGATCCTCAAACAGAAGAAGCGACAAAATCAGGGCGACCAGGGCGAACAGGAGGGAGTAGGCCCCTGAATACGCGACGTAGGAAAGGGGGACCGTCTTATCCATCGCCACCGCCGTCTCCATATTGAAGTGATCCAGCACCGGAAGGAACGCGCAGACCAAATTCGCGAAGAAGCCGACCAACGGCATCTGCGCCGCGCTGGAAGCGACGATCAGCGGGACGATATGCCCCAGCGCGTAGATCGCCAGACAGATCGTCAGGTTGGGGAGCAGAGGCAGCCGGGTAGAGATCGCCACGGAAATCGCCGTGAGGACAATCGTCTCGAAGAAAGCGAGGACCAATCCGGGGAGAATCCCGACGACGTAGCTGTAACATTCGGCCTGCGTCGGCATCTCTTTGCCGCTTTCGATCGCCTCGTAGACCAGCTTGTAAGAGACCGAGTTGACGAAAAATATCCCCAGGATCAGGAAGAGGAACGTCACGGCGATCATCACGCCGAAATATTTCCCGAGAACAAACCGAGTCCGCCCGACCGGCTTGGCGAGGATCATCAGCGCGGTCTTCCCGTCGATTTCATCGGCAATCGAGGTACTGGCGGTCCAGATGGCCAAGAAAACAGCCAGGAGCTTGATGAGGGTCAACCCCTGCGACACGACGATTTTGATGTCCTCCCCCAAGGTGTGATAGGGGAGGAAGAGGAAGATGAACAGGCCAAATATCCCCGCTAGGGAGAGGATGAGGAACAGCGGCTGCAAGAGGGTCTCTTTAGCCGTGACCCAAGCGATGGCGCCGACCTTGGAAAATACGGTACGGAACAGATAGACCAGGATCACAAACCCGATCAGGACACCCACGGCGGCGTAGTCGATTTTTGAGGCGGCGCGCAGCCAGTTCGGAAGAGCGGCGAAAAGAAAACCATCCGCGGTCGGACAAAGAGCCGAAATATCCATAAATATCCCTTTAGTGTTTCTTCCGCGCGGGAAAAACGCGCCGAAGCCATCTGCGTGAAATATGATTTCGATGTTTGAACGATCCGTTCCCCGAGGAGCCCAATACTCCCTCACGAATATATTTTATCCGTCCCCCCTTTTTTTTCAAGTGTTTTCGCCGCCCATCGGAAAATCACCCGGCACGGAACAATTCCCGAACGATCATCCCCATCAGCTCACGGCAGCTCCACGGTCTGGCGGTCAAGTCGAATAAACTGACGGGAATGTAACCGCGGGGATTATTGTCCGGTGCCACATAGTCGGACGAACGGTTATTGACGTTGACTCCGATCCCGATCACAACGTATTGGGGAGAGGGGGATTCGATCAAAATCCCCGAGATTTTCTTCCCCCCTACCAGTATATCGTTCGGCTGCTCGATCACGGCGTTTGCCTCCACCGCCGAAGAATCAAGCGCCGACTGGATCACGGACAACACCGCGCGGGCCACACGCGAGGATAACTCGGATGATTTCTCCCTTGCCAGCCCGAAGTCCCGCCACCGGGCCAGAAGGGAAAACGCCAGCCCCCCTCCGGGCGACCACCATCGGTGCTCAAAGCGTCCCCGCGCGGCGGACTGGGTATCGGCCCAAACCAACAGGGGGAATCGGCCGTTTGACCGGTCCTTTTCCCCAGGGGGATGGAAGAGCCGAAGATAGCGTACCCCCCAATCGTTGGTTGAGTCGATTATCGAGAAATGGACGAAAGAACGGATCGGGATCGGAAGCGAGGGGAAGGAGGAATCATCGCAAGGCGTGGCCATCAAACCCTCTTCAAAAAGGAAAGAAGCCGATTTTCGCTCACTTCCTTGAACCCTTGGCTCAGCAAAAAATGACTCAAGCGCTCGTTATCTTCGGAGACAAGGGAATGAATCTCGATCGGAAGAATTATTTCGCTGAGGAGATCATCGCCTAAGCGGGAAAAAAGGGCCGTCCCGATTCCCCGACGCAAGTATGCGTTATCAACCCCAATGAAGGAGAGGGCAAAGGGGATCGCGTTGAGATCATTATCATTGATATCGGTCAGCATTCGGTAAATGACAGCCCCGGCGATCGGCCGCCCTGTCGCCGCTCCGGTTTGCGGATCAAAGACATTCCACTCCATAACGTTGAATTGTCTTCCGCAATTAGCGTCCCACCAGCTGACGGGAGTCCAGTGCGGCATCCGTTGGAACTTGAATTTCCGCTTGATTTCGCGAACCCGGGGCTCTACAGGATTGAGGTAATGATCCAACAAGATCCGGTACAGGCGGGAGGAAAGCCCCTTCTTGTAACCGCGTCGGCAAAATAACTCCACCACGGCTTTGTCGCGCTGGAGCACCCCCTCGGCGGAGCATGGTCCGTAAAGACCGTTATAAAAGGGGGACGCGTTTGCCGTACCTCCGACAAACCATATGGCAGCTCCTCGCGAAAGGAGATACCGCTCCGCCCCGGTGACCAAAAGATCCAACGCTTCTTGGAGTTGGGGAAATGCGGGAACCACCGGGGGATAAATAATCCCTACGTCGAACCGTCGATCGTCCCAATCTTCGTTCGGAGGGAAAGAAGCGTGAATAAAACCGACGGGAAGGTCACCTTCAAAGAGCAAAAGGAACCCTTCCCGGTCGAAGAGGACGTTATCGAGGATATGCCGTTCAAACATTTCAACGGACATTGGGGTAAAAAACCCGGGAAGCTCCTGGGATTTACGCTGCCAAAGCTCGGAGACGATCCGACTGTCGGTATTACGAAAAGGACGCAGCGTCAGCATAAAAAAACCAATTCTCCGAATCGTAAAATCTCACCGTGGGCGGTTCTTCCCAAGATCACCGCAAAGACCACCGTCACTAGTGTCCCAATATACACAATTCTCCGAGAAAATCAAAGTTCCCTTCCTTGCCGGCCGGCAAAAATGTTCTCTTGACAGGTTCGACCCAAATATGTTATCACCCCGGTGATTGTTGTGCCGGATGCGTTTGGCTCCCATCCGGCCGCGTGGAAAGTACGGAAAGCCCCGAATGAACCGAAAAGCACTATCCCAAAGAACATCCGCCAGGCATGGATTCCGCCGCGCCGCGGCGTGGTTTCGGCTGCTGTTCGCGCTGCTGGTGGTCTGTTTTGGTGTGGAGTACGCCCAGGCATTCGGAACGGTGGGGCTTTGGAGCGGCCTCGGTCTGTTTGACTGGTCCAACCAAGAGACGGTTCTTGGCCAAGACGTCCTGTGTGCCAGCCCCGACGACATCGACCCCCGGTATATCGACGCTGACTGTGTCGATGTCGAGCCATCTTTTTTCGAGGTACTCTTCCAACCGCGAAGAAGGGGGCTCTACAGTCAGTTGGCCGGCGAGGAGTTCCTCATCCGCGGGCAATCCAGTGACTATTGGGGAACCATTCAGCAGCAATACAACAATCCCTCGCAAATTGCCCCCCCGCTGAGCACCGCCACGATCAACACGACGAATATGCCCGTGGCGCAAAGCGGCTACAGCGCCTACACGACCCCTACGTTCATTGCCCAGACCGGTACCGCCTCGCAGCAGCCGTCGTTAGGTTCCACCGCGTCCTCCACGTCGATCACCTCAAACAGCTCGACAGGGAACTCGATGATCTCGGGATCCTCCATCGCCCCGCCGCTGACCGACGTCAATACCGCCATTCTCCAGCCCTCCCCCACCAGCCCCGCGCCTCCCGGACAGACCTTCCTCAACGAGCCGGTCGGGACGATGAAGCGATTCTGGGACTCCTTTTCGGCCAACTACACCTTTGTTCCCCGCGGAAGCTCCGATTCCGGGCTGGGGATCCATGAATTCGATATCGCCGGCCGATTCGCGCTCCCGTGCAGTCTCATTCCGCACGCCAACGACAACTCCGTCTCCGGTTACTGGTACCTGGCCCCCAGCGCGAGGATGCAGCTGTGGCACAATCCGACCAAAGACGTGATGCCATCGAAGACCTTTGAGGTCGCCCTGGGTGTCGGCGTCCGGCCCCAATTCACCAAGGACTTCGGCGGGGATATCTGGGTTCAGGTCGGCTTGGCCAACTCATCGTGCAAAATCTATCGCGACAGCATCTTTATCCGCGGACGCGGCCTGGGAACGCTTCGGATCAACGAGTATATCCAAGCCGTCGGCGGCGTGGTCTACTACAACCGCAATAGATTCAAGCTTCTCCCCTCCGCGGGGATTGTCTGGCAGCCGAACGACGTCAACCTCTGGTACTTCGTGTTCCCGAACCCGAAATTCTCCCATTTCCTCAAAAAGGTCAACGATACCGACTGGTGGGCGTACATTCAAGGTGATATCGGCGGAGGCAGCTGGTATATGTCCGAAGACGAAATCAGCCAGAAAGTCGACTACAACGACTACCGTGTCGGCGGCGGCGTGACTTTCTCGACGGCCTGCGGGCTGGCCGGCTCATTTGAGGTCGGAGGGGCCTTCGCTCGTCAGGTCTATACCCGATACCAGGGGAAGATCTTCAGCCCGAACAGTACCGTCTATCTTAAAGCCGGTATTATGTATTAACACCAACTCTATCGTACCTATGAAAACCGTCAAGCCAGTCACGGCCGTGATAAAAAATGGACCGAAACTCGCTTCGGTTTCTGTCGGCCTGCTGTGGCTGCTGCTGTTTCTTTCCGCCGGGCGGACCGCAGCCCAGCAGAAATTTTTCTCTTACGATGGGACGACCCTCTACAACAAGCGGTCGGAAAACGGAATCACGGGGTACTCCAACCCGAGGAAAGTACTTCCGATCCCGCCGGCCGTCGACGGACAGAATCCAACCAAGATCTCTTCTGCCGCCGAGGAGGGTATTCCTCCTGAAGCCCCATCCGCGATGCCTTCTTCCCCGGGAAAGACACGGCTGTTCTCTCAGACCACCGCCCCGGGGAGTTACGACGACCCTCTCAACGGAACCGCCGGTTACGGCAGCGGTTATCATCTCTACGGATTCAACGTCGACGCCGAGTACGGTCCGCCGGGGATTCGCCAATGGAGCGAACCGGCGGTCGGTTCCCTTCTTGGCGAGCCGACGGACGCGCGGGAGAGTTTTTTTCAAGGCGCCTGCGGCTCGATAGGGTATATCCCCAATACGGGAGCCGAACGAAGCGGCCAAACGACCGCCGATGCCTCTGTGACCTTCCTCTTCCCTCTCCCCGATGACGATCACCTCTTTCTGGCCTCCCCCAAGTTCGGCTGGACGGGCTTTAATTTCCCGGTCGAGAACATCCCGGTTCTGGGGGAGAGCGTGAACCTCTACAGCGCCGGGGGGGATCTCCGTTATCTGGGATCCTTTAACGAGGATCTCCTCCTCAATCTGGGGCTGGGGATAAGCTGGAACAGTGACTTTTCCGCGGACGGCTCTAAAGCGCTGCGGCTGACCGGGGAAGTTTCGGCCGAAGTCGAGTTAGACAATACCCGGCGGCTGATTTTCGGCGCGATGTATACCGGTCTGTCTGGGGTCGAGATCCTCCCCGTCGCCGGCTTACAGCTGCGTCCCAACGAGGACATCAGGGCGGATCTGTACTTCCCCCGCCCAAAGATCGCCAAACGCTTCAGTACCTTATCGAGCAAGATCGATTCCTCCTACTGGGGGTATATCTCCGGCGAGCTCGACGGCGGGCGATGGGTCTTTCGAAGCGATCCCCAAAGGGGGGAGTACCGAGATTACAAGATGAACTATCACGATTGGCGGATTCTCTTCGGGATGGAACGAATCCATCACCGAGAGATCAACTGGGCGCTGGAGGGGGGGCTGGTGCTGGGCCGAAAACTGACGATCGAAGGATTGGATACCCCCTTTGACGAGAGTATCTCCCCCAAAACCTCGGCGGTCTTTCGCCTGAAACTGTGGTATTAGCGATAGAAACTATAGGCGGATGAAAGTGACCGCGAAACCGTTTCGCCTTGACCGGATTTTAAAAATTCGGGAACACCAGCGCGACTTGAGGCGGCAGGCGCTTTCACTTATCGAGGAGGAACACCTTGCTTGTCTCGATCAGCTGCGTCGGTTCGACGAACAGCTGCGTGAGCACTGCCTCCTCTGGCGAAAGGCGCAAAACGCCGCGTCCATCGACGCGAATCAGCTGGTTCTTTTCAGTCAAACCCAAGATCGTCTTTTGCGTGACCGCCGGCAAAAAGAAGAAGAACTGACCGAAATCCAAACCCGTCTGACCGAAGCCCGGACGCTCTTCGACGAAGCCGTGCGGGAGGTCCGTGTTTTAGAGAAACTCAAAGAGAAAAAGGCCGAGGAAAACCGGAGGGATAACCGTTAGCCCCCCCGTCGGTTCACGGCCGATTCCAACACCGCGAAAAAACCGCTTTCCAGCACTTTGGCGCCGGCGGCGCGAAGGGTCATCGTCCCCGTTTCGATCCGAAACGCCCCGCCCCCACACATCGGGAACTTCTCGCGAATCATCGCCGCCAGCGTCCGCGCGTCGGCACTGGGCGTATGGCAGGTCAGAAGAACCATCGCAGCGGTCGTGTCGAGCAGGGCCGACAGCTCGCCCAAGAGCTTCGGCAAATCACGCGCCAGGCGCCAGACCTCGCCGCGAGCGCCGTGGCCGTAACTTGGAGGATCGAGGATAAGGGCGTCGTAGCGGCTTCCCCGGCGGGCCTGGCGCCTGGCGAATTTCATCGCGTCATCGGCAATGAACCGGATACGGTCTTGAACCGAAGAGAGCGAGGCGTTCAAGCGGGCCCGATCGACGATGTTCCGCGCGGCGTCGAGATGAGTCACCTCGGCACCGGCCGAGGCCGCCGCCAGGGAACTGGCACCGGTATAGGCAAAAAGATTCAGTACTTTTGGGGGGCGTCCGAGCAGCGGCAGCGCTCGGCGGACATAGCGGCCGATCCGGCGCCAATTCTCTTCCTGCTCGGGGAAGACCCCGATATGCCCAAAGGGGGAACAGGCCAGATCGAGGGTGAAATCGGGCTCGGTATGGCGAATTTGCCAGTGCCCCCGCGGGGAATCTTCCTGGGAGGTCTCCCCACCGAGAATCTCCCTTCCTTGGGGGGTGAGCGCCTCCCAGTACCCGCGCTTCCCTAAAGCGCCGCTTTCCGAGCGAACGTCGATGAAACGAAGATCCGCCCGCGTCGCTCGGCTCATCGGCCGAAGGGACCGGGCGGACGGACAGAGCCGGTCGAGAACGAGCGATCCGAATCGCTCCAGCCGCCGACCGGCTCCAAAATCGATCAGCTGATAGTCAAACATCAGCCCTAGGAGACGATGTCGGCTTCGTCCTTCTTGGCGTCGGCCGCCTGCGGCTCACGCCCGAAGAGGATGAAGAGGACCACCCAGAAGAGGCAGAAGTAAGCCGGGAAGAACGGCTTGCCCGAGAAGAACTGTTTCCAGTTGTTCTTCTGGACCGAGAGCCAATCATCACGCGTCAATTGGGACACATCCTTCCCACAAACTTTTGCGACCTCGTCGAGACCGGCTTTAAGTTCGTCTTTCCTGACCTCCGCGGTTTCGGTTTTGCCAAACACCATCTCACCGTCGGCAGCATTAATAGCGTCCAAATTGATGGTTCCATCCTCATTCTGGAAGTTAACCAGATCGTTCGGCTGCAGATCAAAGACACTCTTTGTACCCTGCAGATATTGGACCGACTTGGCCAAATCGAGGAACCGCAGCGGATTCTCGGCGGCATCCTTGGTACTCCAAGAGACTTTAGCCATCGGAACATCGTTAGGGAAATTATCCATCTGGGCCTTGCAATTATCAATCTGCATTCCGTAGAACAGGCCGCTGAGTACCTGACCGATACCGAGGAGGAGGAATGCCAGGAGCGACTGTACCGACGCCTTGAGGTTATCGGGAGCGACCTTGTCGCCGAACATGTAAGCGGCGGTATAGAGGTAGGCGTACGCCATCCCATGAAGGAGAAGACCCGCGTACGCGAACTGCTGACCATCCTGAGAGAAGATAATATAACGCGCGGCCCAGGCGCTCATCCCAAGAACGAGGACCCACTTCAGGCCAATGCGCGAGACCAGAACCGCCAGCAGCGCCATAAAGAAGAGCTCAGAGAACTGGTTGAGGGTACCCAGCGCCACCGGTGACGGCAAGCCGTTCTGGGAGAGGTACGGCACCAAAGCGGGGAAGTAGAAGTTGCTCCCGAAGATGCTCACCGCGAAGGCGCAAAGGACGAAGATGGTAAACTTCGGATCGCCAAACATCTTCAGCGCGCCCAGCCCAAGGGCATCCCGCTTCTCTCCCGGAGCCGGGGCCCCCTTCGGCGGGGTGTTCGGAAGGGTGAACGCGTAAAGCCCCAGAGCCAGACCGCAGCCGCCGCCGATAAAGAAGAAGTTCGGCTTCGCGGCGCCGCCGGCGAACACCTCGATGAGGAGGCAGACTAAAATCCAGCCGATGGTCCCGAAGATAAAGATCCCCGGCTGTTTGCTGCTCTCCGGGACATGCTTAAAGACGATCGCGTTGATCAGCGGAATCGACGGCATATAACACAGCCCGGAGATGAGCATCAAAACCATGATCGGCCAGAACGACACCGCCACTTGCCCCCCTTGGGCAGCCGCCTCAGCATTCGAACTGATAACGCCGCAGGCAACCAGCGCCGCGCCGCTGATGAGGTGCAGAACACCAAGCATCTTCTGCGCGCTGAAGAATCTGTCGGCGATCGGGCCGATGAACATCGGCGCGACGATCGCCCCAATCGGAACCGCCATGAAGAGATACCCGATCTCTCTACCAGTCATCTTCCCAAACATATAACCGCCGAGGGCGATCGACCAGCTGCCCCAGATCGCGAACTGAAGCAAATACGCCAACTGAAGCCGAGGGATCACGCATCCGGGCTTCGCTACTGTCTGCTCACTCATAAAACGCCATTTCCTTAAGATTGGTGACTATTGAAACACCCGCGCGCGGAAAGAATCGTTTTCCACGCCGGATGTGACCTGCTATAAGGTCATTATGACAGATAAGACTGCAAATAGCAACATCCTTCCCCGGAAAATTTTCTCTTTCTTCCGCCGATAGGAACCATTTCCCCGCGGAGAGAAATCCCGTTCGGTATTACCGCGAACCGGCAAAGGAGATACAATTTCTGTCAGTCGCTTCGGGCGAACCGCAATCCCCCGCTCAAAGCGGAGAATCCCAAATCGTAATCGACGCGGACCGATCGGGTTTTTATCGATTGAATGAGGATAGTCGAATGACTCAAAACAGCCACGCGCGTTCCCTTCTGGGTATCTTCTTTCTGGCGTTTTTCCTCCGCGGCGCTGTACTGTTTCTCGACACACGCTCCTTCGACCGTGATCCGGAGCATTACCGCCAGATGGCACGCTCCCTCCGCGCGGAAGGATCCCTGCTTCTCGGGAAGGCCCCGACGGCCATCATTTCCCCTCTGTATCCGGCCATGCTGGCCGCCGTCTCCTATTGCAGCCGCCCGCTAACCCCCGAGCGTGTCGGCCAAAACACCCCCCAAATGTGGGCCAAACACCTGATGCTCTCTCCCAACGCCTCGGTGGCGCTTCTTCATTGGATCTTGGGGGTCGCGACGGTGATCTTGGTCTTTCAGACCGCTTTGGAACTGCGGCTCCCGGAGTGGATCGCCTTCGTCTGCGCGCTTTTGACCGCCGCCGATCCGATTCTCCTCTACCGGTCACGCCTGGTGTTTCCCGATACCGCCATCGCGTTTTTCACGGCCGCGGTCATCTTTACCCTTCTTTGGGCTCAACACCGCACCGGTCTGAGGCAATGGGTTTTGTTGTTCGCCGCCGGCCTTTGCTGCGGTCTCGGCGCTTTGCTCCATTGGTTCTTCCTCCCCTTCACGGCGCTGATCGCCCTGGTTTTGTTGATCCTCCCTTGGCTTTGGTCCGGTGAACGGCGTCTGCCCCATGCCGCCGCGTTTGTTTTCCTCGCCGCCGCGGCGATTGTTCTTTTTCCATGGGGGGCAAGAAACTACAGGCAGTTTGGCCGCCCCTTGCTGATGACCTCACGCGCGGGGGAGTCTCTCTATCTGGGGAACAACCCATCGTACTACGACACGTATAAGCTGCTTATCCCCTCCGATGAAGAAGCTTTCGGCCGGCAGTGGGAAGAGCGCCTTCAAAGTGAATATGACAAACTCGGGATCGCGGCCGACACTCCCCAAACCGAGGTGGTTCGAAACACCTTGGCGGCAACACTCGCCCAGGAGACGATTCGCCTCAGACCATACGATTTTCTCTGGGCCGCGGGATCAAGAATGGCCTCCCTGTGGCGGCTCGCGCCTCAGCGGATAGAGCAGCTTCCCCCCGAGTCAACCGATCAAATTCGAACCGGGATCCGTCTGTTCTACGGTGTGGAGTTTCTTCTGGCGGCGCTGGGATTGCTCAAACTCCTGCTGAAGCTCTGTGTCGGGCGCCCCTGCCCCGCCGGTTGGCTTTGGCCGCTGGCCGCGGTCGCCGCGCTTGTCGCGATACATCTTGTGTTCCCCGCCGAAATCTTTGATCGAGGAGCGATTCAACCGGCGATTGCCCTTATCGCGGGGGTTTTTCTCGTAAGAGAAAGGGCGCCTTCCTCCAAGGAGGAAAGCGCCCCGAACGTTCTTTCCGACGCGAAACAATAACGCCTCGCGTAAAATAACCGCTCTAGAAGAGGTACTGCGCCGCGAACTCGATACGGAGGTTCTCTCCCGGAGCCATATCGAGGTATTCGGTCTTCCAGTTTCCGAACTCCAGACCGGTCATCAGCGCCTTGTTCCACTGGTAGAGGAAGTTTGTGAAAATCCCCTTGTTGCAGGTCCGCGCGCCGGCCATCCCCTGCAAATCGTCCTCGAAGGGCTGATCGATCGCGCAGCCGATATTGTTCGTCAGTTTATCGGACAGCTTGGAATTCAGACAGATCCACCCCCCCCGATCGCGGATCGACTCGTGGGTGACGTTGTTGACGCCCTGGTTGATCCCGCCGCAGAAGGTACTGAGGTTCTCACCAAAGAAATATTCCCCCAGAAGACGGAACCGACGGCCGATCGGGACATCTAGATCGGCGTTGTACGACCAGGTCGGCGTGCGCGCGGTCACCCCCGAAAACTGATAGACGTTCTGTCCAATGTGGCCTGAGAAACCGATCGTCGTCGCCCTGCCGCAATGACAGTGCTCGCCGAAACTAAAGGCCACCCGTCCCTGCACCATAGGCCATCCCCCGGAACAGGCCGAGACACCGGGGGTCGTGAGAAAATCCCCCGGGAACGGATCGGCGATCCCGATGGTGTACTTCGATTTGAAATCGGGAGAGAAAGTGAACCCCTTCTCGTACCGAATCTGCGCCCGGCGGTAACCGATATTCCCCACAAAACCGCAGGGGAGGTAGTTGAGCATCTGGGGGGCCAGCGGCGAAATGGTATCCCAATCCTGGCCGAACTCAAGCCGAGCGTCGTTCGCCTTGTCGATCAGCTCGATGTACGCCTTGCGGAACTGCATCTGCCCCTTGTTCCGCGACCCGTTGGCGGCTCCTTGAAAATCGGCCTCAAAGGTGCCGCTAAGGTCATAGATTCCGCAGACCTTGGGACCGTCGATCTTCATACCGATTCGGCTGGTTCGCGCGTCCACACCGCAGGAGGCCGCGTCGTTCTGATCGGGACTTTGGTTGTAGAGCAAAAAACAGTCGGTGACACACGCCTGGGAGTTCATCACCGCGTTGACCCAGACAAATCCGTAGGGGGTGAAGGTAAAGTCCCCCTTCTTCCAGGCCAGTTTGCTCGCGTGATCTTGGAATTCACTCTTCGTCAGGTAGTCGTCCGGATTAAACAACGGCTCGTCCGTTGACACGGCGGTGTCGTCCTGGAGTGAACTCGATGGGGTTTCTGTCGACACCTGGGGAACCGGCGGGACGCTCAGATCGTCCCCCAACTCCTGCGTTAGGCCGGCCGACAGATAAGTCGTCGAGGAAAACGACGCCGGAATCTCGTCGCTGTCGATCAGAAAGGCATTGCTATATTGAGCGTAAAGGACGGAACTGGTCAATATAGCCATCGTCAATACCACCCCACCGACAGCGGTGCCTAACACCCCCGCCCGTGGAATCCTTCCAACGTTCGTGAAGGTAGCATTCATACTCCGCAATTCCTTTTGCTGTGTCGCGATCCATCAAACAGACCTCCCCCGCCTTCGGCGGAAGACCGTATTGCCGGTATCGTCCGTTTGTCCAAAAAAATCGATGGAATCCGGAGAAATTACCCAACTATTTTGTCGGGACAGGGGCAGAGGCGCAGAATATGCTCGGCTCCCGGCGGCAGGTCATGAACGACGGCCAAAACCGTTTTCCCCGCGGGAAGTGTCTCCAGAAGAGTATAAAAACGCTGCCGTCCCTCCGTATCGAGGGGGGCGGCCGGCTCGTCAAAAAGAAGAATATCGGTGTCGCGGAGCAATTCACGAACAAGGGCCAGGCGAAGACGTTCGCCGCCGGAGAAATTTTCTCCCCGTTCGGCCACCGGCGCGTCCAGGCCCGCCGGATGCCGGGTCACCAGACTCTCGCAGTCCAATGAACGAAAGATCTCGAGAATCTCCTCGTCGCCTTGGCCGCGGCAGCCGAGAAGGAGATTCTCACGGAGCGTCCCCCGGATAAATTCCGGGGACTGACCCAGATAGCCGATCCGCGAGCGGTAGTCACTCAAACTATATTGACGAATCGGGGTTGTCCCGATCAAAATCTCCCCCGAGGCCGGCTCATACAGCCGCAGAAGAAGCGCCAACAGCGTGCTTTTGCCGCTTCCGTTCGGCCCGGTGATGAAAAGGGTCCGCCCGCGCGGAATCGTCAGGTTGAATCGATCGAAGACGGGGCGGTCGGGGGAGTACCCAAACGTCACGTCCCGAAAGCGAAGATCCCCCTCCAGGCGCCGAGGCGCCGAGGGAGAGGAATCTTCCCCGGTATCCTGCTCCGTCGGCTGCCTCAGCAGTTCGGCCAAGCGATTCCAGGCCGAACGGGCGGATTGAGTCTGAACAAAGACTCCCGCCAAGGTACGGGCCGGCGCGAAAACCAGCGTCAAAAGGCGAAGAAGCGCCCATACCTCACCTAGGGTCGTCTCTTTGCGAACGACTCCGAGCAGCCCCGTGACCACTACGATGCCGCTGCACAGCCAGATCGGCATCTGGATCCAGGTACGAAACCAGTTCTCGTTCACCAGACGCGCCTTGGCCAGAGCGCTCCAGCGGCGAAGTCCCGTCTCGACACGATCGCCAGCGTGCTTTGAGACCGCGTGGGTCTTCATCGTCGCGTGACCACTGAGGAATTCCTGCATCACGTGACGTTCCGTCGCCGCGCACTCCTGCATCTGTCGCGACAGATCGTACTGGCGCGGACGAAACTTCAGGCAAACAAGTACCTGGAGCAAAAGAAAGGGGATCGTCAGTAAACCACATGCGGGACGAATCCAAAGAATGATCCCCAAGGCCAAGGCAAGCTTGAGGAATTCGGGCCAGACCGTCAGGTTTCCCCCGTTCAGGAAAGCGATCACCTCCGTGATATCGTTCTGGACACGATTAAAAAAGTAGCCCGCCCCACGGCTGCGCAGGTACTCTTCGGGGAGCGCCAGAAGGCGGCGAAACAGACCCGCCTTAAGAACAGGGCGGGCCGAGATCGTCAAAAGGCCCCGTATCCACCGAGAGAGGGAGGCAAAGAGAAAACGCAGTCCCAACAGAGCACCGACCATCACCGCCGCGGTGATCACCATCACGCGGTTCCCATTGTCGGCGGCGTCGATCAGCCGCTGCTGAACCAGCGGGGAGACACAGCTGACCAAAACCAACAACAGGTCGGCCAGGAGAATCGGAATAGAATATTTCCGAAAATCCCGACAAAACGCCAGCCGAAAGAGGGGTGTTTCAGGTCCGAGCGTTTTCATTGTCCCCCCCCGCCAGTTTGAGTAAATCCTGATAGCGTTTCACCGAGCGGCGCAGGGCAAATCGGTGAAAGCAAAAACCCGCGTACTGCCGAATGATTCGAAAATAACCGCCGATCAGCCGCCCGTATGCCCCCCGCGCGGGAAGGTTGTAATAGTTCCGTATCCCTCGCGGGGAAAGCCGGCCAAGATGATTCCGGACCCACTTCAAGGAGAGGTACCGCTGCATCGACCATTCCTCACGGTTGAGCGTACCGAACTGCTCCGGCAGCCGGATCAGCTGTCGGTAGGCGTCGGCGCGAACAGGGTCGGGATTCATCGCGGCAAGGATTTCCTTCGGGAAAAACGCCGCGTAGGCACCGAAAAAATTCCCGGGATAGGGAAGATGCCACCGACGCGCCAAGTGACGAACACGCTCCCACTTGATCGGCGTTTTCGCCATTAAGAAGGCCGCGTCGAGCAAGTAACGAACGTGCCTGACTCGAAACCCGTCGGCGTAGGCGTGACGCTCCAAGAGAAACGCGTACAGTTCGGGACTTAAAGCGTGCCGTGTCCCCGAAACCGGATGGATCTCTTCCCAGACTTCCGCCGGATCGATCTCGGTTAACCTAGAAAGAGCCCGATGCGGCTCGAGCATAAGACGCCCCCGGTAAAAGGGAGCGTAGTGGTGGTGAATCGGCGGATCCGGCGAAAAGTGGGGGGATTTCCAGCCATTGGCGAAAAGAATTTCCGTCGCCCTTTGACAATCGTCCGGATGAAAGAGGATATCCCAGTCGCTGAATCGGCGCAGCGCCGGGGTCGGGTAGACGCGCCAGGCCAGATCGATCCCCTTGATCGGCGCGAAACGAATGGAGTTTTCCTCCAAGAGGCGATAGAGCGCCTGCAAGGGAATCTCGGTCTGAACCGAACAGCCGAAGGCGGACAGGAAGGATTGTTTAAAGCTTTCCAGGTACGGCGCGGGAAGTTGGTCTCTAAGACGATAGTAGAAGAACTCCTCGGCGGAGAATTGCACCGCTTGCTCAAGAAGCTCTTCGCCTGCCAGCTCACCGGCCTTCGTCGAGCCGCCGCGCGCGGTCGGAAGCTCGTTCCAAACAGTCTGGGGCGGCTCGTAGAAGAGCCGTCCCAGCCAATAGAAAAAACGATCATTGACCATAGCGCGCTTCGGGAAAAAACGAAAAAAACGCGCCGGAGACATTTCACGGCGCGCCGCGTTATCCACCCCTTACTGTTTGACCCGACTCCAGACCGGACCGGTCGGACGATCCTCGATTTTGATCCCCAACGGCGTCAAGGCGTCACGAATTCTATCGGCCGTAGCGTAATCCTTATTCTTCTTGGCCGATTGACGAAGCTCGATGAGAATCGCCATCAGAGCGTCGGAAAGCGAATCGTCGGCCGTCTCGGCTTTCGGTTCCTCGATCTTTTTGAGGAAGAGCCCCAAAACCGCCGTCACCTCACGGAAGAGTGACACCGCCGCGGTCAGTTCCTCCATCCCGTCGGCCGTCGGTTCGGTCTCGAGTTTTCGCTCTTCGATGAACCGATTCAGCGCTCGGAGCATATCGAAGAGGATCCCGATCCCCTTCCCCGTGTTGAAGTCGTCGTCCATCGCCGCGAGGAACTTTTCGCGTTCGGCACAGATCGCTTGTCCTAAAGATCCCTTAAGAGCGGCCGTTTGAGCGATGAAGGCATCCCCCTCCACGCGAGTCTTCGGGAAGGGGACCGTGTAGAAATCACGCTTCGTCACTCGCTCAAACCGCTGGAAGAAGCGGTAGAAGGTCTCCAGCCCCTTCCCCACCTCGGCTAAGCGCTCCAAGCTGTAGTCGATCGGACGGCGGTAATGTGTCGACAGCAGGAAGAAGCGAATCCGCTCGGGGCTGATGGTTTTGAGCATATCGCGGAAAGCGCTGGCCCCCTTGGACTTGCTGATCTTTCCTCCCTCCTGCGAGGCGAGGTCCCCCTCCTTCGGGGCGGCCGCGTGCGTCTTGCGTCCGCCCAGCTTGCCGATCTCACTGGAGGCCTGCATCAGCCCGTTGTGCATCCAGTACTTCGCCATCGGTTTTCCGTGGCGGGCCTCGCTTTGAGCGATCTCGTTTTCATGGTGGGGGAATTGCAGATCCAGGCCGCCGCCATGGATATCAAAGGTCTCGCCCAGCAAAGAGCAGCTCATCACCGAACACTCGATGTGCCAGCCCGGGCGCCCTTTTCCCCAGGGAGAATCCCAGGAGGGTTCCCCCGGTTTGGCCGATTTCCACAGGGCGAAGTCGAAACTGGAACTCTTCCGATCGGCAGTCCCGCCCCCCTCGCCGAGCATCTGATCGAGTGTCCGATTGCTGAGTTTGCCGTACCCCTCGAACTTCTCGACCTTGAAGTAGACGTCGCCGTTCGACTCGTAGGCGTACCCCTTATCGATCAGATCCTGGGTGAAACGGATGATGTCATTTATATATTCGGTCGCCTTCGGGAACTTATCGATTGAGTCGACCCCCATCGCGGAGAGATTCGACCAGTAGTCCTCGGTCATCTCGCGGGCGATTTCGGCCATCGGGAGGCCGCGCCGATTCGATTCCTGGATCAGCTTGTCGTCGACGTCGGTGATATTGACGACAAACGTAACATCATACCCCGAATAGACGAGATACTTCTTGATCGTGTCGAAGATCACCGGCCCGACCATATGGCCGATGTGGCTCGGTTTATAGACGGTCGGCCCGCAAAGATACATGCCGACCTTGTTTTCCCGCACCGGAACGAAATCTTCCTTGGTTCGGCTCAGAGTGTTGAAAACACGGATCATCCTTAAAACCTCTTTCGTTAAAACCCACCACCGGGGTCACAAACCCGATTGTTTGTATTGCTCGCTCACATTCGCTCCACCGTACCGATCCCCAAAAGCGCCAGCCCCTTTTGGATCGTCCGCGCGGTCAAGTCGCACAGAATCAGCCGGCTGTCGCGCTTGGGCGCCGATTCGGCCTTCAGAACCGGACAGTTCTCGAAAAACGTCGAATAATGTCCCGCCAGATCATAGAGATAAGCGGTCAGGTGATTCGGCCGGTAATCTTTGGCCGCCATCTCCAGCGCGTCGGCGAACTTAAGAAGCGCCAGCGCCAACGCCCGCTCGGCCGGATGCTCCAGCAGGATCGTGGCCGTTCCCTCGGAAAGCTGACGGCGCAGCTCAAGCGGATCGACTTCCCCCTTGGAGAAAATGGTCCGGATCCGAGCGTAAGCGTACTGCATGTAGGTGGCGGTGTTCCCGTTCATCGCCAGCATCTTGTCGAAACTGAAGGTGTAGTCCGACTCTCGGTTTTGAGAAAGATCGGCGTAAATCAGGGCGCCGATCCCGACCGTTCGGGCGATTTTGTCCTTTTCTTCCTCTGAGAAATCGTTTTTTCGCCCCTCGGTCACGATCGCCAGGGCCCGCCGCTGCGCCTCATCCAAAAGGGACTCCAGACCAACGGTGTCGCCGCTGCGGGTCTTAAACGGCTTGCCGTCGTCCCCCAGCACCGTTCCGAACTTAACATGAACCAGTTCCGGATCCATCCCAAGGAGTTTCGCCGCCTTGAACAGCTGCTCGAAATGGTGCGACTGACGGAAATCGACCACGTAGAGAATCTTATCGGGGTGGAATTCGTTGATTCGATACCGCAGGGCCGCCAAGTCAGTTGTAGCGTAAAGGAAGGCCCCGTCCGACTTTTGAATGAGCATCGGAACCTCTTCCCCCTCGAGGAAGATACCGACGGCGCCATTGGTCTGTTTGGCGATACCGTCTCTTTTGAGTTTCTCAACCATCGGGGCGAGGCGATCATTGTAGAACGACTCGCCGATGGTGTGATCGAAGGTAATCCCGAGACGGTCATAGACTTTATTGATCTCATCCAGGCAGCTGGGGAGGATCGATTTCCAAAGGCGGCGGTTCTCCTCGTCCCCATGGTGAAGCTTGGAGGTCTCCTGCAGAACGGCTTTCATCACCTCTTCGTCCGCGTCGGCCTTCTGGCGAACCAAACGATAGAGCCGGGTTAGCTCCCGCACGGGCGAGACACGGTACGCCTCCTCATCGAGGAAATGGCGGTAGCCGTAGATAATCATCCCGAACTGGGTTCCCCAGTCACCTAGGTGATTGTCCGAGATGACCCGGTCCCCAAGAAAACCAAGGATATTGCAAAGTGCTCTTCCGATACAGGTCGAGCGGACATGACCGACATGCATCGGTTTGGCCGCGTTCGGAGCGGAGTAGTCGATCACGATCGTTTGGGGATTCTCTCTAGCCGGAACACGCAGCCGCTTGTCGAGCTCGGCGGCGGCGATCATCTCGGCCAGCGCCCCGGCACGGAAGGTCAGGTTGATGAACCCGGGACCGGCGATCTGCGGCTCTTGGAGGATGTCATCCCATTTCAGGCGGGAAACGATCTCGGCCGCGACCTCACGCGGATTTTTATGGAGCCGCTTGGCCAGGGGCATCGCCATATTCGCCTGGAAATCACCGAATCGGGCGTCCTGCACGGGACGAACCATCTCGGCGGCTTCTTCAGGCGACTCGATCAGGCCGGTCAGTGCCTCGGCGAACCGCTTTTTAAGCGTCTCCAACGGCGTGAGAAACCGCCCCCCCGGTAAGGTGGTCTGGGACGGTTCCGTTCCCCCGAGTTTCACCTCTTGATCCCACGCAATCTCTTCTCCCTTCCCCCAAAGGTCGTCCAGCGCGTAAAACTCCCGTTTTTCGGGTTCAAAGAGATGGACAACGACATCACCGTAGTCGAGAACGATCCAGCGGCTCTCCTGATACCCCTCGATTCCGCGGCGCCGATCGCCGAGTTTCTTCTCAAAACAGTCGTCTATCTCGTCACTGACCGCGTGGAGCTGGCGACGGCTCGTCCCCGAGGCGATCACGAAAAAATCGAACGCCGGGGTGAGTTTCCTCAGGTCAAGGACCTTTATATCTACTCCGTGGTTCTCCGCGATAATCCGCGCCGCGTCACAGGCCCGCTGTTTCGCGTCGGGCAGCGGAACCGTTTGGGGGGTATGACCGGTCTGGTTACCGTCGTTTTGCATTTCACCGCTCATCAATCGTTTCTCAATCCTCGCTTTCAGAGGGGTATCATAAACGGCTGCCTGTCAGCAACACCTCTACACGCCGTATATACTACCAAATCGGAGAAAAACCGGCAAGGGACGCTCGGGGTTTCGTCCGAGGGCGCCGGACGTTAAACAGCCGGGTCAAAAGATAAATTCCGTCCCCCACACCAATAACACGGTGAAATTCTAAAGTCCCGGGGGGCATAGGTCGATAACGATCCACAGGGATTGTGTTCAACTTCAGGGCAGGGTTGCCCTTCAGGAACAATCCCACCAGTAACATAGATGAGGGCATGGATGCCGGTATGACTGCCAGATCTGTTCATTACGCCTTTGCCGTATTTTGCCTTGGGGCTCTCCTTTTTGGGGGATGCACGTCGATTCCTGACCGGGAGACCGTCTCCCCGCAGGGATTCGCGACCATCCGCAATGCCGCGCCCCGATCTTCGATGGAGAAAATCAACGTCGCGCGCCTGAGGATGGATAAGCCGGCGATCGAGCGCCTTGCTCCCGGGGACGTCCTGGGGATCTATATCGCCAATGTGACCGGCAACGAAAATTCGGAGATTCCGATCCACAACATCGGTAAGGATTCGACTGAAGCGCCCGCCAGCGGCTACCCGTTCCCCGTTCGCAGCGATGGCACGATCTCACTGCCCCTTCTCCGTGAACCGATTTACGTCGAGGGAATGTCGATTATCGAGGCGGAAAACGCTATTCGAAACGCCTACACGGTTCAGACGCAGTTCCTCTCTGAAGGGGCGAATATCAGCGTGAGTTTGATTCGACGCCGAACCTATCACGTCACCGTGATCCGTGAGGATACGGCCACCAACAATAATATTTCGAACAACGTGAATAGAGGCAGCATGGAAAGCTATTTCGGCGGCATGGAGCGCGGCAACGCCGTGACTCTCGAGCTGCCGGCTTACCGAAACGATGTCCTTGAGGCGCTGAGCAAAAGCGGCGGACTTCCGGGCCTGAACGCGAAAAACGAGGTGATCATCCTCCGCAAGGGGACCGAGGATCTGTTTGAGACCGACGGCGACTATCTCCCCAACGATTTGGCCGCCTGGTCCCGCTCGGTCGCCGATCACTATAACCAGACAGGTGAGATTGCCGGTCTGGGCCGCGGCATGGGGATTATACGTATCCCGATTCGAGTTTCACCCTGCAAGATTCCCCCGCGTTTGACCAGTGATGACGTGACGCTGCGTGATGGTGATGTGGTGCTGATCCAGTCTCGTGACGCCGAGGTCTTCTACACCGGTGGGATGATCAAAGGTGGAGTCCATCCGATTCCTCGCGACTATGACCTCGATGTCCTCGGCGCTATCGCCACCGCCGGTGGTGGTCTCGGCTACGGCTGGGGCGGGGGCGGTACAGGTTCGACTTCTGGAAATTCCATCTTCCTTCTCCCCCCAAGCCGGATCTTGGTTCTGCGCCAGGTCAATGGTCAGCAGATGGCGATCCGAATCCCCCAAAAGGAAGCCCTTCGTGACCCGTCCCAACGAGTCCTGATTGAGCCGAACGACGTGATCCTGCTGGAATACACCAGACTGGAGATGCTCTTCAACCTCATCTACAGTAACATCCGGTTCAACGTCAACGTCAAGGACTTCTTCGATTAGAGATCCCGCTGGGGAACGAGGAATCTGAAGGGACTCCCCATGAGGAAGGATCGATAGAATAGGTCGGGTGAATGCCGGAGAATCATCCGGTATTCACCTGATTTCTTTATTTTGCGGAATTTATCGCCCCGGTCACTTGACTTAGTGGCTAGGTAGGGTAAAATGAAGAAAGTGGTGGTTTGTGGTGACCGCAAAAGGCGCGCAGGCGCTGTTGTGGTTTTTAGCTGCCAGACGTGTTCGCGTTGGTATCCTAGCGACCCAAACTTGAGGGCGTGCATCCGATATTCAAGGATTTAAGGGGTGTTTCTATGAAAAAACTGTTGACACTGTTTGCTGCTGTGTTTTTCTTGGCGATCCTTTCTTTCGCGTACTCGACCGCGCAGGATGGCGTTGCTCCCGAGGCACAGGCCGTTCCGAGTGCCGATTCTCTGGTCGCTGACCTCCCCGCTATTGGGGGAATCAGCCCGGTCAGCGATATTGTTGACGCTGAAGGTGTCTCCCCCGTCTCGGCATTGACGTCGGCTCCCTCCGGGGATCTCGGGACGCTCAATTTCTATGTCTATCGTCCGGTCAACGGCAGTTTGAGCACCGCCGATATGGCGGCCCTGGCCAATGGGCAGGTTAACTTCTCCCTCGCCCCCTATCCGAATGTTAAGGTTCGGGTCACTCAAGACGGTAACCCCGTGGCTGAATTCGTCACGGATGAGAACGGGTTCGCCCCCGTCAATGATTTTCCCGCGGGCGATAATTATCTGGCTGCCGCCCGCGACGAGGCAACCGGCAACTACGGTGTCGAGGCCTTTTCGGTCCACTACGATGAGTCCCGTCAGGTCAGTCTTTGTACGCTCCTGATCAGTGATGGGTTGATGCGTATCCCCTGCGATTCGCTGAACCGACAGGCGGAGATGATTCAGCCGGCGGTCGGCGATTATGCCCAACCGGGTTACTACGGCGGAGGTGTCGGTTGGTGGCCGCTGGCAGGTCTGGCCGGACTCCTCGGGCTGATCGAGCCGGCCAGTCCCAGCAAGAAGACCGAAGCGAAGGATAAGACCAAAGACTAACCGTCGGTGAATCGCCGGGGATCTCACACATAAACAAGGGGAGCAAAAGCTCCCCTTGTTCCGTTCCTTGCGTTCGTCCCCAATACGAGACAGGCCTCCTACCCACAAAATCTTTCTCTGCACCCAGGATTGTTTCTTTTGTTTATTTTAAAAATTCATCGTACTCTAATATTTCGCGGGAAAAGGGATTTTCGTTATTTCTGGAAATGAGATTTTGCTATATACTGGAGCCGTGTGAGTTGATGTGGGGTGTTCGCTGCTTCTCCCGCGTCCGTTATGATAAGATCCAAAACAACTGAAGTGACAGGCAAGAGAAGAACCTCTGTTTACTGTTCCTAAGAGGAATTCCGTTCTATGGCAAAGGCCGACTACAAGAAGAGACAACAGGCCTCTCGTTACTGGGGGGAGGCCCCGATAAGTGGCAGACAAAACCTCGATTTGTTCGATATCCTTGGAATTCTCAAGCGGCAGTGGCAGCTCATCTTCCTTCTGCCCATTCTCGGCGGGGTATTTGCCTACTACAGGTATACCCAGACACCACAGACGTTCGCCTCCAGGTCGGCCGTTTACGTCACCAGCCGTAACTCGGGGATGCTCCAGGGGAATGGATCGCAGATGCAGTTTGAGGTCACTCAAAACATTCTAAGTACCCAGGCCGCCCTGTTTGCCAGCGATAAAGTGATGCGCGCCACATTCCTGGCAATCAGGGACGATGCTGAAAAACGCAAGCTCATTAAATCGATCAATTTTGAGGGGAACGAGCTGATCGGGACCAATCAGATTCGCGATATGCTCTCGGTGAAGGCCGATCCTGAAGAGCCGGGAATGTTGTTCATCACGAGCACCTGCGGCGACCCCTACGAGGCCCAGATTCTCCTCAGCACTGCCTTGGAACAGTTCGAGATTTCGCTGAAGGAACGCCATAATGACAACTCCGGAACGGTCACCGAGGCGATCAAACTCTCGCAAAACGATCTGATCGAAAAAATCGCCGACGCGAGCGAGGAACTGACACAGTACATCCAAAAATCCCCGATCTCGAGTATCGGCGATGAGAAAAACAATCCGTTGCTGACCCTCCTCCAAGAGATGAGTACGAAAAGGGTCGATATCAATTATCAGATTCTCCTTTACGAAAACCGATACAAGATCGTCGAAGAAAAAATCGGGGGAAGAGCCCTTACCGAGATTCCCGATGAGGAGATCGTCGCGATTCTCGGCTCCGGCGGGGATGACGACAACTTTGTCGGTGTTATCTCCGGTCTGGCCGGCGGTGGTGCTCAGGAAAATTCCAAAGAGGGGACGATCCTTTCGACGGCGCTCAATATTGATTTGCAGAGGACAACCGAGATCACGATGGAGATCAACCGTCTGACGGAACAGGGGCTCGGCCCCGATAACCCTCAGATTGTCGCCCTGCAGAATACGCTCGAGGAACTCAAACGGGTCAAGCGTGAAAAGCTCGGTTACGACGATGAGATTGAGACGGTCAATAAAGTCGGTTTCTTCACCTACCCCCAACTCCTCGAGACCTACCTGATCGTCCTCACCGACCGGATCACGGCCTTGCGGCGTCAGCAGGATCAAATCGATGAGTACATCCGTCAGCAGGAACCTCGTATCCGAGAAATCGCCGAATATTACCAGGTTCTTGAGTCAAAACGTTTCTCCATCGAGTCTCTCCGCGAGATGTACTATACCCTCGGCCGAAAACTTGATGATATGGTGCTCATCCAAAGCTACGGGGGATTCCAGCTCGATATTGTCACCCCGCCGAAGGTCATCACCACCCCGGTAGCACCCAAACCGGTCAAATTTTTGATCGTCGGTCTGGGGCTTGGTCTGGCGGCAGGTATTGGTTTGGCGTACCTTCTCGATCTCACCGACACCACCTTCCGAACACCTCAAGAGATCAGTGAGTCGCTCGGGGTTCCGATCCTCGCGCAACTCCCCCCGTTCTCCCGAACACGTCTGTCCCGCGGCTCTAAAAAGGAACAGCGTCCCGGTGTTCCCGTGGCGGATCTTTTTACCTACCACGTTCCGAACGCCCCTCAGTGTGAGGTTTTCCGGGCCCTGAGAACCAAGCTGTTCTACAACACAACAGGGCTGAACTACCAAGTTGTTCAGTGTACCAGTCCGCACCCGGGGGATGGGAAGACGCTGTTTATGTGCAATATGGCGATCAAATTGGCCAACGCGGGAAAAAAGACGATCCTGGTCGACGGGGATATCCGAAAACCGAACGTGAACATCTGGTTCAATATGGAAAACACCGAGGGGTTCTCGGATGTTCTGGAGGGGAAAGAGGAATTAGACACCCTCATTCACCCCACGGCCGTCGATAATCTTTTCCTCCTGACCGCGGGAAAAAGCCGGAGAAACCCCTCCGAGCTGCTGACCGGCGAGCGGTTCGACCAGACTCTCGCTCGCCTGCGTCAGTCGTTTGATGTGATTTTGGTCGACTCCCCCCCGCTGCTTTACGTCTCCGACCCTTGCGTGATCGCCCCCAAGGTCGACGGTGTTATCTTCTCGACCCGTATTCGGCGCCGCGGCCGCCCCGATGTTGTCCAGGCAATCAAATACCTCTCTGATGTCGGTGCTGTCGTGATCGGCTGTATCGTCAACTGCTACGCCAAGCATCGGTTCTACGATGAGTTCGCGACTCCCCGCAATCGAAGCGGCTACGGAAGCTCCTATGGTGGCGGTTACGGGGGTAACTACGGCAGCAAATACGGAGGCGGCTATGGGGGTTACGGAGGCGCGTACGGCGGCAACTATGGGGGCAATTACGGGGGTTACGGCGGCGCGTACGGTGGCTACGGAGGTGGCTATGGGGGCGGTTATGGAGGCGGCAGCTATGGTGCCAACTATGGCAGCGGCTACGGGAGTGGCTACGGCAGCAGTTACGGAGCCGGTTATGGAACGGGCTACGGCAGCAGTTATGGCAGTGGTTACGGAACCGGTTACGGTGCCAGCTATGGGGCCAGCTATGGTACCGCTCCCTCGGAGCAGACACAGTCGTCCCCGTCACCGTCGGAGGACAGTCCAACGACAGAACAAGAGAGTTAGTTCATCCGCCGGAACATAGAATTACCACAACACGGTTCCATCTCTTTTATGACAAGCCGATAGATACGACAATCGTATCTGTCGGCTTGCCTCTTTTTTTGGAGAGTCTCCCCCCTAGACCTGTCGGGATTTTCGGTCTAGACTCAAGAGGTCGTCGGGAAAAAAATCCGTATTGAGAAAAAGATTTTTCAAGTGGTAGGCGCGATGCTTCCTAACCAGTTCAGCGAAGAAGAAGTAACAGCGATCCGGGATATTCTCGGCTATCTCAATTTCTCTTCCGGCAATGAACAACCGCGTTTCGAGATTGCTTGGAATCTTCTTTTCAAGGCACTCCTGCGGCAGGACGTTCCGTCCGATCGTGTTTGGTCAAAATGCGATAAAATCCTCACCGATCAGCTGCGCGGCCTCGTCTCCTCGAGCGACGCCTTTCGTCACAGTGATCGAGCCGGTTTCGTTCTTCGCTTTCTTTACGATGATCTGATCCCGGCTTTTCGTCAATTTCACCGCGATGCCCTCTTTCATCAAAGTGACGAGTTCCTTTTCAACCCGTTCTTTCTCGCCCGCCTCTGCGCTTTGATTGCTCAAGATCTCGCGGCCCACAAGCAAATCCCAGCGGCCGATGCTCAAAATGAACGAGTGCTGATGGCCGAGAGAATCATTCGCCAAGCGAACGATTTTCTCGGTTTTCGTCCGATCCCTACCCTCGAGGGGGAAAAACGATGCGAACCGGATCCGCACGAATGGATCGCGGTCATCCCGCTGTATCGCGGCCAATCGGGCGTTGCCGAGGGACGTTACTCGGAACTGATCAAACGGACGATCAACATATTAAAAGAGACCGATACCTCCCTGCTTCATGACGCTTGGTTCGATCCGGAAAAACTTGATGAACTCGATATCGACCCTCGAGCGTACGACTTCGATCACCCGGTCAATCGGCGGCCGAATTATCATTTTGGCACATGGAATCCCCATTCGATAGATGCCAACGGGTATTATCGCCGCTTCGTCATCCACCAGATCATTGTCGATTCTATTTTAGCTCGGGTGGAACAGTTCGAGGACAATCCTCAGCGGCAAATCACGATTACGGCTTCCCTTATGGGGAAGAACGCGCCTCGTGTCATCGAATCGCCAACACGGGATGACTATCTCAACGAGGCCGCCGCCGTTTTAGCCGGTACGATCCTGATGGGGTCGGGGATCACCGGTGACCGAGTCCAGGCGCACGACTCCTCGGTCACGCTGGCGACATTGATGCCCCATATCGCTTCCTATCGAGATCGGTTTTACGACCTTCTTATTAAGAAAGTACCTGAGCCAAACCGTTCTCGTCTCGAAGCGGAGATTGAACGATACTACCAGCCGTTCGCCTGCGCCCGACATGACCTGAATCGCCGACTTGCCCATAAGCGAGCCGAGCAATTGGTTCGTATGAATCTCGCTCGCCTCTACGCTCGGATCGGTTACTTCGACGCCGCTGGTCGTCAGACCGAGATTGTTCAGGTTACCTCCGCGCGGCTGCTGTGCCAAATCGACTGTCTGATCACCCGAATAACTTTCCTCAAAGAGGAAGGAAGGATCGGCGAAGCATCCGCGATTCTCGGTGAAATCGAGGATCTGCTTCATCGCGGGATCGACTGCGGCGCTCTCCCCGATCCCTGGACGCTCCTGGGGTTTGGCGCGCAGATCAGTTTGTTCTCCTCCATTGAGAACACTGTCCATGATCACCGGCTGGACGACCTGATCAATCTTCTTAACGACATATTCGACCTGTACAGCGCCTTGATGAAAGACGCGGCGGCGACCGGACAGGACGATCTCCAGAGTAGTCTTTCCGAAAGGATGAGAGACCTGGCTGATTGGTGGGATCAATTCGGAAGCACCGAAATCTCCGCGGTCGAGGGGTTCTCGGGACAAGATGTCTGGCAGTCCGCGGTCATCGTCGCCAACGCGCTGAAAACTTGGTATCAAGCGGGAAACGCCGCCGGTGATATTGCCTTCTGGAATCAGCACGTCACCAAGTTTCGGTCACCGAAGGCGTATGTTCTCCTTGCCGAGGCCCTTCTCAATCGAAAAGACTCGGTCTCCTCGATGGCGCTTCTGATGCACTGGCTGAGTCGAAACGAGGAACTTCCGCTTGCCGAGGGGGATTATTCCTTTCACTCCGTCCTTTTCGAGTGGATCGAGGACCTCTGGGGAGAAGGAAACCCCAGGGGCTCGCAGCAGAGCCCGGGAACGAATATCCCTCCCATCACCCAGGAAGAGTATCTGCGGCGTTGGAAACTAACGGTGAAGTTTATCGAGCGCCTCGAGGCAAATGCTGGTCGTTACGGGGATATTCCTCACTTGGAAATCGATTCTTTCGATCCGCCGGAGCATGGCAAAGGCCAAGGAGATGAGAGGCGCCCTTCGAAGGATTCCCCGTCAAAGGACGGTCAGTCCGATCCTTTGGATTTTACCGACGAAGAGATGTTCTTTGACGGCGAGGATTTTGATGAAATCCGGGACGAAGATCGACAGATCGGGATCGATCCCACCTTCAAGGCGGCTTACGAGGATATGTCTTTCCGCGACAGCGCCGAGGACGGAAATCAAGATGATCTGATGGGGGGCCCGGGGGATTTCAACCCATCGGAGGATGTGCTGGCAGAAGAGACCGATCGAATCAATGACCGATTGAACTTCATTTTCAGTACCGTCAAACTTTGGGTCTTCGCCGCGGGGAAATCACCTCTTTTCGCCGCGAAACAGTACTTCCAAGGGGGATTGCCGGCCCCGTTCACCGAGTTTGAAAAACAGGCCGGTGAACAGATCAGCGGTTGGCTTCACCAGGCGGATCTCTACAAAAAAGGCCTTCAGGCCCTCCTGAAATCAGCGTCGAACTATCATGTCCCTCGTCCCAGCGGAACGAGTGAGTCGCTGATGGAGTATGATCGGTTGAACGGGACCAAAGAGATTCTTCTCGACCGTATCGTTCGCTTGCTGGTCGACGTCGAAGACGCGATTTACTTCCTCCGCGCTGTTCTTTATCCTTCCGATTCATCGGCGCCAAAGAAAAAGGGAGCCAAGGAAACGATCGTCGAAACACTGGCGGCGATGCTTCGTTCCGATCGCAAGACGGTCAAAAAGAGGTGGCCTTCGCTTTTAAAAATCCTCTCCGGTAAATCCCTTCTGTACATACCGACATCCCGGGGGGGACAGCCCAAACAGATCGTCCAAAGTCGAATCACCCAGCAGATCGTTCTGCGTTTTCTCGAGTACACTCCCCGGCTCGGTCTTCTGGAAGAGACATTCCAGTTGATGAAAACCGTCCAAGGGATGGATCGTGTCACCACACAGCGAGCTGGCGTCATCACCGAGTTCGACCGTATTTTTGAGACGCTCACCCAGAACGTCACACGATCGATTGCCGACTCTTCCACCGGCTGGGAAGCTCCCTCGGTGGAAAATGGCGGGGGGGATACGGGATCGGCCGAAAGGAGTCAAACCAACGACGAGAGACTCGTTCAATACCTCGAAAAGACGGTAGACATTTTGCTGTCCTGCTGGCTGTCGCACAGCCGGCATATCCGTATCTCCTCGGTGGAGGGGATCACGGATCAAATTCCCTCCCCGATTCCCAATACCTATTGGGTCAAGACGAAGGAATTCATTCAGCGTTACGGAAGCGATATCTTTACCCAAGAGTTCCTCGTCTTCCGAAATATCCGCGCCATTCTGCATCAAGGGGTGGGGAACTATCTCCGATCCCTGATGGCACTCTATCAGGACGGTCAGACGCTTGAAATCGGCGAGGGACTCATCGATGCCCTTGTCCAAAATCAATACCCCTTCCGGCAGGCGGCCTCCTGCCTGGAGACGGTTTTAGAATGCATTGCCGAGAATTTCTCCGAATACATCGATTACAACAGCACCACGACCCATTCGGATCACGGGGAAAAGGTCTACATGTTCCTCGATATGCTCCGTGTCCTAACGATGTACGAGCGTATCTCCTGGAACCTCAAACCGGTCTACTGGGTTCATCAAACACTCATCAAGTACGGGTTCAACAACGCCGCCGCGCTCTGGGAAGAGCGGCTCGGTCAAAAAAGCGTCAAGACCTCGGAGGAAATCCTTCGAAGCTATCAAAAGCTCAGTCAGCAATATGGGATTTCACTCCCCAGCATCAGCGAGCGCCTTTCCGAGAGATTTGTCCGGCCGCTGCAGATCGACCAGATGTGTGGTCTTATTCCCGAAGTGACCCAACGAGTTCGAACCGAAGGAGAAGAGAACGAATCGTTCCGTCAGTTGTCAAACCAGGTAGAGTTTTTCGCGAATCAGCAGGCGGGAATCGGCTTTGAGCCCCCTGAGTGGCTTCGTATCCTTCAGGACGAGGTGGCCGATACACTTTCTTTGGAGAAGAGCAACGGAGAACGCCGCAGCGAGGATATCTTCTCCCCCAAGCCAATCTTCCCTCCCCAGTTCCTCACCCCCCGTGAATTGGACGAACAGCTGAACTGGACCACGAAACACATTTCCTTCCACGAGCCGTAAGAGATCAAAAAACTCCGCGCTAGAGAAAGTCATTACTTCGTGGTCGTGTCAATCGTCAGATCGGCGGACGGTGTCGAGTTCACGTCCCGATTCCAGTCACGGGGATTCTCCCAATATTGAGGACGCGCTTGAACGGCCTTCGGGCCGATATTGGCGTTCGGAAAGGGATCACTCCCCTCGGGGGTGTATTTTTCATGAGCGGGATTAAGATGGCCCGGTTCCATGAGACTGGGGAACCAGCACCGTTTGTTGTTCGGATCGTCGTTAAGTGCCTGACACCCAACGCAAGCGCCAAACACGAAAAGCCCGAGCAGGGCGAATAATACTCTTCGCATAGCGGAATACAATCCCGGTTCTCCTTGTACGGGACACAATAAACCTGTCGGAAGGTACTGTTTTCCACACCGCTTGCCAAGAGCAAATCTTGCTCGCCGCGTTAAAATAGAGAATCCCCATCCAGACCAAGCGCTGCCTTGAGCCGATCCGTCTCCCGGCGCCGGCGGTGTGTGGTCGTGTGGATGTGCTCCGAATCGGTGAGGAACTGAAGCCGGCGGTGATGGTAAATACCGAACCGATGGAAAACCGCCTCACTTTTGCGCGTGTCCTCCCCCGAGACAATCAACAGTTTGTGCTCATCAAAAGCAACTTCGTTATGACCATCGAAGACAGACAGCCCCAAGGAGCCGTCATGAAGAATTAACTCCTCAAATTCGCAGAAGATCGATTTGAGTACGATCAGATCCGCTTGCTCCCGCCTCCGTTCAATCGGAAAGCCGTCGTGACCGGCGCGAAGAACCAAATCGACGACTGGGGATAAGATATCGAGTGTCTCCATAAAGATATCAAACAGGTGCTCTTCGGAGACGGCACAGGTCACCACGGGAACGAAGCTCCCCGAGATCGCCTCACGTCGCAGCGAACGGCGGTACCCTTCCTCAGGAAGAATCCGAAGATCCAGCGCCGGACGAAGAGCGTCGGTCAGCAAGAAACGGCCGAAACGCCGTCTCTTCAGATGCTCTGACATCACGGTTCGTTCCCCAACGGGACACGAATGAAAAACTGTCATCTCGGGGAACTCCGCCAAGGACCCAAAACTTCGATTTGAATTAAATCTAGGTTACGAATCCCTCAACGTAGATTGTTTTCCCGAAAAACGCGGGTGAGACTCTCCCGCTAACGCGTGGATCGGCCGCTACAACTCGAAAAGACGTTAAAATGGCATCCTAGCCGCAGCGCCTCATCACCCAACCGACCATGGCGGGAGAGAATCGATCCAAGCAGGCAAGACAGCGAGACTCCGGGTGAGTCAGTAAACGATGCCGCCCCTGACAAAGGGCGCGAACTATCCGCCGTGCCACCGTTTGCGGGGAAAGGGCACGGTGTTTCGGCAAGCGGGGATGTCTTCCCGAGGCGACGAGACGGTCAAAAAAAGGGGTCTCCGTCGTTCCCGGCATCACCGTCAATACCCCAATTCCATCATCGGCGACCTCGGCGCGCAGCGAATCGGCGAAAAGACGTATCGCCCCCTTCGCCGCGCCGTAGACGCTGTAGCAGGGGGTTCCAACGAGACCGACGATGGAACTGACGAAGATCACTGCCGGAAGTACCTGCCGGCGGCTTTTTCCTCGTGCGGCGGCCGAGTGCCTCAAAAGGGGGAGCGCCCCGCGGGTGAGTGAGACGGGAGCCAGAAAATTCAGATCGATCAGTCGGCGCGCGGCCTCATCGTCGATCTCCTCGACATATCCGATAGCGCCGCAGCCGGCGTTGTTGACCAACAGGTCCAATCCCCCCAGCTTCACTTCGGCCTCGGCCAAAAGCCCTTGGCGCACGGGGGCCGCGGTCAAGTCCCCCGGATAGGGGAGACAGGTCACGCCGTACTCCTTCTCAATCGTCTGGGCGAGCGTTCGCAGCGCCTCTTCCCGGCGCCCCGAGATAACCATCGAAAACCCAAGACCGGCCAGCTCCGTGGCCAGTGCTCGTCCGATCCCCGACGAGGCACCGGTAACCAGCGCACGCAGGGGAGCGGCGCTTCGTCGTGTCCACAGACAGGTCACCGGCCTTCTCCCGCAGACGAAACCGAGGAAGGAACCGCTTTTTTACCCAAAACGCGATTTTTGATTCCTCGAAGGATATCTTCCGCGTCGAAGACCAAGCTCAAAAGAAGGGGGACGACAAAGAGGGTAAAGAGGGTGGAGCAAACCATCCCGCCAAGCACCACTCCCCCAAGACCACGGTATAGCTCGTTCCCCGCGCCGGTAGCGGTCACCAGAGGGAGCATCCCAAAGACACTCGTCGCGGTCGTCATGAAGATGGGGCGCAGTCGAGTATAGACCGCCTGTCGGATCGCCTCGCGAGCGGGTAGTTTCTCGACAATGTCATCTTCCGACTCACCGAAACCGCGCATAAAGTTGAGCGTCTGGTGAACCAGGAGAATCGCGTTGTTCACCACCACACCGATGAGCAGGACGAAACCGAGCATCGTCAGGGTATCGAGCTGCTGGGTCGGATCGAGGTGGTGGACGTAGGCCAACCCCAGAAAACCTCCGACCATCGCGAAGGGGACACTGAACATGATCACCAACGGGTAGAGGAAACTTTCAAAAAGCCCCGCCATCAACAGGTAGGTAATCACCAGCGAGAGGAAGAATCGGCTCGAGCAAAGAGAAATGAGCGATTCCCGATTCCACCCGGACCACTTTCCCAGCATCGCCGCACGCGTCTGGGCCAGTTTGTCGGCCGAACCGGACATCACGATTCGTATACCGTTTCCGATCCCTCCCTCGGCACGCGCCTGAGCGACTTCTTGCTTGATTTGCTGTTCCACCGACTCCAGCGCGACATCATCCGGCGGGGAAATCTGAATTCGAATCGCGCGTTCCTGCTCGTAGCGGCGAATCTGCTGAGACGCTTCGGCGGGGACAAAGTGCACCACATCCGAGAACGGGATAATCTTCTTATGTTTATCGTTATCGGTCACCGGGATCGGAATCGAGCCAAAATCGTCCGGATTGATCGGCAGGGCGGGATCCCTAACCACGGTTAGGTCAATGGTATCCCCCTCAAAGTCGAAGTCACCGCAATAGACGCCGTCGATCATTGCGCGGGCGGTATCCGCCACCTGTCGAACACTCAGCCCAAGCTCTTTGGCCCGGATCTGATCGATCGCGATTCTGCGCTCCGGACCGGTCAAGACAATTTCGGTCGGATTTGTTCGAACCCCGGCCGCGGAATAGATATTCTGGAGCCGTTTTTGCAGGTAAGAGGCACTTTGGCGCAGCTGGGTCAAGTTATCGCCGATCACCTCGAACGTAACGGTATTCCCTCCCGCCATTCGTCCGAAGAGCGATTGCTGCAGTCCCATCCCTTGGGTCTCGGGAAGAGAGTTTAATATTTTGCTGATCAGCGGGACGATGGGACGGACATTCTGTGGGTCGGCACTGGTGACCATCAAAAAGACCGTGGACGGGCTGAGGACCATAAAGAACTCACCGATCGGAGGGACATGCTCGACCACCTTACCGGTTTTAATGTCGATCAAAGGATCGGCATCGGTGATTTTCTTGACATCCTCGTAGCTTTTGGCCTCCCAATAGGGACGCAGCGCGGCGGTGATTCGACGCCCTAAGAGTGTATTTTGCTTCAGTGAGTAACCGGGCGGAACCGACATCATTCCGGTCACGCCATTTTTGTTCCCATTCGGGAGATAACTGGCCGGAGGCATCATCTTCCAGCAGAGGAAGACGGAGGTGACCGAAATAATCAGGATCAGGACCATGCGGATCCAGATTCCCGAAAACGACCGGTAGGTAAGAATATAGACCAGGTTCGAGAACCCCTTGGCCAGCCAGCCGAAGAAGGGAGCGATCCCAAAGAGGGACTTGGAAAACCGGACCATGGGGTTCTGCTTCTTTCGCTTCCCACGCATCAGGCGTGAGCAGGCGGAGGGAATGACGGTCACGGCGACGAACATCGAGAGGATGATCGCCGCGCAAATCGCTAAGACGATATCGTAGAAGAGCTGGCCGGTCTCTTCTTTGATGGTGAGTACCGGACCAAAGACCGCTACCGTGGTCGCCGTCGAGGAGAGGAGAGCCCCCCAGACCTCACGCGTTCCATCTAACGCGGCGGTGGTAGGTTTTTTCCCCATTTGGACGTGGCGGTCGATATTCTCGAGAACCACAATAGAGCAGTCGACCACCATCCCGATCGCGAAGGTCAATCCCGCCAGAGAAATAACGTTGAGCGTCCGGCCGGTTAACTTCATGACGACGAAAGTTGCCAGAACCGAAAGAGGGATGGAAAGCGAGATGATCAGTGTGGGACGGGTACTGCGCAGGAAGATCAGAAGAACGATCACCGCCAGTACCGCGCCGGAGACGAGGTTCTCTCGAACGATCCCGATCGCCTTATTGATGTAATCCGAATCGTCGTAGAGCATCTTCGGACGAATTTTGTAGATATCATTTTTGTATCCGAGAAACAGCCCCCCCTCCTCGGTCTGTTTTTTCAGCTCGGCTTTGACCTTTTTCATCACTTCCAAGACGTTCGCGCCGACTTCACGGCGGAACATCATCGTCATCGATCCTTCCCCCTTGCTCGTATCGAAGAAGGTCTGTTTTTTCAAGACCAGATTGACGTCGGCGATATCCTCCACGTAGATGGGGGTCCCGTCATCAAATTTCACGATCGTTTTACGGATCGGCTCCAATTCCTCAAACCGGCCGACAACGCGGAAACGAATGTCTTGCCGTCCGAGCCCCATATCCCCAGCCGACTCGTCGACGTTGTCGCCGCGAAGGGCGGTCATCAGCTCGGTAACGGAAATTCCCGCCTGCGCCAGGACCGCCGGGTCAAATCGAACCTGGACCTCGTGCTCACGGCCGCCATAGATATCGACCTGAGAAATCCCCTCGATTCGCTCAATGGCGGGTTTAATAAAACGATCGGCATAGTCATAGAATTCGGCGATCTCAAAGCCCGGTCCGGGGGCCTGGGCCTGGATCACGGCATAGGCGATTGCCTCATCGGTCTCGGCGCTGGCCGCGCGGATCACCGGACGATCGACATCGTCGGGATAGTCGGGGACCTCGTCCAGACGGTTCGACGCCTCCAATACGGCGCGGGTGATATCGTAACCAACGTTGAATTCAAGCCGAATCCACGCCCGCCCCAGTTGGGCCGACGACTGCATGCGGTAGAGCCCCTGGAGCGTCTTGAGGTATTTCTCCTGCTCGATGACGATCGTCTTTTCGATCTCCTCCGGGGAACGCCCTTCCCATCGGGTCGAGACCGTCACCAAAGGACGCTCCACATCGGGGGTAAGCTGAATCGGGATACTGGTCAGCGCCAAGATGCCGAAAAGCACCGTCAAAAGGACGCCGACGGTAACCTTAATGGGGTTGTTGATAGCAAACTGGACCATATTCGCGGTACCTTCCTACGGCAATCGGTATCAGTGAAGCGCCGCGGGAGCCGGCTGGGAAACGGGGCTGGAGTTGGTTTCGGCCGACTCTTGGTCAGAGGTTGTGCCGGAATCTTCCTCGGGGAGATTAAAAAAGGGATTGTCCTCTAAACGGGGAAGGATCATATGCCCAAAGGCCTTGGGAAGATTCGCGGTCATAGCAGGATCGATCCCAATGATCTTAACCTCTTCCCCCACCGCCAATCGCTCGGCCCCCTCGATCACACATTCGACCCCGGGAACCAGAATCTTCGCCCCCTCCTCGGCCAGGGGAACAATGGCGTACTTTTCATCCGTTCGGGCGGCGATCCCGACTTGGATCGGCTCGACCACCTTGTTCCCGGTCTTGGCCCCGTTTTCATCGGTCTGGTCGACAACTACCCAGGTGAGCGCGCCATCCGGGCGATCGAGGACCGCGTCTTTCGGAACGACGATCGACTCTCGGGAGTCGGTCACTTGGATTCGGCCGCGAACCGACATCCCGACCTTCAGGTGCCCATCCATATCGTCCATACGAATACGAACGGGAAACGCGCGAGCCGCGGTCGATCCGTAGGAGACGATACTGAAAATCTCCCCCTCGGTTTCGATATTGAGCGGGTCGATCCAGACCGGGATCTTATCCCCCACGTGAAGGCGGTCGATGTAGTTTTCGGTGATTGTCAGCTCCGCGTCGATCTTCCCCGTGGAGACGATTTCGGCGATCGAAGTCCCCGTCGAGATGTACCCGCCGACATCGGCGATTTTGCGGACCACCGTTCCATCGAAGGGAGCGTAGATCTTCGAACGCTCCAGCTTCTTTTTGGCCTCACGCAGAAGTACTTCTTCCAGATCGATATTCGCCTTGAGCTCCTCGACCTTGAGTTTCTGCATCTCCAAGTCACTCTCGGAAACCATCCCCTTGCCGCGCGTATTGAGCTGGGTGTACCTATCAAGCTCATCCTCTTCGTAACGAAGCTTAACGCGGCTGACTTCGATTCGCTTTTCCGCCTGTTCAATCGCCAGATGAGTCCAGATGGTGTCAATCTCGGCGATGAGAGATTCCCCTTTCTTCACAGGCATTCCGACTTCAATCGGCATCGAGACGATGGGACCGGCGATCTCCGAGGCGATGACCACCTTGTGGATCTCAACGAGCCGCCCGGAAAAGAAACGAGTCGAGCCAAGTTTCTCACGCACAGCGGGCGCAGTTCGTACCAGCTTGACCTTGCGCGGCGCCGCTTGTTCCTCCGTTTCGGAGACAGCCACTTCGCTGGCACGCTTCTCAAGGAAAGCCGGATCGCTTAACCTCGTCTGAAAAAAGGCGAAGACCCGCCATCCGGCCAACAGGCCTCCAATTAGCAAAGATGTGAGGATGGTCGAAATGAGCAGAACGGTCTGTTTAGAATTCATCTCTGGGGAAAACTCCTTTGGCGGGACGGTCATTCTACGGGAGACACATCTTCGATCACATTATCTAGTCCATTTTAATTCAAGAGAAAAGAAATGTCAAACAGCCGCCTAGTGCCGACGGCGGTTGACCTGACGAAAAAAGTCGGCCGCTTCCGCCCGAAGTGCCTCGTCGAGCGGGTTCCCTCCAAACCGGACGTGATAGTAGAGCCGGACAACCGCGGAGAGCTTTTCCTCGGGATCGCTCAGCAAGGCTGTCTCGGTACAGAATCGGCAGAATTCAGCTCCCCTGTCCGAGGACAAAAACCGATCGAGGAATTCTCTCGGTGTCTGGGCTTTCTTTCGCCTTGTTCCCCATTGGGCCAAAGTCGATTCCAACTGCGCCAGGAGAATCGACGCCTCGCGAGAGACTCTGTCCCTGTGACAGCGACGTCGATACCACAAGCCCCCTAACACGGCACCGGAGACAACCAAAACCATCGCGGCCATCCCGGTGAAAGAAACCGGAATTCCCCATTGGTTCGTCGATTTGGCGCGGATATTTCGCGCGGTGTGTTTTCCTTTTTTGTCACTCTTCAGAAAAGTGGGCCAATGCCAGTTTTTCGTGATTTGCGCGGCCTTCCCACGAAGAAACCCGTAGAGCTCTCCGGCCGGCTGATAGACCAGGCGAGACTGCCGTTCGAAGTTGTAATTCAAGATACAATCGTTCCAGAAATTCTTAAAAGATTCTCGAAACGTCCCCCAACTGATCGCCAAAGAACGGACCGTCTTCATCGATTCCGCCACAGGAACCGCGTCCAAACGCAACCATCCCCCCTGCGACCACCATTGCCGCTCCTGATCCAGTGTCGGATCATAAGTTCCTTCAGGAATGGCACTTGGGGGAATATACGCCTCCACCCAGGTATGGGCATCGGACTGCCGTACCGAGGAAAACCCCTCCGAGTCAGGTGAATATTGAGCCATAAACCCAACTATTACCCGCGAAGGGATTCCAACGGCGCGAAGCATTAAAGCCAGAGCGCCGGCAAAATACTCGCAGTGTCCCTGACGATGCACCGTGGCGAAATCTTCCAAAGGATCGATTTCCGCCTTCCTCTGGACACCACCTCGGACATAGCGGTATTCCCCGCTGGAGCGGAGGTGGCTCTCCAGATTCTTGGCCCGCTGAACGACTTGATCCGGGGAAAGACCGGACTGTTGATCCCAACGAACGGCCAGTTCACTCAACGCGGGATACTTCCCGGCGTCATACTGGATCGCCTGTTCCAGAAGCCGGTCCGTCTCTTCCTGATAGGGGATCAGATCGATCTGTCCCTCAGAAGAGAAAGCGTTGGTGTAATAGGTCGCCCGGATCTGTCGGTTCGGGTCGCGTGAAATACTAATCAGACGTCCGTCCTCGAAGCGGCCGAAAGTCCGCCCGATCTGGAAATAGGGCCAAACCGTGAATAGAATCGGCGTCGAAAGAGGAAACATGTTGATCTCCTCCCGGACAATCCCGTTGCGGTGATCAAAAAGCGCGCAGCCGAGAGTATCTTTCTTGCCGGAGAAAAGATAACCGGGCCCCTTCATCGCCTCTTGAAACCCCTCCACCCCGGGCTGATGCCGCTGTCTTCGCACAGGCCACCTTCCCCGATGGGGGATGAATCTCGATCCGGGAGGATTATCGGACTCGGAAGTCGGAGCGAACCAAGAGCGATCCTCGTAGCGAACCAACGCGGTCCCCCGCAGATAAAAATAGGCATTCTCGGGAAGAACCTGCCGCTGGTCGTCCTCCTGATCCGAAAAACGGATAGTCATCACCTTTTCGAAATTATCGGCCGAAGGTCCGATTTCCCCAAGCCGGACCTGTTCATTGAATCCGACTACCGACCTAACCGCGGCCGGTGTCCCTTGCCACTGATCGTGTCCAAACCGGAAATGACCAATTTCGATCTCGGAAAAACGGGGGAGAGTCAAAAAGATCAAAACACCAAGTATTAACGACCCCAATGCGCCGAAGAATAGTCCAAAAACATATCGAACGCTCACATAAGGTCTCGACGACGAAGCCGCGGCGGTCGAAAAACTCGGCGCCTGATCAACAAGAGGCATTCGTGTCGTCCTCTTTGGGGAGATCGGTTCGGCGGCCGGCTTGACGGAAGGACTTTTATCTTTCGAACGGCGTCCCCGCTCGATCCACTGTTTCCAACGGTACCCCAGCACGAGCATCAGCGGGAAACCGACAACGGTTCTGGCGGCCAGAACAGCCAGGTGACCGACGGTCACCCGCTCGATTTTTTCACCGCCGCCAAACGCGGGCTTTAAAAAAGCGTTGTTTTGGTAGTACCGGTTCTCTTGTTGAAGGAATATCAGCGAAATCGCGACAATGACAGAAAATAAAAAGGCGAGAAGAAGGGGGGCAAAAATGGAGGTGTTATGAAAAACCGACGCGACGCCGCCATTGACGAACGAAAGGGTCAAAATGTGATAAAGAACCAAAATATCCTTTTTTCGATAAAAAAGGATCAACTGAACCCAGATGAGAATATTCGCGATGGAATAGGCCAAAAACATACTGGGGGCCTGAATGAGTTTCCCCATATTGAGGATCGTCACCAGAAGAATCAGAACGTTCGCCCACCCTTCCGAAAGGGAGAATTTCTCCTTGAAATCGACCCACCACAGAGCCGTCCCCAGGATCGGGACAGCTAAGATCGGAAGCAAAAGGGGATGTTCCGCGTCCCCCCCCATCTGCAGCATCGCGATGGAAAAAAGCGCGGTAATCGCCAAACAGATCGAGATCGCACGTTTCAGAGCCATGAACGCTCCAAGTACGTTTTTATTTACACGCCGGCCTTCCGAATGAACCGCGGCAGAGCGGGAAAATCAGGTACCGTCAAACATCGCGTCCACAAATTCGTCGGGATGAAAGAGGGCAACATCGTCGGCCGATTCTCCAAGACCGATGTACTTTACCGGTAATCCGACTTTCTGACGAATCGCGACGACGGCTCCCCCTTTCGCGGTGCCATCGAGCTTGGTCAGAAAGATCCCCGTGCATTTGGCTGTGTCGGTAAAATGTTTCGCCTGTGACAGACCATTTTGCCCTGTCGTCGCGTCCAGCACCAAAAAAACCTCGTGAGGGGCATCGGGAATCTGTTTGGCTACCACGCGGCCGATCTTTTCCAGCTCGTTCATCAGGTTTTTCTGAGTCTGGAGACGCCCGGCGGTATCGATGATACAGACATCAGCCGCGGTCTCCTTCGCCGTGGCGACGGCCCGATGCGCAACACTGGCCGGATCGCTTCCCGCGGGGCCGGTCACAATCTCGGCTCCCAGCCGGGAGGCCCAGATTTTGAGCTGATCGACCGCCGCGGCGCGGAACGTGTCGGCCGCCCCCAAAACCACTTTGTGCCCCTGAGAAATAAGCATCTTCGTCAGTTTCGCGATACTGGTGGTCTTTCCGCAGCCATTGACACCGCAAAAGAGGATCACCGTAGGAGGAGCGGAGGCGAAACGTATCGCCGAGGCCTCTTGTTCCATGAGCTTCTTGAGACGCTCCTTGATCACCGCGATGACTTCTTGCTGCTGAACCACGCGGCCGCGGAATTGTTTTTTGATCGCGTCCACGGCGCCTTGCGCGGCCTCAACTCCCATGTCGGTTTTGATCAGCGTATCGAACAGTTTTTCACAGAAGTCATCATCAACGAGCTGACCTTCCGATTTAAAAAGGTCACGAACGTCCGTATTCAGTACTTTTAGGGTCTTTTTAAGCCCCTCTTTGATTTTTCCGAAAAAGTTCATTAGTCCTTCTTTCGATTTAGGGGGTCTTCACGATCCGAGAAAAACACCTATCGTCCATCCCGCGGAGGGAGCGAATCAACAATCTTCCCGAGAACTCCATTGACAAAGGACGCGGAATTCTCTGAACCAAAACTCTTTGCCAATCCGATCGCCTCATCGATAACAATAGCCACAGGAGTCGGGAAATAGAGCAGCTCCGCCAACGCCAAACGAAGGACGTTGCGATCGGTCAGCGTCATTCGGGACAGCGACCAATTCAACGCTGTATCGACAATCTTTTGATCGATCTCCTCGCGGTGCGCCACAGCGGCCTCACGAAGATCACGCGCGAACCGGATGGCCGCCGGTCGATCTTTTTCGGCGGGAGGCGTGTAGACCGGACTGCCTTCTAACTCTTCGGTGGTATTGACCGGAAGCGATCCCTCTCGGTAGGACAAATCATCGGTATCCGTCCCGTCGGGATCCACCTCGGTCACAATAAACTGTTCGTCATCAAAGGAAGTATCCGAGCGATTGATGTCTCGTTGACAGAGAACTTGGAACACGACCATCCGCGAAAAACTTTGATATTTTCTCGGAGTAGGTTCTTTCTTTTTCGGGGAAATCGTCATAGCGCGACTCCATTACAGCGGAAATACCCGGGTAAAAACACCGGGGTCGGTCAAACTCAATACCTTTTCCCTTTCCCCCCGCGCGGGCCATTCCCCTTAAAAGGGCCCGTTTTTCCCTTAGAACCGTTTCCGAAACCGCCCGGGCGGAAGTTTGTTCCCTTCCCCCCCTTGGGTCCCTTGCCGCCACGATTGGGGTCGAAACCACCCTTGCCGCGCGGCGCCGGACGATCGTGGCCGCGGCCGTACCCAGTTTGCTTGGGACCGGAGTGAGAGGTACCGGAGAAATGCCCACGGCCCCCTTTCGAGGGACGCTCGTCGAGAAAAGTGCCATCGAATTCCTCGAACTCATCCTCGTCGTCCTCATCGTATTCGTTGTCGAGATTGACGTACTCTATCACGTCCGGGTCATCATCAAACTGACCCGCGCGATACTGCGCCGCGCGCGCCGTCATCCTCTCGGAGGGATCATCCTCCTCGTCGGACTCAACTTCGGGGAATTGACCAATCAGGTCGATCATCTCCAAAGCGGCCTCGGCGGCTTCAACTCCCTTGTTCCCGATGGCAGGTTCCACTGTCTTGTCGCGAACCACAGGTTCCTCTCCCTGCTCGGTCTCCATGGCCGTACCATCGGCCGCCAGACCGGCTCGGGCAAACGCCTGCTCCTTGGTATTGCAGGTGAGCAGTCCGAAGATCACCGGAATGCCAAAATCAACCCCCATCCGCGCCAATTCGGAACTCACCGCCTGGGCAATGTAGGTATCGTGCGGTGTTTCCCCCTTAATGACGCAGCCCAGGCAGATCACGGCACTGTGCTGAGAGTCTTCGGCCAGAAGCGAGGCAGCCGTCGGCAGCTCAAAAGCCCCGGGAACCCAGGCAACCACGATGTTTTCGGACGTGACACCGTGGGCCGTCAGTGTCTTGATGCAGCCGTCCAAAAGGGAACGCGTCACCGTTTGATTAAACTTCGAGACAACAACAGCGATCTTCCCTTCTTTGGGAGAGACAATCTTACCTTCATACTCGGTCATATCTCATTCTCCTCCCGTCCCGCCAACACGGCTTTGACACCGACATCCCTTGGCGAGAGGGTCTGTCCTTCGCAGGAAAGGGCCGGGCGACCGGCTCTCAGCGCATGTTAAGTTTCATCAAGAACTCAGCGTTTGTCCGGCATTTCTCCAGCTTTTCAGTAAGAAACTCCATCGCTTCGGGGGGATTCATTTCGTTGAGAATCCGTCGAAGGGCCGTGATTCGCTTATACTCCTCGGGATCGAGGATCATCTCCTCTCGGCGGGTCCCACTTCGGGAGATGTCGATGGCCGGCCAGATTCTCTTTTCGACGAGCGAACGATCCAGCCATATCTCGAGGTTCCCCGTCCCCTTGAACTCCTCAAAAATAACCTCATCCATCCGGCTTCCGGTATCGATCAGGGCGGTCGCGATAATCGTCAAAGAGCCGCCTTCCTCCACCTTTCTGGCCGAACCGAAGAGTTTCTTCGGCATCTGGAGAGCGTTAGCGTCGACACCACCGGTGAGTGTCCGCCCCGTCGTTGGGCACTCGGTGTTCCAGGCACGGGCCAGACGGGTGATGGAATCGAGGAAGATCACCACATCCTTCCCGTACTCCACCATTCGCTTGGCCTTATCCAAAACGATCTCGGAGACCTGAATATGGCGCTGTGCCGGTTCATCAAAGGTCGAGCTAATCACCTCACATCGGGGACCTTTGATCTGACGCTCCATATCGGTCACCTCTTCGGGGCGTTCATCGACCAGGAGCATAAAGACATAGGCCTCCGGGTAGTTTTCAAGAACGGCACGAGCCATCTTCTGCATCAGAATCGTCTTGCCGGCACGCGGCGGGGAGACGATCAAACCACGCTGTCCGAAGCCGACGGGGATGATCATATCGACCACCCGCGTATTGATGTCACCGTCTTTGGTTTCGAGATTGATCCGTTTGTCGGGATGCATCGCGGTCAGATCGTCAAACAAGGGCTTTTCGGCCAGAAGATTGGGGTCTTCACCGTTGATTTTTTCGATCCGAAGCAGAGCGAAATAGCGTTCCTTCTCTTTGGGCGGTCGAATTTGCCCAAAGACGGTTGATCCGCTTCGAAGCCCAAATCGTCGAATTTGACTCGGCGAGATGTAGATATCATCGGGACAGGAGAAATAGTTGAATTCAGGGTTCCGTAAAAACCCGAATTCATCGGGCAGTATTTCCAGCGTCCCCTGCCCGTACATCAGGCCGGAGAGGTGAATTTTCTCATTGAGGACACGGAACGCGAGCTTGCGGCGCTGCGCGCCAACCGGATCGTCCCCATTCTGGCGGCGGGCTTCGAGAACCAACTCCTGCGCGTCCATAGCCAGAAGCGAGTCCAGATAAGCCCGACCGTCACAATCGGGAGTCGAAACGGCCGCCAATTCCTCCTCGGTGATCGTTTTGGCGACCGATTTACTGCTGTCAAAAATTCGGTTGCGGCCGGAGGAAAGCTCTTCGGCTAACGACAGGGGCTCGCCATACTTCCCGCGGGGTGCCGACTCGGGTTCGACGTTTTCGAGTGACTCAATCGAATAACCGGGATTTTGATAACGGCGGAAAGAGTAATAGCGGTTGTACCCGCCGTTCTGATGAGAATCATCGATGTCGCGGTTGTGGCGGCGATAGAAACGTTCCTGAGGACGGGGCCGATAGCCATCGTTACGATAACCGTCGCCGCGATAACCGTCGTTACGGTAACCACCGCGCTGATAGGGATATCCCGTTCGGAAGCGCCCGTCCGCGGGATTGTCGTTGGCACGATCGCCTTCACCGCCGGAAGCCGCCTCTGAAGTCCCTTCTCGCTCGGCGCCTCCCGCGCCAAAACGATCACGATAGGAAGGCCCCCCCGGAGAACGACCGGGGGAACGAAAACGATCCATCGGGCGACCGGATTGGTAACGCTCATCGCCGGAGGACTCTTCACTGCGTTCATACTGCCGGCGCGGACGATCGGAATAATTCACGCCGCGCGAGTCCGGGCGGTTTCCCGCCTGCTGGAACGGATTGTTGTTCCAGATACTTTCTTTCCGAGGGGTGTAATCGATAGGTGCGTCATAGGAATCGGGGAGCGCCTTCGGATCGGACGGCTGCGACGAAACATCACGAGCGGATTCTTCTGCCACAGCGCGGGACGGACGTCCCCTGCCCACCCCTCGGACGGAGACTCGGCGAGGTTTTTCGGCCGAATCACTCGAGGAACGAGAAGGAAGCTCCAAGCCGTCTGTGTTCTCTTCCGGCAGAGAGGTTGGCTGCTCAGAAGGAAGGTCTGAACCGGACCGGCTCGGCGAAAAAGCGGATGGACCGCGGCGAGTGGTCGAATTGGGAGAATTCCAACTCTCCTCGATTTCGTCGGCGTATCGAGCAAGACGAGCGCGCTGTTCATCGATCGGTTCAAAGGAAGCGCCCTCGTTTGGGGAGTTGGAATCACTCGGGGCCGGACGCTCACCGGACGGAAAGGAATTATCCGGCGCAAGTCCTCGGGCACGCCCTCTGCTCTTCGGGGTTTCTCCCGAATCCTTTCGTTTTGCTGTCATCTCTAACGCTCCTTTGACTCACTGATCCGGGAGCCGGGCGTCAAAAGACCCAGCTGAACCGGACGAAAATCTATAAGGTTAATTCTTGGCGGGAAAAATAGGAATTCACTCGTTTCGCGTACAACGGACACTTGGGGGACCACCTACAGCCCTGGTGACCAAAAGTGACCGGGGAACATCCTAGATCTCTATTATCGCAAAGCCGCAGGAAAAATCAACTCCGACAGAGATGAAAAAAGGGAAAAATCGGAGTTTCCCGCCCCTTTTATCCCTCACTTGTCGACTCTCCTCGCCTCCGAATCCGCTCCAGGACCCGGTTAAGTCCATGGGCCAGACGATCGCGGGAGAAGTTATTGTCAAGAACGAAATCAGCCACCTGACACTTTCGAGCGGCGGGCCACTGACTTTTCTCTCGCCGCAGGAACTCCTCGCGGCTCCAGTGACGGTTCTTCGCTCTTGCCGCGCGGATCTCCTCATCCGCGTCGACACAAAGAACAACATCACAGAGCCGATTCCAACCGGTTTCAAACAACAGGGGGGCGTCCAGTACGGCCAAAGGGACGCCCGCTTGTTCCTGTGCTTGGCGGAAACGGTGAAAATCGGCAAGAATGACCGGATGGACGATCTCCTCCAGCCGTCGGCGCGACCGATCCGGGTCATGGGAGGCGAAAACGGCTTTGGCCAGCTGTTTTCGATCAACAGCAGGCAGATCCAGCAACGGAGAATCGGTGATATCGCCGGCAATGGGAGCTTGAAAAATCTCGGCACCAAAGATCCTCAGCAGGGCTCTCTTGACCTCGGGGAGATCAAGTGCCTCATGGCCGGAAGAATCCGCGTCGAAACAGGGAACCCCCCGCTGACGAAGCATCCGAGTGACGGTACTTTTGCCCGCGGCGATGGTGCCGGTGATTCCCAGAAGAATCATTCTGTTTCCCGCGATCATCAATCTTGATTCACCTTGAAGTGTTGCCGGATGCGGTTGACCTTAGTTTTTCCTGGGCTCAGAGCACAGGAGGGCAAAGGCCTGGCGAACACGGGCAGCCTGCTCGGCGCTCGGCATCAGGAAGATTGCATGCTTTCCATCCGCGGCCGCAGTGAAACAGGTCGTTCCGTCATCTCGAACGGTCACCGTACCGGGCTGGCTCATATCAAAGAACCCCTCATCGGGATAGATCGCGACCAAAGCGCAAGTCAGATCCCAGGCCCAGGCGCTTTTGTCCAGACCGCAATACGCCTCATAGGAATCGCGCACCGGATGCCAATCAGTCCAACCGTAGTCATCGTTCATCGATTGACTGGGCATGCTGATGACCGGACCGATCTCAAAACCGGAGAACTGGATCGGCGTCGGCCATTCGGACGCGAGCTTCTGCGCGGACGGGACATCGTTCACCACGTTAAACTCTTTGTGCGCCTTGTACTCTTCGGTAAAGCCCCCGGCCATCATCAAAAGGAGCCGAACTTTTTGGGCAACGAGCTCACGGCCGCTCAGCGGTGAGATATCGTCGGCCGGAGAATCGAGAAGATCAGCCAAGTTCGTCGAAAAACCGACCTGTACCATCACCACCGAACCATCGGCCGCGGCAGCCAGCGCTCTACGCAGGACGGGGACGGCCGTGTCGTACTTTTTCGATTCCCACTGGAACTTTTCCCGCGCGGCGGCGGTAATCTTTTCGAGATATCGGCCCGATTCGGGGAGGATATCTTTGGTCGTGACGCCGATCGGAATATCGGGATGACGGTACCAGGAATTGACCATCTGAATGTATTCAGCGGCCGCCGTCCCGGGTTTGGTCACCGTCACCGCCAGCAGGTCACACCGGCCGCGTTCGATCCCAGCGTGGAGGATCGCCAGCGCCAGAGCGTCGTCAATGTCGTTCCCCATGTCAGTATCGAAGATCACCGGAACCGGTTCGGCCCCGACCGAAAAACTCAACGGAAGGAAAAACACCGTGGCGAAAAAGATCATCAAATACCCACACACCGTTTTCGCGCGCATTATCTCTCTCCTGTGAAAAACAAATACTCAAGAATCGTCGCGTTCCTCCTTGGCGAACGCAAACAGACAACCTTGATTGTACCACCTTTGACAACGAAAATAAACCTGGGAACGGCTCCGCGCCTCGCGCTTTTTTCAACGCAGAGAAGAACATTGGTGTTTTACGAAAAGGTCTGTTTTTCCCCGGCTCGGAGCATGACAAACAAATATCCGACAAACTCATACGGCCTAATCGGCGTTCGGGATGAGAGATAGAAGTTCCCCCTCCGCGGCAAAATGGAACTAAAGAGATTCGGGGAGATTGTTTACTCCCCCACCTCTCCCATCGTGCCGGCGTAAAGAGCCAGCGCCATCAGGGGGTAATAGGTCTGAGGACCGGAATGTTTCAGACGGGAGCGATTCGGCTGAAACGTCATCGAGAATGTGGGGTCGTCCCATCGCCCGTCAGCGCGCTGCCAGTCCAACAGATACTGGACTCCACGCGCGACCGATGGGGTTTCGGCGCGTCCCGCGGCGATCAGCCCCATCACCCCCCAGGCCGTCGGAACGGGGGAAGAAGAGGAAGTTGTCCGTTCCTCATCCCCTTCCGGACCGATATCGTCAAACCAACCACCGTCGGCGAGCTGAGTCGACTCCAACCATTGGGCGGCGCGAATGACCGTCTCGTCCTCTTTCGGAACCTGCACCGCGATCAATGCGGTCAGTGCCTGATACGTCCCACGAATCCGATCTGTTCCCGGGAGCCCTTCCCAATATCCGGCGTCACTCTGCCACGCGCGCAGACGACGAACAGCTCGATCAACAAACCGAAGGCCACCGTGCCATTGGTATCCCTGCCGTCCGAGCGACTCCAAAACGGAGGCGGTCGTTTCGACCGATCCAGAATCGGGGAGGAAATTTCCCACGGCGGGAAAGGGATATCTCTTCCCTCGGTCAAACAGCCCCCAACTGGCGTCCTTGTTTTGCATCGATTGAAGCCAACGACGGCCGGCGGCGGCCGCCTCATTGCGGCGTAAAAGCGTCGGCCGTTCGTCGATCCGGTCACGAACGTCGTCACTCCCGATCACGGTTCTGCGAAGCCCCTCCCCTTCGGGGAACGCCCCGGCGAGAACCATCAGGGCCAGCGCCGTATCGACGCAGTTGGGATAGAACTCATTGTGGTACTGAAGAGCCCATCCACCGGGCTGAACCTTGACCCGGGCCGCCCAATCTCCCGGTTCAGAGGTCTGGCGTTCGAGCAGCCAGTTTTCACCGCGAATGATCGCCGAATCATCCGAGGTACAGCCCGAAAGACGCAGTGCCTTCATCGCCAAGACCGTGTCACGGGTGGGAGGAACAGTCGGAGAAATCTCAAGACACCCCTCCGGCAGATGACGTGTGAGAGGTTCCAGTTCGTGGCGGCAAGCCGCCACCTCGGGGGAATCATCGTCGAGTCCCAGCGCTCGGAACGCGATCCACGACCAAAGAATGGCCGAAAAAGAGGCCCCCGGCCCATCACTCCTGCGGAAATGATGAACTATCCAGATTTTCGCCCGAAGAAGCAGCTGTCGAGAGAAAGGAGTAATATGATGGGACCGAGCGAACCAGATCAGACGGCTGGCGGTCGATACACTCGGAAGCGGCTCGGTGAGGAGTTCACGAATCCCCTGTTCGGGCGAGAGTGTCCGAACAGGCCCAAGCGCGGAAACAACGGCTATCGGGACCAGGATCGGCCGGACAGAAGCGCAAAAACGGCGAAGCAGGTAGGCGCCGACAACCGGGAAAAAAAGCGCCAGCGGCGAAACGGCCGCCGTTCGATCGTAGGGAATCTGCCCAAGCAGGGCGAGAAAGAAACGAATATCCCCCGTAGTTTTCACCACCCCGCCCAGGGTAAAGATTCGCTGACGCGTTCGGCGCATCTTGTCCGACGACGCGTGGCGGCCGGTGATTTTTAGGGCGAAATACCCCGCTATCGACGCCTCTAAATCGGCGTCCTCCCCGGGAGCGTTCTCCCATCCGCCGCCGGGGAGCATTTTTTCTTCCAGTGATCGGGCACATTCCCGTGCCGTCTGGCTCTTTTCCAAACCCAGAAAAGCCAAAAGGAAAATCATCCGGGCCAGCGGCGCCGCCCCTCCCTCCAGCGGCGTGATCCAATGACCGTCCATCTGCTGAGAGGCACGAAGCTGCCGAACAGAACGAACGATCGCGTCCAAAAGCCGCTCACTGCGGCTCACCTCCGCGGGGGGCTGCCGAACTTCGCTTTTGGGCTCGACTTTATTCCTGAGCTTAGCCCAGAGGTGTTTCCAATTTGACATCATCTCGCTTCCTCACCCCCCACGGAAAAGTGTTCCTCCCCTGCTGATTAAACCCGACAAACGCCTCAAAGGCAAGGTCTTTCCCGGCGCCGAAAGCGATGAATTTCGGCCTCATACCCTCGAAAACGGAACATCTCAGCAGGAAGAGGCCAAAACCAGGGGTTACCGGCCGGATTTTTCGTTAAAGAGTGAATTTTTCACCTAATAATAAACATCCAAACGTCCCAGACCGATACAACTTCTCGTTAAGTACTGTCCCCTCCGGCAGTCGGTTTGGGGGGTTAAAAACTCTCCCCGATCCTTTACAATGACCGCTGGATATTCAGACTACATACTCACCACCGGCTCCCAAGAGCCGTCGACCGTAACACGCGGATAACCCACTATGCCGTCTTCCTCGCAAATTCGAGCGATTTCCTACTACGTTCCCCAGCGTACGCTGGATAACGAGGAGCTGATCGCGAAATTTTCGGGGTGGACGGCAGAGAAGATGGAGCGCAAGCTCGGTATTGTCAGCCGTCCTATCGCCGCGCCAGGGGAGACCGCGACGGATATGGCCGTTTCCGCCTCGCGAAACCTGCTCGACAGCGGTATCATCGACCCCGCGAGTATCGATTTCCTCGTCTTCTGTACCCAGTCGCCCGATTACTTTCTCCCGACAGGGGCCTGTTTGCTTCAAGATCGTCTCGGACTGCCGAAAAGGTGCGGAGCGTTCGATATCAATCTTGGCTGCAGCGGCTACGTCTATGGGCTGGCGATTGTCAAAGGGCTGATCGATTCCGGCCTGGCTCGGCGAGTCCTCTTTGTCACCTCCGAGACCTACTCCAAGTATATCAACGAGATGGATCGGGCCAGTCGTCCCTTGTTCGGTGACGCGGCGACCGCCACACTCATCGAGGGGATTCCCACCGCCTCGGATACGGAGGTCTCGATCGGACCGTTTCGGTTCGGGACCGATGGAAGCGGTGCCGATCTGTTGATTGTCCCGGCCGGAGCCCATCGGACTCCCCCCACGAACGAGACTAAAAAGGTTCTCCCCGATATGCGCGGGAATTTCCGGTCCCAGGAGCAGCTCATGATGAACGGACCGGGGATCTTCAGCTTCGCCGTGGAGGAGGTTCCCCCGCTGGTGGAGGCGCTCGAAGAAGAATGTCGGCAAAAGAATCTCCCGATCGACACCTACATCTTCCACCAGGCCAACCGATATATGCTCTCCCGCCTTCAAGACCTATGTCACCTTGAGGGGGCCCGGTATTTCTCTAATATGCTCACCCGGGGAAACTCGGTCTCCAGCAGCATCCCGCTGGCGATCCACGACGCGGTCACCGAGGGGTTTATTCATCCGGGCGAAAGCGCGCTGTTGGTCGGGTTCGGGGTCGGGCTCTCCTGGGCGGGATGCCGCGTCCGGCTCCCCGAGGACTTTAAAGCCCTTTAAGAACGCGTTTTCGCGTTCTTTTACGAGAGGATCTCTTGTAAGTATCGATCGATCACAAGGCGCCGATCGAAGTTCGTCTCCATCTTTTTCCGGCCGGCAAGCCCCATCCGCTCTTTTTGCGAATAGGGCAGCTCAATAAACTGCCTCAGCGCGCGGGTCAGATCCTCCGCGTCGCGGGACCGAAAGCCGATCCCGGAGATCCCCTCGTCAAAGGACTCTTCGCAGCCGGGGATCGCCGAGGCCAAAATCACCCGGCCGGCGGCAGCCGCCTCCAGAAGAACATTGGCCATCCCCTCGTGGTACGAGGGGAGAACAATCGCGTGAGAAGGGGTCAGGAAGGGGCGAACATCGTTCTGATAACCGGCATAGTGAATCGTCCCCTCACGGCAAAGAGCGTTGATGAGCGATTCATACTTTTCCTCATACCCCCCGATCACCTCAAAAAAGGTATTCGGATACTCTTTTTTAATCTGACGGGCTGCCTGAGCAAGTTCCTCCACCCCTTTGTCTCGCATCAGGCGTCCGATAAAGACGAACCGGGTCGTTCCATCGTCCTCAGGGTACGGCTGAAACCGGTGTTTTTCGAGATTCACCCCCGAGCCGGGAACCCGGACGATTCTTTCCTTAAGAGTGATCTTCTCTCGGAGGAGAAGCTCTTCGATCGAGTCGTTCTGACAAAAGACACGCTTGGCCCCCTTAAGACCGCGGCGATAAAGGAAGAGGGTCAAAAGGCGCAGCGGCCCGGGATTTTGAATCGACGTGCCAAGCCCTGTAATGGTCGCCATCGAGGGAACACGAAGCCATCGGGCCGCCATACCGCCGTAGACATTTGGCTTGATGGTATAGGTCAGGACCACCGAGGGACGAATCGAGCGAATCAGCCGCCAATATCGAAGGATGAGGCCCAAATCCTGAAAGGGGTTCATTCCTCGGCGGTTTACCCGTGTCTCGACAATCTCGCACCCAAGCTCTTTGAGCGACGCGATCGCGGGGTCGGACGGCAATGAGACGATAACACGGCATCCGTACCGAAGCAGTTCCTCGAGAACCTCGCGCCGAAATAAAAGGAGTGTCTTCGCGTCGTTCGCCAGAATCAGGACCGTCTTATCCACCGCCGCTCCCCGGTATTTGCCACACCTTTCGCTGTCGCGCTAGAGATTTTCTTTGTACCAGTCGATCGCCAGGCGAATGCCGTCATCGAAGCTGAAGGCCGGATTGTAACCGAAGGTTTTAACGGCCTTACTCACATCGGCGTTGCTGTGCTTGATATCGCCCGTTCGCTCCGCGGCGAATTCCGGCTCCATGTCGGTCCCCAGCGCCTGGCAGAGGGAATGATAGACGTCGATCAGGAACTCACGGCCGCCATAGGCGATGTTGAAGGCCTGTCCCGAGGCGCTGCTCGGCGCGGTGCACGCTTTGAGATTGGCGTCGATGACGTTCTCGATATAGGTAAAATCGCGGGACTGCTGACCGTCTCCGTAGATGGTTGGCCGCTGGCCGTTGAGGAGAAGTTTGATAAATTTCGGAATCACGGCGGCGTACGCGCCGTCGGGGTCTTGCCGACGGCCAAAGACATTGAAATAGCGCAGGCCGTAATTGTCCAGGCCATAAAGCTTCGCGTAGAGCTTGCCGTACTCTTCATCGACACGTTTGGTCAGCGCGTAGGGGGAAAGGAGGTTCCCCTCATCCCCTTCCACCTTCGGGAGCTTGGGGGCGTCGCCATAGACCGAGGAACTCGAGGCGTAGACAAACTTTTTGACCCCCGATCTCCGGGCGGCTTCCATCATATTGAGCGTCCCGCCAATATTGATCTGATTGTAGAGAAGCGGGAACTCCACGCTGCGCGGCACACTTCCCCAAGCGGCCTGATTGAGAACGTAGCTGACCCCATCACAGGCACGAAGACAAGTATCGTAATCGCGAACGTCGCCAACGACCAACTCGAAGGAGGGGTTCGTCATATGCTGCGCGATATTGATGAACTTCCCCGTCGAGAAATTATCAAGGCAGCGAACATGGTACCCCATCTTGAGGATCGCCTCGCAAATGTTCGAACCAATGAACCCGGCCCCCCCCGTCACAAGAAAGAGCGCGTCGGAATCAAACACCAAGTCTTTGTAGTCCACTGCTAAACCTCTTCACACCATTTTCACCTAACGCTTGGCAAAAACATTCTGTCGGCCTATCCCGCACAGAGCCAAGCGGCTGATTTAGACCACAGCGCTGCGTCACACGATTCAAAGACACAATCGATTCTCTTTCCCGAATTCGGCAGAAAGAGAAAACGCCCTGCCTATTTTCCCACGCATTACAAGAAGTGTCAAGTATTGGCCGGTTCGTTTCCTTACCGGGAAAAACAAACCGACGGGCCCCCCTTGAAAAAAAAGATGCCCGGAAGCAAACGCTCCGGGCATCCCCGTCGGCATAACGAAAACCCGTTTTTTCGAAAGCCGAACGTCCGGTCAGAAAGAGGCAGTTACTCCCCTTTCTGTCCGTCTTCCTGGGGTTCCTCCTCGTCGGAGGGACCTTCCTCACTTCCTGATGCTCCATCATCGACAGGCGTACTCTCATCGGCGGGAGTTTCCATATCGGACGGCACTTCCTCAGCGGGAACGTCCGCGTCGGCAGGTGCTTGCTCATCGGCGGGAACGACTTCTTCGTCACCGTCGGTCGGCACTTCGTCTCCGACCGGAACTTCACCCTCACACGCGGAATCATCGTCACAGGCGGGAGGCCCCTGCGGGCACGGGAAATGATCGTGTTTCTTCACCCACGGGCACCCCTTCATCCCCGGACGCGGTCCCTTGCCACAGTCACACTGGGGGCAGTCACACTTCGGCCCACACGGGCAACCCTTCATCTTCGAACGCGGGCCCTTGGCACCCTTGTGGAAACCAGGGCCGGGTCCCTTATGCTGCGGACCCTTGCCACAGTCGCACTGGGGGCAGTCACACTTCGGCCCACACGGGCACCCCTTCATCCCCGGACGAGGGCCCTTGGCACCCTTGTGGAAACCGGGACCGGGGCCTTTATGCCGCGGACCCTTGCCACAGTCGCACTGGGGGCAGTCACACTTCGGCCCACACGGGCACCCCTTCATCTTCGAACGCGGGCCCTTGGCACCCCTGTGGAAACCGGGACCGGGGCCTTTATGCTGCGGACCCTTG